>CAZQRQ010000039.1:0-29876 GCA_964595725.1 uncultured Rikenellaceae bacterium | reverse complement strand
TTTGGGTTATGAGCCCAACGAGCTACCACTGCTCCACCCCGCAATATATTTTAAATAACCTTTATTCGTACTTCTTTACCGCCTGCATGCAAACTACCCCGCGCTATTGTGGGTGCAAATTTAACACATGCGCCGCTAATACCAAAACAATTGTCTGAATTTTTATATTTTAAATTAGTATGTTTGTTATCTGTTTGTGAAAGTGAAGTTATTAAGCAGGGCCTTAATTCAATAACAAAATCAAAAAATAATATTATGCCAAGAGTTTTTAAAGCTTTAGAGATAGAGAAAGAGGAAAAAGAAGTAAAAAGGGACTACCTCGACAGGCACATGCCACATGTTTATTGCCTGGATGAGGTAAAAAAAGGTGATAAATTTGAAGTAAAGGTAAAACTTGGGGAAGAGTATGTTCATCCGGATGAACATGATCATTTTATAAGCGTTATTCAACTCTGGAATCGTGAGACTCTTCTGGCAGAGGCTAGATATACGGCTGGTGTTTACGGTAACAAGCCTTCTCATTTCGAAGTAGACTTTTACATTGTTGCCCCGGAAGTATCAATGAACCTTTCGGCAATGGCCGTCTGTACAAAACACGGATTATGGCAGAGTGAGGATAAGCAGGTTAAAGTGGTCTGACACACAGTGAGCTGTCGTCTTATATTATTATCTTTGCAGCCTGAATGAACTATAATAATGGCAAAGGAAGAAAAGAAAAAACGAAACTGGCGCGATAAGTACAGGTTATCAGTTTATAATGACGTTACTTTTGAAGAGGTCTGGAGAGTAAGACTTACGCGTTATAACGCCTTTTTGCTGATTGCATTCCTGGTGCTTTTTATTATAGGCGGAACCGCTTCGCTGATATCATTTACAAACCTGAGGGAGTTCATACCGGGGTATCCCGATGTTAATATGAGGAGAAACATACTGCTCAGTGCAATCAGGCTCGATTCGCTCGAAAGGGAAATTGAGCTTAGGGATAAGTACTTCTATAATCTTAACGCTGTGATATCAGGGAAAGAACCCCTTGAGATTTTAACCCAACGCGATACCACCGTCAACTACGATAATATCAATTTTTCTGATTCACCGGAAGACCAGGCTTTGAGGAATCAGATCGAGAAAGAGGAGAAATATAACCTTGCAATAGGATCGCTTAAGAATGAGCCTACCAGTCTGGCCAGCCTTCATTTCTTTCCGCCGGTTAAGGGGATAGTAACTGGTAAATTTGATCTCAGAACAAAGCATTACGGAACAGATATTGTAACAACTCCAAGGGCTCCCGTTTTAGCTGCTCTCGATGGTACAGTGATATTCACAGGATGGACAATGGAAACCGGTTATGTAATAGAGATACAGCATAATAACAACCTTGTCACGGTATATAAGCATAATTCGGCTCTTCTAAGAAACGCCGGCGATCTTGTCAGGGCGGGCGAAGCTGTTTCTATTGTAGGTGATTCAGGCGAGCTTTATACTTCAGGTCCTCATCTGCATATTGAGATATGGTTTAAGGGGAGCCCCCTCGATCCGGAAAAACACATTTTATTCTAAAGTTTCCTCATGCCGAAAAGAATTGCTTTGTTAGGATCTACAGGTTCAATTGGTACTCAGACACTTGATGTTATCTCACGGCATGCTGAAGAATTCATAGTTGAGGTGCTGACTGCGGGTGAAAATGTTGATTTGCTGATAAGGCAGGCCCTTCAGTTTAAGCCGGATTCAGTTGTTATTGCAAATAACAATCATTATGAGTTACTCAAAGACAGCCTTGCCGGACTGCCAATTAAGGTATATTCTGGCAGTGATGCGATTGATCAGGTGGTTTCGGCAGGCAATGTTGACATGGTGGTGGCTTCGATGGTTGGTTTTTCAGGACTTAAACCAACGCTTTCTGCTATCAGGGCAGGAAAGGACATAGCTCTTGCCAACAAGGAAACCCTTGTCGTTGCGGGCCATATTATCCAGAAAGCGGTTAAGGAGTCAGGAAGCAGGATAATTCCTGTCGATTCTGAACATTCAGCTATCCTGCAATGCCTTTCAGGAGAATCAGGAAATCCGGTCGAGAAGATCACTCTTACTGCATCCGGTGGGCCCTTCCTGAATGTTCCAATTGATGAGCTGGAACATGTCAAGCCGGAAGATGCCTTAAAACATCCCAACTGGGATATGGGATGCAAAGTTACTATCGATTCTGCGTCTATGATGAATAAGGGATTGGAAGTTATTGAAGCAAAGTGGCTTTTCGATATGGCTCCCATGCAGATAGATGTAATTATTCACCCTCAGTCAATAATTCATTCCTTTGTCCATTTTGCTGACGGATCAGTAAAAGCTCAGCTGGGACTGCCCGATATGAGGATCCCGATACAGTATGCACTCAGTTACCCCGACAGGCTGACTTCTGACTTCCCCCGTATGAGTTTTTCAGATTTTGACACCCTTACATTCTATAAACCCGACCTGAATAAATTCAGAAACCTGCTGCTCGCTTACAGCGCACTGGAAAGAGGAGGCAATACGCCCTGCGCCATGAATGCTGCTAATGAAGTTGCAGTTGGTGCTTTTCTGAAAGGAAAAATTAGCTTTCCCAGGTTACCGGATGTGGTGGAGCAAACAATAATAAAAGTGCCGTTCAGCCATGATCTCACCCTGGAAATAATTTATGATACCGACAGGGAAGCAAGGAGCATTTCAGAGGAGTACGTTAATAAAATCAAAAACATAAAATGACAGTTCTGATCAAAATAGCGCAGTTTGTTGTAAGTCTTTCGATACTGGTAATTATTCATGAATTCGGCCATTTTCTCATGGCTAAGCTATTTAAAACAAGGGTTGAGAAGTTTTACCTTTTCTTCGATCCATGGTTCTCTCTTTTCAAAATTAAGAAGGGCGAAACGGAATACGGTGTGGGATGGCTGCCGTTGGGAGGCTATGTGAAAATATCCGGTATGATTGATGAATCACTCGACAGGGAGCAGTTGAAGAAACCACCCGAACCGTGGGAATTCAGATCGAAACCTTCATGGCAGCGGCTTCTTATTATGACAGGTGGAGTGTTATTTAATTTCATACTGGCATTCCTTATATATGTTACAGTGCTGTACGCCTGGGGAGAAACCTACCTGCCTACTGCAAATGCGAAGTATGGAATTGTGACTGACAGTACCGGGCATGCAATTGGCCTCAGGGACGGAGATAAGATTCTTTCAGTGGATGGCCGTCATATTGAGAACTTCAACCAGATAACAGCCGATATCTTACTTAATGACAGAAAAACCATACAGGTTGAAAGAGATAGTAATGAGGTTGAGGTCAAGGTTACAAAGGATTATATTAAAAATACGCTCAAAGGATATGGGCGTATTGAGGCAAGAGTACCATTTAAACCCTTTGTTATCTCCTCCTTTATGAAGAAATCTCCAGCGAGGGAGGCGGGACTGCAGGCTAATGATGAGATAATCGGTCTTGATGGTAATACATTTCAATATTTTGATGAGTACCAGAAATACCTTTCAGAAAACAAAGGACGGCCTATTCTTATTAATATATTAAGAAATGGAAAAGAGTTGGGCGTCAGTGTTAAACCGGATGAAAAGGGAATGTTCCGGGTCGCAATCAGACGAGTACCTCACTTAGAACTTAAGACGATACACTACGGATTGATAGAGTCGGTACCTGCAGGAATAAGAAAAGGGGTCAAGATGATTGGTGATTACCTGAAACAGTTCAGACTTCTTTTTTCGAAAGATACAAAGGCCTATGAATCCCTGGGTGGTTTCATTACTATTGGAAAGATATTCCCTGATGTATGGGACTGGGAAGCTTTCTGGAATCTTACAGCATTTCTCTCAATAATACTTGCAGTAATGAATATATTACCCATACCGGCCCTCGACGGCGGGCATGTGATGTTTTTACTCTTTGAGGTGATAACAGGAAGAAAACCGAGTGATAAATTCCTAGAATATGCCCAGATAGCCGGTATGATAATACTCCTGTCACTCCTTATATTCGCAAACGGTAATGATATCGTCAGGTTTTTCAGGAAATAGTTTTAATAGATTTTAAATTTGTTTTTATTAAAGTAATTATAACTTTGTAGGAAATTTAATACTTAATAAGATGGGAAAGATAGGACCGTTGGAAATAGTACTTATTCTGTTAGTTGTAGTTCTTCTTTTTGGCGGACGTAAAATTCCTGAACTCATGAAAGGGATTGGCCAGGGAATGAAGGAGTTTAAAAAGGCATCAAAGCTGGACGCCGAGGAAGAGAAGAAAGACGTCGCAACCAAAGAATAAAATTCTTCCCTTAAGATATTAATATCAGGGGCTTTTTCAGGGCCCCTTTTAATTTGTCATTTATTCAGGGGTTTGAGAACTAATCTATTGTCTCATACTTCTGATTTCTTTTTCTTGGGGTAAACCCGGATTCCCTTATTATTGATTGAAGCTCTTCTGCACTGAACCTGGTAGTCGCACCTGCAGCACTCACAACGTTCTCCTCGATCATCACAGACCCGATGTCGTTGGCTCCTGCATGCAGAGAGAGCATTGCCACTTCCTTACCCACAGTGATGATGGATGACTGGATATTCAGTATATTATTGAGCATTATCCTGCTTATAGCTATAAGTCTTAAGTATCCAGCACCATTCACACTATTGCTGATGCCCTGTTTTTCAAAAAGGGGAGTTTCCTTATACTGAAAAGGCCACGGTATGAAAGTAATAAACCCGTAATTATTCCCTGGTTTCAGATCCTGAACGTCCCTCAGAAGGCAGAGATGCCTTATTCTCTCTTCCACTGTTTCTATATGTCCAAGCATCATAGTAGCTGAAGTCGGAAGATTAATAATATGAGCCTCTTTCATCACATCGAGCCATTCACTGGTGGAAGCTTTCGCCGGGGAAAGAATTTTCCTTACCCTGTCGGACAATATTTCAGCTCCGGCACCCGGAAGGCTGTCTAATCCGGAAGACACAAGCCTCAGGAGGACCTCACGGTATGGCAGCTTCTCTTTATTTGAAAGGTAAACCACTTCAGGAGGACCAAGTGCATGAAGCTTCAGGGACGGATATATTTTCTTAAGAGAGCTGAACAGATCTGTATAAAAGTCGAGGCCAAGGTCTGGATTCATTCCGCCCTGTAATAATAGCTGGTCACCACCAAGCGTAAATAGCTCGTCTATCTTTTCCCTGTATTCACCAATTGTCGTTACATATGCATCTTCAGCATTCTTCCTCCTGCAAAAATTACAGAAAAAACATTGTGAAAAACAAACATTGGTGATATTGACGTTCCTGTCAATTATCCATCCAACCCTGTTGTCGGGATGTATCTTCTCCCTTATCCTGTCCGCAATAAATATAAGTTCATCAGATGGGGCCGTTGTATATAATTCAACGCCCTCATCAAAACTGACAGGTGTTCCACTCAGAGCTTTATTATATATATCGTCCCGCCTCATAATTAATATAAGTGTAAAAAATACACTTATTTTTTGTTTAAGTGTTTAATTGTATTTCTTGTACCACTTGTTCATAAACTGCAAAGGTAAGGTTTAAAAAATATGGCATTCATTTTTTGATTAACTTTACACACTTTAAAAGTAATGGGTTTTAGATGATACCGGAAATTAGCTTAATAACAGAAATACTACCATCTCAGTCAGTAATATGTATTGTGGGGTCCAATTCGGTGCCTGATTTTCTTGCTTTGAATAAAAGCGAAAAGGAGTATGCCCTCAGGATGTTGTCGCAGAAAGAAGAATATGTTTTCATAAATTCATACTACAAGTGTACGTATCTTGTCCGGTTAAGGGACGATCTTCCGAATTATAAATCGAGGGAGGAACTGCGCAAAAGCGCTTCCAATATGAAGAAACTCATAAAGTCAAATGATCATAAGGAGATTGTAATCACCTCTTTCGATGTGCCGGCCGGATCAGTTGAGGCATTTACGGAGGGTTTGATACTGAGTGCTTATTCTTTTGAGAAATACAAGACAAAAAGGGAAGACAAGCACTACCCCGGGAAACTTCTTGTATCAGGAATGACAGGGGAAACAGAATTGAAGTGGTTAAGGTCTGTTTGCCAGGCTGTTTACGATACTAGGGATCTTATTAATGAACCGCCTAATCATCTTAACGCAACAGATCTTGCAGATGAAATAAAGATGGCAGGCAGCACTGCAGGATTCATTGTTGACGTGCTCAATAAGGGAAAGATCGAATCCTTAAAAATGGGAGGTTTGCTTGCAGTGAACAGGGGCAGTGTTGATCCGCCTGTGTTCTGTATTCTTGAATGGAATCCTGCTGACAGGATGAACAGCAAACCAATTGTCATTATCGGTAAAGGTGTGATGTACGATACGGGTGGCCTTAATATCAAGACAGGTGATTATATGGCCCAGATGAAGGCTGATATGGCAGGAGCCGCAACAGTGGCCGGGGTGATGAGTGTTCTGGCATCCAATTCTGTCCCTTTACATGTAATAGGGCTGATTCCTGCAACTGATAACAGGCCAGGGGGCAACGCCTTTACCCAGGGCGATATACTGACAATGCATAACGGCTCCACAGTGGAAATAGGGAACACTGATGCCGAGGGCAGGCTGATACTTGCTGATGCGATCAGTTATGCAGGAAAGTATGAGCCGGAACTTATTATCGATATCGCCACGCTTACAGGTTCTGCAGCAGTTACTTTCGGAAATAAGGCGATTGCTGTAATGGGTAATGCCGACAACAAATATTTTTCACTGCTCGAAGAAGCCGGCAAAGAGGTATATGAAAGGGTGGCAACACTGCCATTCTGGGAAGAATATGCCGAATTGCTGAAGTCTGACATTGCCGATATAAAAAATATTGGAGGCAGGGAGGCCGGGGCGATAACTGCAGGCAAGTTCGTTGAGAGTTTTACGAAACATCCACTTATTCATCTCGATATTGCAGGTTCAGGTATATTGAAAGAAGATGACTTTTACAGGATCAAAGAAGGCCCTGGTTCAGGATTACGACTGATAGCAACTTTTATCAGGAAACTGGCTATGCAATATCAAAATAGATAATTTGATATATGGAACAGAAACAAATTATTGTCGGAATATCACATGGCGATATCAATGGGATAGGTTATGAGGTGATAATGAAAGCCCTTATGGATAGCACCATTAACGATCTGTGTGTCCCGATAGTGTATGGTTCGCCAAAGGTGGCTGCATACCATAGAAAAGCCCTCGATTTTAATAATTTCAGCTTTAATAATATACGGTTTCCGGAAGAAGCCAATAACAGAAAAGCCAATCTGATAAATTGTCTTGGTGATGATGTAAGGGTTGAGTTCGGCAAACCTACGGCCCATAGCGGTGAATGTGCTTTTCATGCTCTGGAAAGATCTGTTGAAGACCTTAAGGGAGGCAAGATTGATGTACTGGTTACAGGACCTATCGAGAAATCGAGCATACAATCAGAAGAATTCAGGTTTGCAGGGCATACCGATTATCTTAAATCTAAATTCGGGGTTGAGAATGTGCTGATGTTCATGATCAGCGAAAGCCTGAAGATTGGAATGGTAACTGATCATGTGCCATTGGCCAGGGTTTCTGAAATGATTACATTAGAGTCTGTTACAGCTAAGCTGAAATTGATGAACAGGTCACTTGTTTATGATTTTGGCATTCGTAAACCCAAAATAGCGGTACTGGGACTGAATCCGCATGCGGGGGATAATTCCCTGCTTGGTGATGAGGAAAAGGACATAATAATACCGGCTATCAGTAAATCACAGCAGGAAGGGATTCTTGCCTTTGGCCCTTTTCCTGCGGATGGATTCTTTGGCTCAGGAGAATTTTCAAAGTTTGATGCTGTCCTTGCTATGTATCATGACCAGGGTCTGGCTCCTTTTAAAGCACTCTCTTTTGATACCGGAGTTAATTTTACAGCAGGTCTCCCTGTTGTTAGAACGTCGCCGGTTCACGGAACCGCCCTGTCGATTGCAGGCAGAGGTGAGGCATCCGAAAATTCTCTTCGTCAGGCGATATATCTGGCATGTGATATTTATAAAAACAGGCAGTTATTTGAAGAAATAACCAATAATCCGCTTAAACATCAGGATATTGATATATATGCGGATCATGTTGACGAACTGCCGCCTGAAATGTTAAACTCCGAACAATAATTATGATTGATTACATCAAAGGGATTATAACAGCTATAAATCCCGCATCTGTTTCAATTGAGACAGGCGGTATCGGCTATTCTGTAAATATTTCCCTTAATACATTTTCCAGTATTAACGGGATGAAAGAATGCAAGATCCTTATACACCAGGTCATAAGGGAAGATGCCCATCTTCTTTTCGGATTCGCCGGCGAAGAGGAAAGGAACATATTCCGCCATCTGATCTCCGTTTCGGGCATTGGCGCCAATACTGCAAGGATGATGCTTTCCTCTCTGAATCCGGGTGAAATAGTGAACGCGATCATTGAGTCAGATGTAAACCTTTTAAAAGGAGTGAAGGGGATAGGACTGAAGACAGCACAGAGAATAATTGTCGATCTTAAAGACAAAGTAGGAAAACATGCGAGTCCCGGCGAAATATTTGCTTTTGAGGGCAATACAACCCGCGAAGAGGCGTTATCTGCTTTAGTGATGCTGGGATTTGCCAGAAGTGTTGTTTTGAAAGTCCTTGATAAACTAATCAGAGAAGAGAAGGATCTGACAGTCGAGGACCTGATCAAAAGGGCGCTTAAAAATTTGTAATACAGAATTAAAGCCGGATTGGGATCAGGTAATTTATATAAAAATCTGCCGCAGATTTTCTTTATTCTGCTGTTATCATCATTTATACTTTTGCCTTTCAGGACAACAGGACAGGTGCCGGTCCAGAATACACCCCAACAGGATACTTCAGTTAAAAAGATACTGAAGCTGAACGATGTCTCAGGTATACCATGGGAACCTTCAGTAAGGGCACCTTTGTTCCTCGATATTCCCAGCAACATCAGGTCTACTGCAATATATGACCCGGAGAAGAACGAATATATCGTTTATCAGAAAGTAGGTACTTTCGACTATCGTACCCCTGTGCATATGTCTCCTGAGGAGTTCCGCAAATATGAATTTGAACGGACCATGCGTGAATACTGGCAATCGAGGCTGGCAGGTGATGAGACCGGCTACAGGTCGTCTCTTATTCCGCAGATTGAAGTGGGAGGGGAAACCTTTGACAAGATCTTTGGAAGTAATGTTATAAATATAATTCCGCAGGGTTCTGCTGAACTGATTTTCGGGATCAATATCTCAAGAACTCAGAATCCCACTCTATCGGAGAAGTTACGGACTATTCCCACGTTCGACTTTAAAGAGAAGATACAGATGAATGTTACGGGCACAATAGGAGACAAGCTCCAGCTTGGCGTCAACTATAATACCGATGCTCTCTTTGATTTCGAGAACAGGACCAAGCTGCAGTATGCTGGAAAGGAGGATGAGATACTGAAGAAAGTCGAAGCAGGAGATGTTACTCTTCCCCTGTCAGGTACTCTTATAACGGGAAGTTACAGTCTCTTCGGGCTTAAAACTGAAATGCAGTTTGGGAAACTGACCGTCACAACCGTGCTGTCACAGCAGAAAGGTGAATCTTCGGTTATGGAAGTCAAGGGTGGAGCACAGATCAGTGAATATGAGATATATGGCGACGAATACGAGGCCAACAGGCACTTTTTCCTGTCACAGTATTTCAGGGATATTTATGATGATGCACTTAAAAATCTGCCGGTTGTCAGCTCCGGTATCAATATTGAAAGAATCGAAGTCTGGATAACAAACAAGACCAGCAGGTTTGAAGAGGCCAGCAACAGGAATATTGTTGCATTTATGGATCTGGCAGAGAGCAGCTCACATATATATAATAACATCCCCACATTCCAGCAGAAACCAGGGGCACATCCCAATCCGGATAATGGTGTTAATAATCTCTATGATGAGCTGCTTTCATTTTATACCAGTATCAGGGATGTTGACAAAGTAACTGACGCTTTCAGTCCTTTATACCCTGATTTCCAGATTGGACGAGATTTTGAGAAGATAGAGAATGCCAGGAAACTCGGTGATAATGAATATTCCGTGAACAAACAACTTGGTTTCATATCCCTTAATATTGCACTGAATACTGATGAGGTACTCGCCGTGGCCTATGAATATACCCTTAACGGTCAGGTTTACAAGGTTGGAGAATTCTCAACCGATGGTATCAATGCCCCTGAAGCCCTGGTCCTTAAGCTACTAAAAGGAACAACCCTCAGTCCAAAACTGCCTACATGGGATCTGATGATGAAGAACATCTATTCTGTCGGCGCCGGACGACTTGAAAAGAAAGACTTTGAACTTAATATTCTTTACCAGGATGACAAGACCGGTAACTCGATCAATTACCTGCCGGAAGGCAAACTATCGGAAAGCATACTTCTCCAGGTTATGGGGCTTGATAATCTCAATACCCAGATGGACAGGCAGCCTGACGGTGTGTTTGACTACATTGAAGATGTAACTATAATGTCGTCCAGAGGGAAGATCATCTTCCCCGTTATAGAGCCATTTGGAAGCCACCTGCGAAAGCAGATAGGAGATCCGAAGCTTGCTGAAAAATTCGTTTTCCAGGAACTCTATGATTCCACCCAGACCATCGCTCGTCAGATGGCAGAGAAGAACAAGTTCAAGCTTACAGGGCAATATTCCTCAGCTTCAGGATCTGAGATCAGGTTAAATGCTACAAGTATACCACAGGGAGCAGTTAAGGTAACGGCCGGTGGTGTGCCGTTGACCGAAAATGTCGATTTTACAGTCGACTATAACCTTGGAACAGTAAGAATTATTAACCAGGCTCTCATTGAATCCCAGACACCCATACAGGTTTCTCTTGAGAGCAACCAGTTCTTCGGATTCCAGACCAAGACCCTTGTAGGTACGCATCTCGACTACAGGGTTTCCGATAATTTCAATATAGGAGGCACTATTCTGCATCTCAACGAAAGACCTTACACCCAAAAAGTTAATTTCGGAGAAGAACCCATCTCAAATACGATATGGGGGATAAACACATCCTACCGGACACAATCACAAGCACTTACAAACATCCTTGACAAAATACCGCTTCTCAATACGAGAACCCCTTCAACAATATCATTTTTCGGTGAGTTTGCCAACCTTATACCCGGGCATTCGCGTGCTATATCCAATGCGGGAAATTCATATATCGATGATTTTGAAGCCAGCGAAATTCCTCTCGACCTGAAATCCTTCAATGCCTGGTCGATAGCAAGCGTTCCGCAGGGGCAGGATTTTCTTTTTCCGGAAGCAAGATTCAACAACGATGTGGTCAGCGGGAAGAACAGGGCAAAACTGGCCTGGTATGTTATTGATCCGCTTTTTCTCAGGAACGGGTCATCAACGCCGGATCATATTAAGCAGAATCCCGATGAGCAGTCGAGCCATTTCGTACGCGAGATATATGAAAATGAGATATTCCCGTACAAGGAAAGCCCCAGCGGTATTCCTACAAATATAGGCGTTCTGAACGTGGCCTTCTATCCCGACGAGAGGGGGCAGTACAATTATGACACGGACCCGGGGCCTTATTCAGCAGGAATAAACGAAGATGGTAAGCTTAACGACCCGGACAGCAGATGGGGTGGAATGATGCGGGAAATACTAACAAGCGATTTTGAAACAGCTAACGTTCAGTACATCAAATTCTGGCTGATGGATCCTTTTGTTGAGGATCCAGATCATGAAGGAGGAGATCTTTATTTTAACCTCGGTAATATCTCGGAAGATATCCTGAAGGATTCAAGGAAGAGCTTTGAAAACGGTCTTCCCGGATCGCCTGTACCAAAAGACGTTGACACAACTGCCTGGGGCAGGGTGCCGACGATTCAGGCAGTTGTACATGCATTTGATAATGATCCAACAGCAAGACAATACCAGGACGTCGGCCTGGACGGTCTCAGGGATGGGGATGAGCAGACTTTTTTCCAGAGCTACCTGCAGAGGGCACAGTCAATTGTACAGCCACCGGTTTTTGAAGACATCCTTAAGGACCCATCCGCTGATGATTTTCACTATTTCAGGGGATCTGACTATGACCTGATTTCACTTCCAATACTTGACAGGTACAAGAACTACAACGGGCAGGATGGCAATTCGCCCACCTCTGAGCAATCTCAGGAAAGTTATCCGACCAGCGGTTCAACTCTTCCTGATATGGAAGATATTAACCGCGATAATACCCTGAGTGAAACAGAAAGCTACTACCAGTATAAAGTAAGCATAAGACCTGAAGACATGGTAGTGGGGATGAACAATATTGTGGACGAGATAGAATATACAGCCACCTTCGCAAACGGGGAGAAATCAAAGGTGAAATGGTACCAGTTCAAGATACCGGTAACCGATTACGAAAAAGTGATCGGGTCGATAAGAGATTTTAAGTCGATCCGCTTCCTGAGGATGTTCCTGAAGAACTTCAATGAGCCTGTAATTATGAGGCTTGCAAAGCTCGACCTTGTCAGGGCTGAATGGAGAAAATACAACATCTCCTTCATGGAAGGAGGCGAAAGGGTCTCTATACCGGAACAGGAGGACGGGACATTTGAGATCAGTTCGGTAAGTATAGAAGAGAACTCGGGGAAAGAACCGGTTAACTATGTTCTGCCACCTGGTTTCACCAGGATAACCGACCCTCAGAACCCTCAGCTTCGACAGCTTAATGAGCAGTCAATGGTGCTTCGTGTTCACAACCTGGAAGATGGTGATGCAAGGGCGGCATTCAAGAACGTTAACCTCGATATAAGGCAATACAGGAGATTGCGTATGGAAGTACACGCAGAAGCTCTCATCACCGATCCGCTGAGAGATAATGAACTAACAGCCTTTATAAGGATTGGATCTGATTACAAGGGCAATTTTTATGAGTATGAAGTACCTCTTAAACTCACTCCTCCTGGAAGGTATAACAATGAAAAGGATGACCAGAGAGCTATTGTATGGCCGGTTGAAAATAGCTTCAATATTGATCTTTCGGTTCTTCAGGAAGCCAAACAGGCAAGAAACAGGAAGATCCTTGAGTCGGGTTCGACACTGAGTGTCTCAGATGTCTTCGTATACTATGATGGGGACAACAGAATTTCAATTTCAGGGAATCCTAACCTGAGCAATGTCAGAGTGATTATGATAGGGATAAGGAATCCGATAAAAACCAGGCACCAGGGAGTGGATGATGGATTACCAAAATCAGGAGAAGTATGGGTTAATGAACTGAGACTAAATGATTTTGTAGAGAACGGTGGCTGGGCTGCGAATACTCACCTGCAGGCCAGGCTGGCTGATCTCGGCAGCGTTGATATCGTGGGCCAGACCAGTACACCCGGATGGGGAAGCATTGATAAGAAGGTAAATGAAAGAAGCAAGGAACAGGTCCTGAACTATGATCTCTCCTCAACTATCGAACTGGGTAAATTCTTCCCGGAAAAGGCAGGAGTGAGGCTTCCTGTTTATGTAGGATACTCGGAGACAAGAATTAAACCTCAGTACAATCCGCTGGATCCGGATATTCCGTTTGATGATGCCCTGAGAGAAGCACCGACCAAAGCTATCAGGGACTCCATTAGAAAGATCTCTGAGGATTATTCAAGGCGCAAAACAATAACTGTCAGTAACGCGGGAATATCAAGAAGGGGTGAGAAACCTCATATATGGGACATTGCAAACTTCAGTGTGAATTATACCTATAACGAGGTTTATAGAAGCAGCATAAAGACCGAGATAGACCTTGAAAAGAACATCAGGGGAGGATTAAGCTATAACTATGAGAGCCAGCCGGCGAATATTACGCCTTTCAGGAACATCAGGCTGTTCAATGCTCCTATGTTCAGGATAATTAAGGATTTTAATTTCTACGTTTTCCCGAAGAGCATCTCATTCAGAACGGATCTTAACAGGTATTATAACGAAGTTAAAACGAGGAACATAAATAATCCATACCTGCGTGTTACCCCATCTTTCAGAAAAGACTTTGAGTGGAGCAGGATATATGATTTCAAGTACGACCTTACCAGGCAGCTTAAGATTGATTTTACAGCCACAAACCTGGCGAGGATAGATGAACCATTAGGCGGAGTTGACAGGAAAAGATACAAGGATGAATATGAAGTTTGGAAAGACTCTGTTTTGACTAATCTTAAAAATTTCGGAAGGACGACAAGCTATAATCATTTCATGAACATCAATTATATAGTTCCGGTCAATAAACTTCCACTTCTGGGCTGGACCAACGCTAACATCAGGTACGGCTCTGATTATACCTGGCTTGCCGGACCAGTTTTTCCTGATTCGATGAATATAGACCTAGGTAACACCATAAAAAACAGGAATGACCTTACTCTTACCGGCAGTGCCACCCTCACAACATTATATAACAAAATAAAGTTCTTTAAAAACGTCGAGAATAATACCCGACCTGATGCACAGCTTCGGTTAAGGCCAGAATTCAAAACCGTCACCTATACAAGGGAAAGGGTTAATTTCAGGACCAAGATAGCCAGGGCAATATATCATAACCTTAAGACAAATGATGTAACAGTGAAGGTCACAGGACCGAACGGGGAGGAGGTAAAAGGCAAGGTCGATATTATCAACGATAACAGGGTTAACTTCACTGCTGATACAGCGATAAACAATACGACTGTTACCATTGAGGGTCAGGTAGTTAAAAAACGGAGTCCTGTTATTGTTGTAGGAGAGTATTTCGTAAGAGCACTTCTTGGTATAAGGACAATTACACTCACTTATACGTCTGCACAGGGACAGATGCTTCCTGGCTATATGCCTGAGACCAGCTATCTGGGTATGCAGGAATTCAACGACGTCATGGCTCCTGGCTGGCCTTTTATTTTAGGTTATGCAGACCGGCATTTTTTTGACAAAGCAGTAACAAGAGGATGGCTTTCAACTGATTCACTATTAAATACCCCGGCTACTTTTAATTCGAGCCAGACACTTTCACTCAGGAGTCTTATTGAACCTTTCCCCGGGCTGAGGGTGGACCTGACGGCCGACCGAAGGTTCAATGAGCAGATCTCAGCCTATTATATTGCGGATATAAACGGTAATTTCCCCGACAGCACAAGAAACAGAATTGTTTCAGGGAATTTTACAATGTCTGTAATTTCGTGGGGAACAGCATTCGAGAAAATCTCAAAGAAAGATGAATATATATCTCCCACATTTGAAAGATTCAAGGAAAATGCGGTGATTATTTCAGGAAGAAGGGCTGAGGAGCGGTTGAATAAGGACCCAGGATACGATCCTGAAACAGATCCTTTTACAGGACAACCGATAGAGGGCCCTTATAAAAGCGGTTATGGCGCTACTTCAAGGGAGGTACTTGTCCCGGCCTTCATTGCTGCCTACACTAAATCTGATCCTTCCAGGGTAAGTCTGGAAACTTTCCCGTCAGCATTGCATATGATGCCGAACTGGAGAATCAATTTTGATGGTTTGTCAAGGTTCCCCTTCGTTCAGAGAGTATTCCGATCAGTTAATCTCTCGCATCAGTATCGGAGTACTTTCCAGATTACATCCTTCACCACGAACCTGAAATACAAGACTGATGAATCAGGAACAGGCATATTAAGGGATCTGAATGGCAATTTTATTCCACAGTATGAAATAAATGTGGTAACTATAAATGAACAGTTCAGTCCCCTTTTCAATATAGACCTGAACTGGAAGAACAGCCTGACATCAAGGATTGAATGGAGAAAATCACGGACAGTATCACTGAACCTTACCAGTAACCAGATTGTTGACCTCAGGTCGGATGAACTTACATTGAGCGCCGGATACAGGTTTGACGATGTTCAGATCACCATAAGGTCGAGGGGTGCACAGAGAGCACTCCAAAGTGACCTGAACGTGAGATTTGACCTGTCAATCAGAGATGATAAAACTATTGCAAGGAAGCTTATCGAGGACGTCAATCAGCCTGTAATGGGTACAAAAAGATTCAGAGTAGGTGCAACAGCTGACTATATACTCAGTGACAGGTTCAACTTACAGGTTTTTGCTGACCATACGATGAACAACCCATTTGTTGCCAATACTTTCCCGACATCGAACACAAATTTCGGCTTCAGCCTGAAATTTACTCTTGTCCAGTAACGAGTGGTTGATGCTGAAGGCAAATACTAAAAAACAGGGAATACCATATATTTAATCAAAATTTGCTTATTTTTGGTTAACAGATCATTTCTGCGGGAATAATACTAAAAACATAACAATCATTAAATTATGAATGTTCCAGGTAATTTAAAGTACACAAAGGATCATGAATGGATCCGAATTGAAGGTGAAACAGGATTTATTGGGATAACTGATTTTGCACAGGGTGAACTGGGGGATATTGTGTTTATAGAAATTGAGACGGTAGGAGAGACCTTAGGCAAGGAAGAAGTTTTCGGGACAATAGAGGCAGTCAAGACTGTATCTGATCTCTTCATGCCGGTGGGCGGTGAGATTACTGAGATGAACCCTGATATAGAAAAAAGTCCCGAGCTTGTCAATAAGGATCCATATGGGGCATGGATGATTAAGGTTAAAATATCTGATCCTTCGGAATTAGAAGATCTTCTTTCACCGGAACAATATAAAGAGATTGCGGGAGCCTGATTAAAGGTTCCGTTTTACTTCCGTTTCCTGGAAAGCTTCTATGAAGTCCCCGGCTTTTATGTCGTTGTAATTTTGTATGTTAAGTCCGCATTCCAGTCCTGAAGTCACTTCTTTTGCATCATCTTTGAATCTCTTGAGAGATCCGAGTTCTCCAGTGTATATTACAATGCCGTCTCTGATTATTCTTATCCTGGAGCTTCTCAGGATTTTCCCCTCTTTAACGAAGCAACCGGCCACTGTTCCTACTTTTGTGATCTTGAAGGTTTCCCTGATCTCAAGCGTTCCGATGATTTCCTCCCTGACTTCTGGCAACAACATACCTTCCATGGCTGCTTTGATCTCTTCAATGGCATCATAGATGATTGAATAAAGACGGACATCGATCTGTTCCTTTTCTGCCAGCTTCCTGGCATTTAGAGAGGGTCTTACCTGGAATCCTATGATGATGGCATTTGATGCTGCGGCAAGAAGGATATCCGATTCTGAGATCTGGCCTACTGCTTTATGTATAATGTTTACCTGGATTTCCCTTGTTGAAAGCTTAATGAGTGAATCACTAAGGGCTTCCACTGATCCATCCACATCACCCTTTACAATAATGTTGAGTTCCTGGAAATTGCCAATTGCAATCCTGCGTCCAATTTCATCGAGAGTAATATGTTTCTGGGTACGGAGGTCCTGTTCCCTCTGGAGCTGTGCTCTCCTGTATGCAATGTCTTTGGCTTCCTTGTCACTGGTCATAACGTTGAACTTGTCACCTGCCTGAGGAGCACCATTGAGACCAAGCAGCAGGGCTGGTACTGATGGTCCGGCTTCATTGATCCTGTAGCCGCGCTCATTGTGCATCGCCTTTATGTGGCCATAGCAATGACCGGCAAGGACAATATCCCCAACATGAAGAGTCCCTGCTTTAACCAGAACAGTCGCTGTATAGCCTCTTCCTTTGTCGAGTGATGATTCAATCACGGTTCCAACGGCAAGCTTGGAAGAGTTTGCCTTGAGGTCAAGGAGTTCAGCCTCAAGCAGTACCTTTTCAAGAAGAGCGTCAACATTCAAACCACCTTTCGCTGATATTTCCTGCGACTGGTATTTCCCTCCCCAGTCCTCGACCAGGTAGTTCAGGTTAGCCAGCTCTTCTTTTATCTTTTCAACATTGGCAGTTGGCTTATCGATCTTGTTAATGGCAAAAACAATGGGCACTCCGGCAGCGGAAGCATGATTAATAGCTTCTATTGTCTGAGGCATTACACCATCGTCAGCTGCGACAACGATAATTGCAATATCAGTGATCTGGGCACCCCTGGCCCTCATGGCGGTAAAAGCTTCGTGACCCGGCGTGTCAAGGAAGGTGATCTTTCTGCCGTCGCTGAGCTGTACATTGTATGCCCCTATATGCTGGGTAATTCCCCCGGCTTCCCCTGCAATCACGTTAGTATTCCTTATATAGTCGAGGAGCTTTGTTTTACCATGGTCTACATGACCCATTACTGTTACAATAGGAGGGCGTGGTGTTAGCTGCTCGGGTTCATCATCCTCTTCCCTGACTGCCTCCAGAAGTTCTGCGCTTACAAACTGCACCTTGTATCCGAATTCGTCCGCCAGCACTGCCATTGTTTCGGCATCAAGCCTCTGGTTGATTGACACGAAGAGGCCAAGGTTCATACATGTTGAAATGATATCAGTAACCGGGATATTCATCATTGATGCCAGCTCATTAACTGAAACAAACTCCGTAACCTTCAGAATATTTCTTTCAAGTTCCTTAAGCTCGACCTCTTCTTTTTGCCGCTGACTGATTGCTTCTCTTTTCTCACGGCGATATTTTGAACCTTTTGATTTACCCTTGGTGGTAAGCCTGGCAAGTGTTTCCTTGATCTGCTTCTGCACTTCCTCTTCGTTCACTTCAGCTCTTACAGGTCTTTTCTTGAGAGGCTTTTTCGACTTATCCTTCTTATCCTCAACACCCTGCTTGGCCAGAGGTACAATTTCCTTTTCCTTTGATATCCTTTTCCTTTTCTTTTTCCTTTTGTAATCGTTGTCACTGTTAATTTTGACAGGCTGATGCTGAGATGATTTTTTCCTTTCCTCAACAGGGAGATCTATTTTGCCGACAACAGTTGGCCCTGAAAGTTTTTTAACACCTGGTTTGTAGACCTCAATAATCTCCTCTTCTTCAGCTTCTTTATCAGGTTCATTTACCTTTTCCGGCTGCTCTTCCTTAACAGGTTCGGGTTTCAAAACCTCTTCTTTTTCCTCTTTCTTATCTTCTTTCTTCTTTTCCCCGACTTTCTTAGCCTTCTTTTCAGAATCAGCAACCTCTTTATCTTTAGCTTTAGATTCTTTTTTAATCTTGTCGAGGTCTATTTTACCTACAATATGAATATCCGGTCCGGGTTTTTTCTTTTCTTCGGTTGCTTCCTTTGATTCTTCCTGTTTTTCTTTAGTTTTTGCAGGTTTCTTGCCAGCTTCAGCGGCGGGCTTTTCTTTTTCACCGGAATCGGCCTTATCTGATTCAGGTTTCTCCAGCTCGGATTTCGGGGATTTTTCGAGATCGATCTTCCCTACAAGTTTGATATCGGGTTTTTCTATCTCAGTCTTGATATCGACACCTATTTTTGATGCAGAGGTATCCTTGATAAGAATTTCCTCATCAACCTCATTTTCCTCTGACTCTTCTTTTTCAGGCACATCATCCAGGGTAACGGTTTCCTTTTTCCTGTGAAGATCCTTTAGAATCAGCTTCTCAGATTCTTTCTTTACGCTGATGTCTGAACTGTATTCCTTCACGAGCAATGCGTAGGCTTCGAGTGGTAACTTGGTGTTGGGATTAGGATCTAGGTTGATACCTTTCTTGTGAAGAAATTCCACAATGGTAGAAATCCCAACATTGAATTCACGCGCTGCTTTACTTAATCTCGTTACCTTAATTTCATCTGCCATAGATAAATTTGCCTTTTTCGGGACAAAAGAAGCTAATAATAGTCAATTATCCCAGTTTTCCTAATCAAATTCGGCTTTGAGGATGTTGATAACTTCCTTTACAGTTTCTTCTTCAAGGTCTGTTCTCTTAACCAGATCGTTTATTGAAAGATTCAGAACACTTCTTGCAGTATCACATCCTATAGCTTTCAGTTCTTCAATTATCCACTCCTCTATTTCATCGGAGAATTCTTCAAGATTAACATCTTCTTCATCCTCGCCTCCCGGTTCACGGTAAACATCTATTTCATACCCTGTAAGCTGACTGGCGAGCTTAATATTGAGGCCACCTTTTCCGATAGCCAGTGAGACCTCGTTGGGTTTGAGATAGATCTCGGCCCTTTTAGTTTCTTCAATAAGTTTGATAGAGCTTATCTTAGCAGGGCTAAGAGCTCTTTGTATAAAGAGCTGGTTGTTAATAGTATAGTTTATTACATCAATGTTTTCATTCCTTAGTTCTCTTACTATACCGTGAATCCTTGATCCTTTCATGCCAACGCAAGCTCCCACGGGGTCAATCCTTTCATCATAGGATTCAACAGCAACTTTTGCTCGTTCACCTGGTACTCTGACTATTTTTTTGATAGTTATCAATCCATCAAATATCTCTGGCACTTCAAGCTCAAACAGTCTTTCAAGGAATACAGGAGATGTGCGGCTAAGGATAATGAAAGGAGTATTGTTTTTCATTTCAACCTTTATTACGACAGCTCTTAAAGTATCACCCTTTCGGAAATGATCTGATGGGATCTGTTCCATCTTTGGAAGAATAAGCTCGTTACCGTCATCGTCAAGGACAAGGATCTCCCTTTTCCATACCTGGTATACTTCTCCGGTTACTATTTCTCCAATTCTGTCCTTGTACTTGGAGTAAATATTGCTTTTCTCAAGATCGAGTATCCGTGCAGTCAGATTCTGTCTCAGCGACAATATAGCCCGTCTCCCGAAATCAAGGAATTTCACCTCATCAGATACCTCTTCACCTACCTCATAGTCTTCATCAATCTGCTTAGCTTCGGAAAGTGGAATTTGTGTATTGGGGTCAACAAATTCTTCATCATCAACAACCTCCCTGTTCCTCCAAATCTCAAAATCACCTTTGTCAATATTTACGATTACGTCGAAGTTATCTGCTGAACCGTATTTCTTGGCGAGCATACCCCTGAATACATCTTCAAGAACACTCATCATTGTAGGGCGGTCGATATTTTTTAACTCCTTAAATTCTGAAAAGGTGTCGATCAAATTTAAGTTTTCCATCTGGTTATTATCTCAATAGTTTTTTTAAAATATCATAGTTTCTCTTGCTGATTTCACCTGGTCAAAGTTGAACGATGTTTCTGTTGTATCATTCTGCTTTACTTTGCCTTTATGCTTTGATTCATTTTCTTTTAAAAGCTCAAATCCTCCTTCAGTAACATTCTTCAGGATACCGTAATACCTGTTACCCTGGATGTCAGTAACCTCGATCCTTTTTCCTTCATTCTTGTAATATTGCTGGATTACGAGGAATGGCATATCTATCCCAGGCGATGATACTATTAACTCATAATCCCCGGTATTGCTGCCAAGATTCTTATCGATCATCCTGTTTATTCCTGCACATTCATCTATCGTGATCCCTTCGTGTTTGTCGGCGAGGATTATTATTTTACCTGAAGCGCTGATTTTCACTGCTACAAGGAATATTCCTGTTCCGTCAATATACTCGTTAACCAGTTTCTCTATTTTTGTTTTGTCAACCATCTTTAAAAACCATCTAATAAAATGGGGGACTTTTGGTCCCCCAGGTGTCATAGAACGCCTCGAATTGCGTACAAAGATAGCATTGTTTTTGGAATTATCAAATTTTTAATCATTTAGGGGATATCGTGTTACAGGCCAAATAACACAGATAATAAGTCGAATCCCTGTAATTGTTAAATTTGAACCGAAATGAGAGATATGTATAAAGAAAATGCAAGGGATATCCTGTCTTTCTGCACTTTATGCCCGAGAAACTGTAAAAAAGACAGGTTTTCAGGATCAGAAGGATATTGTGGAACTGATGCCGGTCTCAATATTGCATCAATTTGTATTCACAGGGGTGAGGAGCCACCGATAAGCGGTCCTGACGGAATCTGCAACATTTTTTTTGCGGGATGTAACCTGCGGTGTCGGTTTTGCCAGAATTATGATATCAGCAGACCTGAAGCAGCCAGGTTGCAGAAAATGATAGACCTTGAAACGGTGCTTGACAGGATAGAGGCAATTCTTATGCAGGGGGTAAGGGCTGTAGGATTTGTATCTCCCTCGCATGTTGTTCCACAGGTCAGGGCAATTATCAATGGTCTGCATGGCCGGGGATTACGGCCCATAACTATTTATAATACAAATGGATATGACAAACAATCGGTTTTACGGGAAATAGCAGGTCTGATTGATGTGTATCTTCCGGATTTTAAATATATGGATAGCCGGATTGCTTCAGAATACTCAGATGCGCCAGATTATCCAGATATTGTTTTAAAGGCTCTCAAAGAGATGTATTATCAAAAAGGATCTTCGCTGATACTCGATGAGGATGGTTCAGCAATACAAGGTATGCTTATAAGGCACCTGGTACTTCCTGGTAATGTAGCTTCCAGTATTGATGTTTTAAGAACAATTGCTGAAGAATTGTCAACCGGAGTTCATATCTCACTAATGTCGCAGTATCATCCCATACCCGGTGTCAGGAGTATACCCTACCTTAACAGGCAGTTGTTACACAGCGAATACAGTAAAGTTGTAAAGGAGATTGGAAGACTTGGTTTCAGAAATGGCTGGATTCAGGATCCTGAAAGCTACAATAATTACATTCCCGATTTCAGGAAGGATCATCCTTTTGAAAGTTAGAGCCCTGTTTCCAGGGTAACTACTACATGAATTTCTCCCTCTTTTGAAGATTATAAAGGGATGCGAGAAAGAAAAGTATCGTTGCCGTGATCAGTATAATCCTGTTCTTCAGGGTTATAAGAGCCCATGTAGTCTCATTGACATTATAGGGGGCGTTATAAGGATTGAGGAATACATTCCACTGGCTTCTTCTTAGGGGATCCTGAAGAATGAGAAAAAAAATGCCGAATATTATCATAACGACAGCAGTCCCGTTGCCGTTCCTTATTATTGTCGAGAGCATGAAAGCCATCATGCCAAGGAATATTACAGGTATCATTACCTGTGTGGTCATCTCAAATATCCTGAAACTGACAATCAGGTAAGAAGAAGCCATAGTGAATACGAGCATTATAAGGTAAGCTATCACAAAGATCAGGATGATCCTTACAAGCCAGACCTTATAACGGTAGTTGGGTATACCGAAGAGTATTTCAATCGTTCGTGCATCCTGATCATTTTGTATTCCAAAAACCGAAGGGTAAAAAACCAGCAGAATGCCGGAAAAGATGAATACTCCGTATATATCATCGGCCCTTGAAACATCGTTAGTCAGAACATAAATAACCGATAATCCGGCATAAAACAATACAGATCCTGCCAGAAACCATACAAACTTGTTTGCAAAGATGATCTTAAGGTTAAATACTATCATCTTCTGGATCAGTATGAAGTATTTGATAAATACGTTTCTCATTTATTATTGTTTATTATCCTGTTTGTCATTTGAATTGTTTTTTCTCCTCAACAGCCAGAGGTATGCGTCCTCCAGGTTAGGAGTTACACTTATTGCTGTTTCAACGGGCTTCTCATCCGAGATGCACCTGACCCTTATATTCTGACCTTCCGACATATGGTGAACCACAAGATGCTCCTTAATGAAATCGGTGAACTCTCCGGCAGGAATATTGAACTGCCATACATGGCCCTCTGCCTCTGCTGCCATATCGATTGGTTTGCCCAGGTATCTCAGGAAACTTTTATTAAGGACGGCAACCTGGTTACAGGAGCTGGAAATATCTTCAATAATATGTGTGGAAAAGATCACGACTCTTTCCCGACTAAGTTCGACCAGAAGGTTCCTGAACCTGATCCTCTCTCTCGGATCAAGGCCTGCCGTGGGCTCATCAACTACAAGGATCCGGGGAAGATGTAAAAGAATTTGCGCAATACCAATTCTTTGCTTCATCCCTCCTGAGTATGAACCAATTTTTTCATGACGCCTTTCTTGCATGTGAACGGCATTCAGGACATACGAGACCCTTTCTTCACGAAGCCCAGGATCTATAATGTTCTTGAGCATAGCCTGGTAATGCAGATATTCATGGGCGGTCATGTTTTCGTAAGTGCCGAATTCCTGCGGAAGATATCCGATGAGTCCCTGGAGCTCCTCTCTTTTTACCTGGGTATCGAAACCATTGATCCAGACTTTACCATAACTCTGTTCAAGAATACCGCAGATAATTCGCATAAGCGTTGTCTTACCAGCTCCATTAGGTCCAAGAAGACCAAACATTCCCTTTCCAATATTTAGTGAAACACAACTGAGAGCCTTGAATGGTTTCTTTTTCTTGCCGATAAGAGGAACAGCGGATACAATCTTGTAAGCATTCTTCCTAATCCCTTTGAACCTTCCCTCCAGCCTGTAAACGTCAATATTTTCACGGGTTAGCTTAACACCTGTCCGGTAGATAAAGAGACTTGTGAACCAGAGAGCTCCAAGTATTAATACTGTAGCGAGGTTTTGCCACCTTAATTGAAAGTATACAAGGTTAAGAAGGGGAATGATCCAGAATACTGTTAAGTTGAAAATTGCCGAGATACGTTTTAGATATTTCTTCCTGCCATGAGCAACAATACTATCAGACAGTTTTCTGAAAGCGCTCCAAATCCCCAGGATGAAGAACCATGTTATTATACTGAAGAAGAAGATCCAGAATCCTTTCTGAAGATAGAAGTAGGTAAAATAGATTGTGAACGCAAAGAGTGGAACCTGCCAGGCTATTTGTCCCATATCTTTCCATGACCTGTATTTGTTTTCAAGTCCGAGCCTTTCCCTTATCCTGGCTCCTGCTTTCCACTCCCTCACCCAGCGGTTATCGCGGTCATATATCTTAACCAGACTCTGGATACGTATATTTATATGCTGGCCGGCAGGTATAAGAGTATCCTTTGCTTTGCGCAGGCTGTTCATGACAAACCATGTGCCAGCAGGCACAACGATAATTGATAGGATAGTAGTAATAAGCTGCCACAGGAACTTGTCAATCCTTGTGTAGACAAGGAAAATCAGTAATGCAATCAGGAATAACTGTATCACCTTATTCTTCCAGTTAAGAGAATAGAACCAGTTTAGTGCATTTTCGAGTCCTGAATAGAAGGTAGGTATAAAGATGAGTGTAAGAAGAGTGCTCAATGAAAGCCCGCCAATTACTGTAATGGCAAAAGAGGCGCCTATAACTGACACATATTCAGATTGTCCCATTGCCAGTGGCACCATAGCCACAACTGTTGTACATGCTGTAATAAGTATTGGGCGCAGGCGGGCCACCCCGGCCATCATAAGAGCCCGCTGCCTCCTGTTGCCCCTTCTACGCAGAATATTGGTATAGTCAATAAGTATAATACCGTTATTTACCACGATGCCTATGAGGATCAGGAAGCCAATGAGCGTATTTGCATTAAGCAGCGAATTCCCTGTAAGTATAAGTGCTAGCAGCGATCCCAGGCCGGCAAGTGGTATACTGAACAGTAGTACAAAAGGAATCCAGAGTGACTCGAAAACCGCTGCCAGAACCATGAAAATCAGGATAAATGCAATACCAATAAGAACGTAAAAATCCTTCAGCTGGTTTTCTTCATGTATGACCTCAACAGCCAATCCTGACGGTATGTTTATATTGGACACTACTCCTTCGACATCTGCTCTTGCTCCTTCAAGGAGATCTTTCGAGTTCCTTATCTCCTCAGTAAAGCTATAGGTTACCGTAACCCTTTTCTCCTGGTTCTCCCTGTGTATATTACCCATTCCATAGGCAAAGACTATATCAGTAAGCTCTTCCATTTCCATTATTGAGCCACTTGATGATGTTACTTCGAGTCGCTTAAGGTCATCAATAGTCTTATCTACATCCTCCTTAATCTCACCTTTCTCATCAGCATATTTAAGCATAATATCATACGATTCCGTTCCCTGCCTGAATGTGGCTCCGGAAGAGTATTCTCTTCCAAAAGAAGCAAGCGCAGAAGATATATTGCTGAGAGTAAAATTGTTACGATTAATATAATCCATATCAAACAGCAGGTGAACCTCCGGTTTGTTATCCTGGACATTTACATTCACACTGTTGATGGTTGAAAGATCCTCAAGATAGGTCTGGATATCGTCTGCAAGGTTCTTCATATCATCAGCATTCTCACCCTTGACTATTACACTTTCACGTTCGGTGCCTATCCCGAGCATCCTCATAAAATCGTCGCCGGGATTAAAATTGCCGCCTCCGCCTCCGCCTCCGGAACTGAATCCTCCCCCTGCGGAGATTTCATCCATACTTATTTCGGCAGATGTTATATTCCTGGTTTTTTCATTTATATCATTTTTTATTTCCGGCAGACTTCTTTTGCTGTTTTTATCCCAGTCGTCTGAAAGTCTTATGGTTACCGTAGCCTGTTCCTCTTCGATCCGACTTATGACATCTTCCTTTTCCGGTATATTGGCGATACGCGATTCAATCTCGTTCACGACAGCATCTGTCTTCTCAAGGGTTGAACCGCTGGGCATGGTAACTGAAAGCCTGAATGTTGGAGTTTCAACTTCCTGTGAAGTACTTATACTAAGGGTAAGGCTTATAAGGAGCGCAGCAAAAAAGAGAGCCAGGGTACCGATAATGGTTCCGGCAGGATTCCTCATACTGGCTTTCAGGAGAAGATGATATGCCTGTATAAGCCTGTTATGAATGGATAATCTCTTGAAAATATCCGATTTGCTTGATGTTATCTTCGAAAGAAGGAAATACGTTGCCATTGGGATAAATAGCAATGCTACAGATAGTGAAACCATAAGAGTGGAAACGATCGAAACGCCTACATTCTTACCGAGCATCCTGACCAGGTAGTTTGAAGAAAATATAAATGGCAGGAACACAAGCAAGGTTGTGAGTGTGGCAGCAAGTATTGCTTTCCATACTTCTGTCGTTCCTTGTTTGACCGCCCTTTCCGGACCATAATTCTGTCCCGCAAGCCGGTATGTGTTCTCGAGTACGACCACAGAATTATCCACCAGCATTCCTATGGCAAGTGCCATCCCAACAAGGGTAAGGCTGTTTATTGATATGTTACTGGCATAGAAGAAATTAAAAGCAGTATACACTGAAATGGGAATGGAGAGGGCAATTATGGTTACCAGCCTGAAGTTCCTCAGGAAAAACCATAAGATAAGAATAGCGAGGATTCCTCCGGTAATTGCCAGGTGGATGATCTCATCTATGTTATTTTCCATCAGTTCGGCCGTGTTGTTCTGAACGACTATTTCGATTCCCTGGGACGCAAGTCTTGTGTTAAGAGATTCGACCAGAGAGGTTGCTTCATGAGAAAGATCGATAAGGTTCGCCTGGTTATCATTCACAAGCGTCATTGTCACTGCATCCATCCCGTTCACCCTGCTGTATGATGTCTCCTCCTTAACCCCGAAAAAGATTTCGGCAATGTCTTTAAGCAAAACAGGTCCTTCCTGTTTGACAATAATATTCCCGATATCTTTTATGTCGGTATATTCGGATGTGACATTCACATAATATTCGTTGCTCCCATCATAGGTCTTGCCAACGAATGTTTTCTCTTTACCGTTGTTATTCAGGTAGTTCCTTACCTGGTTCATTGATATGCGGTATGCTTTGCATGCACGTTCGTTGAGCCTGATCTCGACAGAATTTTCCTGGCCCCCATATACTTCCGCACCTGCTATACCATCAATATTCTCAAATTCTGGCTTGATCTCTCTGTCGGCAATATCCCTTATCCTGTCCACTCCTCCGGGCCCGCGGATCTGAAGCTCCATGAACTGGTTAATCATCTGCTCAAGGTCGATCTTGAACACGTTTATCATAAATTCCTCAGGTATTGAGGATTTTACAACATCAATTTTCTCCTGCAGCTTGAGATTTGCATATTTCAGGTCGGCATTCTGGCTATAATAGACGGTTATTATTCCCGATCTGGAGGTTATATT
This sequence comes from uncultured Rikenellaceae bacterium, assembly GCA_964595725.1. Lineage (GTDB taxonomy): Bacteria > Bacteroidota > Bacteroidia > Bacteroidales > VadinHA17 > LD21. The sequence goes on along the minus strand of CAZQRQ010000039.1, from coordinate 2,022 downwards.
TGATTCGATCTTTTCAATGTCCTCAAGTGTACCTATAGCCCCTTCAACAGGGATAACGGCCTGGCTCTCAATATATGCAGGATCGAGCTCAAGCGGAGCCCCTATCTGGACTACAAGTGTGGGAAGCTGTGCATTCGGGATAAGCTCAACAGAAAGCTTGTTATAGGAAACGTAGCCCAGCATCGTAAGCCCAAGGAAGAGCATACTGATCAGGATCCTTCTTTTTAATATGAAATTCATCTTAGTTCAATATGTACGTTCCTTGTCTAATCACCTGGCAGGGTTTTTCGCCTGAATAAGTTGCTGAAACTATCCATTACCCAGTAAACACATGGTATCACTATTAGGGTCAGCAGGGTCGAGGTAATAAGGCCGCTTACAACTGCAAGCGCCATCGGAGCCCTGAGTGAGGCACTTTCGCCGATACCAATAGTAAGAGGAAGGAGTGCCAGGATAGTAGTAAGGCTGGTCATCAGGATAGGCCTTATTCTCTGCGATCCTGCCGTTATTATGGCTTCCTTCTTCGCTAATCCGTCATCTCTTAACCTGTTTATCCTGTCGACCAGGATTATTGCATTGTTAACTGCTATACCCCCAAGCATGATAATCCCTATATATGCCATCATGTTAAGAGGCTTACCCAGTATGAAGAATGCAAGGACGGTACCGATACCTGCCATCGGTATCGTAAGCATTATGACGAACGGTTGAACGACCGATTCGAATTGCGCTGCAAGGACCATAAACACAAGAATAACGGACAATAGCAATGCAAAAGACAGATTTTTATTCGATTCTTTTCTTTTCAGTTCCTCACCGGTGAATTGCATCTTGTAATCTGCGGGGATTGAAATCCCTTTCAGAGAAGCCTCGGCATCTTTGATAACATGGTCGAAAGGTAACCTGTTGTTGACCATTGCATATACATAGCAGGTCCGCGACTGGTTGCGCCTGGTTATTTCTCTCGGACTGATAACAATTCTGACATCTGCGATTTCACTTAACGGTATCTTAATGTTTCCTGCCGTTATCATCATGTCGCGCAGCTGTTTGATAGAGATATCTCCTAGCTTAATTGTAATATCCTTCATTTCCCCTCCCTGTTCAAAAGTGCCTGCAGATGCACCGGACAGGAAACTCCTGACCTGGTTGATAACATTGTCGACGGTAACATTGTAATAGCTTGTTTTAAACCTGTCGACTGCAATTTCCACCTCAGGAGTTCCCTCGTCAAGCGATGTGGTAATATTTACAAGGCCGGGATTTTTTATAAGGATCTCCTTCGATTCGTTAAGAATCCTCTCAAGCTCATCGAAATCCTCGCCAGCTATTTCAAGTGCAAATGGCGATTCCGTTGTTCCCAGCGTTGATTGAAGTGCAGATTCCTCCCTGACAAAGCTTACTTCAAGATCAGGGATATCTTCAAGGTACTTTCCGATAAGGTCAATAGCACTGCTGGTTTCTGAAACATACTGACTTTTAAGGACCACTTTCAGGGATGCGGTGTTCTCTCCTTCATTCTCTCCCGATTGACTTATTGTTGAAGTATTTACTATGCCCGACTGGCAGTAGATCAGTTCGATTTTATCTTCAAGAAGCGAGTTTATTATATTCTCAACGCTTTCAGCCGTACCGGCAGTTCTCTCAAGGCTTGTCCCGGGGGGTAATTTCAGGTCAACAGTGAACTCAGCGGATTCCGACTTCGGCATAAATTCACTGCCTAGTTTCGGAACAATTAGAATAGCGCCTCCGAGCAGCAGGATGGAAAGTACTATCACAAAACCTCTTTTATCAAGTACTTTACTGAGAAAATTGCTATAGCCGGGAAATTGCAGGGAATGTGAAACATATTTTTCACCCTTCTTTTTTGAGAAAAAGGTTGATATTAACATTGGTATGACCAGCATGGCCACAAACAGTGAAGAAATAAGGGAAAATGCCACAGTCCATGCCTGATCCTTGAACATCTCGCCGGAAGCACCATGCAGGTATACGATAGGAAGAAACACCACTATAGTTGTT
>CAZQRQ010000038.1:12612-31241 GCA_964595725.1 uncultured Rikenellaceae bacterium | reverse complement strand
TCCAAGGTTCATCAAGGTTATCCCTTACGACTATAAAAAGGTGATTGAGGAAAAGAAACTTGAGGAGATCAAAAGGAAAATAGCTGACATTGAAATTGATATTGAGATCGACTCAAAATAGTCTCATAATTAGTAAATAATATAACAGCAGGAATATCATGGCTGATCCGACAGGATTTATCAAGATACAAAGAAAAGAAGCAGGGAACAGACCTGCAAATGACAGGAAACAGGACTATAGTGAAGTTGAGCAGGTACTTAATACCGAAGACCGGAGGCTTCAGGCATCAAGATGTATGGATTGTGGCATTCCATTCTGTCACTGGGCGTGCCCGGTTGACAACCTCATACCCGAATGGAATGATCTGCTTTACAGGGGCGACTGGAAAGCAGCATACGACAGGCTCTACGCAACAAATAATTTTCCGGAATTTACCGGCCGAATATGTCCGGCCCCATGTGAACACGGATGCGTTCTGAACATAAATGAAGAGCCTGTCACTATAAGGGAAAACGAAGTTGCAATTGTCGAAAAAGCATTTGCTGAGGGCTTCATTAAACCGGTACCGCCGGCGGTCAGAAAGGGTAAGAAAGTTGCAGTAATCGGCAGCGGCCCTGCAGGACTAGCTGCAGCTGATCAGTTAAACAAGGCAGGGCACCTTGTAACAGTTTTCGAAAAAAGTGAAAAAGCAGGCGGCCTTCTGAGGTATGGAATACCCGACTTCAAGCTGAGTAAATCAACTATTGACAGAAGGATTAATATATTTGCTGAAGAAGGTATTGAATTCCGTACTTCAACTGAAATTGGAAAAGACCTGATGGGAAAAGTGCTGCTCAACATGTTTGATGCAATATGCATAACAACAGGAGCTCTGTATCCAAGAGACCTCGATATTGAGGGCAGACATCTTTCTGGTATTCATTTTGCCATGGACTATCTCACGCAGCAAAACAAGGTTAATGACGGTGAGAGGATTTTACTTAAAGATCGAATAAGCGCAGAAGGCTTAAAGGTTATTGTTATCGGAGGTGGAGATACAGGTTCGGATTGTGTTGGTACAGCCATCAGGCAGAGAGCCAAAGAAGTAACGCAAATTGAAATCCTTCCGAAGCCGCCATTAAAGAGAGCTGCAGATAATCCCTGGCCCCTTTTTTCGAAGACTCTCAAGACAACCACTTCCCACGAAGAAGGCTGTGAAAGACTGTTCAGTATTTCAACACTCAGGTTCATTGGACGCAGTCAGCATATAACCGGTGTGGAACTGGAAGAAGTGAAATGGGAAAAAGTGAATGGAAAATATAAAATGCAACCTGTTCCCGGCACACAGAGAATCATGTCTGCCGACCTGGTCATCCTGGCAATGGGATTCCTTCACCCTGTCCATGAAGGCCTTGTCAATGAACTGGAACTTGAACTTAACCTAAGAAAAAACATTAAGGTTAACAGCGAATATCAGACAAGCAAGCCAAAAGTTTTTGCAGCCGGTGATGCAATAACGGGTGCATCTCTTGTAGTGAACGCAATAGCTTCAGGAAGGCGGGTGGCAAGTGCTATTGACAGATATCTGAATAAATAACATTCAGATATCTATTCAATCCTCAATGCCCTGGCGGGACTGTACCTGGCAGCCTTTAAGGCCTGGTAACTTACAGAGGCCCATCCTATCAAAAGGACTAATGCTGTTGCTGCAACAAACAGGACAGGATTTATTCTGACCTTGCTTGCAAAACCTTCAAGCCAGTATCTCGAACCAAAGAATGCGATCGGGTAAGCCACTAGTGATGAAACAAGTATCAGGTAAATTACTTCCTTTGAAAGTAAACCAAGTACTGTATTGGCGGATGCTCCGTAAGTCTTCCTGATACCAATTTCCTTTGTACGCTTGCTGGTTATAAAGGTTATAAGGCCAAGCAATCCAAGGCAGGCAATAAAAATGGCCAATATTGAAAATACTATAAAGATCCTGCCGGTTTTAAGCTCGGATGAATACAGGTTATTCCAAGTATCTGTAAAAAACTCATACTGGAAAGGCTGATCGGCCGTATAAGTCTTCCAGGTTTGTTCAATGCTCCTGATTGTTGCTGCAACATCAGTCCCAGTAAGCCTCACAGTGGCATACTGGTCACCTCCTCCCGGTCCCATCACGGTAAAACAGACAGGTGTGATTTCCTTATGCAAGGATTCTATGTTAAAGTCTTTCATTATCCCTATTATTTGCAGCCTGGTGAATTCCCGGGGGCCTGATGGCTCAAGTATATATTTTCCAACAGGATCTGTAAGTCCGAGTGATTTAACAGCTGCCTCATTAATAAGGATAGCTGAGGAATCTGCTCCAAAATCCCTGGAAAAGAACCGTCCTTCTTTCAATTTAACGCCAAGTGCCTCCGGGTAATCAAGACTTACACTTGCCTGGTTGATAAGGTATGTCTTCCTTTCCGGGTCATTATCATTAAAAAATGCATTGTTGCTGTATACACCTCCGGGCACATTTCTTGAAATCCCGACTTTTGACACCCCCGGAATCTGAAGTAACTGGTTCCTGAAGGATTCTATCTGCCTGTAAAATGCATCAGGTCTCCTGATAACTATGAGGTTCTCCTTTTCAAAGCCGAGATCTTTCCTTGTAATATAGTTAAGCTGGCTGTATACAATAATAGATCCGATAATAATTACTATCGATGCAGTGAACTGAAAAACAACCATTATCCATCGCAGACGTTTTGACATGGATCCCGGGCTTAATGTACCCTTTAAAACTTCCACCGGGTTAAATGATGCGAGTATGAAAGCAGGGTAAAAACCGGCAGAAATTCCAACAAATATAATAAGAAGCAGAAGGTAAATTAATCCAGCAATATTATCGAAGAGTCCAACTGATAATTGTTTGCCAACCAGGTTGTTAAATGCCGGGGTCAGAGCAAGAACCAGGAGGGCTGCAATCACCCCGGCTATCAGGACAACAAGAATGGATTCACCAATGAACTGGGCAACAAGACTCACCTTATTAGCCCCTGACACTTTTTTAACTCCCACCTCCTTCGCTCTGCCGGCAGACCTTGCTGTTGCCAGGTTCACATAATTGATAATTGCAATAACAAGGATCAGTGCTGCTATCACGATAAAAATATATACAGTGCTTGGAGACCCGGATGGCTCAAGGTTATATTGATTTGCACCATGAAGATGTATGTCTTTAAGAGGTTCGAGCACATAGCTGAAATCGTTTCCTGCATTCCTGAAATCATCTATTGTCAGCCCTAGTATTTCCTGTAATTGGGGGCCTACATACTTAACAACCATATCCTGCATCTTCTCCTGGAATTGCAAATAGTCGGTCCCGTCCTTAAGGACAAGATATGTATAGAAGTTATGACTGACCCACATGGTGTTATTGGCCCTGCCCGGGTATGTGCTCAAAGAAGCCAGTATATCAAACTTAATATGTGAATTATCAGGAACATCCTGCATTACACCTGTTACAGTGTACAGGACGGTATCTGATTCTACGGTGAGGCGTTGCCCCATGGGGTCCTGGTCGCCAAAGTATTTCCTGGCGAACTCTTTGGTGAGAACCATTGAACGTGGCCGGACCAGGGCGGTTGACGGATCTCCGCTGAGCATTCTGAAGTCAAATACATCAAAGAAAGTAGAGTCAGCGAAGAGAACTCCGTCTTCATTGAATTTCTTATCGCCATTACCAATAAGCCACGCACCCATCTGGGTAACCCTTGTTATATGCTGTATCTCGGGGTAATCGTTGAGCATAGCCCGGGCCATGGGAGCTGCCGTAATTGCCTGGTTAAGCTCTCCACCTCCCATCCTGCCAATAACTTTGACACGATATATGTTCTCATAGTTATCATGGAACCTGTCGTAACTAAGTTCATTGATAACAAATAAGGCTATAAACAAAAAACTGGTCAGACCTATTGCCAGGCCACCTACATTAATTAGAAGATACCCGATATGTTTCCTGACGTTACGTATCGAGTTAATAAGGAAATTCTTAAGCATTTCTGGTGTATAAGCAGTTCAATATTGTATTTCGCTACAAAGACGCATAAAAAGATCAATTGTTACATCATTTAAAAAAATATTGTCCTCCAAAGTCTCTCGTTACACAACCATCAGTTATAAAGAAAAGAGCCGCCTGATGGATCTAAAATGTTCAGGCAGCTCCGTTATTGAATCTATGCCACCTGGTTATTTCTCCGAAAGATGCTTTAAGTCTTTTACTGTCCTCATCATTCGGATAAGCTCAGCCCTGTAGCCATCTTCATCCTCTCCCCTGGCTCCTGCTGCCAGAGTGATTGCCTGGTCCATCGTGGACCGACCTTTGTATTCTGATTCTCTCAACAGCATTCCAAATTCTGAAACTGCTGCTGCAAACCTTATATTATCCGATGCTCTCTCGACGGATGCAACCTGGCCTTTTACAGGAACCTCAAGGAGCCTGCTTGTTTCACCATTCGGTTTCTTATATCTTACTTTTATTGTAAGGTATTCCGGAGAACGGGTATGTTCACGGTTATAATCACCTCCTGTAATATTCCTTTCCGGCTGGTATTTCAGAGGATCAATTGAAGGTATCCGTTCATCAGAACCGGCAGGGACAAGTTCATAAAGTGCAGTAACGTTATGACCCGATCCCATTTCTCCGGCATCTTTCCGGTCATCATTGAAATCCTCATCATTAAGTAACCGGTTCTCATATCCCAAAAGCCTATAAGACTGAATCTTAGCCGGATTAAACTCAATCTGGAATTTCACATCCTTTGCAATTGTAAAAAGAGTGCCCCCGAATTCACGGACAAGAACTTTCCTGGCTTCCATAAGGTTGTCAATATATGCGTAGTTGCCGTTCCCTTTGTCCGCGATTATTTCCATCTTATCATCCTTGTAATTACCCATTCCAAATCCAAGTACCGTTATGAAGATTCCTGACTTTCTCTTCTCCTCCACGAGTCTTTCCATGCCGCCATTGCTTGATTCTCCCACGTTAAAGTCACCGTCGGTTGCGAGAATTATCCTGTTATTACCACCATCAATGAAGTTGCGCTCTGCTACTGAATAGGCGAGCCTGAGGCCTGCACCGCCAGCAGTTGAGCCGCCGGCATTAAGATGATCGATCGCCCTCATTATTGTCTCTTTTCTGTTCCCCGGTGTCGACTCGAGAACAAGCCCGGCAGCACCAGCGTAAACAACTATGGCAACCCTGTCTTTTGGCCTGAGCTCATTTACAAGCAAACTGAACGCAGATTTCAGAAGCGGGAGCTTGTTCGGGCTATCCATGGAACCCGAAACATCAATCAGGAAAACAATGTTTGAGGGCGGCAGGTTCGATTTATCAATGCTTTTACCTCTCAAACCAACCTGCATCAGATAATGGCTTGTATTCCAGGGACATACAGAAAGTTCTGTGTATACACTGAAAGGATGTTCGCCATCAGGCTCAGGATAATTATACCTGAAATAGTTGATCATCTCTTCTATACGGACTGCATCCGGCGGAGGAAGCTGACCCTGGTTAATAAACCTCCTTATATTGGAATAGGAGGCATTATCAACATCTATCGAAAATGTGGAGAGCGGATTGTTAAGCACATTCTTAAACCCATTTTCGTTGAACGAAGCATATCCTTCCGTATTGAAATTACTGTTATATCTCTGTATCCGGACTCCGCCTGCTTTTGGATGTGAAGAAGAATAGGCCATATCTGCTACACCAGACATAACTGTAGCACGTTCCTTTTTGACACCGTATCCTATGACCATAACTTCCTCAAGGGCTTGGTTATCAGGTTGCATAACGACATTAATTACGTTTCTGCCATTGATCTTTTCTTCAACACGCAAATATCCGATATAAGAGAAAACAAGCAGCTCGTCTTTCTGATCGGCTGATATTCTGTAATTACCATTGCTGTCTGTAACAGCACCTTTTGTCGTACCCTTTATCGTTATCGTAACTCCTGCGAGAGGATTACCGCCCGAATCGGTTACCTTTCCTGTAATTATCACTGATTCTGTGAATGCGATTACTGTTGCAGCAAGAATCAGTATTGCGAAAATTATTAAACTGTTTTTCATGACATAGTTTTTTAAGTTAAACTTCATCTACATGATGCAGTAAGAATTTATATTCCATAAAATGAAAAGCTTTTTTTAATTTATCTTTATCAATTATGCTGTTAAGGGTACTTGGAAGGAATAAAGGAAAAAATTCTGACGAGGAACTTCTGGAAACCTTCAGGAAAGGAGGTGACCTTGAAGTACTCGGGGAATTATATTCCCGGTATATGCACCTGGTCTATGGTGTATGCCTGAAATATCTTAGGGACAGGGAGGACTCGATGGATGCCGTTATGCAGATTTTCGAAAAACTGATTATCGAGATACCCCGGCAGGAAATACGTACTTTCAAAAGCTGGCTGCACGTAGTGACAAAGAATTTCTGCCTGATGAAACTCAGGTCCGACAAATCGGAAAATGGGAAATTACAAAACTGGATCAATGATTCACATTTTTTTATGGAAACGATGCCTGATCTGCATCCTATTGATGAAGAGAGTCCTGACATCAGTAAGGCATTGAAGGAATGTATTGAAAAGCTTAAGGATGAACATAAAACATGCATCACCATGTTTTATTATGAGAACAGAAGCTATTCTGAAATAGCGGCTGATCTTGGCATAGATGAAAAGAAAGTTAAAAGTTACCTGCAAAATGGTAAAAGAAATTTGAAAATTTGTCTTGAAGAAAAAAATGGCAAGTGATAAAAAACATAGCAAAGCTGATCTTTCCGACTTTATAAGGTACCTCGGTAAACGGATGACTCACAGGGAAAGGAATGCCTTTGAGAAAAAGCTTCAGAAAGATACCTTTGCCACCGAGGCTGCGGAAGGATTTGAAGGGATACCTCCTGATACTGTCTTGGACGATATCAATGTTCTTGCAGGGAGGCTGGGTAAAAGAACGAATAAAGGGTATGATCGCCGTTGGATTTACAGGATGGCAGCTTCGGTTGCGCTGCTGGCTTTGCTGGGGACTGTGACTGTGATGATACTGAGAAATCCGGAATACACCGGCCAGGAGCCTCAAATATCTGAAAGGCTGGAATTTGAGATCACAAAAGGACAGTCTATTATACCGGACAAAAAAGATAAAGGGAAAGCTGTTCCAGGTAATATGCAGGTGACTGAAGAAACAACCATTGCACAGAATGTTAAAAAGATAACTCCTTCACCGGCAAAAGGTGAGAAACAAGAAGATAAGATTGTATCCGCTACCAGGACCACTGACACTGCGTTGGAAAAATCCGGCGCCGTCGTACCTGAGGCTGTCCCAGGGATTGCGAAAGCGGCCGAAAAGATGATGGCTCCATCTGTAACCAGGGCAGCTGTAAGAAGCAGTACTGAAGTTCGCGGAAAAGTCATTTCAGCAGAAGACAACCTCCCTATTGCCGGAGCATCGGTTATCCTTAAAGGCAGTACTACCGGGACCATTACAGATACAGCTGGCAATTTCTCCCTGAACCTCCCTGACCCGGATAATAAAATACTTCAGGCTGAATTTGTGGGTATGGTGACAAAAGACTTCCAGGCAAATACCGACTCCGTCATCGAAGTAAGAATGAATCCATCATCAGTTGCGCTCAGCGAGGTTGTAGTCGTAGGCTATGGAAAATCAAAACGCGCAGCCATCACTGGTGCTGAAGAAAAGACAGATGTGGCAAGGATATCTGATGCACAGTATGAATATGTACCTCCGCAGCCACTTAACGGTAAGGAGGAGTTCAATAAATATATTGAGGAAAACATCAGGAACCCGGAGAGTCTAAAAGATCAGAGAGCTGTTGTCGTCATTAGTTTCACTGTAACGAAGGACGGCAATCTGAAAAATATCAGAGCACTCAGAAGTCCGGGTGATGAATTCAGCAATGAAGCGATCCGGCTGATTAAAGAAGGTCCGGGATGGAACCCGGCCAAAGAAAACGGAAAGGATGTGGAGGATAAAGTAAGGATCAGGATAGTCTTCCGATGACTATTTAAGAGCGATTAGTTTCGAAGCCAGCCGGCCATACATATCAGAAATTACAGCTACATCTATTCCGCAAAGCAGGTATTTACACCCACCTTCAATTTCACCTTTAAGAGTTTCAGGGGAGCCTCCGAATATACCATATTCAATATTTGCCTCACGGCATTTATGCTTTACAAGATCTATGGCTTTCCTAACCTCCGGATGTCCTGGCTGGCCCATTAAGCCCATACTTGCTGACAGGTCGTAAGGGCCGATAAATATCGCTCCAATTCCTTCAGTTTTCAGAATAGAATCAATATTCCTTATACCGTCAATATGTTCGATCTGGATCATAATAAGTAATTCATCATTTGCCCTTTCCGCATATTGCTGAAAGGTGAATCCATAACCCTGTGCCCTGGTTATCCCGATACTTCTCTGGCCTTCGACAGGATATTTAGAAGATACAACAGCCCTGTGAACCTCTTCAGCGGTCTTGATCATTGGAACAAGTATCCCGTCACAACCCGTGTCAAGCACGCGCTTAATCCAGATATCATCATTTCCCGGGACCCTGACAATCTTTAATATCCTCTCCCCCAAAGCCCGGGCAGACTGCAGCACATCTTCCAGGGACATTACCGAGTGTTCCATATCTATAAGCACCCAGTCAAATCCTGCCAGAGAAATTATCTCAGCGATCTGAGTATTTCCTACTGAAAACAAAGTACCAATAAGCGGTTTGCTGTCTGAATCCTTATGATTCATTTTTATTAGTTTTTAGCCTGTTTTCCACCTTTTTATCTTACCTGCTGGTCAATAACCTCCTCTATTGATTTCTGGCATACTTTGCAAAACTTCATATGCCTGGTATACATAATACAGTCTACCTGAGGCCTGAATAGGCCCCTGGCAAGGTAACCGGCTCCTTCAAACGCCCCTACTTTATTCCGGTATTCTTCCTTTTCGAAAAAACTATCTTCAAGGGCAAGCTGTCTTACAAAGAGATCCTCCACAACATTTTCAGGCACTCTTAAAGCCCTGAGGCTGTCTCTTTCTCTCTGAACCGCAAAGCCGGCCATGTCAAATTCTTCCTTATTCCAGGGAGTGGGTAAAGGTGTACCTTCCTCAACCATATTTTGCCACTTTAAATCAGCAGGATCAAACAAAGCAGTTATATTTGTTTCCCACGGTTCTACCGTTACCTGAGGAACCTCGTAGGAAACGGATGAAGTATAGTATTCATCTGCAAGAGCTGCAAGATGATGACCCATTTCATGAACCATGATGTATTCGGCAAATTTATTATCAGCCGCCACAGTGGTATAAAGGTTAAAGATCCCACCTCCACCGTAAGTTTTTTCATTCATAAGTATTACCATAAGGTCATACGGCACCTGTGAGGCAATGTCCCTCACTTTCCTGTTGTCGTAGGTAAGAGCATACCTTTCTGAATCAAAACTGCTGTAGTGTACTGACAGAGGGGTTCTGTTAAAAACGCCATTGTGTGGTTTGGTTACACCAGTGGTATTCGACGGGGTCTCTATAGCCCTTATATTGAAATCATTCTTCCTGGATTTAAAAGGTTCTGCATCCATCAGGTAACCTGCAAGCCGTGTGGCATCTTTCCTGAATTTGTACATCTCATCTGCTGTATAACCATCACCAAGGATCACAATATCCATTTTACTTTCAGCGGGACCATTAGCAAGAATTACATCGACTTTATTTGTATGGGCAATCTCACCTTTGTTTACCTGCCTGGCTGCAGGATCAATTTCAGTGGTCCAAAGTGGCCTGAATATGTTCTGTGTGTCACGTTTCTTTAATATAATCGTAACAGGTATCCTGGGCCATGGAAACCTGATAGATTCATGGAAAGTGCCCCATTTTTCAGATGCCTCAGGGATGGTCTGCCATTCACCGAAAATACTTCCAAATCCTCTTGAATAAAGAATTATTCCTGTTGCCCTGTCAATAACCTCAAAATAGTAAGGGCCAAGGTTAAGTTCATCTATAAGTACTTTTTTACTGCCACTCCAGATACCATCCAACAGGATCCTGTCGGTTGCAAAATGTTCCTCGTTTGCCGTCCCTGAATGAAAATAATCGAGCCTCATGGTCTTGTCTCTGAAATATTTTTCAAATTCAACATCCCCGTTATTTTTTACGTTAATGACGAAAGAAGTGTCGGCAACCTCATAAACCACGGGCTTTTGCTCATTAACCCTGCACGAGACGAGAAAGAAAAAACCAAAAAAAGTTACAAGCAAATGCTTCATAGTATCCGGAATTTATTTTATTGCATTTAAAGGTAGGAAAAACAATTGACTTGAAAAGTTACTATTTTTAGGGTCACGGTAAATAACATATGACTATACGAAACAGATTAATATTCCTCATTCCCATTTTTGCTGCGATGGTTTTCAGTCTGGATGCTCAGGTTGTAGATTCAACATCATTCGGGCTATACCCTAGACAGAATTTTTATTCCGGTGAGAAAACAGCTGATTTTTTTTTGGAAATACCGGTTAACATGCGATACAGGAATCTGTCTGTCGAACTTTCGGAGGGGGATTCAGTTCTGAATCTTTGGAAAGGTATACCGGGCAGAGATTTTTTAAGGCTTAAAACTGTGCTGATTCCATCGCCTGACAGCAGCAGGCTGATAAAAACCCATATTAAAATCACAGGAAGCAGTGAGATTACATTTTACTCCGAATGTGAATTACTGGTACTAAAACACAAACCGAATGAAGTAAAAACAGACAGGCTAACAGGGGCCCTTATTGTAAATAACAGGAAATTCTTTCCACTGGGGTTCTATTGTTACTCTCCGGTTCATCCTGAACTCCCGGAAGAAGAGGTAATCAACGGCTTCAATATGATTTCGCCATACCAGAGAATCCTGCCGGGAACCCTTGAGGAGCGTAAATCTTATATGGACAGATGCGCCCAACTTGGAATTAAAGTGCACTACAATCTACTTTCAGTATCAGGCGGAGGTGGTGTAGGCTCCAAAATTGAAGGAGTGTCAGATAAGCAAAAGAAGGAATTGCTTCTTAACGAAATTAGAACGTTTATGGATCACCCCGCACTGCTTGCCTGGTATATTGCTGACGAGCCTTCCGGAAACGGAATAAAGCCCGATTCACTTGAGAAGATCTATGAACTTGTTAGAAAGACTGATCCATGGCATCCGGTTTCGATTGTATTCATGGCTCCTTTTGGTACTGTAAAAGACTACATTAATTCTCTTGATATTGTCATGGCCGATCCCTACCCTGTTCCTGATATGCCTGTTTCATATGTTGGTGTTGTTGCTGATCAGCTTCTAAAAGACTTAAGACTTCAGAGGCCACTCTGGATGGTACCCCAGGCTTTCGGAGGAGGGGAAATCTGGGAAAGGGAACCATCAATAAGTGAAATAAGATCGATGACATGGCAATCTGTTATCAGGGGAGCAACCGGGATACAATATTTCATCAGGCAGGGGCCAAATGCTTTCCCGAAATCCACAGCTGTGTGGAACGAATGCAGCAGGATTGCCCTTGAAATAGGATCACTTGCGCCGTGGCTTTTATCTGAAGAAGAAAGTGTGCCAGTAAGCTCGGGGTCAGGGAATATTATTGTATCATCACGAGTATATAACGGGCAGCTCATCATTATGGCTGTAAATAAAATAAACGCACCGCAAAGGGCTGACATCCGGATGGCGAGCAACTACTCAGGAAGAGTAAGGGTTCTTTTTGAAAACCGGTCGATACAATGTTACTCCGGCGGATTCAATGATTACCTGCCACCATATGGTTCACAGGTTTATAAAATAACCCTCGCTGAAAAACCTGAATCATTTACTCCTTATAAAAGCAATATGATTATTGATCCGGGGTTTGAAGACATAATCAGTCCGGGAGTACCATCGGCATGTTATGCGAGGCCGGGAAAAGACAGGGGTGCTACATATTTCCTTGACCCTCTTGAAAAAATAGAAGGATCTTATTCGCTTCGAATCAGAACCCCGGTCCAGAATAAAGGTGTGGCACTCAAATTCTTCCCCGTAGTTGTTAAGCCCGGTACATCATATATGATTTCGATATGGGCAAAAAGTGATCCGGAACAAAGGTTTCAGGCTGAGATACAAAATGATGGTGAAGAGACTGATGAAACATTCGTAAAACCACAATATGTTGAAATCGAAATGGGCGATTTCAGCCGTTCAAGGTTTATACCCGCAGAACAATGGAAGGAGTTTGTAACATTTATTACAATTCCCGGGGATACAGTTGCCCGGAAAAAGGTTAACGTAACACTCAGCATGCCTGGCCAGGGAGTGGCATGGTTTGACATGCTTCAGGTAATAGAAGATCCGATAGAAATGAAATACTCCGACCGGTAAATAGTATTATATTTTGCGAAAGTCAGAAACCAGGTAACTTTTTTGTATTAAACCTATCTTTGTCTAATTAAATATGAGAACAGATATCATGAAAAGAAATCCAAAAATATATGTTTTTTACCTGATAATCATTATTTTAATGGCAGGATGCAGCAGAATACAGGAAAACAGGTTCTATAAAAATAATCCTGAACCTCTTTTAAGAGACGCGTATATTAAGTTGCCGCTGGGCAGTGTTAAACCTGGCGGATGGCTGAAAGACCAGCTTGAAATACAGGCCGCAGGACTGACAGGTAATCTTGATGATTTCTGGCCGGACCTCGTAAATTCCTCGTGGAGAGGGGGCGACGGGGAAGCCTGGGAAAGAGGGCCTTATTATCTCGACGGCCTTGTACCCCTGGCATATTTACTCAACGACGAGAGACTTATCAATAAGTCCAAAGAATGGATCGAGAACATCATAGCCAGCAGCAGCGATTCAGGATGGTATGGCCCGGCAAAAAACAAGGACAGATGGCCCCTTGCAGTAGCCAATAAGGTACTGATGCAGTACTACGAGGCAACAGAGGATACCAGCGCACTTGATGTGTTGATAAAGTACTTCAGGTACCTGCATGACACACCTCCTGACTGGCCAGACAAGGAATGGAGAGGTGTCAGGGCTATGGAAAATGCTGTGACAGGATACTGGCTCTACCGCCAGACAAGTGAATCGTGGCTTCTTGAGACTATCAAATCTATACAGGATAACAGTTCAGACTGGACATCGTATTATGAGAAATTCCCTTGGGATTCCGCAGCTTCGGCCGACAAAAGAATACCTCTCAACTGGGATGAAGATGGACTTACCGCCCACGTAGTCAATAATGCTATGGCTGTCAAGTATCCAGGATTATGGTACCAACAATCGAAAAATGAAAGGTACAAGGATGCCTCATTTGAGGGTATCCGTAAATACGATCTGCATCATGGCCAGGCAGCCGGCAGGTTTTCAGGTGATGAACATCTTTCAGGCAAGAATCCTTCACATGGAACCGAGCTTTGTGCCGTGGTAGAATATATGTTTTCACTTGAAAACCTGTACCAGATATTCGGGGACAACAGGCTGGCTGACAGGCTTGAGATGCTGGCATTTAATGCACTTCCGGGAACTACCACTCCTGATATGTGGGCGCACCAGTACGATCAGCAATCCAACCAGGTACTAGTATCTTCAGCCAGGAGAGACTGGAGTACAAATGGTGATGACTCGAATATTTATGGCCTTATGCCGAACTTTGCCTGCTGTCTTGCCAATATGCATCAGGGATGGCCGAAATACGTTGAGCACATGTGGATGGCAACTGATGATAATGGGCTGATACTGGCCGCCTACGGGCCCTCAGTAGTTAAAGCCAAAGCAGGTAGAGGACAGGAAATAACCATTACAGAGAAAACAGAATACCCTTTTCGTGGCAAAGTCGTTCTCACCATAAGTACTGAAAAATCTGAAAGATTCCCGTTATACATTCGTATCCCGGGATGGGGCAAAGCTACCGTGACTACAGAAGAAGAATCAGTAACAGCTGAAGGCGGATCAACACTAAAACTTGCAAGGAAATGGAAAGATGGCGACCAGGTTATTATTGACATCCCCATGGAGATAAGGTTTGAGAACAGGTACAATAATTCGATGGCAGTTCTCAGAGGGCCCATCTATTATTCGCTCAGGATTGAGAAGGAATACAACAGCACAAAACTAAATTATGACAATTTCAGCTACATGGGAAGTGTAGACTGGGAAATAAAACCATTGAGTGCCTGGAACTATGGACTGATATCTGACAAAGATAACCGGGAAAACGTCTATATTATTGAAGAGCATCCTGTTGGCAAGTTTCCATTTGCTGACAGAGGAGATATGATCTGGACAGCTGATTCAGGAAGATATTACCGCTGGGTACAGGATCCTCCGGTCACTATAAAAACCAGAGGCTTCAGGATACCGGGATGGAATATAAAAGACAATTCAGCAGACGTTCCACCACCAAGTCCGGCAGAGGTAAAAGGTGAACCTGAGGAAATAACATTGATCCCTTACGGATCAGCTAAATTAAGAATTACAGAATTTCCGGTAATGGATATTGTATTGATGGAATCTGTAAAGCCCAGGTAAAAAAATCCCCGCCGCAGGCGGGGTTGTTAAGGTTTAATCTTCGTCCTGCAGATCACGGGTGTGTCTCGGACCTTTATTATCCGCACGGGGCACAGATATTTTAACAACTATCTGGCTGCCATCAAGTTCAGTGTCATTAAGCTTATCAATGGCTTCGAATGCCTCCTGTTCGTTCAGCATCTCAACGAAACCATAACGTTTCGAAAAACCGCTGTTCCTGTCAAAGATTACTTTGGCTGAGGTTACTTCTCCAAACTGGCTGAATAGTTTTTCAAGATCCTCACCTTTAGTCCTGGAGCTCAGCTTTGCGACAAAAATGTTCATCTGTAAAAAATTTCAATTACGTAAAATAGAAACATCACAACCATTAAATTGTTCATGGTTGCTCCAATAATTTAAAAACAAAGTTACAAATTATTAAACAAGTCAAATAACTTCAGATAGCGATTGTTTTCTTTCTCAGCCATTTTTTCTCGTTCTCCTCAAGTAATGGTGAGATCCGGACATATACCCTCTCCTGGTAGTCATTCAGCCAATCAATCTCTTCCTTATTGAGCATGCCTTTATCGACAAGCTTTGTATCAATAAAGCATAACGACATGGTCCGGAAAGTTAAGAACCTGCCAAAAACATTGACAGTGTCCTGTGTAACCAGAATAAGATTTTCCGTTCTGAAGCCATATTCCCCTTCCCTGTAAATCGCCGGTTCGTCAGATAAAAGCATTCCAGGTTCAAGCACAACATTGCCTGGTCCGTCAGCTGACGGAGATATTGATTGAGGGCCTTCATGCACATTCAGGAATGCCCCCACTCCATGTCCTGTACCATGACCATAGTTAAGGCCATTCTGCCAGAGTGCCCTCCGTGCGAGAATGTCAAGCTGGTATCCTTTGGTCCCGTATGGGAAATGCACTATCGCCAGGTTGATTGTACCTTTAAGTGCCAGTGTAAAATCTGACCTCTGCTGTTGTGTGGGCTTTCCAAAAGCCATGCATCGTGTAATATCGGTGGTGCCATCGAGGTATTGGCCCCCGGAGTCAATCAGCAGCACTCCCTCAGGTCCTATAAGCGTGTCCGTTCTCTGATCAGGTGTATAATGAGGAAGTGCCGAGTGTTCATTCCAGGCCATTATTGCAGGGAAGCTTTCGCCAATGCAATTTGTCTGCTGCAACCTGAATTCCAACAATTTTTCCGAGGCTCTTCCTTCCGAGATACTATTTACCGGAACTGCGATATCAAGCCAGTACAGGAATTTTGTCAGGGCAACTCCATCCTTTAACATCACCTCCTCAATGTTATCTATTTCCGTATTGTTCTTTACAGCCTTTAAAACAGACGGGATAGTATTGCCCTCTCTTATGACTGTCTTTTCAGGAATTGAATTATAAACGGCAGTTGATGTAGTGGATGGATCTAATAGCACTGATGATCTGGCAGGTAAAGAGGAAAGAACTGATAATACTTCGTCATAGCCAAGGATAACAATTCCAAGTTTATCGAACTCTGTTGCAAGCCTCAACGGGATTTTGTTCTCTGCAGTAAACAGGAGTACCTGGTCCATTCCAACAATGGCGAATGACATAAGCAGAGGTGAGTATGCTATATCACTAGCCCTGATATTTAGCAACCACATTATATCATCGGGTGATGTCAGGAGGCAGTGATCTGTATCCGTCCTGAGCATGTCTTCACGAATCCTTTCAATCTTCCGAGAACGATCTTCACCTGAAAATTCTATAGTATGTTCAAATGCCACTGAGTCTGGCATAGGAGGCCTGTTTTCCCATATATCATTTATCAGATCCACATCGGTGTTGATCACTACTCTCTGGCTCTGTAGCTTTTCCTTCAAGCGCCTGAAGATGCGGACTGATAACAGCCTGCCATCAAACGCGATAATGGAATCCTTCCTCATCTTAACTGAAAGCCAGTCGGTAAAAGACGGATATGGCGCTACAGATATTTTCATCAACCGTACGCCCGTCCCATCAAGCTGCTGCTCAGTCTGTGTAAAATACCTTGAATCAGTCCATAATCCAGCGAATGAAGATGTTACAACAACTGTTGCTGCAGATCCGGTGAATCCGGTGAGCCATTGCACTATTCTCCAGTGCTCCGGCACATATTCACCAAGGTGTGGGTCGGTACCGGGAATGATACAGGCATCAATTCCCTTTTCCTTCATCAGGGCCCTCAGACGGGCCAGTTTTTTTCTTGCCGGGTGCATCCCAGGATTTTATATTACATATCAGAGGCTTTTAACCTCGCTTACAAGATTCTGAATAGTACTTTTCGCATCACCAAAAAGCATCCTTGTTTTGTCATTGAAGAATAGCATGTTTTCAATTGCTGCATAGCCTTTACCCATTCCTCTCTTCATAACAATAATATTCCTCGCGTCTCTTGCCTTAATGATAGGCATACCGTAAATAGGGCTTGAAGGATCATCCTCGGCAGCCGGGTTAACTACATCGTTAGCACCAATAACAACAACTACATCAGTATTTGGAAGATCCGGATTAACTTCATCGCTTTCAATTAGTTTATCATAAGGAACATCGGCTTCAGCAAGAAGAACATTCATATGTCCCGGCATTCTTCCGGCCACCGGATGTATCGCATATTTGACCTCAACACCTTTATCTTCCAGGAGCTTGTCAAGTTCATGGCATATATGTTGTGCCTGGGCAACAGCCAGACCATAACCGGGTACAATAACTACCTTCTTTGAATAACTTAGCAGTACTGCAGTATCCGAAAGGCTTATCTCCTTTATTACTCCTCCCACATCCTCTGCCGATTGTCCTCCGCCACCAAATACCCCGACTATCACATTGAGAAGTGACCTGTTCATAGCTTTACACATGAGTACCGTAAGAATTGTACCTGCAGATCCTACAAGGATACCTCCGGTTAACATTGCCTGGTTATTATAGAGGAATCCTCCCATGGCAGCAGCAACCCCTGTAAAAGAGTTCAGTAACGAGATCACAACCGGCATATCAGCACCTCCGATGGGCATTACAAAAAGAACGCCGTATACAACTGCAATAGCGAACATTATATAAATGAAATGAGTAAGCTCCGAACTTAAGGTCACATCACGTGTCATAATATAAATAATAAGTCCGATCAGTACGGCTAAAATAGTCAGGTTAACATATTTCATGGCTTTTACCCTGAGGTCTCCTATCCATCCGTCAAGCTTACCATATGCTATCATACTTCCCGCCCAGGAAACCGTACCAATGAGCAATCCGAGCAGAATAGCAAGCACATGGCCATTAGCCATACCGCTCCGTGCAATCAACTCAGGGCTCACGTGAGGAAACTCCATCATCGATATCAGTGCTGCAGCTGCTCCCCCCATTCCATTAAAGAAGGAAACGAGCTGTGGCATTGCGGTCATCTTCACACGTTTGGCTATAATCCATCCTATTGCTGTTCCGATGATAATAGCTGTTATTATCCATCCTATATTACCTATCGGCTCTCCATCTTTTTTATGGAATAGAATTGTCGCAATAATTGCCATCCCCATACCGATTGCCGCAATAAAATTACCCCTTCTTGCCGTTTCAGGATGGCTGAGCATTTTGAGGCCAAAAATGAACATAACAGATGCGACAACGTATGTCACCTCCAGTATTCCTATTGTATATATTGGATTCATCATCTGGTCTTTTTACTGTATTTACTTCTTCTTTTTAAACATTTCAAGCATCCGGTCCGTAACAACAAATCCGCCCACTACATTCAGGGTACCCAGGACAACCGCCAGAAACCCGAGAATCATCGAACCTGCTGTGTCGGCATGTCCCATTACTATAATGGCGCCAATGATTACTACGCCATGTATAGCATTAGCACCAGACATAAGCGGTGTGTGAAGTATTGCCGGGACGTGGCTTATTACCTCTATCCCCAGAAATATCGAAAGTATTACCAGGAATATTGCCTCCCTGTGCTCCAGAAAGAATCCGAATATCTTCTCCATAATCAAAATTGTTATATATTAAGTAATTACCAATAAACTTTTAATGAGATTTGCA
>CAZQRQ010000038.1:0-12602 GCA_964595725.1 uncultured Rikenellaceae bacterium | reverse complement strand
CTGACATACTCTTTTTGATGGCAAGCTGTGGTACCATTAATAATATCATCCTCCATATTCAGGACAATATTTCCTTCCTTATCGACCATAATCCTGAGAAGGTTGAGTATGTTTGAGCCGAACATCTTGCTGGCATCTGTCGGCATTTCTGACGGGTAATCCGACTTTCCAATGATCTTAACACCATTTACAACCAGTGTTTTATTATTCTCTGTAAGTTCACAGTTGCCGCCTGTTGATGCAGCCAGATCAATTATCACTGATCCTTTTTTCATTGCTATCACAGTCTCCTTAAGAACCAGTACAGGTGCTTTTTTGCCCGGAATCTGTGCAGTGGCAATAATAACATCGGATACCTTTGCCCTTTCCTGGATCAGCTGTTGCTGTTTTTTCCTGAATTCCTCTGTCTGTTCAACAGCGTATCCACCGGCTGCAGTGTCTTCCCTGGCTCCTTCAACCTCAATAAATTTTCCCCCGAGGCTCATTACCTCCTCCTTTACTGCCGACCTCACATCAAATACCTCAACGGTGGCGCCCAGCTTTCTTGCTATTGCCAGGGCCTGAAGGCCCGCCACACCTGCGCCAAGAATCAGTACCCTTGAAGGTTTGATTGTTCCTGCAGCAGACATGAACATTGGAAAGAACCTTGGCAGAAGGAATGCTGCTTCCAGTACTGCCATGTATCCTGAAACAGTTGCCATTGAAGAAAGTATATCCATTGTCTGGGCCCGTGTTGTCCTCGGCACAATATCGAGTGCAAGAAAAGTCAATCCCTTTGCCCGTACTTTATCTAACCATTCCCTGTTTTCAACAGGATTCAGGACAGAGCAGATTATCTGCCCCTCTTTGAAACTCCCAAGGTCATCATTCAGCGGCGGATTTACCGCCAGCAGCATTGCCGCTTTTGCTTTCACCTCATCTCTTCCTGCCACTTCAGCACCAGCATTAATATAAGCTTCATCGTCGATAAAGGCATTTTCGCCGGCCTTCTGCTCATAAATGACTTCCAATCCAAGTTTCTTGAGCCCGGCAACTTCACCTGGCAGCATGGCCACCCTGTTCTCAGTTCCGGTTTCCTTTAGAATCCCTACTATCATACTTTTTTGTTTTAAGTTACAATCATATTTGTTAGTTAAGTACTTTCCTTTACATTGGCTGTAAGATGCTGTAAAAATAGGATTCTATTTTCCAAAAAACTCTTCCAGCCAGAAGTTATTCCTTTCATTTGCTGCATGGAGAGCCTTTGGGCCGCTCCATCCATGTCTGCCGTTAGGGTAAAGCATGAAACGAAATACCTTTCCTTCATCTTCAAGTCTTGATATCAAATAAATAGAATTCTGAAAATGGACATTATCGTCCATATCACCATGGTTCATGTAAAGCATACCCCTGTAATTCTTAACAAAAGTGAGTGTGGAACTCTCCCTGTACCCTTCCGGATTATCTTCCGGAGTATCCATATATCTTTCTGTATAGATATCATCGTAAAGACGCCAGTCGGTAACTGATGAACCTGCAAATCCATGTGTCCAGTAATCTGCCCCTTTAGTAAGGGCCAGGCACGACATGTAGCCCCCGTATGAACTACCTGTTATACCCATCCTGTTTGGATCGACATAAGGCTTTTCCCTTAGCCACCTGACTGCATCTGCATAATCCAGTATCTCCCACTTTCCAAGCGACCTGTACATATAATCCAGGCCCTTTTTCCCAAACTGGCCTGATCCCCTGTGGTCGACTGAAAAAGTAATGATACCATTCTGAGAGTACCACGAAGGATTATACCCGCTCCAGCGATTACTGACAATCTTTGAATCAGGACCTCCATATATTGTAAAAACAACAGGATATTTCACTGAGGGATCAAAATTTACAGGATATGTAATAGTAGCCGGCATATTGAAAAGCCCGTCGGATGTCATGATTTTCACAAATTCCGTTTTTGAGTGCTTTGCAGGATCGAAATCAGGTATTTCATTTTTAAATATTTCTTTTACCAGCCTTGCCCTTTTATCATATGCAAGTATCGAACCAGGGGAACTTATACTGTTCCATGTATCAATAAAATAGCTGCCTTCAGGCGAAACCAGGACACTGTGTGTTCCGGGTTCTTTTGTTATCTGAATAAGGTTCTTTCCATCAAGGCCTACTCTGAAGAAATGGTTATCAGTCGACTCAGGACCTGTACCTGTAAAATAAACGAATCCGGATTTTTCATCCACCTCTGATATATCGTTCACACGCCATTCTACATTGGTTAACTGGGCAAGAAGTATCCCGTCCCAGTTGTAGTAATATAGGTTATCCCAATCCGTCCTGTAGCTTTTTACGATAAATCCTGAACCGTTGTTCATCACATAAATATTCTCATAAAACTCCACCCATGATTTCCTTGTTTCAGAATATATTTCTCTGAAGTCACCCGTTGAAGGGTCTGCAAGGATTATTCGTATATCATTCTGATCGCGGTTAAGTACCTGCACAGCAAGCTTCCTGCTGTCGGGTGTCCAGAAAGGCCATGCTATGTACTGGTCAGTGTTTTCATCAGTTTTAACCCATGTCGTTTTACCGGAGGAAATATCAGCCACACCCATCCTGACTTTAGGATTTGGATCTCCCGGCTTTGGATATGGTGTCACCTCAAGTAATCCGTGTATACCGTCAGGCTCATCAAGACGGTTTAGGGTAAATACCGGGACCCGGGTTTCATCTGTATGAAGATATGCTATCTTATTGCCATCAGGTGAGAACCAGAAAGCGGCATACCGGCTCTGCCTACCCAGTATTTCCTCCATGTAAACCCAGGAGGAGTATCCATTATAAACCTTTTCAGACGCATCATTTGTAAGCCTGATTTCCCTGTCAGCCGTAAGATCGTAAACATAGAGATCTTTATTCCTGGTGTATGCCAATTTACTTCCATCAGGGGAGAACCTGACATTTACTTCATGGAAATCGTCTCTTGTAAGTCGCCTTACGCCTGCATCTCCCTTCCTGAAATAATAAATATCATTGTTCCGCAAATAAACAACGCTGTTATTATCAGGGCTTAGAATATCGGACAATCCTACCGAATAGCCCTGAGGAAGAGCTTCGTTCATTATTTCTCTCGGGTTCTTCGGAATTTCATAAGGAGTGCTTTTACCAGTTCTGACGTCAACACTGAGTGTGACCGGTTTTTTGTCTTCATCAACAGTCTGAAAAATATAATGTCTGTCGTCTATCCAACCAGTAACCCGATTAATCCCTCCTCCTCTTCTCTGCATTATCTGAGAATGAAGATTTGACGGCATGGCAAGAAGAACGAAAACGCAAAACGGTAATATAATCAGCTTTACTTTTTTCATATTGATAATTGTTGTCTTTTCAGTTTTCAGGTCGGGCAAAAATACAAATTCTATCACAAAAAATTGTTCCCATTTACAATAAGACTAGCTAATGAATTATAGAGATCGTTTGAGTTAGATAAAACGAATAAAAGATTATATTTAAAGGTTTAAAATCAATACACAATGAAAAGAATCTTTACAACACTATTTTACCTTACTGCAGCGTTGTCAGTTATTTCAGGACAGAAAATCAATACTCCTGATGAATTCCTGGGATATGAACTTGGGACACAGTTTACTTATCATCACAAAGCTGTTGAATATTTTAAATATGTAGCGGAATTATCACCACAGGTGGAGTATAAAAATTATGGAGCCACCAATGAGGGAAGGCCATTAGGTGTCTGTTTTATATCAAGTGAGGAGAACCTCAATGAACTTGAGCAACTGAGAAAGAATAACCTCATTAAAACAGGTCTGGCAGAAGGCGAATTTGCAGGGAAACAGATTCCTTTTATCTGGCTGGGATACAATGTACACGGGAATGAATCGGCAGGAATGGAAGCTGCCATAAAGACCTTATATACACTTGCTTCAGGCTCCTACGAAGGGTCGGGTGATTGGCTCAGTAACTGCGTGATCATCATTGATCCATGCCAGAATCCTGATGGCCGTGACCTGTACGCTAACAGGTACAGGAACTCACAGAACCTGACTCCAAATCCCGATCCAAATGCCTGGGAACACAACCAGGGATGGCCTGGCGCAAGAACCAACCACTATCTGTTTGATCTGAACCGCGACTGGGCCTGGCAGACACAGATAGAAACACAGCAGAGGATTGCCCTATACAAACAATATATGCCACAGGTTTTTGCCGACTTCCATGAAATGGGAGCCGATTCACCATTCTTCTTTGCTCCTGGAGCTGATCCCTGGCACGAGGTTCTGACTCCATGGCAGCACGAATTTCATAAGCTTATGGGCCAGGGCAATGCAAAGCTCTTTGATGAAAGATACAGGCTCTATTTCACGAAAGAAAGTTATGATCTTTTTGCTCCCAGCTATGGAGATACATGGCCTTTGTTCAATGGGGCAATGGGTTTTACATATGAGCAGGGGGGTGGCGGAGTTTCCGGCCTTGCCTATAAACTCGAAAGCGAAGATACTCTTACATTTAAACACAGGATTGAAGGACACTTCCTGGCATCGATGGCTACAATCAAAGTCTCATACGAAAACAGGGCGAAACTTGTTTCTGAGTTCAATAAGTTCTTTAACGAGGGAAAAGAAAATCCTTCCTTCAACTATAAATCGATTATCATTAAGGCATCAAATGAAAAAGGAAACATCGAGAGCCTTCTGAAACTGCTTGATGGTAACCAGATCCGGTACTCATATGCAGGAAATACAGGTAAAAAATATAAAGGATTTGATTACCTGAACAATAAGGAAAGTGAGTTAACAATTGAGAAGGGAGATATCCTTGTATCAGCCTATCAGCCACAATCGCATTTCATGAGGGTTCTTTTTGAGACTGACACCAAATCTACCGACTCACTTAGTTATGACATAAGTGCATGGTCACTGCCCTATGTTTACAACCTGAAAGCTTATGCCCTGGAAGATCAGGTTAAACCCGAAGGAGACAGTGTTAAATTCGTGAAAATCGTTAACGAAACAGGGACAGACAAACCATATGCCTATGCAATAAATTTTAACGGATTTCATGAGCTAAAACTAATGGCTGCTCTCTATAATAAAGACATCAAGATAAGGTATATGCTTAAACCTTTTGAGATCAATGACACAAAATTTAACAGGGGGAGCATAGTAGTGGCCAGGGGTGATAACAGGAACCTCGGTGATAAATTTGACAGTATGGTTACTGAAGTGGCCAATAGCTGCCAGGTTAAACTATACCCAACTACTACCGGGCTTGTCGAAAGTGGCCAGGATTTCGGAACCCGTTATTCAGCACTGAAGAAAAAGCCCGTTGTGGCTGTACTATGCGGAGAGGGAACATCCTCAAGTGCCGTTGGAGAAATCTGGTATTTCTTCGAAAAGGAACTCAATTTCCCACTCACCCTTATCAATACGGATAATGCAGAAAGGGCCGACCTCAGCGAGTACGACGTTCTGATACTGACATCAGGCAGCTACATCAGACTGAAAGACACGATACTCGATTATGTTAAACGGGGTGGAAGAGTTGTTGCCATGGAATCGGCAATCTCAATTTTCAGCGGTGAAAAAAGCACATCACTGGCTAAGGCAATTGAGACAAAAGCAGCTGAAGATAAAGCCGCCGAGAAGAAAGAGAAAAGCAATGATCCAAAGCTTCTCAAGAAATTCGAGCTTGAATCAGAGAGAAGGTACAGCCTGTCTGAGAGATCAGCAGGGAGTATTTATAAAGTCAAAATGGATGAGACGAATCCATTTGCTTTCGGCCTGGGCAGTGAATGGTTCATAATGAAACGAACGGCAGGATATCCATATCTTTCTTCGGGATATAACATAGGCTATATTCTTGACAAGGAGCCAGTAGCAGGCTTTGCAGGCTTTAAATTTAAAGACAAGATACAAAACACCCTCGTTATAGGTTCAGAAAGAATAGGTTCCGGAGAAGTCGTATATATAACTGACGATCCATATTTCAGGGCATACTGGAAAAGCGGAAGGGTTTTACTTGGAAATGTCATTTTGCGCTAGGATCTAATACTGTTTATCTTTTAGCAGGTTTGCTGAAGAAAAGTTCTTTTTGCCTTTTTTTGCCAGCCGGTCTCTTTTCCACAAATACCTTGCGCCCGGTATATGGATCAAAACCTGTATAATAAATAACCGTCGACAGGGTCATCGGGGTTGGTGTGAAATCCTGAACCTGTTCAATTCTAACTCCCATCCCCTTCACCTCCCCTGCAAGATCATGCATGTCCTGTTCTGTGCAACCCGGCATTGATGATATGAAATATGGTACAAGCTCATAATTAAGAGAAAACCTTTTTGTAATGTCATAGAAATGCTGCCTGAATATTCGGAACAGGGAGAAAGATGACTTGCGCATCAGGTTTAAAACATGGCCGGCAGTATGCTCCGGGGCTACTTTTAACCTTCCCGATACATGGTTTCTTACCAGTTCATCGAGGTATTCAATCTCATCTTTCCCGGCCTTGATATTACCTTCGGGAAACAGCAGATCATACCTTACTCCACTTCCAATAAATGCCTTACGGATTCCATCAATACTGTTAACTTTTTTATAAAGCAAGGTAAGTCGCCTGTGATTAGCATCAAGATTACTGCATACTTGTGGCCAGATACACGAAGGTCGGGAACACTTTTTGCAGATATCCATGTCAATTCCCCTCATTCCATACATGTTGGCAGAGGGTCCACCCAGATCAGAGAGGTATCCACTGAATCCTGGGAGAGCTTTGATCTTGCTTATCTCCCTCACAACCGACTCCTCCGACCTGCTGATAACATGTTTACCCTGGTGGGCTGCTATTGCGCAGAAACTGCAACCTCCAAAACACCCCCTGTGAATATTAACAGAATATTTTATCATCTCATAGGCTGGCACAGGCCCTTTCTTCCTGTATTTCGGATGAGGCAGGTAATTAAAAGGCAGGTCATAATTTGCATCAGCTTCATCACTATCCGCAGGTGGAAAAGGTGGATTAATCACAATATTGAATCCCTTATATGCTTCAACCAGCCTTGAAGCATTAATCCTATTGGATTCTTTTTCAAACCTGACGAAATTTGCTGCAAAAGCCGATTTGTCTGACAGACATTCCTCGTATGAATTAAGCACAAGCGTACTCCAGGCTTTTCTTGACGGAACCGGGACTGACCGTTCCTGTACAAAAGCAGTCTGTGGCACCGTCTTAAGGGAAGAGAAAGGCACACCTTTTATCAGAAGCTTCACAACTTCTTTCACAGGTTTCTCCCCCATCCCATAGATCAACAGGTCGGCCTTGCTGCCTACAAGGACAGAAGGCTCCAGGCTGTCTTTCCAGTAGTCATAATGAGTAAGTCTCCTCATTGAAGCTTCTATTCCTCCAATGATTACCGGAACATCCGGGAAGAGAGATTTTAATATATCGGTATACACTAACGTTGGATAATCGGGTCGGAAACCGGATTTTCCCCCGGGAGTATAAGCATCGTCTGAGCGGATCCGCTTTGCCGCAGTATAATGGTTCACCATTGAGTCCATATTACCGGCTGTTACTCCAAAAAAATAATTTGGCCTTCCGAGCTTCTTAAAATCTCTCAGGTCATCCTTCCAGTTTGGCTGGGGAACTACCGCTACTCTCATACCCTCGTTCTCAATTACCCTTGCAATAACTGCAGGTCCGAATGAGGGATGGTCTATATAAGCATCACCGCTGAAGATTATAACATCGGCCTCATCCCAGCCCAGGTCATCCATTTCCTTACGGGTCGTGGGAAGCCATATATTTCCGGAAATTGATATGGTTTTCACTTTCTAAAATTACCTAAAATTACTAACTTGCTGTTAGGTTTAGCTGGTTCAGCATTTATTTAATAACTTCAATTATGTGCAATTATCCTCCGGGGTTGTCGATGCGCTGTGGAGGCAAGGCAATTGTCTTTGTAGCTATATCATTATTATTCCTTGTAATAAGACATGATCTCTCCTTTGCACAGCAATCTCAAGCGAGAGCGCGCATAGGATTGGTGCTCAGCGGAGGCGGGGCATGCGGTCTCGCTCATATCGGGGTGCTCAAGGTAATTGAGGAGGCCGGTTTAAAACCGGATATTATTACAGGGGTAAGCATGGGCAGTATCGTAGGTGGACTTTATGCCTTGGGATACAGTGCTGACAGTCTTGAAAAGATATGTAAGGCAATAGACTGGGACCAGGTCTTTTCAAACAGGATACCCGAGAATAAGGTTATATTTCCTGAAAAGGCACACTTTCAGAACAGTATAATAACACTTCCAGTCTCTTTCAAAAAGGTGATTCTTCCAAAAGGTCTTATAAACGGACAGCTAATAGAAGAAATGCTCAGCTATTATGCCTGGCCTGCAGCTGATATCGACGATTTCTCCAAACTGCCTATCCCTTTTATGTGTATAGGTACTGATATAGTAAATCTTGAAAAGGTCAAACTCAAAAATGGATACCTGCCCGACGCAATGAGGGCCAGCAGTGCCGTTCCTTCTATTCTGACACCTCTTAAGATCGATTCATTGCTGATTATCGATGGAGGATTTCTTCGAAATTTTGCCGCAACGGAGGCAAAAGAAATGGGTGCTGATATTCTCATTGGATCATATACAGGTGGAAAACAGAGTCCTGAAGAGAAGATTAATTCAATCACGGACATTCTGAAGCAACTTGGCTTCTTCACAGGGATAAAAGACTATAAGGAGCAAAAGAAACTTGTTGACATTCTGATCGAACCACAAGTTGATGATTATTCAGCCATGGACTTTGAAAATATCGATTCGATAATTCTAAGGGGCTATGAAGCAGCATCACCATTCCGTGAACGACTAATTAAACTTGCTGACTCGCTGAACGCAATCAGTTTGCAGAAGGAGACGGAAGGCCTTCTCTCAAAACAGTATTATAGAGTTGATAATATTGAGATCAGCGGGAATAAGATCTATACAGATAAACAGATCCTGGGTATTCTGGATGTGAAGCCGGGAGACAGTATCGATAAAAATTATATTACAGAAAAAATTGATCTTTTGTATGGTAAGGTCTGGTTTGATAAGGTAACTTACCGGTTCCATAAAAGGAACGACTCACTGATCCTTTCGATAGACTGTGCTGAAAAGCCCAGGGCAATATTCTATGGATCTGTTCACTATGATGAAAGTGTAAAAACCGGTGCAATACTGGGATTCACCGTAAACAACCTCCTTACCAGGCAGTCGATGATTGATCTGAACTCATACATAGGCCAGTTCTACAAAATACACTTCAGCTACAGCCAGTTCGCCGACAGACACAGGAAGTTCGGTCTTTCAGCATCATTTTATGCCGACAATAATGTTATACCACTGATGAGAATTGAGAATGACCGCGGAAATACCTTAAATCGTAACCAGTTAATCAACCTGGCGCTTGAAAAAAGAATAGGTCTTAACCAGATGATGCAAATTTCCGCCACCTACGACATAATGAGCCTGATCCCGGATTATATCTCCATAAACCAAATCAGGAGGCGGACATATAATTATCTTACTGAAAGTTTCAGCTATAAAATTAATACTCTTAACACTAAATACTTCCCTGACTGGGGTACTGTTTTCAGCTTTTATGCCGGCACATCAAGATTAATATCTGCAATAAGAAAGACTGAGTCAGGTATCGTGAAATTCAGCCAGGATGATAATACCGGTTATACCTCAAAACGCTTCTACAGCGGCAAGATAGGGTATAAGCAATACTTTTCTCCAACAAGAAAATTCACATTCTATTTAGGTGGAAATGCACTTTTCATTACCGATACCGATACACTATCATCACAAAATAATTTCTACCTCCTTGGAGGTACGAGACCAATAGGCAGGAGGTCTGTTTCCATGGCAGGATTTCAAGCAGGTGAGCTTGTTACCAGGAAGTTTGCAGGTCTGGATGCGGGCATTGATATTGAAATTATGCCATCTCTTCACCTCTACGGAGATGCTTCTTTTTATGCCATGCAGGACAATGACAGAGGAGGAGGTTACTTTTTCTACAGTGGATATGTACTTGGAGCAGGATACATCACGATACTCGGGCCACTCAAAGCCGGAATAATGTATGGCAGGAACAGGAGCAGTATTTACTTTAATGATCTTAAAGGATTTATCAGCTTCGGATATTATTTTTAATTTCCATGAAGAATACGGCCTGATTGTTGCACATATCAACAATATCAATAATTGCTGAAATAATGTCATTATAGTCTCAGAGTTAAATAATTATGGAAACGGTAAAAGTAATACAACAGTATAAGAGGATATGTAAGCTCGTGGGAGAAAAAAAAATCAAGCAAAGTCTTGATATTCTTGATATTATGATGGCAAATACATCAACTCTGGAGTTCAGGGATGAGTTTGACAATATAGTGATGACATACCGGAATATACTTCAGTATACTATAGAAGGAGTAACAGATCCTGAAAGAAATAATGTATACCTGAGGCTTATGCAATCTATACTGGAACTATCTGACCGTGTCAGACAGGACATATTGTCACACTATTCCAGCTGGCATACCTACTGGGTAAAACAACAGACCGAAAAAGAGCTTAAAATTGCTGGTATGTCAATTGTTGAAACAGTAGACGACTTGCTGTTCAAGCAGGAGCTTGATGAGTGGCTTAAAATATCCTCTGAAGTAAATCCGGACCCGGACTCTCCAATATTCAGGAAACATAAACAACTAATTAACAATATATTTAATCACCTTTGGCTGACTGATTATTACGGTGAGGCAGAAGAAAGCCTTCTCAGAATCATCCTTAAATCCGGCAAGTTCAGGTGGCATGAAATCAGCCTGTTCATCAGTGCGCTGAC
This sequence comes from uncultured Rikenellaceae bacterium, assembly GCA_964595725.1. Lineage (GTDB taxonomy): Bacteria > Bacteroidota > Bacteroidia > Bacteroidales > VadinHA17 > LD21. The sequence goes on along the minus strand of CAZQRQ010000038.1, from coordinate 1,724 downwards.
TTTAAGTCTATTCCGGACCTGGCAGATAGAAAAGATATTCTACCTTGCTGATGTATACAAGAGTGGGAATGAGCAGATTATGGAAAGAGCACTGGCTGGTCTTGTTCTAAGCCTTCATTATTATAATGACAGGGTTGCTATTTATCCCGAAGTCATAACGAAGATCGAAGAGCTCAGTAGTTCGGAAAAGTTCAGGGAACATTGCAGGATTGTGGTGATGCAGATCATAAGGTCGCGTGAGACAGAAAGTCTGAGTAAGAAACTCAGCGATGAGATACTCCCGAAAGTAGCGCATCTGAAACCCAGGCTGGATGAAAAACTTGACCTTGAGAATATTCTGCCGAAAGATCTTAGTGAAGGTTGGAATCCTGATTGGTCACAGATGTTCGATGACTCAGATGAAGTTCTTAAGACAATGGAAGAACTAACCAATCTTCAAATGGAAGGCGCGGATGTTTATATGTCTGCATTCGCAAATCTTAAAAACTTCGATTTCTTCAGGGATTTTCAAAACTGGTTCATCCCGTTTTATCCCAATCATGAAGCTGTTGAAATAATATATCAGGATGAGATTCTAGGTGCGGGAACAAATGAGCTCGCAGAAGCACTATACAAAACACCATTCATCTGCAACTCTGATAAATACTCTTTGCTTCTAAACCTGAAGCATCTGCCATCAGCCCAGAAATCAATGATGTTAAAGGTGTTCCGGATGGAACTTGAGGGCCTTGAACAGATTAATGCGTATGATGCAGGAACAGATACGAACAAAAATTTAAGGACTTATCTAAAGAAATATTTACAGGACCTGTACAGGTTCTTCAAGCTTTCACCCTATAAGAAGGAATTTGAGGATATTTTTTCAGGCAAACTTGACGTATATAATTCAGATTTCTTCAGGCTTTCATGCAGTGCATCTGAAGCAGAATCAGTCCTTGCAGACTATTTCTTCAGCAAAAATTATTACGATGATGCATTGGAACTTTATCTCCGTAAAGCTTCGGATAAGCCTGACGATGCTGAGGTTTATGAAAAGATCGGCTATTGTTACCAGGAAGCTGACATTTATGATGAGGCTTTAAAGTACTATATGAGGGCTGAGTTGATCGATCGGAAGGTATGGACTGTGAAGAAGATTGGGCTTTGCCATAGACGACTTGGCAGGTATGAGGAGGCGCTGGAAAATTACCTCCAGGCGGCAGACCTTGAACCGGACAATATTCATACAACTATAATGATTGCCCATTGTTATCTCGATCTTAAAGAGTATGAGTCTGCGCTGAAGTATTATTTCAGGGTAGAATATATGGATCCGGGGAATATCAAAATACTCAGGCCTATTTCCTGGTGCTATTTTGCACTTGGCAAAGTTACGGATTCTGAGAAGTATTATGAAAGGCTTTCTGAGGAGAAGCTAAAGGCTCATGACCTTATCAACAAAGGGCATCTTGCTCTCTGCAAAGGGGAAAAGAAATCTGCAATCGAATTGTACAGGCAGAGTATTGCAGGTGGAGAAATAAATAATGATGACTTTATAAGGATCATTAATGAGGATAAAGGATTGCTTTTCTCGAACGGTGTAAACCCGGACGATCTGCCGATAATCCTTGATTATCTGTTTTATAATCTAATTTGATACAGTAGAATCGGGTTGTGGTCTGGGAGGCATCCTGTTGAATCTTGGTGGCGGGCCTCCGGGTGCGCCAGGGCCGCCATCACCCGGT
>CAZQRQ010000037.1:0-31391 GCA_964595725.1 uncultured Rikenellaceae bacterium | reverse complement strand
AACTGCCCTGAACGGTATTGAGGTGACAGACGTCTACGAGAAGGATAGAATTACTTCTGTTTTAGTAAGATTGCCTGAAAAATACAGGAAAGATGAGGATATGATCAGGAATTTACTTGTCGATGCTCCCAGCGGTGAGAGGATCCCACTTACCCAGCTGGCGGAAATCTCGCACAGCCAGGGGCCACAAACTATTTTTCGCGAAGACATGATGAGAAGGAAGCTGATTGTGTGCAGCGTGATAAACCGTGATATTGGTGGTTTTGTTAAGGAAGCCGGTGATAAGATAGAACAAAATGTCCGGCTCCCTGCCGGCTATTATGTCACATTTGGTGGTTCTTTTGAGAATCAGCAACGTGCAATGAAAGAACTTCTTACATTAATGGTGATCGTAATCCTGATCATTTTTGTCGTTCTTTTCACTTCCTTTGGATCTATCCGACAGGCCGCACTTATAATAATGAGCATACCGCTAAGCCTTGTTGGTGCAATTATAGGATTATTGATTGCTGGTCAGACCATCAATGTCTCTTCCATGATCGGACTGATTGCCCTGTTCGGTGTATGTGTGCAGAATGATATTATCCTCATAGCCAAGATCAACGACTATGTTAAACAGGGGTACTCCCTGCGTGATGCTGTCATGAATGGATCATTGAAGAAATTCCGTGCCATATTAATGACCAACCTGGTGATGGTAATGGGTGCTCTGCCTCTTGTATTACATGCTACAACAGGCGCTGAACTGCATCGACCACTGGCAGTAGTCTACATCGGAGGGTTTACCGGTGCTATTCTGATCCGCATGATTGTCGTGCCGGTGTTATTTGAAGCATTGGAAAACCTAAGAAAGCCAAGTACCCAAATAAAATAATAATTAATTCCGTGATTGATATTCCGGCAAAAAAATCTGATTTATCATCATTTGTCGTTTGAACTGCAGATAACTATCTTTGCAACTTTTAATCAAAGACCTTTTCAAACCTAAACAAACGATTTAAACAGATTAATATGGAGATCACATTCGACGGAGGGAAAGTAATAACTGCACATTTCAAGGATCATATAGTAAGAACAGACCAGTCAGTAAAGAGCGGTGGAGGTAACACAGCCCCCGCCCCTTTCGACCTCTTTCTGGCATCAATAGGCACCTGCGCCGGAATTTATGTTAAGTCTTTCTGTGACCAGCGCCAGATACCTGCTGATAATATCAGGATAATACAGGAGGTGGAATTCAATATGGAGAAAAGAATCCCGGCAGCTATCAAGCTTGATATTCAGCTACCTGCTGATTTTCCTGAAAAATACAGGGATGCTGTTATCAATGCAGCTGATCTGTGCCTTGTTAAAAAGACAATGGTCGATCCACCGGAGTTTATAATAAAAACAAGTGTACACGAACAATATCCGAGCCCGCAATAAAAAATGCAGGTAGTCACAAACAAAACACTCAGCCAGGCGTGGCTTAAGGCATCGGTAATAGGCAGTATCTGGGCATCTGTGGAGATCATACTTGGAAGTTTTCTCCACAACATGAGAATTCCTTTTACAGGGATGATACTGTCATTCATAGGTGTATGGCTGATGATTTCGTTTGTGCAGGTGTGGAAAGACAGAGGGCTGATATGGAAGGCGGGAATTATCTGTGCACTCATGAAATCCATCTCACCCAGCGCAATAATTATGGGGCCGATGATAGGTATCTTCACAGAGGCACTGATAATGGAGCTTTTTATCTTTGTGCTGGGAAGGAACATAATCGGATATACCATAGGCGGAGCCCTGGCAGTTACCAGCACCTTGATCCATAAGCTGGTGTCATTGCTCATTCTCTACGGATTCGACTTCCTGAAGATCCTCTATAACCTGTATCTTTTCGGAGTTAAACAAATAGGCCTGGAACAGCTGAGTCCATCCTATATGGTGGCTGTTATCACTGCAATATATATCCTGCTCGGCATGTCGGGGGCCATTGGCGGATACCTTACAGGCAGAAAATACCTGAAGACCAGGAAAGATTCCGGGGGGAGTAAGGAAGTAATACTCGAAACAGGAAATCAGCTCTTCAGCAAACCAACCGGGCATAACTATTCAGCGATCCTTTTAGTGGTCAACATGGCTGCGATTATTATTATTCTTCTTCTCGTTAATGCCGACATGTTAATTGCAGCATCTGCATCAGCGATTTTATATGTCTCATTTTGCATCATCCACTACAGGAACTCGCTGAGGAGATTGAGAAAGATATCGTTCTGGCTCACCTTTTTCGTAATAACTTTCGCCGCCGCATTTCTTTGGAACGGCTTTTCAAATGGAGCATTCTTCACCACCGAGGGACTTCTTGTCGGACTCAGAATGAACGCCCGGGCAATAATCCTTATTATCGGTTTTGCATCAATAAGTGTGGAATTAAAGAATCCTGTGATCAAATCTATCCTTTACCACAGGGGCTTCGCTTCACTCTACCAGTCATTGTCGATGGCCTTCTCTGCGCTGCCTTTTATTATCTCAAACATTTCCGGGCGTAAAAACGGAAGCAGGGGAATCTTCAAATTATCGAGGCAGGGATTATTCAGCCAGGCTGAAGTAATCCTGTCAATCTTTATCAGAGACCATGAGAACAGGCCAAGCGTGGTAATAGTAACAGGTGAGGTGCATGAAGGTAAAACAACATTCACGGGAAAGATTATAGAAGAGCTGAAAGAAGCAGGCATAAAGACAGGTGGTTTCCTGGCTCTTGCTGTAAATGATGAAAGTGGAAAAAGAAAGGGATTTGACCTGTTCAACCTGAAGACCTCTGAGCGTTTTGTTCTCAGTACCGACAAACCGGAAGCGGATACAGTAAGATATGGCCCTTACTATTTCTTTACCGGGGCTATCGAAAAGGGTACCGGCATCCTTTCTTCCGAAATAAATGAAGACAGCCAGCTGGTGGTCGTAGATGAGATCGGACCTGTGGAATTGAGCGGTAAAGGCTGGAGTGAGACTATTGATAAGTTATGTACGAACAGCAACAAACTCCAGCTATGGGTTGTAAGAAGAAATGCCCTTAAAAAAGTTGTAAGAAAGTGGAACATTGATTCCGCTTATATTTTTGACATTTCATCAGATAAAGTATCTGATGCTGTAAACCTTATTAAAAGCCTGGTTAACTGACTATTTCTTCTTCCCGGTATTTAAACCGATCGGGACATACAAAGGACAGAAGCTCACAAGGCTTGTAAGGACAAATATTCCGGCTAGTACCAGCAGTACAATCCCAAGAGTACCTGAAATAACATCAAGGAAATAAAGCAACACAATGGCTAAAGCTATCAGTATCCTGACAACTTTATCGACAGTTCCCATGTTTTTTTTCATATAAGTCTTAAATTAATTAGTAATTGGTTTGATCATCCATTGCCATACTAACAATTGGAGGTTGAAATTGTTTAGGCAAAGTTACTGATAAAATAAACAGACAACCCGTATTAGCCACTGTGTGCCCTGTGCCTTTTGCTCCAGGCTTACCTCCATTTACCCGGGAGTGTATGAATATATGCATGAAAAGACTGTGCCTCTCAGTTCTCACTCTGAAGAACTTTGAGTTACATATTTTTTGTACATTTATAAATCCAAACCTGATCGAATGAAGCACTTTCTTCCCCTCCTGTTAATAGCCGGAATTATCTTACATGGCTGTGTTAATACCCGTATGAACTTTACTGAAACTCTTTCCAGGATAGAGATTGACCTGGGAAATGGTAATTTCAATGAACTTTATACCCTTGCAGATTCAATCATTAGTAATTGCAGGGACGAAGATCTTGTCAGAGAGGCTGACTCACTGTCAACCATTGCACGAAGAACCGAAATAGACTTTTCACTGACGGAGGAGGATATAGCTGCCCGGCTTAAGGATAAGAACGTGGAGTACGAAGCTGAAGATATTGAAAAATGGGAGAAGTATGGCTGGCTTGAATATATGATCATAAATGGCAATAAAAGATACTTTAACAATGCTGTTTCAAATCTTGGTTTGTTACACCAGTTTTATGAAGACAGGACAGCCAGGGACAGCGCCATTGCTTCGGATGAAAGAATAATCTTCAGGAGGAATCATACTGCTGAGATCATCGAAGCTTCAAAAGGGAAGACAGATCCTGTACTGCCGCAAGAGTTGGAAGTACTATATACTCTCACCGTTAAACCCGATATTGTTCCTGATGGTGAAACAGTGAGATGCTGGCTTCCTTTCCCTAAAGAGAATGATCCACGGCAAACAGAAGTATATCTACTTGCGGTCTCAAATGAAGATTTTACTCTCTCGCCCGACAGCATGACCCACAGGACCATCTACATCGAGCAAAAGGCAAAAAAAGGAGAACCTGTCAGCTTCAGTATTGCATTCAGCTACAAGTCATACGGCCAGTATTTTGATCCCGACCTGATGAAAAAGAAGCCTTATAACAGGAACTCTGATATCTACAAAAAATATACTTCGGAGGAGCTTCCCCAGATAAGTTTCACAGAGGATGTAAAAAGACTTGCTGACAGCATTATCGGCACGGAAGATGACCCTGTTAAAATGGTAAGGAAAATCTATTACTGGTTCAATGAGAACATACCATGGACAAGTGCACTCGAATACTCAATAATGTCGAATATCCCGGAATATGTTATTAAAAATCGCAGGGGCGATTGCGGGATGCAGACTTTCCTGTTCATGTCGATGCTGAGATACAAGGGTATACCGGTGAAATGGCAGAGCGGATGGATGGTGCCACCCGGTGCAGAAGACCTTCACGACTGGTGCGAGGTATGGTACGAGGGCGTGGGATGGGTTCCTGTAGACATATCATATAACCTTCAGTATTCAAAAAACCAGAAGCTAAAAGAATTCTATATTTCAGGAATAGACTCCTACAGGCTGATAATAAATGACGGGATCTCAGGCGAACTCTACCCTGAAAAAAAGTTCATAAAAAGTGAACTGTACGATTTCCAGAGAGGAGAGGTTGAATGGGATGGCGGTAATCTTTATTTCGACCAGTGGGATTACAGTATGAAAATCAACTATAAATAATCCCGATGCTTTCCTTTTAAGAAATAATTGTATTTAACAAAGATATCGCGAGATCTCAAATTCCATCATTTCAGCGTATATACTTACATGTATATTATATATATAGATATCTAAATATTATTATCTTTGCAGGCAGTTTTAAGAACATGAATTTTTACCATGGGAAAAAAGAAAGGATTCAATCTCCGCAGCTTTACCAGTTTCTCTCTGGTATTTTCAACGATAGTAATGTCGTGGTCAGGATTTATTCTCTACGTAGCACCTCCCGGCAGGATAGCAAACTGGGGTGACTGGAAACTAATGCTTTTCACCAAGGCCGAATGGCAGGCCTTACACACAATCTTTTCCTATATGTTCTTCATATTGTTTGTGATACATCTCTTTTTTGTGAACTGGAAAGCGTTCCTGACATATTTTAAGAGCAAGATCAAAGCCGGGCTTAACAGGAAATGGGAACTTATCGCAGCTACAGTTGTATCAGGATTATTCTTCGTAGGAACACTTGAAGCGTGGACCCCGTTCGGGCCTGTAATGGCGTTCGGGGAGAAAGTCAAGGAAAGCTGGGACCAGAAATACGTAAGTCCTCCGATTGCTCACATGGAAGAGTATACTATAACCAGGCTTGCTGAAGATTTCCCGGAAACTACAGTGGAAAACATTGTAAAAACACTTATTGACAGTAATATTACAGTTATAAGTGTTGATTATACACTTAAGCAGATTGCTGACGAAAACGAGGTAACACCTTCAAGGATCTATGATATTGTCACTTCAGTTTACAGGCAGGATAGCGAAGCAGTATCGGGACAGGCACCTGCAGGTGTGGGAAAGCTCACTTTAAAAAATGTTGCAGAAAGGCTGGGGAAGAAACCGGAAGAGCTGGTGGAAATGCTCAGGGAGAATAAAATCGAGGTCAGCGAAGAAACCACATTAAGGACAATTGCGGAGGAGATGGGTATAAGCCCCCGTGATCTTTACAGTCTGCTGGCGGGTAAGTAGGGGGCTATAAAACTCCTGCACTCATTCATGAAGATTTCATGTTCTGCGCCACAATTGCCGCAGAACAGACTGTAGCTATTTACACTCTTATATATTGCACTATCCGGAAAATTACCCTTGTACAAAACTCCCATAAATTTATCAGCCACTTTTCCCGGGTCCTTCAATACCGGTGATGCAAATTTATATAGTCTGTGAAACCATTTCGCCTGGGTACGGTAAATGCCGGAATTGAAAATCCCAGGATTAAAGGCAAAACCGGTTATTTTCTTGCCCGGGTTAGCTGAACAAACGGCTTTAGTAATAAGGAGGAGATAGTATTTTGATTCTGAATAAGTTCTGAATGATCTGTATTTTTCCCTTTCAGGTATCCTGAATACCGGTTTCACAAATTTGTAAACAGGTGAAGTAACTGTCGCAAAAAGAATATGATGATCATTATCTGTAAAATGAGCTATCAGTTCACTGACAAGCAGATGAGCCAGGTAGTTTACCTGGAAAGTATACTCGAATCCATCCCCCGTCATAATATAGGACGGGGGTCCCAGTACTCCTGCATTATTTATCACAATGTCGAATCGTAATCCCGCTTCCAAAACTTCAGAAAGGGTGCGTGACACACTCCGCAGATCAGCGAAATCAGTTTTAAGAAAATGAAAATCTTCTCCAAAAGCATCATTATGCCTAAGATTCCTTCCGGTTATCCATACTTTGTTACCTGCTGACATAAATTTCCGGGCCAGTTCAAGACCCAGGCCTGAAGTACCTCCTGTAACAAGTATATTCTGACGGTTTTCCCTTTCTTCTGCCATTAAATGACATTATGATTAACAAACTTTTTGCCGGTTGATAAAGCTAAGAAAAAAACTTCCACAATCATTACTCATTTTTATACTTAAAAACAGAGCTCTGCAGTAATATCCTTTTTGTTATGTGATTTAAATCACATAACTTTGTTTCATACATCACAATTCAAAAATAAAAAAATGAAAAAGGAAGTTCTTTTTTGTAGTCTGACAATACTGGCTGCTTTTCTTCTTACCTGCAACCTGAACTCACAGGACTGGCCTCAGTGGCTTGGCCCTGAACGCAACGCAACGGTTACAGGCTTTAAAGCACCTGCCAGCTGGCCTGCTGAGCTGAAACAGAACTGGAAAGTGACAGTTGGCACGGGTGATGCCAGCCCTTCACTTTCCGGAAACAGGATCTATTTATTTACTCGCCAGGGTGGTGATGAGGCAGTACTATGTCTTGATGCCGGTACCGGAAAAGAAATCTGGAAATCAACCTATCCTGCATCTGCTGTGACAGGACCTGCAACGTCCCATCCCGGTCCCAGGGGAACGCCTGCAGTCGCGAACGGTAAGGTTGTTACATTCGGTGCCACAGGAATACTCTCATGTCTCGATGCCTCAACCGGGAAGCTAATCTGGAGGAAGGAAAACCCGGCAAATGAATTTCCAACTTTTTTCACAGGAACATCTCCTTTACTTATGGATGGCTTATGCATAATATATACAGGGAAGGTTAAGGACGGACGGATTCTTGCACTTGATCTCAATACCGGTAACGAGAGATGGAGATGGACAGGTGACGGGCCTTCTTATGCAACGCCTGCTGTAATGACAATCAATGGTGCTAAACAGCTTGTTTTCCAGACAGAAAGCAACCTAATAGGCCTCAACTTCATAGACGGCAGGCTTCTCTGGAAGGTTCCCGCTGCGCCGGTCCAGAGGTTCTATAATAGTGCAAGTCCGTATGTTAACGGGCAAAACATATATTATACCGGCCAGGGAAACGGCATCAAGGCAATTAGAATAGACAGGCAGGGTGACGCCTTTTCTGCAAAAGAGCTTTGGAGCAATAGTGAGGTCGGTACCAAATGGAATACCCCGATCCTCAAGAACGGTTATCTATATGGCTTCAGCGACACACGCAGAATCTTCTGCGTTAATGCCACTAATGGGCAGACAGCCTGGATCGATCCTGCAACAAACAGTGATTTCTCGACAATAGTAGACTGTGGAACAGTACTGATAGGACTTGCAAGTACAGGGAACCTGATTGTATTTAATCCCGATTCCAGGGATTACAGCGAGGTTAAGAAGTATAAGGTATCAGACACACCTGTATATGCTTTCCCTGTCGTTACAGGAAACAGGATCTTTGTCAAGGACGCTGAGTCATTGACACTATATACAATTAACTGATCTTAAGTATATTCGCTAAAGCAAAATACCCGCAAGGCTGGCTGAGATATAGGAAGCCATAGTACCGCATAACATTGCTTTTATTCCAAGCCTGGCAAGGTCCGCTTTCCTTTCGGGGGCAAGAGTCCCGATGCCGCCAATCTGGATAGCAACTGAACTGAAATTAGCAAAACCGCACAGTGCAAAGCTCGCAATAACAACTGATTTAGCACTGAGCATTCCCTGCTGTATCATCGGGGAAAGGTCGGTATATGCAACAAACTCATTTATGACCATCTTGGTACCCATCAGGGATCCGACCGTCATAGACTCTTTTGGCGGTACTCCCATTACTATAGCTATCAGTGAGAAAAGTGACCCGACCACATCCTTGAGCCTGAGGTGTTCCACGTCAAGTCCTATTGCGGTAAGGGAAACACCGATCCAGTGAAGGAACAGACCAAAGTAGCCAAGAAGCGCGTCTACAAGTGCAACCAGGGCAATAACACCGATCAGCATTGCCACAACGTTGATCGAGACCCTCATTCCATCGCTAGCGCCATGTGATATAGCATCCATCAGATTCGAATGTTCCTTCTTGACCTCAAGTTTAACAACACCTTTGGTTTCCGATTCCTGAGTCTCCGGGTATACTATTTTGGATATTACAAGAGCTCCCGGAGCAGCCATAAGGCTGGCAGCAAGAAGGTATGAAGCAGGTACGCCCATCGAGATGTATACGGCCATCACTCCTCCTGCGATACAGGCCATACTGCCAGTCATAGAAGCCAGCAACTCAGACATTGTCATCCCGGAAAGATACGGCCTTATCATAATCTGCGCTTCTACCTGGCCTACGAATGCACTGGCAACATTTGACAGGGCTTCGCTTCCACTTACCCTCATCGCCCAGTGGACAAACCTTGCTATTACCGCAACTACTCTTTGCATAAGACCTATATGATACGCCATGGCCACAAGAACGCATACGAAGATTATTGTTGGCAGTAAAATAAAGAGGAATATCCCGCTTTGCACCACTCCTTCGGGAAGTATGTCTGTCACTTTCGTAAGGTCACCAAAAACAAATAAGCCGCCCTCCTTTGAGAAATCAAGTAACTTGTTTATCGCCTTGCCAAGCCAGTAAAAAATGTCCTGGCCAACAGGAACCTTGAGAATAAATATTGCCAGACCTACCTGGAGCAATAATCCTGTAACTACAACCCTGTAATTGATAGCCTTGCGGTTATTTGACCACAACCATGCAATACCCAGGATTATCAGTATACCAAAGATTCCGGTAAAGCGTCCCATAGAAGAAAATATTTGGTCAGTATCTCAAACCTACAATTTTTTTCCAACTAAATAACAGCAATCAGAAATAATTTATAAACCATATTTTAAAGTTTAAGAGCGATCTGTCCGTTGCGTGGAACGGCCCTGTAAATTATTCGGGCATCAGGCTTTTCCACCCATATCCTGACTGAAGGATGATAATCAGGTACTCTCATTCTCAGCATATTTTTAATTATTTCGTAACAATTTCTGAATCTGTCTGACAGGTCAAACCAGAAGAAACCCGGTGTACTGCCCGACAGGTTATCGGTACCATATATATATATACGGATCCCCCTGTCGGTCTGAAACATTAAGTTTACCACTTTCGACAGTGTAGTATCCGGAAGGACATCAGGTTTGTATTCGGATGTATCTTTGGGCGCAATCTTCAGCAACAACGGCTCTTTTTTTATCGTGGCGATGCTGCGCGTTATGTTAAGTGGAACTGAAAGCATGGAAATAACTGAATATTCATCAGCTTTCCTGAGCACCTTGCTGATTCTGAAGTGCCCTGGTTCAGTCCGGTGAACAACCACTCCATTGATTTCAAGGGTCACAATGCTATCCTGCAAATCAACTGAAAGTGAGAGCGAATCGGTTGTCGCCATTGCAATTCTTGATTCAAGAAACGATTTTGTCTTCACTAATGAGATAAAAGCAGAATCAGATTTGATAGTACTATCCACACTTGCCAGTCCGGGATCAGATAAAGAATATTCCTTTGCTATCTCAGAGACTTTTCTGACAGGACTGATCAGGGCAACAGCTGTATAGTACACAATAAATAACACAATAAAGACTCCTGTCAGGTATAAACGTGTACTTCTTGCTTTCATAATCTGTCTTCCATCTTCATCCATTGCATAACGCTCTTTATAAGGATCAGAAAATAAAAACCTTTGATCCTATATTAAGTGTATGGTATATTGCCTCAAGGTCATCATCATTCAGCCTGACACACCCATGAGTAACTGGCATGCCCAGGAACCTCTTATAGAGTGTTCCGTGTATGAGGTATCCGTCACCGAGGCTCAATGCATAGTCGCCCAGGACACCATACTCATATCTTGATTCATCGTCTGCAGCCGGGACAGGTAAACCTTCCTCTATAAACGACCAGTCTGGCCTTATCCATAGAGGTTTAATAATCTTTCCCTGTATCCAGAATTTCCCTTTTGGAGTCTTAAAGGTCCATTGTCTGTTCCCTTCAGGTGTAGTGAGCCTTGTATAGCTGCCAGAACTGCAGAATCCTTCCCGGATAAGCTTTTTATTGCTGTACAGGAAAAACCTGTTATCCGTGGTATTAATAACGAGGTAAGAAGAACCCGGTGTAAGAAGATTAAAATTCCCGGACAGGTACCTCACGTCATTTCCAAGGTTCAGTATCTGCCTCCTGTATTCCGGATCACTCTTAAGTTCTGTGTTATTTTCGTACGAACGGCTTTCACCTTGCCCTGCTTCCTGAATGAAAGGTATGATGTAAATAAAAATTGAGAAAAAGAATATAACAGAAAGGAGGATCACAAAAGACCTGAAAACAGACCTGAGTATCCTTCTGATTAAATCGTTGGAACAGATAATGCTCCAGTACTCCCTGAACATGGAGACAAGTTCACTGTTCAAGAATCCCCGGTCATAACCGGGCGTACGGGTCGTATCTTTTTCAATGTTCACTCCTGTTCAATTATTTCCCCAGTACCTCATTCAATGGTCTGGCTGATCCGACAATTGTCACCGGGGTTCCCAGACTTACCATGTTAAAAACAACATCTATATCCTTATCCGTAAGAGCTATACAGCCGTCAGTCCAGTCTGCGCCCCTGCCTCCTCCCCCGTGTATTTCAATACCGCCTCCGATATTTGCTGTAGATGGAAGAAGACCTTTTACCATATCGTTCCTGAACTTTGCCTGGTCGTCGATATTCGGGTAATCAAGGGCCAGTGATCGGTGATATAATGTTTCGTTTCCCTGTAATTTCCTTATAATCTTATAGGATCCCTCGGGAGTTGCTTTGTCTCCCATTACCCTTTTTGTTCCTATCCAGTTGCGACCAAGTTCAGCATCAAATTCCCGCTGCTTTATTCCGTCTGAATACACATAACATTTCTTTGCCATCTTGTCAATTATCAGGACAACGCTGTTGCTCTTTGCCGATACGTTGATTGCAGACTGAACAAGGCCGGCCCACGCAGGGTAAGATCTGAAATAATCTTCTAATTCCCTGATTGTGTTATTATAGACACCAGTCAAAAGATAACCGGCATCCACTATTTTCAGATTCGCTTTAAGATAATCACTATCGCTGAAGGCAAGTGATCCTTCTTTAAGTAGCATCTTGCCGTTAGCAATTCGCATCCTTATCTCAGGCGAAAAAGGGTATCGTCCAAAAAGAACCTCTATATTATCTTTGGTAATGAGCAGGGAGTCTATCTTTTCCGCAAGTTTTTCTCTTAGGAGTCCGGTATTGGAAACTGACCTGGAGGCAGATTGCTGTGCCAGTCTTTTTGCCCTGGAGGCAAAAAGAGCCACATCTTCATAATTCCTGAAAAATATAAATTTTCTGTTCTCACCCTGCCATCTGGATAGTGCTGAATCATATGCAGCCTGGGCTTCAGAAAACAAAACATCTGCATATGATTCAGCCCTGCTGGCTGCAGCTCCTGAAAGAGCACGCCTTGCACCATTTACAGTATCCACCGGCGGATCCGGTGCGAGATAACCAAGTAAAGACACTATCCCTGTAATTATTGCTGATAAGGATAACAACAAAATCAGCCATCTGAACAGTGTCTTCATTATTTAGATCCGTCCGCCTACTTTCCGGATCGCGTCCTTTAATTCTGTATTGATCTTTTCTGCCGTATCATTGGCAGCATTGACTTTGTCGAATGCATCCTTATATGCACCCTTTTCGTACAAAGACTGAGCCTCAGTAACAGCACTCTCAACAGCTGTCATTTCTGTTTTCATCTGTTCAAGAACAGCATTGCCCTCTTTACCTCTGGGTGCCCTTGGAAACAGTTTTGTATTTTCATCAATAACCGCCCTGATGCCGGTAATAAGAGTCTCAACCTGATTTTTCACCTCATCCTTCGCGGCAACTGCATCTGCCTGTACTTTATTTGCAGCGTCAAGTGCATCTGCAAGCTTTTCTTCAACAGTCCCAAAATTCCTGAATAATTTAGACTTCTGCGCTTCAACTTCAACCATTATTGCCTTCATAGAATCCTGAACCGCTGCAATTTCTATTGGCACATAAACATCAGCTTCGAGCACCTTTGCACTGTCGAGGGCAGAGTTAACTGCATCTATCTGTGCCTGGGGCACTTTACCACAACTTACCAGCATAGCAGCCATAACAATGGCTGTAAAACTGAAAATTAATTTACTTTTCATTTTTTAACCCTTTATAACTTTGTTTCAGAAATAAAATATTGTGATTTGGATCAATTTTTGACCATTTCGAAAAATCGGCACAAATGTATCCAAATATTAAATTCATTTGCACAAATAGGTTAAAATTATTTTTTACCTCTTACAAAGGTACCCATAAATTATTAACCCGTAATTATTAATTCACTGGCTATCATTTACGCGGGATATTTTTTATTAAAACCCTGACGTATGTTTTTGAAATGAACAAAATAAAGTTGTATTATTACAGGAAACCTTCCCGGAAACCTGTCGAACGGAAATGACAAAGAAAAAAACACTGGTCCTTGGGCTTGGCAACGAAATACTTTCAGATGACGGCATTGGTCCGAAGCTGGTGAAGGATATTTCCTTGACAACAGATGATCCTGATATTCACTTCGACATTGCCTGCTGTGGTGGTCTGGAAATAATGGAGCATATCAGGGACTTTGACAGGGTAATAATAATTGATGCCATCCGTACAAAAAACGGGAACCCGGGCGATGTGTACCGTTTCAGGCCGGATGATTTCAGGGAAACATCAAATCTCTCAAGTGTCCATGACATTAATTTCCTTACGGCAATCAGGCTTGGTGAAAGTCTTGATATGAAAATTCCTGAAGAGATGCACATTCTGGCCGTCGAAATTATTGAAGATCTTGAAATCGGTGACGAATTCACACCACCGCTTAAGCAAAAGTACCCACAAATACTTGAAGAAGTTAAATCCTGCATAAAGGAGTTCTCAGGAAATTAGGTAAACTACTATTTCAAAACAGATTATACCAGTTCAAAATATAAAATGCGTTCGTAAAATTAATATGGAGGAATGCTGTTATGACTGAAGAATCCAAAATCCTTATTATCGAGGATGATGTCGACCTTGTCGCCGCAATGAAGAAAATGCTTGAAAACAGGGGATACAAAGTTGTTGCCGCCTATGATCCTGATGAAGGGGACGAGAAGATGAAGAACGAAAAACCCGACATGATAATCCTGGATGTTATGTTTGGCAGTAAAGGCGATTCAATGGGATTCGATTTTGCCCAGAAAATCAGGAATGATAAAGAATTCTCGGCTATCCCTGTCCTGATGCTTACCGCTATAAACACTGAAAAGCCACTGTTCAGATTCTCCCCTGAAACAGATGGCGAATTTCTTCCTGTCGATTCTTTCCTGGATAAGCCCGTTAAGTCCGACGAACTTTTTCAAAAAGTGGAAGACCTGCTGAAACAGAAGACAAGTAAATGGCAAAATTGGCCTGAAAAAGAACAATAATTTATTGATTAAATAATAACATAGCCAATAAATCATATGACATATAAAATTGCCTGTATTCAATATATATACTTGTATATATGTTACTTAAGTCAGCGTAATCACATGGGAACGGTTTTTTAGACCGTTTATTATTTGATTTTTATTGTGAATAATTTCCTTTTATTTAATTGTTTATTAGGAAATTTGTTTAATTAATTATTTTTTTTCTACTTTTATAATCATTGATTGTCTTTTCTTAAAAACCAAACATAAGTATCTTATATTATGGAGTTTAAGCCAAAAATCGTCGCCTTCCTCTGCAACTGGTGCTCTTACACCGGGGCAGATCTTGCAGGCACTTCAAGGATGGAATATAAACCTAATGTCCGGGCAATCAGGGTAATGTGCTCCGGCAGGATCGAACCAACATTTGTACTCGAGGCATTTGTGAAAGGTGCTGATGGAGTACTGATTTGCGGCTGTCATCCGGGTGACTGCCACTACCAGGAGGGTAATTACCGCTGCCTCAGAAGATATACACTGCTGCAGAAGTACATCGTTCAGATGGGTATCGACAGTGCAAGACTAAAACTTGAGTGGATTAGTGCCAGTGAAGGCAAACAGTTCGCTGAACTTGTGAACAGCTTCACTGAGACAATTACCGATATGGGACCCTGCAAAATAAAAGATACATTGGATGTGCTAACATAGACAATAAAGGATAAATCATGGAAGATACCAAGCCAAAACTAAAACTTGCTGTTTACTGGGCAGCTGCTTGCGGCGGATGTTGTGTTTCAGTACTCGATGTACATGAAAAGCTTTTTGATGTTGTCGCTGCAGCCGACCTGGTCTTCTGGCCCATTGCCCTTGATATAAAATACAAGGACGTTGAAGAGATGCCAGACAATCATATTGATGTCACACTTTTCAACGGTGCGGTGCGTAACAGTGAAAATGAACATATGGCCAGACTGCTTAGGAAAAAGAGCAAGATACTTGTCGCCTATGGCAGCTGTGCTCACCTTGGAGGCATACCGGGACTTGCCAACTTTTCCAACAGGGAAGATATATTCAGACGCGTATACGAGGAGAGTGAATCTGTTACAAACGACGGAAATGTCAGGCCACTTCCTGAATTCCAGGTGAAAGAGGGTGTGCTTACCCTGCCCGAGTTTTATAATGATGTACGCGCACTATCGCAGGTTGTAGATGTCGATTATTTCCTTCCGGGATGTCCTCCGCAGACCGAAAGACTGGTCGAAGTGTTTATGGCAATAGTCTCCGGGGCGGAACTCCCGCCGAAAGGTTCCGTTGTCGGCGCCGAAAAGAAGACCCAGTGCGACGAATGCATACGAAAGAAGACTGAAAACAAGCGTATTAAGAAATTTTATCGCCCATGGGAAATTGAAGATGACGGGATAACCTGCTTCATGGAGCAGGGTGTCCTTTGCATGGGTCCGGCAACCAGGGCAGGATGCGGTTACAGGTGCATCAAGGGAAATGCGCCCTGCCGTGGCTGCTATGGCCCGGCTGACGGCGTTACTGACCCCGGAGCTAAAATGATGTCAGCTATCGCAAGCATAATTGATGAAAAGAACCCTGAAGAAATAAGCAGAGTGGTTGAAGATATTGTTGACCCGGCCGGCGGATTCTACCGGTTCAGTCTCCCGGTATCATTAATAAGGAGGAAAATATCATGAGAAGAATAACCATCGACCCTATTACACGTCTGGAGGGACACGGAAAGATCGAGATCTTTCTGAACGACGCCGGCGATGTTGATAATGTCTACTTCCAGGTTCCTGAACTGAGAGGATTTGAAAAGTTCTGCGAAGGAAGACCCGTTGAGGAACTACCATCAATAGTAGCCAAAATTTGCGGTGTTTGCCCCGGCTGCCACCATATGGCCTCGGGTAAAGCCGTTGATGCCGTTTTCGGTGTGGAACCACCTCCCACTGCAAAAAAGCTGAGGGAACTGTTTTACATGGCTCACTTCGTCCATAGCCATACTGCCCATTTTTATGCATTGGCCGCCCCTGACTTCGTAGTCGGACCTGATGCTCCTGCCGGGAAAAGGAATATCCTCGGAGTAATTGAGAAAGTCGGAAAGGAGATAGGAACAGAAGTAATAAAGCAACGGCGTATTGCACAGGAAATACAGGCACTCCTCGGCGGCCACCAGACATTTGTTGTCATGAATATTCCCGGGGGTGTCAGAAGAGGACTTACTGATCAGGAAAGGGACGATATAGTAGAAAAATCAAAGGGTTTCGTGGAGTTCTCAAAGTTCTCTCTCAAGGTATTTGAAGATTTTGTCCTCTCAAACAGCAAGTATGTTGATATAATCCTTAAAGGACCGTATAACCTTAAGCTTCATTCAATGGGCCTTGTGGATGCTGACAATAAGGTGAATTTCTACGATGGTAAGGTGAGGGTGGTCGATACTGAAGGTAAGGAGATATGCAAATACGCACCCGATGAGTACCTTGACCATATTGCCGAGCACGTTGAACCATGGAGCTATCTGAAATTCCCGTTCCTTAAAAAGATAGGCTGGACCGGGTTCATTGAAGGTCAGAATTCAGGAGTATATCATGCAACTCCTCTGTCGAGGCTTAACGCCGCCGACGGAATGGCTACTCCCCTGGCACAGAAGGAATATGAAAAAATGTATTCCACGCTGGGAGGCAAACCGGTACATGCAACTCTTGCAATGCACTGGGCACGCCTGATTGAACTGCTTTACTCTGCTGAGAGATGCCTGGAACTGGCTATGGATCCGGATATTACCGGTAAGGAATTAAGGGCAAAGCTTGGTCCGATACCAGGTGAAGGAGTAGGTATAGTGGAAGCCCAGAGAGGTACCCTGACTCACCATTACTGGACCGATGACAGAGGCATGGTTAAGAAGGCCAATATCGTAGTAGGCACAACAAACAATAATGCAGCAATATGCATGTCGATAAAAAAGGCTGCTGAAGGCCTTATCAAGAGAGGAACCGAAGTCACAGACGGCACTCTTAACATGATAGAAATGGCATTCAGGGCGTACGATCCCTGCTTCTCATGTGCAACCCATAGTTTACCGGGACAGATGCCTATGACCCTTGAAGTAAAGGAACTTAATGGAGAGGTGATACAGAAGATCACAAGGCATTAATGCCGTATATAAATGAATCAGATAATATAAACTTATAATGAATTGATTATGCGAACCGGAGTCTTTTTCTGCCAGACAGGTGTAGACAGGAACCTGAACGTTGATGCGATTGCCAAGTATTCCGCCAACCTTCCCGACGTCGAATCTGTCCAGATTCTAAGGATTAAACCACCGCCCGATGTAAAGAACCTTGTGGACCAGATCAGGTCAAACAAGCTGGACCGTATAGTGATAGCCGGGGATGTGCCGGGTTATTTCAAGCCTGTATTCACCAGGGCTATGGCCCTTGCCGGTGGTAACACAGATGAGATCCGGCTGGCTTCCTTCCAGGAACACGGGGCCAGGGGCGATAATGCCACGGATAGAGCCAAAGCCATTGTGGCATGCGCAACAATGGGTGTACCTTTCCCTCTTGCCGCGGTTTCTGGTGGCAATCCTGTAAACCACGCCACCCTGATAATTGGAGCGGGTATTGCAGGCATCCAGGCTTCCCTGGAAATAGCCAACGCAGGGAAACAGGTTTTCCTTGTTGAACAAACAGGTACAATCGGAGGCCATATGGCAATGTTCGACAAGACCTTCCCCACCCTCGACTGCGCTGCCTGTATACTCACTCCGAAAATGGTTTCAGTAGGGCAGCACGAAATGATAAGGCTTTTAACCATGTCGAAGGTGGTGGCCGTAACTGGTAAGCCGGGAGCCTACAGGGTAAAAATAAAGCAGAAAGCAAGATATGTGGATATTAATTCATGCGTGGCCTGTAACGAATGCGCACTGGTATGCCCCGTTAAGGTTGAAAGTGAATTTGACTCGGGCATATCTTTGAGAAAAGCGATCTATATACCTTTCCCCCAGGCTGTTCCTAATGCCTACCTCATCGACGAGGAACATTGCTCTTACATCCAGTCTGACGGGCAAAAATGCGGGGTATGTGTAAAGAAATGCCCCAAGGAGTGCATAAACCTTAACGACAAGGACAGGACAATTGACATTGAGGTGGGGAATATTATCCTGGCAACCGGATATGAACTCCTGGATGTAAGCAAAATTGAGCAGTACGGATACGGAGTTTTCCCAAATGTACTCACATCACTTGAATTCGAGCGTCTCACAAATGCTTCAGGAACTACAGGAGGGAGAATTGTCTGCAAGACCAGGAAGTTAAACAAGAAGACACAGCAGGATGAATGGGTATTTTCTCCTGAGGGAATACCTCCCAGAAGTGTCGCCCTGATACATTGCGTGGGATCAAGGAACAAGAAATATAATCCTTACTGTTCAAGGGTTTGCTGCATGTATTCATTAAAATTTGCACACCTCATCAAGGAAAAGGTCCCAAATGTAAATGTATATGAATTTTATATAGATATGAGAGCATTCGGGAAAGGATATGAAGAATTTGCCGAGAGAATAAAGCAGGAGGGTACCTTTGTGGTAAGAGGACATACAGCTTCTGTAGATATGATTGATGACCAGATGGTTGTAAGAGGCGAAGATATAATAAACGATACTCTGGTCGAATTCAGGGTCGACATGGTAGTACTTGCTGTCGGGCTTGTGCCATCACAAGGTACCGAAGAACTAAGCAGGATGCTGGGTATCCAGAGGGATGAAGACGGGTGGTTTTCAGAGCTTGATTACAACGGGAGTCCTACAGATACTGATAAAGGCGGTATTTATGTAGCCGGTATGTGCCAGGCACCAAAGGACATCCCGGATACGGTTGCACAGGCATCAGCAGTGGCCGCAGGTGTTCTCGGAAGCCTTACAAGCGGTAAAGGAATAGGCCACCTGAGCAGTCTTTCCCTCAGTGAGATAGAAAGCAGAGCAAAGAAAATTCACGCAATCTAAAGAGGTTATTATGGCAATAAGAGTAAATCCCACGTTTATCGATGATCTCGACCGCTATGGTGCAGAAGACGTACAGCTTTGCTACCAGTGCGGCGATTGTTCGACAGTATGTCCGCATGCTGACGAGGTGTACAAATTTCCCCGTAAATCTATGCGACTTCTTCAGATGGGACTGGAACAAAAACTCGAGACAACTCTTGAACCCTGGCTGTGCTATTATTGCGGCCAGTGCTCGCAACAATGTCCCAGGGAAGCTGATCCCGGGGAGACTATGATGAGCCTCCGCAGGTGGCTTATTTCAAGATATGACTTTACGGGAATTGCCCGGCAGTTCTTCAGGTCAAGAACGACAGAAGTACTTGCAGTAATTTTTGTTGCAGTCCTGACAGGAGCATTTATGCTTTACTACGGATTTTCAGGGGGAAATATAAGCATTTATGATGGAGAAGGCGCCTTCCTTCCAAGTACCTTCATTCACAAGTTCGACCTTTCGGTAGGTGCGGTACTGGCTGTATTCCTAATCATCAATGCAATCAGGATGTGGTATCTGGTGATGATAAAAGGTACAAGTTTCAACGTTCCACTTTGGCTTTATTTGAAACAGGCCTACCAGCTGCCATGGCATTTCTTCACGCAAAAAAGATATTCGGAATGTGAAAAGAAGAGTAAGCATCCGTTCTTTATGCCATGGTTCATTCACCTGGGACTGATGCTCGGCTATGTAACGATGCTGGTACTGGTTATGGTGTTCATTGAAAAGCTCCAGGCTGGACCGGAAATCATATGGCCGGTCCATATATTCGGATATCTAGCCTCAGTAGGACTGGTAGCGGGAACCATCTATTTTATAAGAAACCGTGTAATTAAGAATTATGTACAGTATAAAAAATCTCATGGTACAGACTGGGTCTTTGTCATATTGCTTTTCATAATAGTGTTCACCGGGATAGCTCAGCATATTTTTCACAGGACCGGTTTAAATGAATGGGCCAATATAACCTATGTCATACATCTGATGGCGGTTGTTCCCTGGTTGCTCAGGATGCCGTTCAGCAAGTGGGCTCACCTTATCTACAGGCCTCTTGCCATGTATTTTGCTGCTATCCGCAGGGATGCACTGGAACAACAGGATCTCGTCAAACAGTCATATCCGGTATTCATAAAATAAAAAATGGAGTCAATGAAAAACTGCAGAATAGGCGTTTACGTATGCATGTGCGGAACCAACATCGCGAAAATAGTTGATGTCGAAGCTGTTGCCAACTTTGCATCAGGCCTTCCCAACGTTGTCCTGGCAAAATCATATAAGTATATGTGTTCAAATCCGGGGCAGGAAATGATCGTACAGGACATCAAAGAAAATAAGCTCGACAGGGTTGTAGTGGCTGCATGCAGTCCAAATATGCACGAAAGGACTTTCCGCAGTGCTCTCAGGTCGGCGGGCATAAACCAGTACCTCCTTGAGATGGCAAATATCCGGGAACAATGCAGCTGGGTGCATAGTGACCCTGCGGAAGCTACTGCAAAAGCAATAGACCTTGTCCATGCCGCTGTTAAAAGGGTTGAGCTTCATGAGGCTCTGGAAAGTGTTTCAGTAGATATGTGCCCCAGCGTTCTGGTTGTAGGTGGAGGTATTGCAGGAATGACAGCAGCACTTGAACTGGCAGATGCCGGGAACAAGGTCTACCTGGTCGAAAACGAAGATCACCTGGGAGGAAATCTCGCACGGGTTGACCTGACCGCTCCATATCTGTATTCTGCAAGGGACCTTATAACTGAGCGGATTACAAGAATAAAAGATAACAACAAAGTAGAAGTTCATCTTAAATCCAAGCTGACAGACCTTAAAGGATTCGTAGGCAACTTTAAAGCCACAATTGAAACATATAATGGTGACCCTCAGAAACATAAGGAGTCAGAGGTCGATATCGGCAATGTGATTGTCTGTACCGGCTACAAGGAATTTGACGCCTCGCGGATCATTCATTACGGATATGGCAAGCTGCCGAACGTGATAACATCATTCGAACTTGAGAAAATGATCAGGGAGGGCAAGATTGTCACAAAAGAGGGAAAAATTCCAAAATATGTGGCAATCATTCACTGCGTGGGGAGCCGGAGCCAGGAGTTCCATACATATTGTTCAAGAGTCTGCTGCATGACAGCCCTGAAATATGCTCACGAAATCAAATCGGCCAACCCTGAATGCTATGTTTCAGATGTCTATATTGATATGCATGCCTTCGGCAAAGGACACGAGGATTTCTACAGGCGTTCGTCTGAGGCAAAAACCCTGTTCCTGATGTATGAGAAGGATAACCGTCCTGTTATTCATAAAGCATCCGATAAAGATGATTGTGAAATGCTTATTGAAGTAAATGAGACACTATCAGGAGAACTAATAGAAATACCTGCCGACCTTGTTGTTCTGATGGTAGGGATGGAAGCCAGGGATGACTCCCATGAGATAGCCAGGATTGTAAACATAAGCCAGGACAAGGATGGCTGGTTCATTGAAAGTCATCCGAAGCTTGAACCGGTAGCCACTACAACCGATGGCATATTCATTGCGGGTACATGTGTTGCTCCCAAGGATATCCCGGATACGGTAGCACAGGCCAGGGCTGCAGCAGCTCGTATCCTTGCAAGAATAGCAAAAGGTAAAATTGAAGTTGATGCAGTCTACTCGGAAGTCAACGAGGATCTTTGCTCCGGGTGCCGTTTCTGCAACCAGCTTTGCCCATACAGCGCCATTGAATTCAATGAGGAAAAGAAACACAGCTACATAATCAGTGCCCTCTGCAAGGGTTGCGGGGTCTGTGTTGCAGCATGTCCCTCGTCCGCAATAAAAGGAAGACATTTTACCGATCAGCAGGTGCTTGCTCAGGTTGACGGCCTGTTCGTCGAAACAATCTAATTGTCAGCGTTAAATAGAAATATTTGTTTTACCTTTAAATAGCTGAACAGGCCTGTAATCTGTCAGATAATCACTTGAATCTGCAGCAGATGGATGACAAACTGGTTCCTGCCCATATTCTCTTTGCCAGATGGTTTATCAGGATCAGGTGGTTCGCAATCGCTATACTCCTGATTTCAAATTACCTAGTAAAACATGTATTTGAAATATCCATTGAAGAAAGATCCATCTATTACCTTAACATAATACTCTTCATTTTAAACATTGTACACTCGCTATTGCTTAAAAGGATCTCCAGGAAAGAAAGTGGGAAGGTGATACCGGCTATTAAAAAAGCTATTCATTTCCAGATCGTAACAGACCTGTCAATACTGACCCTGATCATTCATTATTCAGGTGGTATAGAGAATCCGCTTATACTCTTTTATTTTCTGCATATGATAATTGCAAGTTCAATTTACTCCACTCCCACCAGTTACTTTTATGCAACATTTGCAATATTAATGGCAGCATCCCTTATTTTACTGGAATGTTATTCTGTCATCCCCCACTATCCATTGGAAGGATTTGTAGATCATGAACTATACCGAAACACCCTGTTTGTTTTCGGATCAGGATTTGTCTTTGCATGTACGTCGATAATAGTTGTGGGACTTTCGCATATGATAATTTACAGGTCGATAAAGAGTGAGGAAAGCTTTGTTGAAACAAATATTGAACTCGAAAATAAAGACAAACTCAAGAACGAATATGTATTGCGTGTAACCCATGATATTAAAGGACATGTGGCTGCCATAATGAGCTGTCTTGAAGTTATCCGGAACAGGATGGCAGGTCCACTAAACGAAGAACAACAGGATTTTGCGAACAGGGCTTACGAACGTACCGAATTGCTGTCAGGATTTGTTAAAAACCTGTTAAACCTGACCAGGAAAAGGCTGAGCCACGACAGTGAATTTGAAGAATTCTTATTCAGCGACATGATAAACAGGGTAATTGCACATGCGGAAATCCTGGCAAGAGACAAGGCGATAAGCCTGAACATATTCATAGATAAATCGATTAAAACAATCACAGGCAACCCCTTCACTATCGAAGAGCTATATTCCAACCTGCTACAGAATGCTATCAAATATACGCCCCGGGGTGGACGGGTGGACCTAAGCGTAAAAAACAGGCTCAACCATTTAATATCAGAAGTATCTGATTCGGGAATCGGCATAGCTAATGAAGATCTTCCAAAAGTCTTCGACGAATTTTACAGGGGAACAAACGTGCCAAAGGATATAAAAACAGGATCAGGACTGGGCCTTTCGATAGTTAAGCAGATTATAGAAAACCATAAAGGCAAGATCTGGGTTACCAGTGAACTTGGTGTCTGGACCAAATTCAGCTTCATATTGCCAAAGAATCCTTCGGTACTGGCATAGCAGGTATCATACTTACCCACCTTGCTATAAAATGATATATATTACCTGAGCTGATTATTACCGACTTTTCCGGTTATTTTTACAGGTTTTTAAATCAAAAGGCTTGAACTATATACATACCAATTCAAAATCTTTCTACCACTTTAGCTTCCTTAAGGATATAAAGGTGAATGGTGTCTATTTAAGCTCCATTAATCATTACCTTCAAAACTATCCATTTATGAGGAAGGAACATTACCATGATTTCTATTCAATCCTTTTCTTTAAAAACGGCAATGGCATGGTTCGGATTAACAACATTCAATACTCCGTAAAGCCATACAATATCTTTTTAATACCACCTTCACAGCTACATTCATTCGATAGCATAACTGTTAGTGAAGGGATCGTCTTTTTCTTCTGCCAGGACTTTTATGTTGAGGAATTCAGCTTTATTCGCCTGCTCAATGTCTATTCTTTTGTTTCAAATATGGATAAGAGCGGGCCAGGTCACTCCGTTTCCCTTTCAAAGGAAGAGTCAGAAATAATTTCCGGGCTCTTTGATTCGGTCAGGCATGAGTATGATAGACAAATTACATCAGACATATCTTCAGTTGTGATCCGTTCACTGCTCAATATAATCCTCATGAAAATGTACGAGATATTTGAAAGGAAATCGCTCAGGGCAGCAAATACAGAAAGTGTTCTGATCCACGAATTGTCATACCTGATAGATACGTACTTCACAAAGGAACATAATTCCAGTTTTTATGCCTCCTCCTTCAATATTTCTGAAAAGCAGCTTAATGAGGCCTGCAACAGGCACTTTAACAGCAGCCTGAAAAAGATATTGACAGACAGGCTGATGCAGGAAGCCAGAAGGTTGATCCTTTCGACCGACATGACTATATCCGAGATATCGTACAAGCTTAATTTTTCTGATAATTCCTATTTTAATAAGGTCTTTAAGAAGCAGACAGGGCTTACTCCAAAAAGGTTCAAAGAGATACACAGGAAAATATTACCATAATTTCTCCTGAATCTACCATTCTCCATAAATTGTGAAATATACTTTTGTTGTGAAAAAATTCACAGACATATGAAAACTACATTTTCCTTTTTAATTATCATTTCTCTTTTGATAGTCAGCTGTTCAAAGGAAAGCGGCTTGGGCGACATTCTTGAACAGACTTTTGAAGTTAATGCAACCGCTTCCACAGAATGGAAGTATTTCAGTTTTGAAAATAATGATACTGTTAATGTAGCTGATCCCGAGAATTCCGATGAATGGGACCTGGCATTTCAGCGTTACAGGATCAGGACAAACGGAGGTAAATCAGGTAGCGGTATGGGAAGTGCCGCGGATTCACATGAGACAGGCCAGGAAGGATTCGACGCTTTAAAGATGGTCTCCGATACACTGACATTCTATACCGACAATGATGTTGAAATAGCCATACAGCAGGGATATGCCACCTACACTCTTAATCCCAGCCTTTACACATGGTTTGGTATGGAAATGGGCACAATGGGAACACAGATAGTTCCCACAGACAAGATCTATATCGTAAAAACAGCTCTTGGTAAATACGCCAAAGTGTGGATCAGAAGTTATTACAATGCGGAAAACGAGTCGGGCCATATTACTTTCCAGTATAAATATCAACCGGATGGCTCAAAAAACCTTGAATAAAAAAAGAGATTTTCATTCTCTTGAAAAAAAGATTAAGATCAGTTTTTGGAGAGAAAATGATATTTAACCGATCTTTTTTAAAATACTTGCTTCCTGCAGGGATGCTGTTGTTATCAGCCTTGGTATACCCGCAGGAAGCGACTCTTTCCGGCGTGGTGTCAGACAATACAGGTATACCCGTCCAGGCTGCAACAGTTGCCATCACTGGCACCACGCTAGGATCAGCAACTGATCAGAATGGATATTATCACATCAGCAGGATAAAACCAGGAAATTATAATGTAAGGATATCACTGGTAGGATACGAGACACGTGAGGTACTGATAAACATTCCGCAAGCTGACAATCATGCTGATTTCACAATTAAAGAGTCAAGTATCAACCTTAATGAGGTAGTGATCACGGGAACAAGATCAGAGAAAATGATCAAAAATGTCCCCGTCATTACGCAGGTGATAAGTGCACGCCAGATGCTTAACCTTGGCCTGACAAATGTGACCGGTGCCTTACAGAATATGGTTCCCGGGCTTGACATCAGCCAGTATGGAACAAGAACGTCAATTACACTTCAGGGTATGAGCTCGAAGTATGTCCTTTTCCTGATCGACGGTGAAAAAATAGCCGGTGAGGTAAACGGTGATATAGACTATTCTATTCTCAACCTTGAGAACATCGACAGGATAGAGGTCATAAAGGGAGCTTCTTCCTCTCTCTACGGGTCAAATGCTATAGGAGGTGTTATAAATATTTTAACGAATCCCATAAACGAGGATTTTGATGGTAAATTCTATACTCGTTATACGAAATTCAACGAACTCTATTCCGGGGGAGGAATAAGTTTTAAAAAAGGTCCGGTTGGTTCAAGCACAAGTCTCAACTTCAGTCATACAGATGGCTACGACAATACACCCGACACACCCCACGACTGGACACAAAATCCTTACTCATCTTTCACTGTTAACCAGAAATTTGAGATCAAACCAGGACCGGGATTTATGCTGGTACCGTACGTTAACTTTTACCAGTTTGAAAGAGGTAATGTAAGTGCAAGACCAGCACATGATCTATACCAGGACCTCAGCGCAGGATTAAAAGGTAAGATTTTTGCCGGGGAGAACTCTTTCAATTTTTCATTTTACCGCGATCGTTATGACGCCTACGATGTGCTGGAGCTTCTGAATGACAGAAAAGACAGGGTCTCATATAACATAATTAATACGCTCAGGACACAGGGAAATTTCATCTTATCAGAAAGGAACAGCCTGATTGCAGGCTTTGAGTACAATTTTGAAAACCTTTTCTCAGAAAGGATTGAAGGCGGCATCAAAGATGCCGGTGAAGCAGTTGCATATCTGCAGGAAGATATCCAGATGGGAATATTAAACATAGTTGCCGGTATCAGGGGGAGTTATCACAGCAACTACGGGTTTAATGCAGCTCCAAAAATATCATTACTCCTCAAGCATGGACCTCTAAATTTCAGAGCGTCAACCGGCACAGGATTCAGGTCACCATCGCTAAAGGAACTTTACATGAATTTTGATCATTTTGGCGAATGGTATATTATAGGCAATACACAGTTAAAACCCGAATCATCAAGGTATATTTCAGGATCTGTAGAGTTTCTTAAGCCCTGGAATAACTCTTCAGTCACCGTCTACAGAAATAGCCTCACCGACATGATAACTGACAGGTGGCTGACTGACTCGGTGCAGCTGACACGCCAGTACCAGAATATTGCCAGTGCTTCCGTTTTCGGAATCGATGTTCTGTCCAAACAAAAATTGTTTGGAGGATTATGGATAAGCACAGGTTACAGTTTTGTTAATTCCTATGATGACCAGACCGGACTTCAGTTATACGGGACAACAAAGCATTCAGGGAACATTTCCCTGGACTATAACTACAGGAAAAGATATTATGCCCTGACAGCCCGGGTTTATTGCAAGATAATGGGTGAAAAATTCTATGAAATCACCGAGGAAGGAACATTTATCGACAAACCTTACAGCTCATTCAGATTCACTGTATCTCAGGAATATAAGTGGATAAGGATAACAACTGGTGTGGATAATGTATTCAACCTGGTTTTACCGGATAATATTAATTTCATCTCCCCGGGAAGAAGATTTTTTATTGGTATTAATTTGGATTTCAGCAAATCGGGTAAAGCCGGCAAAAACTATAAATATTAACAACATATAATGAAAACTGCATCCATGATCGGCTCCGCTGTAGTGACTATTGCACTGCTTTTTTATTCCATCGGGTTTTTTAAGGAGAGGCGTGGCAGGATTGTAGCCCGTGATGTTCTCACATTCTTTACTATCGGTGTACTATTTGATATCTCAGCAACCGTATTAATGATAATTGGATCATCCAGGGGCATGCTTACGATACATGGTGTAATAGGATATTCATCGCTCACAGGCATGCTGATTGAGACAACTCTTTTATGGAGACAGTATCTGAAAACCGGGACGGGCTCTCTCATAGGGAAAAAGCTGCATGTTTACTCGGGGATTGCCTACACATGGTGGGTGATGGCATATATAACAGGCGGACTGCTTGTACTCTTAAGCAAGGTCGGCAGATAATAACAGGCAGCCTTCAAATAAAGATCCTCCGGGTTTCATCTGCTTACCCCAGCTCCTTTTAAAAGAAGTAATCTCCCCTGCTCTTCCAGGGAAAAGAGATCAAGGGTCTTAGTCCATAACAACATTTTGCAAATTATATCGGCAGTAGAAAATTATCCCGATACAGGATTTACGAGGCAGGAAAATGCTCGTATCCCGGTACAATAAAATGCAGTGTTTTTTATATAAGTTGGCAGTCTTGCCAGACAGCAAGTTATAACGGAAACACAATATAAAACAATCCCATGAATAGAAATAATAATAAATTTGTGTTATAATCAAATTCAAATTAATAATTATGAGTACAGGAACCGTAAAATTTTTTAATGTTTCTAAAGGGTATGGATTTATCGCCCCAGACGATGGTAGTAAAGATGTGTTTGTGCATCAAAGTGGATTGATCGATAAGATAACTGAAGGAGATAAAGTAAGCTATGATGTAGAGCAAGGTGAAAAAGGATTGAACGCAGTAAATGTAAAAGTAGAATAACAAAATTAGGGAAGAACCTCTCACATCCTTTTCTCGGTATTACCTACAATTAAATAATTAGTTGGCAGGGCGTATTTGTACCTGTCGCTATGCGACACCCGAATAATAGAGAATAAATTATTTCAGGAGTAGAGGTACTTTCCCAAAATGATTAAGATTTTTGACTTTAGTCTTACTCTTTTTTCTTTTTCCTGAAGGTGAGATTGCGTTTGACAGAAGTTTTGCCAGAAAATATTGACTATAGGGCATAATATTCCCAGTCAGGAAGAGCCGGATTGTCCCTTATTTTGCCTTATGCCTATAAAATCCGGTGATATTGAGCACCCTATTCCTATTTAATGTAAGCAGTCAATTACGAACTAAAGTGAGCAGTTGTTTTTTACCAAAAACAAAGAACATAATCAACCTATTTTTTACAGGAAACTCCTTAATCATCTAATGTTATTCTGATATATGAGTATGTCTATTAATTCGGTATCTGAAGTCACTTGTGCCAATATCATACTGAAAAACAGTTTCATATATAAAAAAATTTGTAATTTTGGAGAAATGTCTATTCTTTACAAGAATTCGCTTATCGGAATCTCATTAGCCAGTCCCGATGGCAAACTTTTGCAGGCAAATCCTGCCTTTGCACAGATGTATGGTTATAAAAATCCGGAAATGATGTTAGCTGAAGTTGCTGATGTTGGAAGATTATATGTGAATCCTACGGATAGAAAAGAAGTTCTGCGAATATTAGATAGGAAAGGCTTCATGGAAGCAAAAGAGTATGGGATGGTCCGACGTGACGGATCGCAATTCTTTGTCCTCATGTCAGCATATGAAATAAGGGATGCTGAGGGGAAGCTGATTTACATTCAAACCACTCACATAGACCTTACGGAACGAAAAAAAATTGAGGAAGAAATCAAAAAATCAAAGAAATTATTTGAGGATCTCCACAAGCATCTTGATGAGATTATTGAGAACGAACGTGCTCAGTTATCCAGGGAAATCCATGATCAGATCGGACAGTCACTGACCGCATTAAAGCTCGATTTGAACTGGATGAAAAAGCATATAGGTTCAAACCCGGAAGTTGAAGAGAAATTCGAAAATATGATTAAATTGATTTCAAATACTATTAAAGATTTGCAGCGTATCTCATCAGAACTGCGTCCGGGAATTCTTGATGATCTTGGATTAACAGCTGCCGTCGAATGGTACTCCGAAGAATTTGAGAAAAGAACCGGAATCAAATGCAAATTGAGACTTGATGATTTAACCTTTGGTAATTCCCAAACGAACCTCGTATTATTTCGTATTCTTCAGGAGGCTCTAACAAATATAATCCGGCATGCAAATGCCTCATCTGTCAACATTATACTCCGTCAATCCAAAAAAGGTGCTACCATGACCATTAAAGATGATGGAATTGGAATACTCCCTGAAAAAGTAGAATCAGGCAAGTCTCTAGGATTGATCGGTATACACGAACGGGTCAAACAATTTGAAGGTAAGGTTGATATATCATCAAGAGAAGGAAAAGGGACAAAATTGACTGTTTTTATTCCCGGAACAAAAAATAGTGTGTTATGAAAATACTTATTGTCGACGACCATCCAGTAGTACGTGAAGGACTTATTCAATATATTAAGAGTCTCGATGAAGTTAAACTGATTGATGAAGCTGCCGATGGGAAAGAAGCCTGGACAAAGATTAAAACCGGAAGTTATGATCTTGTAATCCTTGATATTTCAATGCCGGGAATGAGTGGACTGGATGTATTGAGGAATATAAAAGAGAGAAATCTGCAACCCCGTGTATTGATGCTTAGTGTTCACCCCCAGGAACAATATGCGATTCATGCATTTAAGCTTGGTGCTTCAGGGTATATTTCAAAAGAAAGTGCCTCTGAAGAATTGACTATAGCCATCAGGAAAATCGCATCAGGAGGCAAGTATATTTCAAATACTTTTGCGGAAAAACTGGCATTTAACGGCTTTGATTCAGATAAGCGCAAGCCTTACGAAAAGCTGTCAGAAAGAGAATTCCAGGTAATGATAATGCTGGCAAAGGGGAATTCTGTTACGGAAATAGCAAAGAAGATTTTTATCTCCGATAAAACAATAAGCACTTACCGTGCCCGCATTCTTGAAAAAATGGGCATGAGGAAAAATGCCGAGCTGACTTTGTATGCGATAAAGAATAATCTGATAGAGTAGTCTGTCGCTTCGCTCCCCTCGCAATGACTGTGTAATTAAGTCACTCTTTTAATGGGAGACGAAGCAATCCACATCGCCACCATATGCGAACATTCTTAAACGTGCCATACCACGGTGCCTTTGAGCCATTACGCCGCTCCTTGTAGTCCACTCCCTACATAAAAATCATCATTTTCCTTACATCCGAACAGGATAAATCCTTATATCTTGAGGCGTCTGCATTTACTATATTGCCATTTTTAAAACGTTAAATTTTAACAATCTCCATAAATAATTAAAAGTTCCTTTTTATGAAAATAGTTATTGCAGATGATTCCTCTCTGTTAAGAGACAGGATCAGAAGTTTATTGAACAATATAAATCACAATTCTGTGGTGTTTGAAGCTGAAAACGGAGTGGAAGCGCTGCAGCTTATCAGGGGTAATGAGCCTGATCTAGCAATTCTTGATATCCGGATGCCTGAAATGAGTGGAATAGAGGTGTTAAAGAAAATCAGAGAGCTGAAAATGAAAGTTAAGGTCTGCATCCTGACAAATTACGCATATCCTATATACAAAAGAAGATGTTTTGAAGCAGGAGTTGATTTTTTTCTTAGAAAAACAGAAGATTTTGAAGAGATTGAAATAATAATCAGCAATATGTTGCAGGATAAATTGCAGCACAATAACAAATCACTGTTAATATGAAAAATGTAATATTAAAACACTTGTAACCAATTAGAGTCAGATGTATTGGAGCCGGAAGACGGAATTAAGTTGC
>CAZQRQ010000036.1:24673-32435 GCA_964595725.1 uncultured Rikenellaceae bacterium | reverse complement strand
TTAATTATTTTTGTTACACATAAGATACATTATGCCACAGGAAAATGCCCTCCTCAGGAAACGAGTAAACCTATTTGACGGAGTCTCCTTCGTTGCCGGATCGATGATAGGTTCGGGAATATTTATAGTAAGTTCCGATATTGCCAGGAATGTGGGATCTCCCGGATGGCTTATGGTGGTATGGCTAATAACAGGAGTTATCACGGTAATCGGGGCATTGAGCTTCGGCGAACTGGCTGCCATGATGCCGAATGTGGGAGGTCAGTATGTATACCTGCGGGAAGCCTTTAACCCCCTGATAGGATTTCTTTTCGGCTGGACCACTTTCCTGGTTATCCAGTGTGGATCGATAGCGGCGGTTGCGGTAGCTTTTGCCAAGTTCTCAGGTATTTTAATGCCCTGGATATCAGATCAGAATGTACTTTTGAAGATTGGCTCCCTGGATATCACAAGTACACAGGCAGTGGCCGTTGCCAGCATCATCCTGCTTACCTGGCTTAACACGCGTGGAATTGTGACCGGTAAGACCATTCAGAATATATTTTCATCTACCAAGGTACTTGCCCTGGTGGGATTTATTGCGCTTGGACTGATAATAACAAAAGGAACAGGAGCCTGGGATATAAATAAGGAGGTGTTCTGGAAGGCCAGCCAGGTGGGTGAGAACAACCAGGTCATTCCACTTTCGGGCTATCTGGTTTTCGTGGCTGTTTGTACCGCACTGGTCGGAGCCCTGTTTTCATCTGATGCATGGTACAATGTTACCTATATATCGGGCGAAGTAATTAATCCCAGGAGAGTGGTGCCACTCAGCCTTCTTTTCGGGACAGTCATTGTTTCCATCCTCTATATGCTGGCGAACTTTATCTATATAAGATTTCTTCCGGTCAGCGGAGATCCTGCGGGTACTGATGCAGTATCTCTGGGTATGCAATTCGCCACAGATGATCGGGTGGCTACTTCCGCAATGAGTGTGGTTATTGGCGATTATGCAGCTATCGTGATGGCTATTTTTATAATGATCAGCACTTTTGGATGCAACAACGGGCTGGTTCTGGCCGGACCCAGGGTTTACTATGCCATGGCAAAAGACGGTCTTTTCTTTAAAAGGGTGGGCAAGCTTAACAGCAAAGGTGTGCCTGGATTTGCAATCATCGTCCAGGGGATATGGTCGGTATTACTCTGTTTCTCCGGGACATACGGTAACCTGCTGGATTACGTTATTATAGCCGCCCTTCTGTTTTATATACTTACCATACTGGCAGTATTTATCCTTAGGATCAAGCGACCGGATATAAACAGGCCTTACAAGGCCTGGGGCTATCCTTATATGCCAGCTATCTATGTACTCATCACGGCTACAATAGCCGTTATTCTTCTTATTTATAAGCCTGATTATACCATACCGGGTATAGGCCTTGTACTCATCGGCATACCGGTCTTCTATTTCTGGAAAAAGTACAACAAGAACGAACCTGAGACCATCGGGGAGGATAACGATCAGGAGTTATAAATAATGGTTCAGGGGATCATTATTTAAATTGCTGCAGGCTGTTCCAGCGACCATCTGGTTGAAGTTTTAGATTGTTTGTATGCAACCTAATGATCCACAGGTCAGTCAGGATATTGTAAACAGACCTTCTCATGCAAAGAATGCAATTTATAAAACATTTTTGCATCACAGTAATTATACTGATATCCCTGATCATTACCCTTTCGTGCGAAAGGAATGATTATGAGCTTTTTGATCCGGAGACTGCCGGGAAATGGACTTTGTATTCTACGGCTGATGGTTTGCCCAGCAACTATGTCGGGGATATTAAGCTCGACAGCCGGCAGAACCTGTGGATAACATTTCCCGGTTACGGGGCTGCCCGGTATTACAACGAAACATGGACCTTCTTCCGCACATCAACCAGCGCCCTGTTGAACGATGGCGTTATTTGCCTTGAAGAATCTTCCATCGGTACCATAATTTTCGGAACGTCTGACGGCATATCATTTCTTTCCGACAGTAATACCTGGTCATCATATACTGATCCCGCTTCAGAGATGTATGTTAACACAATAAAAGTTGCTTCAAACGGATGGATATGGGTAGGGACCAGGGACCAGGGCTTCTATGTGAACAGCGGATCTGGTTTTATAAAGACATTGATTGCAACTTATCAGACCGTTAATGTTATTGAAGAGGGCGAGAATGGTAATATATTTTTAGGAACCGACAATGGTATAATAAAATGGGACGGATCTTCTTACTCCTATCTTGGTATGGACGACGGATTGCCTGATAACAGGGTGACATCGATGCATTTCGACAGGGGAAAAAGGCTCTGGAT
The DNA here is from genome assembly GCA_964595725.1 of uncultured Rikenellaceae bacterium. Classification (GTDB taxonomy): domain Bacteria; phylum Bacteroidota; class Bacteroidia; order Bacteroidales; family VadinHA17; genus LD21. The sequence continues at coordinate 30,096 of CAZQRQ010000036.1, read as the reverse complement.
AGGAACAGATGCCGGTAAGAACGTATCATGGATAGATAATAGCGGGATACACCAGGTAAATCTGATGACTGGTACAGACAGTGTTAAGATCAGGGATATTAAGGAAGACAGGCGTGGTTATGTCTGGTTTGCCACACGTGATAACGGCCTCATATGGTATGATGGTGTTGTTCCTCATTCAATCAAGGACTTCAATGGTATACCGGAGACAAGAATTAACTGTATCGGTGAAGATAAGGATGGAAACCTGTGGTTCGGGCTAAACAGTAAGGGGCTGGTTAAATATACTCTTCCTATTGATGGCAAATAGATAATGAAGCGAAGAAGGCAAACCATAATATTTGTAATGCTCACCTTTTTTATAATGACGGGAGTTATTTCAGGCCAGGATGATACACCTGACAGGGATAAATACACCCTTCTTACCATTCCTTATAACAACCGGCAGCTTACTATGTACAGGGGTGAGTTACAGGTTCTGGCAGGTTATAAATTCTCTGTGAGAACTCGTCTCTTCGGCCCCGAAGGCAATATGGTAACGTTAAGAACGCAGGGCGCCGGGTCTGTTTACCACTATTACTTTGTCGACCTTAAATATGGCCTTACCGATTTTATTGAAATTTCGGCTGAGACTAACCTGCTCCGAAAGGGAATAAGGGAAGAGACGCAGGTGTACAGGCCGGTAAGTGTAGCAAATGCCGATGTGGTAACCGTTAATAAGCTGAGTGAATATAAAGGGCTGGGCGATTTACTTTTTAAACTTACATTCCGGTTACCAGTCAAATACAGGTGGTTTGATCTCAGCGCCACAGGAGGGCTATTTGTCCCGTCTTCAAAGTATGAGCCGCAGCAACCCGATCACACCGTTACCAATATCACTGCAGCTAACAATTATACAGTTAATTACCAATACCGATTTAAAAATGGTTATGGTATTCCCGTGTACCTGGTTGCTTCGGCAATGAAAATCAGTGCGGGCAAAATTGCCGGTGAAGTTGCCTATTCATTCAGGACTCCTGTGAAGGAGGGATCTAATATCAGGTGGGATGAGACACTCGTTGATAAGACTTTCTCATATTCAAACGAATCATACCTTTATCTGTTAAATAATTCACACTCGCTTGATGCATCATTGCATTACCAGGCAACAGGCTGGTTCGACATATTCCTTAATGCCAGTTACATGAAAACAGCCGGGGGGTGGACTGAATATTACGGGAAAAAGTACCGTAATCCCGAAACAAGCCTTGTAGCTGTTGAACCGGGCTTTGAGCTCCAGATATCACCAAGCCTTAAAGTATATCAGGTAGCCGGTTTCCCGGTTAGAGGTAAAAGCAGTGATGCACCTTTCTACCTTTTCACAACAATAAGCTTCAGTAACTTCCCATTTTTCAGATAAATGAATCAACAAAATAAAATACGATGCCTGTTGATCATTTCTCTGATGGTTCTTCTCCACGCTGCCTCTTACTCACAGACTGAAAAACAAATAGTGCCCGGAGACCTTAAACAACAGACGATAGTTACTGAACCGGCAACGTTGAGGAAAGGTTTCCTGAGGGCGGGAATCGTACTCAACTACAGGGTGGCAGATAAGTTCTTTACTGAAACCGGGTCGAAAGAATATTATACATCGAGTACTTGGAATTCAAAGGCTTCGTATAACGTAACACTTCAATATGGATTAACTGACAGATTGCAACTGGATCTGTCCGCGGAATATCTAAACATAAGGAAGGAAAGTCAAAGCACTGACAATGTATCACTAACCGGCACATCAACAGTAGTTTCCAGTGAACAGAAAGGACTTGGACTGGGGGACACGCATTTTTCCGTTAATTACCAGATTATTCCTGAAAGCAAATATAAAGTATCGATGACGGGTAAAATACATCTCACCATTCCTACCGGTGAGAAAAATCCGACGGATATAATCAGTGAGAACGAGTATGACCTTCCTGTAGGAGACGGCACATTTGCTGTGTCAACCGGTCTTATGATTCGAAGCATTGTGTACCCGTATTCGTTCACCGGCTATGTTCATTATACCTGCAACTTTGAAGGAACGAAGATCATCGAACTGGCAGATACAAAAGAAACAAAATTCCGGTTTGGTAACATGATTGAAGCAGGGATGAGTGCTAATCTTCATCTTAATGAATGGATTGTGATGGCAAACGAACTTAACTTTTATCATGAGGGTAAAGGAAAAATAAACGGTGTTTTCTCATCAAGATTGCCATCATCATGGGCCGCATCCTATCAGCCTAACCTTATTTTTCAGGTAAAAAGATTCAGGCTTGGGGAATCAGTGAAGATACCTTTGAAAGGCAGGAATGTGCCGGCTGATCCGCTGTATGTTGTAATGATTCAATATGTTTTCTGAGTTTCTTAATATGAAGAATGCCTTTTTCCCTGCAAGTATCAGGAATCACAGGCCGGTCATTATTCTTTTTGTGATTTTTGCTTTTGCAATGAATCATTGCATGACACCATCAATCAGGGTTACAAGGGAACAGAATCTGGGGGACGCTCTTTTCAACCAGTACAAATATGCTGAAGCCATAGATCACTATGAGCGGATGCTGGATGCAAGCCGGAAGCTGGGCATTTACAGGAATATTTCCATGGAATCTGAAGTATGCAGGAAGATAGCAAACGGTTATGAAATGACAGGTAATTACGAAGCTGCATTGACTTCTGTCAGGAAAGCCCGTGAACTGGATTCCGTCAGCAGGAATATCCCGGGTGTAATAGAGGATTACCGTCATGAGGGAATGATACATGTATATATGGGTTCGTATTTCAGTGGCGTAAGGTTTCTGGAAAAGGCTCTTGAACGGGGGGAAGGTATGAACCAGAGTCTTAAAAATACCAACCGGCTGATACTGGCTGATATATACCTTGCCCTGGCACAGCTGTATGCCGTAATGGGGAGGTCTGACAGTGGACTGGATTATGCCAATAAATCACTTAATATTTTCAGACAGACCTCTGATAAGAAGGGAGAAATGGAATCCTATCTCATCCTTGGGACTATTTTTTCTGACCAGGGTGATATGCCGGCAGCAAAGAATTTTACAGAGCGCTCACTCAGGATAGCTGAGGAGATCGGGATGGGTACATCGAGGCACAGCCAGCTTCTGGCCGTTATTGCTTTATCCACAGGGGGATATGAGGACGCGCTGAGATACCAGCAGCAGGCACTGGACGAGGCAGTTAAATATGGTATTGCGGCTCAGGTGATCTGGGCTACTGTGGGTCTCGGGGATATATACAGCGAACTTGGGGATTATCAGCAGGCTGCAAAATTGTATGAGGAGGCAAAGGAGAAAAAGGATACTATGGCGGTGGCAGCCGGCGGTCTGGAAGCGTCGCTGGGAATGAGGATGGGTGATATTACGCGTGCGAACAGCTTTTTTACATCACAGGGATCAGTTACTGGAAGAGGTATCTCATTAATCAGAATGTCCCGGGTATTGGTTCAAAGCAATAAGAATGACAGTGCACTTATATTCCTTGCAGAGGCCGGACGAGATTTTCGTGAAACAGGTAACAGGCAGGGCCTTGCCAGGGTCCATGTCATTGAGGGAAAGATATTGGTTGACGCTGGTTCATACAAAAAGGCTGATATTGTACTTGATTCCGCTTTAAAGAACACTGAATTTCCGGAAACCCTGTGGCAGGCATGGTATCAGAAAGGAAGATTATATGAGAAGATGAATCTCAGCGATAATGCCATTGAGGCATATATGAAATCAGTTGACATTATTGAAAAAATACGAGGAAATCTTACAGTGGATGAATTAAAAAGCACATTTTTCAACAGTAAGCGTGAGGTTTACGACAGGCTTATAAACGTGCTTATTAACAATAAAAGACCTCTTGATGCTTTCAGGTTCTCAGAACAGGCCAGGGCAAGGGCTTTCTACGACATCCTTGTTAACAAAAAAATTGACTTCAGGGGTTCAGTCCCCGGCGATCTCATCTCACTCGAACAGGAAAAGCGTATTGAGATGTCTAAGCTTTATAAGCTACTGTACAGGGAAGATGTTATTAACACTTCAGACGACATTACCCGCAACTCCGACATAAGACAAATAAAAGAAGCCCTTGCCGCAGTCCAGGAAGAATACGAGGAGATCATTCGCCAGATCAAGTTGAGTAATCCTTCCTATGCTGAAATTGTTACTGCCGAACCGGTAAGCCTGTCTGAAATCAGGTCATTACTTCCGGACAAGGCAGCAGTGATGGAGTTCTGGATAAGTGAAAACGAACTCATTACCTGGCTCATCACCAGCGGTGAGGTAACGAGTTTCAAAACATCCATAGATGCTAAAGGCCTGGATAATATGATCGAAAGGGCGAGAAGAGCAATTCAGTCGAATGCATTGAAGGAATCCGACATGCTTTTAAGCACATTATATGATTTAATTATTGCGCCGGCTGGAAAATTTCTTACCGGATACAGGGATATTATAGTAATCCCCAACGGATCACTTCATTTCCTGCCTTTTCAGGCTCTTAGAAACCAGGAAGGTAGATATTTTGTGGAAGATTTCAATATATCATATTCTCCTTCAGCCAGCGTTTGGATGGTCTGCATTCAGCGAGAATCAGGAGCAGGGGATAAGTTCATGGGACTTGCACTCTCAGATATATCTGTTGAGAATAAACCTGGATTACCGGGTACTGAAGATGAGGTAAGAAAGATCCTGCCGCTGTTCAGAGATAATATTTCAGCCTTTGGTAAGCAAGCCACAGAGACTTTTGTAAAAAAGAACATTTCGGATTGTAATTTTATTCATTTTGCCACCCATGGAAGCTATAATTACAGGCAGCCGCTTTATTCCTGTCTTTTGTTCCCCCCGGGGGATGAAGACGACGGAAGACTTAATGTCTATGAAGTGCTTGAAATGAACCTCAACTCCAGGCTTGTTACTTTGAGTGCCTGTGAGACCGGGCTTGGAAATGTCAGCCAGGGAGACGAGCTGACAGGTCTTAGCAGGGCGTTTTTGTTTGCAGGATCATCTTCGGTGCTGGTAAGTCTCTGGTCTGTAGCTGATTATCCCACAGCTCTCCTTATGACGAATTTCTACACTTATCTTAAAGAATATCCTGCTTCCGAAGCACTTACAATGGCACAACGTGATGTCCTTAAAGAATTCCGGCAGCCCCTGTACTGGTCACCGTTCATCCTTATAGGAAATGGAAATATCACTATCGAATAGCTTGTTAAATGGTGGTTTAGGATTTGCAGATTTCATTTTCTTTAACTAACTTTATTAGATATGTCTTGCTTATTATGAACAAATCAGGTTTTTCATATTCTCCTGAGATTGTTTGGATTTACCGGGAGTATAGCTAAGCTGAATTATCAGCGTCAATCAGCGAGATCAGCGGGAAATGAAAAAAGAAATATT
>CAZQRQ010000036.1:0-24573 GCA_964595725.1 uncultured Rikenellaceae bacterium | reverse complement strand
GCTGAATTATCAGCGTCAATCAGCGAGATCAGCGGGAAATGAAAAAAGAAATATTTTTTCCTGCAGATAGCGCAGATCATCGCAGAGTGTTGTGGCTGAATTATCAGCGTTAATCAGCGGGAACTAAAAAGAGGAATATTTTTTTCCTGCACACCGTGAACCGAAGCATTGCGAAGGTTCAGATGAAACCGAAATCCAGAAAGCAGTTGGCAGTTGGCAGCAGGCAGGAATACATAGAGCTGGGAATGCCGGAAGAATGGATTGAACCATTGCAGAAACTTGGATATTCAACAATAGCAAAGCTGAAAGAGGTTGAAAAGCCGGGCAAACTGGCAAATGACCTTTACGGGTATAAGAAGAATAATAAACTCGACCTGCCGGGACTGAGTCCCGAGGCAGTAGTAGAATGGCTGCAGTAACCAGCTCCCCTCCTGGGAGGGGCTGGGGGTGGGTCTCTTCATGTTGCTACCTGCTGATTGTCCAATAGAATTCCCCTCCTTGGAGACCGGAACGAAAAGGCGGTTCCGCTTCATCGGAAGCCTTTCCTGAACGAATTCATTGTTAAATATCCCGATCTGAAGAATATTGTTTTAGTTTTGTTTAATAAAAGCTTGGAATGTTTTCGGAGGCATTTATAAAAAGGATCGAGAGCCAGGATTATATTGATAAGGAATCCCTTCTCGATTCTTTGTCATCTTCATCTCCGGTCAGTATCAGGATAAACACCTCCAAATGGTCCGGGATACCCCTGGCATCATCACCCGTTCCCTGGTGCGGGACCGGGTATTACCTCGATAGCAGACCTTCCTTCACGGCTGACCCTCTCTTTCATGCAGGTTGCTATTATGTGCAGGAAGCATCCAGCATGTTCCTCGAGGAGGTCTTCAGCCAGCTTGATGCCGACAACCCGGATCTCAGGGTACTCGACCTGTGCGGCGCCCCCGGAGGGAAAAGCACCCACCTGTCGTCACTGATCGGTGAAAGGGGAACACTTGTTTCGAATGAAGTTATAAGGTCCAGGGCTTCTGTCCTTGCAGAGAATATTTCAAAATGGGGACTGTCAAACTGCGTGGTCACAAGCAACGATGCGGCTTCATTCAGCAGATTGCCCGGCTATTTTGACATTATCCTTGCCGATGCACCATGCTCAGGGGAGGGTATGTTCCGGGATGAGATCGCAATAAAAGAATGGTCGCCCGCAAATACAGTACTATGTACAGAAAGACAGCGCAGAATTGTCATGGATGTGTGGCCATCTCTAAAAGAAGGTGGCATTCTCATATACAGTACCTGTACGTTCAACCCTTCAGAGAATGAGGCTAATATAAAGTGGATCACAGATAACACATCATCGGAATCGCTCAGGCTGGACATTACGAAGTATCCGGGAATAAAGGAGATAGGGTACGGGGGCATAACAGGTTATGGCTTCCATCCCGGAAGGATAGAGGGTGAAGGATTCTTTATAGCATTGATCAGGAAAACAGGTGATATAAAGGGCTGGCAGCCGCGACGTCAGAAAGGGTCTTATTCTGCGTCCGCTAATGACATCCGTATCGCTGAACAAATGGTTAAAAGCAGTACAGGTTTTTTCTACAGGCATGATGATACTTTCTTCAGGCTGGGTGTGAATGCACATGAGTTTCAGCACCTGAAAAGGCATCTCAGCATAGTGCAGGGTGGCACAGCAGTTTTCCGGCATAAAAACAGGAGTATTATTCCAGATCATCAGATAGCTCTTTCCTCGATAATAAGGGATGATGCTTTTCCTGTAAAGGAGCTTGACCTGGAGGGAAGCCTTGAATATCTGCAAAGAGGTAGTATAGCTCCTTACAACGGTGAAAAGGGATGGACCATTGTCAGGTACAGGCATATCAACCTGGGATTCATTAAAAACCTTGATAGCCGCGTAAATAATTATTATCCAACAGGTTGGAGGATAAGGATGTCGATAAGGCCGGAACATCGTAGCAATATCACTGGATGGAAAGGTTAGAAGTATTTTGTGCACTTTTCATTATTTTCCCCCCTGATACTAATAAATGGATCAGTTTTATTCAAATATCATGATTAATGATTAGTTTAGAATCTTTTGAACAAATCAAACATTTATAATAACATGTTGACGGATATTGAAATAGCGCAAGCAGCAAGGATCAGGCCGATTGGTGAAATTGCTGACCAGCTTGGGATTCATCGTGAAGACCTTGAGCTTTATGGTAAGTATAAGGCAAAAATCCCCTTGAGTTATATCGATGAAGAGAAAGTAAAGAATGCAAAGCTCATTCTTGTCACGGCTATCACTCCTACTCCTGCCGGAGAGGGAAAGACTACAACGTCGATAGGCCTGGCACAGGCCCTGAACATAACCGGTAAAAAGACCACTGTCGTTTTGAGGGAGCCATCACTGGGGCCGGTTTTTGGTATTAAGGGAGGAGCAGCCGGTGGTGGATTTTCACAGGTAATACCCATGGAAGATATAAACCTGCATTTCACAGGAGATATTTCAGCAATTGAAAAATCCCATAACCTGCTTTCTGCCCTTATTGATAACAATCTCATGTACAGGGCAAACAGTCTCGGCATTGATTCAAGGACCATAGAGTGGAAGAGGGTTATGGATATGAATGAGAGAACCCTTCGCGACATAGTTGTTGGTCTTGGCGGACCGAAAGAGGGAGTTCCCAGGGAAACAGGATTCAATATCACTGCTGCATCGGAAGTGATGGCTATCCTTTGTCTTGCCAGGAACCTTGATGATCTGAAAGGGAGACTTGGTAATATATTTGTCGGGTACACTTATGATGATAAGCCTGTTTTTGCCCGTGACCTTAGGGCACAGGGAGCCATGGCAGCGCTGCTGAAGGATGCCATTAAGCCCAACCTTGTACAGACACTTGAAGGGACGCCTGCGATAATACACGGAGGGCCTTTTGCAAATATTGCGCAGGGGACAAACAGTATTATTGCAACCAGGACAGGTTTATCATTAAGTGATTATGTCGTTACAGAGGCAGGATTTGCAAGCGAGCTGGGTGCAGAAAAATTCTTTAATATAAAATCACAATTCGGAAACCTGCATCCGGATGCCGTTGTCATAGTTGTTACTGTCAGGGCTCTTAAGTATCACGGGGGTGCCAGGTTATCAACACTGCAGGATGAAGATACCGAGGCGCTAAGCAGGGGATTTGAGAACCTGGATAAGCACATAGAAAATATGAGGATCTTCGGATTCAACCCGGTAATATCGATCAACAGGTTTGATACTGACACCGATGCAGAGCTGGAACTACTTGTAAAATATTGCCAGTCGCAGGATGTTGTTGTTGCAGTAAATGAATCATGGGCAAAAGGCGGTAAAGGTGCACTTGACCTTGCTGGAAAGGTTATTAATACAATCAATAACTGTGAGCAGTGCTTTAAGCCACTTTATGATATGAGCTGGTCTTTTGAAGATAAGATAGATGCAATATGCAAAAAGCTATACGGGGCCGATCACGTTGAATATACGATCACAGCAAGGTCACAACTTGATAATATTGTAAAACTTGGCCTGGGTAACCTCGCGGTATGTATTGCAAAGACCCAGAAATCTTTGTCTGATGATCCAACAAAAAAGGGCCGACCAAGAGGATTTACAATCAAGATCAGGGAGGTGGAGCTATCATCGGGGGCCGGGTTCATAGTACCTATTGCCGGTACTATAATGCGCATGCCAGGACTTCCTCAGCAACCCGCAGCAGAAAAAATTGATATCGACCCGGAAGGAAATATAACCGGACTTTTCTGAAACCTTTTATGAAACAGGATAAAGTAAATAACATATCAGGAGTAATACTTGCCGGAGGAACCAACAGCAGGTTTGGTGGAAAGATAAAGACAAAACAGGTTGTCGAAGGCAGTAGAATAATCGACAGGATACTGAAAGTATTAAGCGGAATATTTGACGAGATTATTCTTGTGACTAATACTCCTGAAGAGTTTGATGATTTTCAGGGGATAATCACCAGTGACAGTTTCCAAAATATGGGACCCCTCGGAGGAATCCACGCAGCGATGCTGAAATCAACGAAGGAGGCCTTATTCGTCGTTGCAGGAGACATGCCGTTTCTGAACCGGGCTTTAATATTAAGTGAGATTGAATCTTTCGAAAGGTCAGGAGCAGATATGATCATACCTGTCGTTAAAAATAATATCGAACCTCTCCATGGTATATATAGAAATGACCTTGTAGAAAAGCTGGGAGAATGGCTGGCTTCTGACAATAATCCTGAAGTGAGAAAGTTCATTGAAACGGCAAATGCCGCTTTTTTCCCGGTTATCAGGTCAGAATCTTCTGATAAAGCTTTTACCAATATTAATTCACCCGGAGATATAGATCAATTTTCGGAAAATAATCCGGAATACTGACCTATATATACTATTGGGTCGTTATAAAACATGTTACAGGATCCAAGGCTAATTTTAATCTGCATGATCCGATAAGATTCCTGTGCAGATCCGTTGAATATTCTATAACAATTTTTACTAGTTTTATAGTTCGTCTAAATACTTAATTATGAAAAAGTACCTGCTGTTTTCAATTTGTTTTGCAATAACCCTTTCAGCTTGTAAGCGATATAAAAGTTACGAAGGTGTGGAGTTTACTGAAAATGAGCCACGCGACTGGGAAAATCCGGGATTCCTGAGTATGGGCACAGAAGAACCTCATGCAACAATGATTAGCTATGAAAGTGTCGAGGCGGCACTGACCGGTATAAAGGAAAAATCTTCCAATTATCTTTCATTGGACGGTACCTGGAAGTTCCATCTCTCAAAGAATCCTTCAGAGAGACCCTTTTGGTTTTTCAAGGATGATTACGATTCACGCTCATGGAAGGAAACCACTGTTCCGTCAAACTGGCAACTTGAAACAGATGACCCGCCAATTTATTCAAATATACCGTACCCATTTAAGCCAGATCCTCCTAAAATACCTCACGATGCTAATCCTGTGGGTTCATATAAACGGACGTTTACAATTCCTGCCGGATGGAAGAATAAGGAAATATATCTTCATTTCGGAGCAGTAAGCTCATTCTTCTATGTGTGGATCAATGAGCAGCTAGTCGGCTTCAGCAAGGATAGCAAGACCCCGGCAGAGTTCAACATAACAAAATATCTTAAACGTGGAAGGAATACCCTTGCTGTGGAAGTTTACAGGTGGTGTGACGGCAGTTACCTCGAAGACCAGGATTTCTGGCGTCTGAGCGGCATACAGAGAAGCGTGTTCCTTCATGCCAGGCCAAAGACCTATATCCGCGATTTCTTTGCAAAAGGGGACCTGGTAAATGATTACACTGACGGATTCCTGAGCCTGGATGTTCAGACCGCTTCAGTTGGAGATGCAGGTACTGAGTTCATTGTCGGGGCCCAGTTATTTGAAGACGGTAACAGGGTGATGGACGAGGAATCGAGGATTATCCTGAACAATGATGCCAGTTCGGTAACCTTCAGAAAAGAGTTTGAAGGAATTAAAAAATGGACTGCTGAAAGTCCTGATCTCTATTCTCTTGTTATAAGCCTTAAGAATGCAGACGGTGAGATACTGGAATGTGTAGGCACCAGGATCGGATTTCGCAAGGTGGAAATCTTTAATTCTATGCTTCATGTTAACGGTGTTCCGATTTACATAAAGGGAGTGGATCTGCATGAACATCATGACGTTACGGGCCATGTCATTGATGAAAGCACCATTTTGAAAGATATCAGAACAATGAAAAGTTTCAATATTAACGCTGTAAGAACATCTCATTATCCTCAGCAGGAGCTCTGGTATGAAATATGCGACAAGTATGGCCTGTACCTGATCGATGAAGCTGATATTGAGTCCCATGGAATCGGGTATAATAAAAATGTCACACTGGCCGATAAGCCAGAATGGGCAGCAGCACACCTCGACAGAATGATGAGAATGGTTGAGCGCGACAAGAATCATCCATCAGTAATAATCTGGTCGATGGGTAACGAGGCCGGAGACGGGCATAATTTTGTCAATGGTTATAAGTGGATCAAGGATCGGGATGATACAAGACCTGTTCAGTATGAAAGGGCTGAAAAAAGCACAAATACACCCGAAAGACATACGGATATATGGTGCCCGATGTATTCCCCTGTTCAGAGCCTGGAGAGATATGCCCTGGATGAAAAGAATGACAGGCCTCTAATAATGTGCGAATATGCACATGCTATGGGTAACAGTACAGGCAATTTGCAGGATTACTGGGATGTCATTGAAAAATATCCCAAGCTTCAGGGCGGACTAATATGGGATTGGGTTGACCAGGGTCTCCTGGTTACGTCAGAAAATGGGGAGAAATACTGGGCATATGGTGGTGATTTTGGTGATGAGGGCATCGTAAGTGATGGTAATTTCTGTATTAACGGTCTTGTGTGGCCCGACAGGACTCCGCATCCTGGATTGTATGAAGTAAAGAAGGTTTACCAGTACATAGGATTTGAAATGGTTGATCCGGGAAAAGGAGTCATTAGAGTTAAAAATAAATATGCCTTTACTAACCTCTCCGGTTTCGCATTTAACTGGGGAATAGTAACAGATGGCAAGACATTGCAATCAGGTAATTTTGTTATTCCCGATCTTGCCCCGGGCGATGACACCCTGGTCAATCTCAATATAAGCAAGATAGATCCGGATCCGGGAGCTGAATACTTCCTAAACCTGAGTGCAGGTAAAACCGAAGCCTGGACCATTGTGCCTGAAAATCATATTTATGCTACTGAGCAGTTCCGGCTTCCTGTGGGTCGCCCGCCTATGGTATCTGTTAGCGATGAAATGACTGTACTTCAGACAAATACCCTCGACACAAAGACAGAGGTGAGCGGAACAGATTTCAGGGCTACTTTCGACCTGGTTAAGGGCACTATGTCATCGCTCATTTATAAGGAGAAAGAACTGTTGCTTAAAGGACCTGAACCTGATTTCTGGAGGCCACCTACAGATAATGATTATGGATATAATATGGACCGGAGGCTTGGAGTCTGGAGAAAGGCTGGTGAGCGAAGAACCATCACAAGGGCGGATATAAGCCAGCCAGAGCTTGGCAAAGTGGTTGTTGCTTTCAACTTTGACATAGAAGATACATCAGGTTTGAAAATCGCCGGATGCTCTGTGGCTTATACAGTGTATGGTTCAGGGGATATCCTTGTCAGGGAGAGTTTCTCAAAGCAGCCCGGATTACCTGAAATACCACGGATGGGTATGCAGATGCAGCTTCCCGTGGAGTTCTCAAATCTCCGATGGTATGGAAGAGGCCCTCACGAGAATTATATTGACAGGCATACATCCGCTTTTGTCGGTTTGTATGTCAGCAGTGTTGCCGATCAGTATGTCCCTTATATTCGACCGCAGGAGAATGGATATAAGACCGACACGCGCTGGCTTACTCTAACTAACGATTCAGGTGAAGGATTGCTTGTAATTGGTGATCCTGTTATTTGCTTTGCAGCACTGAATTTTATACACGATGATTTTGAGTCGCCAGGGAAACTTTCAGCATATCGCAAGGACGCGAAGAGTGCTAACACACATACAACAGATGTGAAACCAAGGTCGCTTGTGAATCTTAACGTGGATCTGGGCCAGATGGGTGTTGGCGGTGATGATTCCTGGGGTGCACCGATCCACAGGCAATACAGGTTACTGGAAGATAGTTATCATTATACTTACAGGCTGAGGCCTATAGTAAAAGATGACGATGTATTGAAGCTTGCCAGGGAAAAACTTTAATATTTCAGTTCGACCTTCAGCATCTGATCTGTTCCTGTGAGGATATTTCTTACGTCATATACAAGTGGTGATCTGAACGACTTATCCAGTGTTAATCTTGTGACTCCGTTTGCCATGATGTTGATGACAGAGGGAGCTCCTTTTGGTCCGTTTACAAGATAAAAAGGAATATCGGTATTGTTCCTGATCTCCAGATAGATATTTTTACCACTATCAAAATATGGTTTTCCTGTCGAAATTCCCTGGTCGAAGAATTGTTGTGCATATTCTTCCTTTCCTGCCAGGATATCCCTGAACCATACAAGAGTTCTGCCTGCGAAAAGGGCTTCCTTCAGGCTCTCTGAACTTTTTTCCCTTGCAAAAACAAGTGTCATAGGTCGGTTCCTGTATTCAGGTTCTGTGTATGACTCACTAATAATGTCGTGGATGTCGCTGTTGCCCATTACAGCCAGTCCGTACTCTTTGCACCATTCAAGTATGTGGGGGTAAAATTCATTACTGTTGAAGAACTCAATACCGTGTATCTATCCGTTCTTGAGTAGCCTTCGGTGAATAGAATAGAGCTTGGGAATACCATCAGGTTCCTGTGATTTCCAGCCAGGATGGTTCCACTGGATAAAAGCTCCCTGTTTAACTGCGGTTTCAATCACGTCGTAAACTGAATCAGCAGTCAGTTTTGAGGCATCAGCAATAAAAAGAGCATTAAGGTGTCCGGGAGGCATTGACCTGGTTATTTCTGCACCGTGAACAAGGATAATATTACCCTGTCTGGCTGAGGTCTCGGCAATTTTCCATGCAGCATTGAGATCGACAGGGATGAAGTCTTTTCTTGGTGTGTACTCAATATGATCCGTAATTGCAATTGCATCGAGACCGTCACGATAAGCTTCAAACACCCTGTATGTTGGCCATACAATACCGTCGGAGAAAACGGTGTGCATGTGAAAATCACATTTCAGGGTTACATATCCCGGCAGGTCAGGAATGTTGTAAGTCCTTTTCTGGGCAGAAAGTGAAAAGGATAAAATTAAAAGCACCAATGCAGAGATCAGAATTTTTTTCATCTAATTAATGTTTGTTTGTACAAGATATAAAAAGTGTAAGGTGCAACAAAACAGTCCTGTTAAATTATCCTTATAAACAGTTTTTACATTTTACAGCTCCTGGTAAAAATAGGCCTCCTTCAGATCCGTATCATCATATGTGAAAATCTTCTTCCCCCTGTTGACATGGTAAAAGTTGAGAAGAGCCAAGTCTCCGGCACACATTGTAGAATGTACGAACAGAAACGCTGAAAAGCTCCATTTCCATAATCCGGGAAGGGTGAAAACCAGGATTAACGAAGTCATCGTTAAAACTGTAAATGGCATGATTGCCACGATCCTGAAAAGACCCTGCCCGGCCACCTGCCTGTGTGCAGTAACATAAAAAAGGTATTGCCTGAGATCCATGCCTACCCTAATATTTCTTGCCCCGGACAGGAAATAAGGAATGATATGTAAAAACTCATGCAATGGTATTGTTATTATCGGCAGGAGCACAAATCCAAGTATCGAATGTAAGATAATCCTCTTAAGTTCATAAAATCCGGTAATGTGTATCCTTATTGTAATAGCCAGGCCTGCCAGTAGCAGGCAAAACGACCAGAATGCCATTGTAAGCCATGTCCTTCTGCTGAAGTATTCGAGAATAAAAGGCACCAGATCATCATAAGAAAGAGAAAGCAGTTGCCTGTACCTACCCTGGTCATCCAGCTCTTCCGGGGTTATTCTCATTTACTTATCCTGTTTTGGAGACTAATATCCAAAGGTACCATAAAAAATATCGTAATGAATGATTCATTGCGGCACAATTTTAGATTGTATTGAGTAGTTAATTGTAATGCCGGATAATTGGTAAATTTGTAAAAATTAGTGAAGGTGAGAAATGCAGTAATATTTATTTTGATATGCTGCTCGTGGAGGATACTCCCGGCCCAGGTAGATACCGGAAAGAACAAGACTGATTCGCTGCCCGGAAAATTCTATATTGTACCTAAAGTAAACAGGGACGGGGAAAGCCTTCCGGAAATAGAGATAAAAGAGGTAAATGTTTTCGGGACCCTAAGACCTGAATCAAGATTTCAGGCCTGGCGTTACGAAAGGACAGTCTATAATGTAAAACGCGTTTATCCATATGCATTAATTGTAAGGCAAAAACTGGAACAGGTGAACGATGACCTGAAAAAAATTCCTGATGATAAAGGAAGGAAGGAATACCTTAAGAACTTTGAGAAAGAAGTTTTTAGTGACTACGAGGGTGACATGAGGAGTATGACCATCACTCAGGGCAGGATACTTATTAAGCTCATTGACAGGGAAACTGAAAATACATCGTATGATCTTATTAAAGAATACAAGGGCAGCTTTTCTGCCGTTTTCTGGCAGGCTATAGCCAGGATATTCGGGTCTAATCTTAAATCAGAATATGACCCTATGGGTGATGATATCCTGATTGAAAGAATTATTTATGAAATAGAAAGCGGCAGGTTATAATATAACTTATCCCTTGCAGAGTCCGATAATTGCCTTAACTGCTTCACTTGCTCCCGTTTCTATGTCTGTAATCGATGCATCAAGCATATAACAGGGACTCGTAACGATCTTGTTCTTTCTGTCAACGATTATATCTCCGTTACCTGTTTTTAGATGTATGCCGCCCATTGCTCTTATATCTGCAGCAGTATCTCCTTCACCTCCTACCGTCACCTCAATGCCACCCAGGATCCTTGCGACAAGAACGGGAGCAATGCATAATGCCCCGATAGGTTTGCCGGCCTCATGAGTTTCGCGGATGGCTTTTTCGACAACCTTGTCTATTTTCATTTCCGGTCCGTCAAAAGCATACGAGCTCAGGTTCTTTGCAACGCCGAAACCACCCGGGAAAATTATACCGTCGAAATTATCTGCCATATACTCCTTCAAAGGTTTAATCTTCCCTCTGGCAATCCTGGCTGATTCTGTAAGGACATTACGGGATTCGTTCATGATTTCACCTGTAAGGTGATTCACCACATGGTGCTGCATGACATCCGGTGCAAATACCTGGTATGATGCTCCTTGCTTTTTCACCGCCAGGAGGGTCATCACCGCTTCATGTATTTCAGCTCCATCGTAAACACCGCAACCAGATAGTACAACTGCAAATTTCATATCGAAAGTGTTTTAATTAACTCTATTTATCTATAAAATTACAAATTTCCGTTGATTTAATATTAAGGGATTTCTTATATTGAATCCTGGAGGTAATATGAAACGGATATTTATTGCAATCGATATCAAACCCGGTGACAGGCTCCATTTAGCAGTCGATAATATGAAGAAAGAATTGGCCAGTGATCATATCCGCTGGGTTGATATGAATCAGCTTCACATAACACTGGCTTTCCTGGGAGATACTGAGGATGCGAGAATTGATAATATAGCAGGGCTTCTGGATGATGTATCTGAAAATACCGAAGAATTCAGATTCAGAGTAACCGGGATCGGAGTGTTCAGGAACCTGAAAGACCCCAGGGTGATATGGGCCGGTATTGACTCTGCCGAAAAACTTGACAACCTTTTTAACAGGATTAAGACAGGACTGAAGGAACTTGGAGTTGAGACTGATGAAAGGCCTTTCAGGCCACATTTAACATTAGGAAGGGTCAAGAGCCTGAAAAACTCCGCACAATTAGGGAAAATACTGGAAAATTATCACGACAAGCATTTACAGAGTGTTATGGTTTATGAACTGATACTATACGAAAGTATACTCGATTCGTCTGGACCGACTTATATCGCTCTTCACAAGGGCAAGATGCAATCAGCCTGTCTTTGACCCACCATAATGGGGCCTCTTAATCCTCACACTCCTTTGCCTTTGAGAATTATAAAGAACGTATAGATGAGTATTTTTAAATCGATGATGAGGGTCATGTTTTCGAGGTAAAGAAGGTCGTATTCAAGCCGTTCTATCATTTGATCGACAGAAGAAGCATAACCGTATTTCACCTGGCCCCATGATGTAATTCCGGGTTTTACTTTCATAAGCCGCAGGTAATGAGGTGCTTTTTCGGTGATCATGTCGATAAAGTATTGCCTCTCAGGCCGTGGACCCACAAACGACATTTCGCCTTTAAGGACATTCAGGAGATTAGGAATCTCATCAAGCCTGTGTTTTCTCATGAACCTGCCTACCGGAGTGATCCTGTCATCCCTGCTGCTCGACAGCATCGGGGAGCCTGTCTCCGCATCCTTATGCATTGACCGGAACTTATAAATGGTGAATGGTTTCCCATTTTTCCCTATACGTATCTGGGAATATATTATGGGTCCTCTGTCGTAATAATGGATAAGCAAGGAAAGAACCAGCATAAGTGGACTCGAAAGGACCATTAAGACCACAGCGAGAATATAGTCGGATATCTGCTTAATGTTGGCCTGCCATTCCGGCATTAGCCTGCTTGGTATTTCAAGCAGTGGTGTACCGAATATTGCCGTGTGTTCAACCCGCCCGATAAGAATATCTTTTAACGAGGGAATCGCTTTTACTGTAACGTCACTATATTCCAGCTTCCCTATAATCAACCCTATCTTGTAATGTTCGTTTTCCTCAATAGCAATTATTACCTCCTCGATCTTGTTCTCCCTGATCACGTCAGGGAGCTGCTCGAGATGGCCCAGATGTTTGAGGTCGCCTGAAAAAAGGTCTGATTTGCCGTCTTTCACACTGACATAACCTGCAATTATGTTGCCCGCACGTATTTTTTCCGTATTTATTCTTCTGAAGACATCATATGCCATGCCGTTTGATCCGATAATAAGTGTTTTATACCCAAGCAATCCGCTATGTACCTTACTTGCAGTAATGCTTGTGATAATTAAACGCGGTATGTATGTTAACGTAAACTGAAGCAAAAACAGTGTCTCAAGAAGATTCAGGTAATACTCGGTCCTGCTGATAAAATCCATAAGAAGAAGAATGAAGAACATAATAAATACTCCGGGGATCGTCACTGCCAGCGAGTAATACAGTTCAACTATTCTCGATCTTTTCAGCGACACAACATAAAAACCTGTGAGCAGGTATAACAGGACCCATGCCAGGGGGACCACTATAAGGCCGGTTGTGAAGAAGCCCGGCATAGCTTCTGATTCCTGACCGCCTGACATAACAAGCCTGTTCCTTAAAATAAAGAACAGGGTCCATGCTGCTGCAGAACCGGCCAGATCAAAGACCAGGTATAATATCGACAGTTTCCTGTACTTCATTTAAAACCTGTACTTTTTTAAAAGTAGAAATTTGTGATAATTCTAATAATATAAGTTGCCGAATTTAGTATAAATCATATATTTTCTTATTACCACAGTAAATATATCATTAAACTGCTATGTTTATCCATTTTTGGTTTATGAAGATATTTGATTTCAGAAGATATCCTATATTTTTGCTTACACACAATTAATACTCGGTTGATGACAGAATCGTATGAGGCCAAGGGATTACGGAAAAGGCTGGTTGAGGGATTGAAAATCAAGGGAATTACTGATGAGGAAGTTCTGAGGGCTGTAAATGCTGTTCCAAGGCACCTTTTTATGGATCCGGCATTTCTGAACCATGCTTACGTTGACAAGGCATTCCCAATCTCTTCTGGACAGACAATATCGCAACCTTATACGGTTGCTGTTCAGACGAGCCTGCTGCAAGCAAATAAACGTGACAAAGTCCTGGAAATAGGAACAGGATCAGGATATCAGGCTGCAATACTGGCTGAAATGGGAGTTAAAGTATATACGATCGAAAGATACCGGGAATTATTTATCAAGGCTCAGAAGATCGTAACTTCGCTCGGATATAATGTAAATTTCTTTTTTGGTGACGGCTTTGAAGGTAAACCTCAATACGGCCCTTACGATGGCATACTAATCACCGCAGCTGCCAAAAGTGTACCTGATACACTTCTGGGTCAACTTAAAACAGGGGGCCGGCTGGTTGTACCGCTTGGTGGAAGAGATGTGCAGGTTATGACAGTTATTACAAGAAAGGATAATGATAATTATGAATATACCTCTCATGGAAATTTTGTTTTTGTCCCTATGCTGAGAGGAACAATAAACGGATAGTCTTTAAAATGGATATTGAAACACTTGTATTTTCTCCTATTGATGTCAATACCTATATTCTTTCTGATTCACCAGGTGAATGTATCATAATAGACTGCGGCTGCTATGATGATAAAGAATTCTCGAGGCTGGTCACATTGCTGGAATCAAAAGGGCTGACACCTTCTCTATTGTTAAATACTCATTGCCATCTGGATCATATCTTTGGTAACAGGTTTATGCTCGAAAAGTATAAGCTAAGGAGTTTATGGCATGAGCTTGAGGAACCCAACAGGCTCCAGGCTCCTCAGCATGCGTCATTCTTTGGATTATCGATGGAAGAACCACCCGAACCTCAGGCTTATTTAGTACACGGGCAGGAAATATCGCTTGGGTCCATCAGGCTTAAGGTCATTCATGTACCAGGGCATTCACCCGGAGGCCTTGCTTTCTACATAACCGGCAGCGGGTGCGTCTTTACAGGCGATGCATTGTTCTCGGGAAGCATCGGCAGGACTGATCTTCCGGGAGGTAGTTTTCAGACACTTATTAACAGTATTAAAAATAACCTCCTGACGCTCCCCCCCGATACTGTAGTCTATCCGGGACATGGACCAGCAACTTCAATCGGAAGGGAAGCCACAGGAAATCCTTTCCTGAAATAAAGTATGTCGTAAGTTAATTTTTTAAAGCTGAACTTTTATTATTTTAGCATCAGACAGATTCCCGGATTATAATTATTAATTCATATATAAATTGTCCATGGCAATATATAAATATGTTAACCGTCATAACGGCCCCCGCGATAATGATCTGCCAAAAATGCTTAAGGTAACAGGAGTATCAGTCCTTGATGAACTTATTGACAATACAGTACCTGAAAACCTTAGGCTAAAAGATCCATTAGTATTACCATCCGCCGTGAGTGAGGTTGAATACCTTGAACATATCAGGAAGATAGGTTCAAAGAACAAGCTACTTCGTTCATTTATCGGGCAGGGATATTATGGCGTTGCAGTTCCTTCAGTTATATTAAGGAATGTCCTTGAGAATCCTTCATGGTATACTTCCTACACACCATATCAGGCTGAGATATCTCAGGGAAGGCTGGAGGCTCTTCTAAATTTCCAGACAATGGTAATCGAATTTACCGGGATGGAGATTGCCAATGCCTCACTTCTTGATGAGGCGACATCTGGTGCTGAGGCAATGATAATGATGTTCAATTCCAGGTCGAGGGAGGCTGTCAAGGCAGGGACAAACAAGTTCTTCGTGGACGAGGATACTTTTTTGCAGACCGTCGATGTTCTTACCACCAGGTCGGGGCAACTTGGAATTGAAATAGTGCAGGGCCGGTATGACAGAACAGAGTTAGACAGTACTTTCTTTGGTGCATTTATTCAATATCCTTCCGCTTCCGGCCAGATTAATGACTTTTCTGATTTTGTCGAAAAGGCGCATCATGCAGGGGTACTGGTTGGTGTGGCAGCTGACCTGATGAGCCTCGCCATTCTGACGCCTCCCGGTGAGTGGGGAGCTGATATAGTAGTCGGATCAAACCAGCGTATGGGTCTGCCAATGAGTTTTGGAGGTCCGCATGCCGGGTATTTTGCAACTCGTGATGAACTAAAACGAGCTATGCCTGGCAGAATCATTGGAGTTTCGGTAGATGCACAGGGCAACCATGCATTGAGGATGTCTCTTCAGACAAGGGAACAGCACATTAAACGGGAGAGAGCCACTTCTAACATTTGCACTGCGCAGGCACTGCTTGCGACAATGTCCGGAATGTATGCACAGTATCATGGACCGGAGGGGTTAAAAGCCATTGCAATGCATATCCATAATACAGCTTGCACTCTCCGCAACGGGCTAAAGGAGCTTGGATACATTCAATTAAACAGCCAGCTTTTTGACACAGTCCGCATCGATGCGGCGGATGACAAAATACTGGAAGCAATTAAGAGGGAATCGTTAGCCTCCGGAATCAACTTCTGGTATCCCGGCAATAACCAGGTTTCAATAAGCACTGACGAGATTACTACCCTTGATGAAATAAATCAAATACTGGATGTATTTGCAAGAGCAAAAGGTAAAAGCCGTGCTGCAACAAGCTCACTTTGTGAATGTAAATGCATTGAGGAAAAATTCATAAGAAAATCGTCCTTTCTGCAGGAATCAGGGTTCAATATCTATCATAGCGAGACCGGGATGATGAGATATATAAAGATGCTTGAGCGTAAAGATTTTTCTCTCACGCATTGTATGATCCCGCTGGGTTCATGCACAATGAAGCTCAACCCTGCAACAGCCATGTTCCCCATGAGCTGGCCGGAATTTGCCAATATTCATCCTTTTGTCCCTGCCGATCAGGCAGAAGGATATTACCAGCTTATCGATGAGCTGGGCGAAGCACTCAAGGAGATTACAGGGTTTTCGGCTGTGTCTTTCCAGCCAAATTCGGGTGCTTCCGGTGAATATACCGGGCTGCTGGTAATCCGTGAATATCACAGGAAAAGAGGAGAGGGGCACAGGAATGTAGCTCTTATCCCGGCTTCGGCACACGGTACAAATCCTGCAAGTGCAGTAATGGCAGGTATGCAGGTTATAGTTATAGAATGCGATGAAAAAGGAAATATAAGTGTTGAAGATCTCAGGAAAAAAGCTGAAGAGAACAGGGCTAACCTGGGCTGCATTATGGTTACTTATCCTTCAACACACGGAGTATTTGAGGCCAGGGTTAAAGAAATGACTGACATTGTTCATGAGAATGGAGGACTTGTATATATGGATGGAGCCAATATGAATGCCCAGGTCGGTCTTACAAGCCCAGGTTATATCGGGGCAGATGTCTGCCACCTGAACCTGCATAAGACATTTGCAATCCCTCATGGAGGTGGAGGACCCGGGATGGGCCCGATACTGGCGAATGAAAAACTGGCTGAATTTCTTCCATCGCACCCCGTAGTTAAAACCGGTGGCAGTCATGGGATAACAGCGGTGTCGGCAGCACCATTCGGGAGTGCTCAT
Source organism: uncultured Rikenellaceae bacterium (assembly GCA_964595725.1). Classification (GTDB taxonomy): domain Bacteria; phylum Bacteroidota; class Bacteroidia; order Bacteroidales; family VadinHA17; genus LD21. Next base: position 7,635 of record CAZQRQ010000036.1, on the reverse strand, counting down.
ATACTCACTATATCCCATGCTTACATCCTGATGATGGGGCCTGATGGTCTTACACAGGCCACAAAATATGCTATACTCAATGCCAACTACCTTGCAGCCTCCCTCAAAGGATGGTTCAAAACACTTTACACAGGGACTAACGGGACAGTTGCACATGAGATGATTCTTGATTGCAGAGGATTCAAAACTGAAGCAGGTATATCAGAGACAGATATTGCAAAGAGGCTGATGGATTACGGTTTTCATGCCCCGACTCTTTCTTTTCCTGTTCATGGAACACTGATGGTTGAACCAACCGAGTCGGAGTCTCTCCAGGAACTGGATAAGTTCATAGATGCCATGAAATCGATCTGGGACGAAATACAGGAAATTAAGGAAGGTAAGGCCGACAGGGATGATAATGTACTGCGTAATGCACCTCATACTGCCATGGTAATTACTGCAGATGATTGGAAGCATAGTTACGTCAGGCAGAAAGCTGCATATCCAGTGAAATGGCTGGTTGAAAACAAATTCTGGCCGTCTGTCGGCAGGGTTGACGACGGGTATGGGGACAGAAATCTCGTTTGTTCATGCGCACCTGTTGATTCTTACAGGATGGAGGCACTGAAATTGTAAAAAACACTAAATTTACTTTTAATACCATAACTTAAAAAACTCGTATGGATAATAGATCATGGGATAATATGCTGGCTGTTATTAAGGGTCAGAAGCCCGACAATCCACCAATTGGCTTTATCATCGATAGTCCCTGGATACCGGGTTGGTATGGAATATCCAATGTGAGCTTCTACGCTTCTGATGAACAATGGTTCGAGTCTAACAAAAAAGCCATTGAAACATTCCCGGATGCATGGTTCATACCCGGTTTCTGGTCGGAATATGGAATGTGTACAGAACCATCTGCTTATGGTGCAAGGATGATCTGGCTCGAGAACAACCTTCCTCATGCTGAAAAGGTTCTGAAGAGCATAGACGATGTGGGATCACTACCTCATCCGAATGTAAGGACAGACGGACTGCTTCCATTTGTGATACACAGGCTGCAGGCAAACCAGGACAGGATAAAAGCGATGGGACACCAGATAAGGTTTGCTGTAACACGGGGCCCTCTGAACGTTGCAAGCTTTCTGATGGGTACGACCGAATTCATGATGAGCCTGGCTATGAACCCTGATGAAGCAAAAGTCCTGATCAATAAAATTACGGATTTTATATGTGAATGGGTGGTATACCAGAAAGAGTGTTTCCCTTCTATTGACGGATTATTTGTGCTGGACGATCTGATAGGATTTGTTGGCGATTATGAGTTCAGCGAATTTGTAATACCTGCCTTTAAAAAGATATTTGCTGCAATTGATTCAAAAGTCAGGCTGCTGCATAATGATGCCCAGGGTCTTATCACAGCCAGGAACCTGAAAGAGATGGATGTTAATATGTTTAACTTCTCGTTTGAGCATTCAATGAGTGAAATACGCGACCTTGCAGGCCCTGATGTTGTTCTTTTAGGTAATATTCCTCCAAGGGATGTCCTTGCAGCCGCGACGCCGGCACAGGTTAAGGAGGCTGTCCGGAAATGTATGGGTGAGATAACGGATCACAGACATGTCATCTGGTCGTGCGGAGGCGGGATGCCACCGGACGTAAGCAGTGAGAACATAGCTGCATTTATTGAGGCAGTAAAGGATCTTTCAAAATGATCCTTATAAAACAAATCAAATAATAGATTCGTATAATAATGAATAGGAGCTTCTGTTTGATATTAGCATTACTGTTACTGTTTACCTCATGCGGGCAGAAAACACAGAAGACTGAAACTACATATCAGAAAATGGTGAAGATAATGACTGTTGACCCCGGGCATTTCCATGCAGCCCTGGTTCAGAAGATTATGTACGACCAGGTTTCTCCCGATGTTTATGTGTATGCCCCGGCGGGGCCGGATGTTGAGCAGCATCTGGAGAGGATAGCATCATATAATACAAGGGCAGATGACCCGACAGACTGGAATGAAATACTCTACACCGGGCCCGACTTCTTTGAAAAAATGATCAGGGATAAACCTGGCAATGTTGTAGTCCTGTCAGGAAATAACAGTAAAAAAGCTGAGTATATCACAAGGTCGGTTGAGGCCGGTTTTAATGTGCTTGCCGACAAACCCATGATCATTTCTCCGGACGATTTTCCGGCTCTGGAAGATGCTTTCAGGATGGCACAGGAGAGAGGACTTCTGCTTTACGATATTATGACAGAACGTTACGAGGTAACTACAATCCTGCAGAAATTGCTTTCTCGTAATGAAGATATTTTTGGGAGTCTTCAAGCGGGCTCCGAAAAGGAACCTGCAGTTACCAAGGAGAGCGTTCACCACTTCTCAAAGATCGTTTCAGGTACACCGCTTATACGGCCGGCCTGGTTCTTTGATGTTGACCAGCAGGGCGAGGGAATTGTGGATGTCACTACACATCTTGTCGACCTTGTCCAGTGGGAATGCTTCCCTGATCAGGTCCTTAAAAAAGAGAATGTAAATATGGTTGCCGCACGAAGGTGGCCGACAATCATTTCAAAAGACGAGTTTAGAGATGTAACCGGCTTCGACGATTTCCCCGGATTCCTCCAAAAGGATGTCAAAAATGGTAATCTTAATGTTTATTCCAACGGAGAAATGGTTTACCAGCTTAAAGGAATATGGGTGAAAGTATCAGTGGAGTGGAGATACAGGGCTCCCGAAGGAGGAGGCGACACGCATTATTCAATAATGAGGGGTTCGGTGTGTAATCTTGTTATAAGGCAGACAGAAGCCGAAAATTTCCTGCCGACACTTTATATTGAGAATATTAAGGGTATATCCGTCAGCGACTTTTCTAACAAGCTAAAAAAGGTGCTGATGAGCCTGCCCTACGAAAGCCTGGAGGTGGAAAATGTTGATGACAAGACACTGAAAATAATCATTCCGGACAGTTACAGGGTTACTCATGAAGAACACTTCGGCCAGGTGACCGGGAAGTTTCTGCAATATATGGAGGAGGGCAGATTACCTGACTGGGAAGTGCCCGGGATGATTACCAAGTACTTCACCACTACAAGTGCTCTCAGGAAAGCCATGGGTGAATAGGGCTTTAAAGAATAAAGAGAGTGGAGAGGTAAAAACTGTGAAAAATCAGAACAGGTCCTCGATGACCATTGAGTAGAGTTCTTCCTCGGTAAGTCCTGCTGCCCGGGCCTGTTTTGGCAAAATGCTCTCCGACGACATACCAGGTACTGTATTGACCTCAAGGAACCACGGGTGATCATCTATGACAATAAAATCAATCCTTGCAATTCCATTGCAACCAAGGAGATCGTATATCTCGGAACTTAATGACTGTATCTTCTCCGTTACTTCCCCGGAAAATTCACCCGGAGTTATTTCTCTCGATTTGCCGACGGTATACTTGGCCTCATAATCGAAAAACTCATTATCAGTAATTATCTCTGTGACAGGTAGTATGAGCTTCCTGTTTTTTGTTTTGACAACTCCGCAAGCCACTTCCCGTCCTTTCATGAATGATTCTATCATGATCCACTCACTTTCATTGAGTGCTTTATCAACTGCTGGTACCAGATCCTCACTATTAAGAACTTTGGAAACGCCAAAGCTTGAGCCACTGTCGTTTGGCTTGACAAAACACGGGAGGCCAATCCTTCCGGTTACCGATGCAGAATCAATATTTTCTCCCCTTCTTACCAGCAGAGCTTCAGCCATCTTGATCCCATACTCCTTGAGATATAACTTGGTAGCTTGCTTATTAAAAGTCAATGCGGAAGTAAAAGCACCACAGGTTGTATACGGGATGCCCATTATATCGAGATACCCCTGCAACAGGCCGTTCTCACCAGGAGTTCCATGAATGGCTATGAAGACAGCATCAAACCTAACCCTGAGATCATCAAGCTTCAACGTGAAGTCATTTTTATCGACACTGAAACACCTGCCCTTTTCATCTTCCCAGTACCAGTTTGTACCCCTGAATACTATTATATAAGAATTGTACCTGCCTGATAAGGCTTTATGAACTTCCCGGGCACTCTTTACAGATACTTCGTATTCTGGTGAATCTCCACCAGCAGCAATAGCGATTGTCCTCATTGAGCCAATGATTAACTGGTTCAAATTTAATCAATAATTATTGAAAGTAACATAGCGTTGTCCACCGACAAATCTTTGCCATTTACAGTTTTATTTTGCACATATGCCGATTTGAATCCTCTTTTTATGACTGATCTATTAACTTTACATCAAATTAAACTTAAAAAAGATGAAAAGAGGTTGTTTATTAGGTATAATTATTGGAGTCGTAATACTCCTGTTTGTGATAGGTTTCATATCATGGGGAGTAAGACAATACAACCAGATGGTGACTAAGCAGGAGGCCGTAACAAGTCAGTGGGGAAATGTGGAAACCCAGTATCAGAGGAGGATGGATCTGATCCCTAATTTTGTAAATACGGTGAAAGGAGCTGCTAATTTTGAACAGCAGACTCTTACTCAGGTTATCGAAGCCAGGGCGAAAGCTACTTCAGTCAATGTTACTGCCGACAACCTGAACGAACAGACCATGGCCCAGTTTCAGCAGGCACAGGGTGAAATCAGTTCGGCTCTGGCAAGACTGATGGTTGTTGTTGAGAAATATCCCGAATTAAAGGCGACGCAGAATTTCAGGGACCTGCAGGTTGAACTGGAAGGTACTGAGAACAGAATCTCTACTGAAAGAAGGAAATTCAACGAGGTTGCACAGGATTACAATACTTATATTAAGAAATTTCCTCAGAGCTTCATAGCCGGGATGTTCAATTTCGATGCAAAACCATATTTCAAATCTGAGGAAGGTGCTGAGATAGCTCCTGAGGTAACATTCTAGTCATTTTAAAACCAGATTATGAAAGCTTCATCATTTTTCACACATGAACAGCAGGAACAGATAAAGGAGGCAATCCGACAGGCTGAAAAAGACACTTCTGGTGAGATAAGGGTTCATATTGAAACAACATGTAACGGGGATGTGCTTGACCGGGCTGCATGGATATTCGGAAAACTCGGTATGCATAAGACAGAACAGAGGAATGGAGTGCTTTTTTACCTGGCCGTCAGGGACAGGAAATTTGCGGTCATTGGCGATGCCGGTATAAACTCCAAAGTGCCTGAAGGATTCTGGAATTCAGTTCAGGAAGCCCTCAGGAAGAACTTCGTAAGAGGCCTGTTCACAGAAGGACTGTCGGAAGGTATTATACTGGCCGGCAGACAACTCAGGACACATTTCCCATACAGGTCGGATGATGTAAATGAGCTGTCGGATGAGATATCATTTGATGCACCTAAAGAAAGGGAGGAGAAATGAGAGAGAGAGTGAAAGCAGGAGCAAGAACAAGGTTGTTTTTGGCCATGCTGCTGGTGGTTCTGGGTATAGCTTTGCCTTTGAGCCCGGGTGTGAAAGCACAGGATATTCCGGACAGACCGGTGCCTCCAAGGCTGGTAAATGACTTTGCAGGAGTACTTAGCGATGGAGAGGTGAGTGCACTGGAAAGAAAACTTGTGGCTTTTAATGATACAACATCTAACCAGATAGCTATTGTAATAGTTAAAGATCTGGCGGGTTACGACAGGTCTGATTATGCGCAGAGGCTTGGTGAAAAATGGGGCATAGGGCGTAAAAGCCTGAATAACGGATTGCTTGTTCTTGTCAGGCCTAACACCGCAAATTCGAGGGGAGAAGCGTTTATTGCCACCGGGTACGGACTTGAAGGGGCTATCCCCGATATTACCTGTGCCGAAATTATCGATAACGAGATGATCCCGTCATTCAGGAATGGAAATTATTACGAGGGCCTAAATAAAGCCACTGACGTACTGATGGCTCTGGCCAGTGGTGAATATAATTACGACGAGTATGGAGGCAAGGGGAAAGGAGATGCTGCGAAAGCAGCACCGGTTGGATTTTTCATCATAGTTATTATTATTATAATAGCCCTTATAAATTCAGGACGGTCAAATCATAATAATCTTAGCAGGCGAGGCGGCCTGCCTCTGTGGATACTTCTTGGAATGATGAACTCAGGAAGGGGTTCGCACCGTGGCAGCTGGGGTGGATTTTCAGGAGGTGGAGGCTTCGGCGGCGGTGGAGGTGGCTTCGGCGGTTTCGGAGGCGGGGGCTTTGGCGGCGGCGGCGCCGGAGGTAGCTGGTGATCAATTAAGTTATTTGAGGCATCAGAGGATATACAGGGTATAACTCATAACCTCTGTTGATCCCTTTGTATTAACAAGGGAACTCCGTGCAAAAATGAGAACTGATTCTATTATTCTCTGCCGGAAATGTATTTTCTCCATTTTTCGAGAACCTGTTGCATGTCATCAGGCAGCTCGGAATCGAAATTCAACCTTTCATGAGTTACAGGATGATCAAAAGCAAGTGACTTTGCATGAAGCGCCTGTCTGGGCAAAATAGAAAAACAATTCCTGATGAATTGCTGGTACTTTGAAAATGTAGTACCCTTTAGTATTTTATCTCCCCCGTATTCCTCATCATTGAATAGCGGGTGCCTGATATGGCTCAAATGAACCCTTATCTGATGGGTTCTGCCTGTTTCCAGCTTGCATTCCACCATTGATATATATCCGAGATCTTCAAGGACTTTGTAGTGGGTTATGGCATGTTTCCCCTGGCTCTCATCCGGGAAAACATGCATGATCTTCCTGTCTTTCGGATTTCTGCCGACATGACCTGTAATTGTTCCTTCCAAAGGGTCGGGTGTTCCCCATACTAAAGCTATATATTTCCTGTCCGTGGTCCTGTCATAGAACTGCCTGGCAAGCCTGGCCTGTGCAAATTCATTCCTGGCAACCACAAGTATCCCTGAAGTGTTTTTATCAAGGCGATGGACAAGCCCGGGCCTTAATTCACCCGTGCTGAACAGCGGGAGATCCCTGAAGTGCCACATGAGGGCATTTACGAGTGTACCGGTATAGTTACCATAAGCAGGATGAACAACCATGCCTGCAACTTTATTGATTACGATAACATCATTATCCTCAAAGACAATGTTCAGGGGGATATTTTCCGGTATAAGTTCTATTTCCCTGGGAGGTTCAGGCAGGAGGACCTGAATAAGGTCTCCTGGCTTCACTTTATAATTTGACTTTACAGGAACATTATTTACGATAATATTACCCGCCTGGGCAGCACTTTGTACTCTAGTCCTGGAGATATTTACCAGCCTTACGGAAAGATATTTGTCGATCCTCAGAAGCGACTGTCCCTGGTCAACGATAAACCTATGATGCTCAAAAAGTTCCTGTTGATCATGTAATTCCTCCTCACCCATTCTTCCTATCTCGATTTAATAAAGCGGTTATATGCAACCGGCCTGCCGTTACTTTCCAGGATGACGAAATAGATTCCTTCTGAAAGGAATGAAATATCTGTACTCATGCTATAGGCTCCGGAATAAAGGTTCCTTCCCTGCAAGTCTGTGATCCTGATTGTTGTAACGCCGGAAAGGTATTTATCTTCAACACCGATGTTTATATAGCTATTTGACGGGACAGGCCAGATTCTTATCCTGCCGAGGTCTATGCGGTTGCTTGCGATTGAAGTGGTT
>CAZQRQ010000035.1:0-34801 GCA_964595725.1 uncultured Rikenellaceae bacterium | reverse complement strand
ATCTCCAGTACTCAGCATCCGGAACGCAATGGAAAACATACGCAGAGGGATACTATACATCGAAATCACCAATGGGGCCCTTCACTTATGCCCCCAATAATCCACTTCTCCGCAAAACAGAAGGGCTTGTCACAGGTCCGGCCCACGGAAGTATCGTTGAAGGACCTGACGGGCAACTCTGGCAATTCTATACAATCGTGCTGTCCAACCCTCCGGGCGGACGACGCATCGGTATGGACCGCGTCATTTTCGACAAGAATGGAAACATGTCGGTGGAGGTTTCTGATACACCGCAATGGGGTCCGGGAGAGAATATTAATCCTTCAGAAGGTAACAGCGGATCGGTCCCGGTTACCATCAACAAGATCAATGCCATGAATGCTCTCTCGCGATTCTCGTCACAACAGCCGGGAAGGGATGCAGCCTATGCAGTCGATAACTCAAGCGGCACCTGGTGGGAACCCTCGCCGGCTGATACAATGCCAACACTAACAATCGAGCTTTCCCCGGCAACACGGTTCGACGTTGTCCAGCTGTTCACAATCGACGGAGTAAGGCTGATGTTCAACGGGGGCAGGCGTTTCTTCGGCAGGCCACCAGCAGCACCTCAGCCATCTCCTGATTCCGGAGGCAAGCCTGTTACCGACGCATACCAGTACAAGCTTGAAGTATCGATGGACGGGGAAACTTTCACCACAGCACTTGACCAGACTGGCAATTCGATACAGCGTAATACCATCTTCGAGGAAATACCTCCCGTTAAATGCCGGTTTGTAAGGCTTACCTTAACAAACTGGCCCAGGACAGCACCACTGGGAATACTGGAGTTTACTGTCTTCGGTAAAGCCTCGGGCTACCTGCCTTCTGCTGTGCCCATCCCCGTGAATCAATAATTAACCTTTTCAAATATTATATCGAAAGCCGTATGAATATGAATAAAATTCTAAGATCATTTAGTTACATGGTGTTAATCTGTGCATGCAGCATGGTCAACGGGCAGCCGCCAAGAGGCCCTCTTGCCCGTTCTCCGCAGATTCACCCTGATAAAACGGTTACATTCCAGTACATAGCATCCGGCGCTAATGATGTAAAGCTGAGTGCCCAGTTTGAAAAAGGTCCTGTAGCCATGACAAAAAACGCTTCTGGTTTGTGGAGTGTAACAGTTGGTCACGTTAAGCCAGACATCTACCCTTACAGCTTCATTGTAGACGGTATCCAGGTGATGGATCCTGGAAATGTCGATTTCTTCCCCAATGAGCGTTTTAAGGCAAGCCTGGTTGATATTCCCGGGGATACACCGCTTATTCATTCAATGCAGGATGTACCCCATGGAACTATCACCTATACAAGTTACAGGTCAGGGACCATGAGAGGTATGGACAGGCCTCTTGTTGTCTATACACCTCCGGGATATGAAGAAAATCCGGATAAGAAATACCCGGTCCTGTATCTTATAAGCGGTACAACAGATACCGAAGAAACATGGTACAAAGTCGGACGTGCCAACTTCATCCTCGATAACCTGATTGCCCGGGGGAAGGCCGTACCAATGATAATTGTAATGCCATACGGGAATAATTTTATTGAGATCAGCGGTCCGGCATCACCAGACGTTATACCAATGTACCAGGCTTACAGCAATGAAATTGTCAATGATATAATACCATTCACCGAAAATAACTTCAGGATCATTCCTGACAGGGAACACAGGGCTATAGCCGGATTCTCCCGTGGTGGAGGTCAGACTCTCTGGGCAGGATTATCCAACACCGGAATATTTGCTTATATATGTTCATTCAGCGCCTATCTCACAACAGAGGCCTTCGAGCAAAATTTTAAATCGTTCTATGCCGATCCTGAACAAACCAATAAAGAAATGAAATTATTCTGGCTGAGCGTAGGTAACGAAGACTTTCTGTATAAACAGGCTGCCGAATTTATGGAATTGCTGAAATCGAAAAAAATCAATACAAGGACATTAATAACGACCGGAGGCCACACATGGATGAACTGTAAGCTTTTCCTGTCTGAAGCAGCTCCTCTCCTTTTTAGGTAAGAATTAATACTTATAAAAAAGATATACTATGATAAAAAAGATAACTGCCTGCCTGCTGGCCTTGCTTGCGCTGATTGGTTTTGCAAATACCGGTTTATCTCAGCAGAGAATCGCCCCTTTTATTTCTCCTGAAGTAAAAGCAGATAATACCGTTACTTTCAGGTTCAGAGCCCCTGATGCAAAGGAGGTAAAACTGGACTCCCAGATAACAGCTGAGCCACAAATGATGACAAAAGACGAGAATGGCATCTGGTCAATGACCATAGGCCCGGTTAAGCCGGATATCTACCCGTATTGTTTTGTTGTGGACGGCATACAGGTAGCCGATCCGGTCAATACACTGATCTTTGCCAATGAGCGTTTCAAGTTCAGCCTTGTCGACATACCCGGCGATCAGCCCCTGGTGCATTCAATGCAGGATGTTCCTCATGGAAATATAAGCTACCGGTATTACAGCTCCTCAACGCTTGGAAGGACCCGCAGACTGGTAATTTATACCCCGCCGGGCTTTAACGTTAACGGTAATACCAGGTACCCTGTACTTTACCTCATACACGGCGGTTCTGATACGGAAGAGACATGGACTAAAGTAGGGCGGGCCAACCTAATTGCCGATAACCTGATAGCACAGGGTAAGGCCAAACCGATGATCATCGTTATGCCTTATGCGAATGTCATGCCAGGACCTATGGATGGATTTACAAAAGACGTTGTTAACGATATTGTTCCTTTCATTGAGAAGAACTACCCGGTACTGACAGACAGTAAGAACAGGGCTGTCGCAGGCTTCTCGGTCGGTGGAGGACAAACACTGAATATCGGCCTGACAAATCCTGACAAGTTTGCCTGGATATGTTCGTATGCCCCTTATACTGCAACCCCGGAATTCAGGAATAATTTCTCTGACTGGTCTCCGGATGCAGAGGCACTCAACAAACAGCTAAGGTTGTTTTCAATAAGCATAGCTACAGAAGATTTCCTGTACGAAAGCGTGAAGGAGAACATTGCAATGTTCAGGGAGAAGAACCTCAACCTCAAAACACTTATTGTGCCAGGAGGACATACCTGGATGAACTGCAAGCTCTACCTGGCAAACACGCTTCAGCAATTATTCAAAGAGGATATTCAGGCGACTGCTTTACCGGGTGCAGGAGATAAAGCTGCTCCTCCCCGGGGAATACCTGCTCCTTCAAATGTAAGGAGTGCCATTTACCCAAGGATACTGCCAGACAGCCGCGCCCAGTTCAGGATCAACGCTCCCGGTGTCCAGAAAATGCAGCTCGATCTTGGTAAAAGATACAATATGATAAAGAACGGCGCGGGGACATGGGAGGTGACTACCGATTCACTGACAGAGGGCTTCCATTATTACTCCCTGATCGTGGATGGTTTTACAGTGGCCGATCCTGCAAGTGAATCATTTTATGGAATGGGAAGAATGGCAAGCGGTATCGAGGTCCCATTCAGGGGAGACGATATTTATGCCGTTAAAGATGTACCGCATGGCGAGATCAGCATAAAAAGATATTTCTCAACGGTTTTAAACAAATGGCGCCAGTTTTACATATACAAACCTGCAGGCTATGATGTCAACAGGAAAGAAAAATATCCTGTTTTGTATATAATGCATGGAGGAGGGGAAGATGAAAGAGGATGGGCCAGCCAGGGAAAAACAGATCTGATCCTCGATAACCTCATCGCCGCAGGCAAGGCTAAGTCAATGCTTATTGTTATGCCGGATGGTAATATGGGCACCCCAATGGCAGGTGAGGATGGTTATAAAATGTTCGAAAGGGAGATGAAAGAGTGCATTATCCCTTTTATTGAAACGAACTACCGCGCTGCAAAAGGTTCACACAACCGTTCCCTGGCAGGATTGTCAATGGGGGGACTGCAGACTCTTTATGCCGGCCTTTACAACACTGAAACTTTTGCATACCTGGGAATATTCAGCTCGGGCTGGAGAGTACCTGCCGATAATAAGCTTGCTGAAGAACAATACGAATTCCTCAGAAACAATGCCGATAAGGTCAGCAACAACTTAAAACTGCTGTGGCTGGCGACAGGAAGCAGGGAAGACGCTGCCTATCCTAACTGCAAGGCCATGCTGGCCATGTTTGATGAACTGAAGATAAAGTACTCCTACGACGAATATCCCGGGGGCCATACATGGCCTGTTTGGAGAAATAACCTCTATAAATTTGCCCAGCTGTTATTTAAATAACAGCATTTAACGTGATAACCAACTAAACCACATATTATGAAAAAGTTACTTCTTGTTTCCCTGATTATTGTCTCCTTCATATTTCCAGCTGCTGCCCAGCAGGCACATGTGAACCTCGACTGGGATCCGCAAAAGAACAAAGAAAACCTTACACCTTTTTCTGCCAATGTAATCTCGCCGGAAGTTTTTGATGATCACACGGTTATTTTCAGGCTGCGGGCTCCTGATGTTTCCAATGTACTTCTTACAGGTACTATGTACGTCGGAGAAGAAGCTCGTAAACAGGTCCCTTTCACAAAAGATGAAAAAGGTCTCTGGACATTGAAAATTGGTCCCCTTGTACCTGATATATACCTCTATTACTTCATTATCGACGGTGTAAAAGTAGTCGATCCGAACAACAGCTTTGCCGGCTTCGCTGCAATGCCTCCCTTCAGCATGCTTTTTGTCCATGGCGACGGACCTGCATTTTATGATGTTAAAAATGTTCCTCATGGTGCAATTACTACGCATTTTTATCATTCTGATGTCACAAATGGTGAAAGAGATATACTCGTGTATACACCTCCTGGATATGATGAATCAAAGAAATATCCTACTCTGTATCTGCTTGGAGGTTCCGGCGACCTTGCACAAACATGGTATATGCACGGGCAGGCCAACTTCATATTGGATAACCTGCTTGCAGAGGGAAAAGCAGTTCCAATGATAATAGCAATGCCGAATAACCAGATGCTTCACCGCTCTCATCCTGACCATACCGAACTGACTTTCAAACTGATTGAAAGGGAATTCAGGGAAGAAATTATTCCTTTTGTTGAAAGCCGTTACAGCGTGAATAAGGACAGGCATGCAAGAGCTATCAGCGGGCTTTCGATGGGCGGACGACATGCCCAGTACGTGGGCCTTAACAACCTCGACCTTTTCGCCTCAATAGGCATCCTCAGTGCCGCAATACCTGTCGATCAGACACCGGCACTTAAAGATCCGGATATTAATTCCAGACTTGATTATCTTTTTGTCGGGGCAGGAACCTATGAAACGAGACCCGGCGCAAGGCATGAAGTCTTGCACAATGACCTGGAGAAACTGAATGTGAAGCATGAATACTATATAGGCTCAAGAGGAGCTCATGATTTAATTACCTGGCGTCATTTGCTTTATTACCGGTTCTATCCAAATCTGTTCAGGAACCTGACCATTACAGAACCATAGTAATGTCAAACCTGTAAAATAGAACAGTATCGAATTTAATTACATAATATCAATATCATAAACCAGGGAAAAGAATATTCTACACCTAATAGCACTAATACTGATTGTGTAACTCATCCCCCATCCCCTTCTCCCATAGGAGAAGGGGAGTAAAAGCACAATATATATTATAATAAATTATGCATAAACTGTTTTCCATTTTCATCATTAGCGCGGGTCTCGTTATTCTCAATGGAGAATGCACTGCCCAGGAGAAGCTCTACCCGAACGAATTCCCTTTAAGTGATGTAACATTGCTTGACAGTCCTTTCAAACATGCACGCGACCTCAACATCAAAGTCCTGCTTGAATATGATGTTGACCGGCTGTTTGCCACGTTCAGAAAGGAAGCCGGCCTTTCCAGAAAAGCCGAGCTCTACCCGAACTGGCAGGGTCTGGATGGTCATGTGGCAGGCCATTACCTGACTGCTTTGGCAATGAACTATGCATCTGTAAAAAATGTGGAATGCCTTAAGCGTATGGAATATATCCTCTCAGAGCTCAGGCTTTGCCAGGAAGCAAACGATGTTAAGTACCCCGGCTGGGGAAAAGGATATGTTGGCGGTGTTCCCAACAGTGATGCTATATGGAGTAGCCTGAAAGAGGGAAATTTCAGGGCATACAGGTCGGCCTGGGTACCATGGTACAACGTGCATAAGTTATATGCGGGCCTCAGAGATGCATGGTTGTATACCGGGAATAAAGATGCTAAAGATATTTTCCTGAAATTCTGCGACTGGGGAATAGATATCACTTCTGCCCTCTCCGACGAACAGATGCAATCGATGCTTGATACCGAACATGGCGGAATGAACGAGATCTTTGCTGACGCATACCAGATGACCGGCGACAAAAAATATTTGGATGCTGCCAAAAGATTCTCCCACAAGATGCTGCTCAATGCGATGGCTGCCGATTCAGATAACCTCGATAATAAGCACGCCAACACTCAGGTTCCAAAAGCTATAGGATTTGCACGCATAGAAGAACTTAATCATGACAAGACCTTTTTCGAGGCAGGCAGATTCTTCTGGGAGACCGTTACAACAAACAGATCACTGGCATTCGGAGGAAACAGCAGGCGGGAGCATTTCCCCGCAGCAGATGAATGTATTGACTTTGTGAATGAAGTACAGGGACCTGAATCCTGTAACTCCTACAATATGCTCAGACTCACTGAGATCCTTTTCAGGTCCGGTCCCGATGCAAAATATGCTGATTATTACGAAAGAACTCTTTATAATCATATCCTGTCCACTCAGCACCCCGAACATGGAGGTTATGTTTATTTTACTCCTGCCCGTCCCCGTCATTACAGGGTATATTCAGCACCTAACGAAGCAATGTGGTGCTGCGTGGGAAGCGGGATGGAAAATCACGGGAAATACAACCAGTTCATATATACTCACAATAATGATTCATTGTACCTGAATCTTTTTATACCGTCGGAACTTAACTGGAAACAGAAAGGTATTAAGATCAGGCAGGAAACAGGATTTCCATACGAAGAGGGCACAAAGCTGAACATCATAGATGGGTCTTCGCAGTTTGTGCTTATGATACGGTATCCCTCATGGGTCAGGGATGGCGCACTGGAAATTGTTGTTAATGGCAAGCCGGTCAAATACGGGGAACATCCCTCATCATATGTAGCTGTAAACCGCAGATGGAGAAAAGGTGATCTGGTACATGTAAGGCTTCCGATGCATAATACTGTCGAGCAAATGCCAAATGTTCCGGATTATGTTGCCTTCATGCACGGGCCTGTTTTACTGGCTGCAAAAACCGGTACCGAAGACCTTAAGGGACTTATAGCTGACGACAGCCGCTGGGGACATATTGCATCCGGAGAAAAACTTCCTGTTGAGGAAGCTCCGGTTATAGTTGGGGACGACGTATCCGAAATTGCCGATAAACTGGTACCGGTAACAGGCAACTCTTTGACTTTTAAAGTGCCGGACCTTAAGTTAATTAACCCTATTGATGTGGTACTTGAGCCTTTCTTCCAGATCCACGATGCAAGATATATAATGTACTGGCATGTAATAACAAATGAGCCGTACAGATCTGATCCGGAACTTAATTTACATGTTCTGCAAAATCAGGTGAAATGAAAAAAACGCGCAAAAAGAATGCCTGTTACATAAGGATTGTTTAAATTATGGAATTAAACATCAAACTGGGCCATAATGAGAATCACTGTTTGTTTCTTTCTCATCATTTTTTTCAGACTGAGCCTGCAGGCTGAAGATGGTCATAACCTCTGGCTCCGCTATAAAGGTACGGGGCATGTGGCTGTGACCTGTTCCAGTACCTCTCCGACCCTGGCTATTGCAATTAAGGAATTGCAGCAGGGATGGCAGGGAAATGACAATGCAAATATTGTTCTTACAGTTAAGAATGATAAGGCTATTAAGCTGGATGGTTTCAGACTCATTCCTGATGAAATCCAGGCAAACACAGACCTGGGAATCTTATATGGCGTGTATGAGCTTTTACGACGCCAGTATACGGGACAGCCCGTTGAAGAAATAATCTGCAACCCGTCGTACGAAGTCAGGATCCTGAACCATTGGGACATGCCTGATAGTACATCTTTTCGGGGTTTTTCCGGTCGCTCTATCTTCTGGCGAACAGGTAAAAATGCTGTTGTCACTACTGATGCTGATAAAGCATTATGGCAGGAATACGCGCGGGCTAATGCATCTGTTGGCATCAACGGTGTAGTCCCGAATATTGTCAATGCTTCACCGATTGTCGTGTCAGAAGCATACCTTGAGCGACTAAAAGATATTGCCGACGTGCTTCGTCCTTACGGCGTCAAAACCTACCTGGCGGTGAATTTTGCTTTCCCATCCATAATTGGCGGTCTAGAAACTTCTGATCCATTGGATCCTGATGTAATAAAATGGTGGAGTGCCACGGTAAAGTCAATTTACAGCAAGATCCCTGATTTTGGAGGATTCATCGTAAAAGCCAACAGCGAAGGCATGCAGGGGCCCCATGATTACGGTCGCACTCACGCCCAGGGGGCAAACCTGCTGGCTGATGCACTCAAACCTTACGGTGGTATTGTAATGTGGCGTGCTTTCGTTTACAGTCCGACTGATAAGGATCGAGCCAAACAGGCTTACCTGGAATTTATGCCGTTCGACGGCCAGTTTCGCGACAATGTTATAATCCAGGTAAAGAACGGGCCAATTGACTTTCAGCCACGCGAACCTTTCAGTCCTCTTTTCGGGGCAATGAAAAAAACATCCATCATGCCCGAACTGGAGATAGTTAAGGAATACCTGGGTGGAACCATTCACCTCGTCTTCCTGGCCCCCATGTGGGAGGAATGCCTGAAAAGCGAAACTTACCAGGAAGGACCCGGTAGTTCAGTTGGCCGTTGTACAGACGGGAGTATTTTTCCGCAAAAACATACCGGAATTGCGGGTGTTGCCAATGTAAGTGTAGATACAAACTGGTGCGGACATCCCTTTGACCAGGCTAACTGGTATGCTTTCGGGCGCCTGGCCTGGGATAATACACTGACAAGTGAAAAAATTGCAGATGAATGGATAAAACTCACTTTTGGCCAGGCTCCTGCTGGACAGCCTGCTGCAGCACTTTATACGACAGACTGGTCAGAAAAATTCCTGAACCCGGTCAAGAAGCTAATGCTCGAAAGCAGGGAAGCTGCGGTAAACTATATGATGCCACTTGGCTTTCACCATATTTTTTCAATGCCAAATACACATTACGGACCGGGTCCCTGGTGGGCTCCTGAAGGAACGAGAAAAGACTGGACTCCCCCTTATTATCACCAGGCGGATGCAAATGGTGTCGGATTCGACAGGACACGATCCGGAACTGATGGAGTAAGCCAGTACCATGAGCCTCTCAATTCACAATTAAACAACCTGGAGACCTGCCCCGAAATATTCCTTCTGTGGTTTCATCATGTTCCCTGGGATTACAAGATGAAAAGCGGCCGGACTCTCTGGGATGAAATATGTTACCATTATGCTACAGGTGTTCAGCAGGTAAGGGATTTTCAAAAGATATGGGACAGGATTGAACCTTATGTGGATAACAAGAGATTTAACCTTGTCCAGAGCAGAATGCGTGAACAATACCGCAATGCAGTGATCTGGAAAGACGCCTGCCTGCAATATTTCCAGCAGTTCAGCCAGATGCCTATTCCATATGATATAGAACGTCCGGTATACGACCTGGACTTCCTGATGAAACACAGTGATAATTATCGTGGATTATGAAAAGTATTTCGAAAAGTATTGTATTAGGTTCGTGCCTGCTTATGCTGGTCTCATGCAGTCAGAAAGAGTTAAGCCTGGGGAATCTGCAGTCAGGATCAAATATCTCATTCGTCCGCGACTCCAATGGATACTGGGGTATTGAGATAACTGGTAACACTATTCCTGTGCTTATAAACCGGAAGCCTGTACAAATTGAAATTTATAAAAGTGAAACGGATGTAGCCCAGATAGCTTCAGGTTATCAGTCGGTAAGGAAAAAGAAAGGTGCTCTGACTGCAGCTGCACATTTAATGGGAATTGACGGGGCTGAGTTTGATGTTGAAGACAGATGGAGTATATCAGGTGATATGCTGTCACTTAAACGAAAAGTGTCAGTTGCAGGAACTGAAGAAAATGCCGGATTTCTTTCAGCTATCCGCTTATCAACTGAAAAAGATATAAAATGGGAGGATGCAAGTTACTTCTCCCCTGATGTACTTTATGGTGATCCTACTTACGACGGAGAAACATCACCCGGAGGGACTTTAGCTTACAACGCAAAGTGCTTCTCCATACGGGAGGATTATATTTCCGCACCCCTGTTTGGTCTTTCGTTTAAGAACGGAAACTGGGCTGCAGTCCTAGATCTGGAACCTGATGGTGCGACTACCATGGCAGAGACTACTGCTCCGGCATCCACCCCCGTGATTGATGAACAAATCCAATTCGGGGCAGTTGGCGCCAGAGAGAATCCTGATGGAGGTGTGGAGTTTGGATTCTGGTTTCCGGGTACTACAAATGAATTCAGCGGAGGATTTGGTTTTGGCGGAAGGACAGCAACTCCGGCCCAGATTGTAAGACGGCGTTATCATCCTGTAAAAGAAGGACTTGTTCAAGAGTACTTTGTGGGCTTTCGCATTAGCAACGGAGATTCTTTTAACTCATTGGTCAGGGATGCGTGGCGATGGGCCTGGGAAAAACTTGATCCACAGGTAACACCTATCGATATCGAATCCGCCCGGACTGCAATGATAGATCACCTGGCAGACCATGTCCTTGTTGTTGGCGATATGGCAGGTGTCGGGTTCCTATACGATGCTGTGACCGGAAATCCGGGTTCCTACCGCAGATCTGCTATTCCGCGTCCGGCTGGAATGCCTATCAATCCGTCGTCGGCAGGGCCTCCTCGTCAGCCCGGCCAGTCAGCCCAGCCCCGTCCGGTAATAGGTGGCACAGGCCGTTCAGTCCCCACTCCTGAAGAACTGGTAAAAATGCAGGATCTGGCCCGTACCCTTGGAGTTGATTTTGATCCACAGGCTAATGAGCTGGCACGCTGGACAAAAATATTGATGGGATTCGTTTCAAAAGGTATCGAGTCGGCCGACCAGTTATTGATTGAAGGAGATCGCGATCCGGGTCCCCGGGGACAGAGAATGAGAGAGCTTGGTCTGAAGATAATAAACAGTTTCGTGCGTCTTGTACCGATAGCTCCCCCTGCCGGTACCGGGTTCAACCTGCTCACCGGTAAACCTGATTGCCAGTCGGAAGGAGCAGTTACAATAAGAGAACCGTCGGAAGGCATCCGTACACTTATAGATGTGATTCGGCGAGAGAGAAAATCGGGTCGTGAACATACAGAATGGCTCTTATGGTGCAGGCAATTCGGCGACTGGCTGATCTCTCAGCAAAGAACCGACGGATCATTCCCAAGAGCCTGGTATGCACGACTGGGTACCACTTTGGAAGAATCGGGGACAAGCAGTTGTATCCCGGTGCCTATGTTAGTTAAACTGGGTGAGGAGACGGGCCAGCAAACATATGTCGATTGTGCCATCCGCGCTGCCGAATATACCTGGAATACTTATGGCAGCAGAGGTATTTTTATCGGTGGCGCCACCGATAATCCCAATGTAACTGATAAAGAGGCCGGCATGCTCGCCCTGGAAGGTTACCTGACCCTTTATGAAAATACAAAAGATGAAAAATGGCTTGAGAGGGCAAAGGCAGCAGCCAATTTTGCGGAGAGCTGGATATGGATATGGAATGTCCCAATGCCAATCGATGCGGATCCTGCTATACTGGGCTGGAAACCTGGAGTCCCCACAACCGGTGTAAATGGTATTACTGCCCGTGGATCCGGTGTTGACCAGTATATGGCATGGTCTGTACCGGCGTATGCAAAAATGTTTAAGTACACCCATGATGAACACTATCTTGATGTGGCACGTATCCTCCTACTTAATACAAAGGCAATGCTTGCTATCCCGGGACGCACATATGATCTTCTCGGACCAGGCTGGCAGCAGGAAAACTGGAGCATGGGACGGAACAGGGGTAACGGATCACACAGGAGCTGGTTGCCATGGGTCTCTGTTAATCATTTACATGGAATTACAGGACTGGAAGAGTTTGATCGGGATTTGTATCAAATACTTGTTAAAGGAAATTGAAATAACATATATACAAATCAATTCTTTCAGATATCTCAGGATTTATGCGCATTAATAATGGTATTGTTTTGTTATGATAATCCTTATACAATGAAAACATATGAAAAACCTCAGCCCTTTTATTATTAGTATCAGCCTGCTATTGCTGACAGGATGTTCACATTCAGGAAAACGTGTTGATCTTGGAAAGCTGACAGGTGGTGAAGTTGTTTCCTTTGTAAGGAATAAAGATACAGATTGGGGTATACTAATTTCAGGCGGTACGGCTCCTGAAATTACCCGGCCGAAACCGGTAAGGCTGGAAATTCTCCAAAATGAAGATGATACGCAGATACTGGAGGCAGGATATGCTTCTGTTAAAAAATCACGTTCAGGAGTTGACGCTGTCGCTGAGATCTTTCATGGCGAAAATGTTGTATTCAGTATCTTCGACCACTGGAGTCTGGACGAAACTGTAATATCATTAAAACGAAAGGTGGAAGTAAGGGGAAATAGTACCGGCGGTTTCAATTCCTCCATTGTTCTGCAGGTTGATTCTTTGGTGACATGGACTGATGTAAGCTGCCTGGCTCCGGGGGCAATATACGGTGATCCGACCTACGACGGCGACCGCTCGCCAGGTGGTAACTTAAATTATGAGGCAAAACACTTCATTATGAGAGAGGATATCCTTCCTGCCCCTCTCTTTGCACTTTCGTTCAGCAACGGATCTTCTGTGGCAATACTAGACCCTACACCTGACGGTGAATCCACAGTCGATGAAACACAACTTTCGTCGGATATAATGACTGACACAAGGTTTCAATTCGGCTCACTTGGTGCATGGCAGGCAGATAACGGGCCCCTTGAATTCGGTTTCATTTTTCCAGGTACTACCACGACTTTCAGCGGAGGACCAGATACATCACCGGAGACCAGGTGGATCCGCCGCTTTAATCCACTGAAAGACGGAACGGAGCAAAATTTCAATGTAAATTTTCGTTTTGGAGAAAATGAATCATTCCGGGAAGTAATAAGAAATACCTGGAGATGGGCCTGGAATACGCTGGACCCTGCCACTACTTATATAGATGTAGAACAGATGCGTCGTTTGCTTATTGATCAGCTGGCCGGCGAGGTGGCTTCCATTGACGAACGCACCGGTATTCCATTTGTCATGTCGGCCGTGGATCCTGAAACACGCCAGTGGAACTGGACGATGATCGCAATGGGATTCGTCGGTAAGAATCTTGAAGGTGCAGACCTGTTATTGCAGGAAGGAGAACGCGACACGACTGAGCGGGGCAAAAGAATGCACAAAATGGGGCTTGATATTATTAATTCAATGATCAAAGCTTTGAATACTGTCCCTCTGCAGGCAACTGGTTATGACCTTGCCACCGGAAAACCATGGGACCATGAATGGCTCGCTCCCTGGCTAAGGAACGCAACAGAAGGGATGCGTGTAGTCCTGCAGGCTTATCAGCGTGAACGTGAGGCAGGACGTTTGCATCCTGAATGGCTTAACTGGGTTAAGACTTATGTTGATTGGCTGCTGCTTCAGCAACGTGAAGATGGCTCTTTCCCTCGCCGTTGGGAACCGGGTAAGAATATTGTTGCTGAAGCTACAGGCACAATGAGCTGTGCCCCTGTTCCATTACTGGTGATAATGGCCGGAGAAACCGGCGACTCCGGATACAGGGAGGCCGCCATACGGGCTGCCGATTTTGTCTGGGAAAACTGGGGACAGAAAGGACTCTTTGTTGGAGGTGCCAGTGATAATCCCAATATCACAGACAAAGAAGCAGGAATGATAAGCATTGAGGCATTTCTCTCCCTGTATGAAGCAACCAAAGACTCTGAATGGCTCGACAGGGCAAAAGTGGCTGCCGATTTTGCGGAAAGCTGGATATGGATATGGAACCTGCCGATGCCGGTTGATGCAGTCGACTCATTATTGCACTGGAAAAAAGGAGTACCAACAATCGGCCTTCAGGGAATAACCGCTTTGTATGCCGGGGCTGTGGATGAATACATGTCATGGTCCGTTCCATCCTATGCAAAACTGTACAGGTATACAGGTGATGAACATTACCTTGATGTGGCAAGAATCTTACTACACGATACTAAATCAATGGTTGCCATACCGGGACGTCTTTATGATCTGAGAGGCCCGGGATGGCAGCAGGAGGGATGGAGCATGGGCCCGGGTAGATCAGGTCGGGGAATAGGAGGTCACAGGTTCTGGCTGCCCTGGATAACAACAAACCATTTGCACGGTATCGTGGGGCTGGAAGAGTACGATACTGAATTATTTCAGCAACTGTCGAAAGGAAAATAAATACCTATTGGGAAAAATTGGATATATTTATGAGATATTTTGGTGGGATAGCAGCTCTTAAACCCTACATTACCGAATTTTATTGGCAATAAGCTTTTAAGTAATAATTGAAGTTATTTGCGTAAGTAAAAAAATATAGAAACTATGTTAAAAAGAAGAATTATCATGAAGAAAAAAAGTCGTTTTTTAGTCATCCTTGCACTGGCGCTCGTTCTGCCGGTCACCATGATAATGGTGATCATGATGGCCGGGACAGGGTGCAGTGTTAGTTCAAACAGGCCTGAAGGTCCGTGTGATATCTACGCCGCGGCAGGCAACCCTTGCGTTGCTGCACATAGCAGCACACGAGCTTTGTACGCTTCCTACAATGGTCCCCTTTACCAGGTGATGCGCCAATCCGATGGTAAAACTCAAGATATAGGTGTAGTACGTGGCAGCAAGGACGACCCGGGAGGGTACGCAGATGCAGCTGCACAGGATAAATTCTGCGCCGATACATACTGCTGGATAACTATTCTATATGACCAGTCGGGTAAGGGAAACCATCTTACCCAGGCACCGCGCGGTGGATTCGGTGGTCCTGCTATGGGAGGATTTAATAACCTGCCGGTCGCCGATATGGCACCTGTTACGCTTATGGGCCATAAAGTATACGGCATCTTCATTGAGCCGGGCATGGGACTCCGGGATGATGATCCGGTTGCCACTGCAGTAGACGACCAGGCAGAAGGCCAGTATTGGGTTGTTAACGGTCATCATTACAACTCTGGCTGCTGCTTCGACTATGGAAACGCAGAAATAGACAGCCGCGACGATGGTGACGGCACCATGGAAACAACCTATTACGGGAACGCCACCGCCTGGTATCATGGACAGGCCCCGGGTCCATGGATCATGACCGACCAGGAGAACAACCTTGTGGGCTGTGTCAACGAATCTCCAAATGATAAGTACTGTCCCGACCTGCCAAGTATCACATGGCGCTTTGTGACAGCAATGGCCGATGGTGAACCGCACCACTGGAGATCAATGGGAGGTGATGCACAACAGGGCAACCTGGAAATGATGTTCGACGGGCCCCGTGTGATAAACGACAGAAGCAGCTATGACCCGATGCGCAAGCAGGGAGCAATACTCCTGGGTAACGGTGGAGATAACAGTGTCGGATCACAGGGTACCTTTTACGAGGGTGCAATGACCGCTCCCGGTACATTCCCGACAGAAGAAACCAACCAGAAGATACAGGCAAACATTATCGCTGCAAAATATGATGTACAACAGCTTAGCATAGCACCGGAGAATGAAACAGAAAATCCTCCAGGACTACAGACCTTTTCACCACAGACTTCACAGAACACAACAGTGACATTCATTAATACCACGGAAACTACTGTTAATAACCTAATGCTAAGTATCGCTGTCCCTAAGGGATGGAAATCAGAGCTGTTAAACTCAGAAGAATCTTCAAAGGTATTTACCGATGCAGTTGCTCCGGGAGAGAGTGTAAAAGCTACTTTCTCGATTACTTCAGGACCAGCAACATTTAACGGTGATCTCGTTGGAAAAGCTTCCTGGACTAGTTCAGCAACAGGTAAGACCCAATCAGAATCTACAGTTGAAAAGGTTCGCAATGTCAGTCCTGTCAAAATTAATGAGTTCCGCATCAGCGACGGTTCTCCTGAAAACTCTACTAACTCATTTATAGAACTTTTTAACGCCGGTGACAACGAGGTGGATATTTCAGGCTGGACACTATCCCAGCACCAGACGCAGATGCCGGTATTTTCATCAATAATTATCCCGGCCGGAACTAAGCTGGCAGGACATGGATTCTACCTTCTGGGACTTTCCACATCAGGTCTGGCCGTTCCTGCTAAAAAGGGTGAGTCAACGATATACGTGAGAAGTGCAACCGGCATGTCGGTTGGAGATATGATTGCAATCGGTGATGGCTCAAATAAGGAAACCCAAAAGATTACAAGCATCACAACACCCGATGAGCCTGAGGCACCTGCATCACCCCTTGGTTTCGGTCGCAGGGGTGGCGGCCCACGGGGTTCTACGACTGTGTGGCAGCCGTTGCCTGAAGGTCCGGTAATCACGATACCTGCCGGTTCCACCAACATACCAGTAACAAGTACGGCTGGCTTTGAGGTCGGCCAGAAGATGGCTATCGGTTATGGTGCTACTTATCCCACCGTGGCAAAAGCTATTGAAAAATATGAGGTCGTCACTATCACCGAGGTAGGCAAGATGGGTACCCAGGCCTGGCTTTCAATGGATGCGAAAGCCGGCGACACAAACATCAAAGTGTCTTCAATTGAAAATATATCGGTTGGTGACAAAATAAGACTTGATATCGACAGCGAGGGTCATGGGATTGAGACTGTCACAGTTACAAAGGTAGGCACACAATCAGCAAGAAATACTTTCAATGGTCCCCTGACGGATGCAGATGATCCCGGAACCGGACTCGACCTTGCAGAACCATTGAAATTTGACCATTCATCAAATCTTCCTTTCAGTGCCAGGGGAACAGGTATTACTTTCGAGCCGGCTACCGCCTTCGATCATTCGAGCAACGAGCCGGTACTGGCACTTAATACCATCATAACACTGGATCAGCCTCTTGCCAACAACCACGATATTGATGATGCGATACTTGACGAAAAGGTCACAACAGCCGGTTATCATGGAGAAATAAAGCCCGACCAGTGGTTCGGTGGCCCTGCCCTGTCTTCCAGCGCCGGTAACATGGTTCTTCGTGGCGCCGATGGCAATGTTGTTGACGGCCTCAACTATGGCTTACTCGTTGACCCATGGGCCGCAGAGGGATACCAGGCAGTTTCCGGGGCGGGTGAGAGCGGATGTCTCGTTCCTTCACCCGGCGCCGGCAGAGGTTTCAGGCCCGGGGCATCGATGCCCGTCAGCCAGCCCGACAGGAGCGCCGGCCGTTTCCCGGATGGCGTCGATAGCGATTTCAACTGCCGCGACTTTATGTTGCAGAACAATGTCAGCCTTTCAGCCCAGGCACCAGCTGGTTCAAATAATATTAAAGTAGGAAGTGTGGCTGATTTTGTTACAGGCCAGAAAATTATCATTGGTTCTGATAAAAATAGCGAGACAGCAGTTATCGAAACTATCGGTACAGCAGGAGGTACCACCATTGGTACTGCTACCAGGGCAGGCACAAAAGTAATACTGGTTTCAGGTGTTGAAGGTTTCAGCACAGGCCAGACGATAACAATAGGCAGTGGAGCAAACCTCGAAACAGCGGTTGTCTCGTCCATTGCTGCCGGACGCCGGCGTTTTGGCGGTCGTAATTTCACACCTCCCTCTGATACCATTGCTGTTGCCACACCGTTAAGGTATGGTCATGGAGTTGGATCACAGGTATCAGGAAGTGGAATAACTCTGGCCACTCCCCTGACTATGGCTCATGAAGCTGGCACACAGGTAGCCGGTAACATCCCCACACCAGGTAAGCCCAACCAGTATAACAGGAAACCGTAGTGGGGAGAACAGTACGCTCATGGCCATGGTGGCGGTGGATAATGACGGGACTCATCATTCTTGCCCTGGCCCTGAGCACTATCATGAGCTGGCATTATCTGGCAGGAGGCTCGATGGCCGGCTGCGGCACCGGGAGTCCATGCGAAGAAGTGCTCAGCAGTCGCTGGTCATCAATTGCAGGAATACTACCAGTAAGCGGCCTGGCAATGGGGGTATACCTTGCATTGCTGGTGGCCGTCTTTTTTATCGGTCAGGCTACAGAAACTCCGATCAGGCGCCTGTCCTGGAATGTAATGCTGATTCTTTCCGGCTCAGTTGCAGGAAGTGCAGTCTGGTTTACCATACTGCAGAAATGGATAATCGGCAATTTCTGCCCTTACTGTATGACCGCTCATATTACAGGTTTGTTCCTGTCAGTATTAGTCATCTGGAAGGCTGTCAGTGAACCAGGTGACGAACCTTCAATCCCTGTGATTCGTCCTCTCCCGGCATTTGGCAGGTTTATGACCGGCCTTACCCTAGCCGGGACACTGGTTGCCAGCCAGGTTTTATTTACTCCCCCTCCAACCTATAGTGACATTGAGAGACGGGATGAGATGCCGGCGATCGATTACCATTTAATACCTGTTACAGGATCTCCGGATGCTGTCTATATAGTGACCATGCTGTATAATTATCAGTGTCCCCATTGCCAGCAGCTACATTTCATGATCAATGAAGCGATAAGACAATATAACGGAAAACTGGCATTTGCATTATGTCCGGCCCCGTTGCATGCCGATTGCAATCCATACATACCACGGGGCGTGGATACATATAAAAATTCATGCGAGCTTGCAAAGATCGGAATGGCAGTCTGGCTGGCTGATCATGAGGCATTTCGGGATTTCGAAAACTGGATGTTCACATTTGAATCCGGTGACAGGTGGCTCCCCCGAAGCCCTGAGGCAGCTAGGGCCAGGGCAGTCGAACTGGTTGGTAAGGAGAAATTCGATACTGCATGGGGTGACCCCTGGGTAGGAAAGTATCTGCAAACAACAACAAAGATTTACGGTCAGACCATTCAGGGTGGCATGGGTGGGGTCCCGAAACTTGTCTTTGGTTCCCGCTGGGTTATCCCCGAACCAAATAACGCAGATGACCTTATAACGATTCTACAGAAGAACCTGGAAGTACCTATGCCTTGATACAGCTTTGGAATAATAAATCGATATCCATTAGAAAATTAAAAATCCCGGGAAAAATGAAAAAAAAAATAATATGTGGCCTGCTTTTGCTGGTCTCCATTGTTGCCGTATCTCAGAAGGTTACCATTGAATCCCCTAACGGGAAAATCAGGATAGCCTTGTATAACAGGAATAATATCGATTCCGGAGATTGGTTCCTTAAAGTAAGTTATCTGGAGAATGGCCGTAACTTTGAGGCAATACCTCAGATCAACCTTGGATTATTAAGAAACGACCAGGACTTTTCAAAAGACCTTAAGTTTACCAGGGCTGGAAAGCCTGTTTTAATTACAGAGAAATATAACTCCCTTCACGGGAAAAGATTGCTTTGCAGTAACTCAGCCAACGAAACATTAGTCTCATTTGAGAATCCCGGAAAGGCTAAAATGAATTTAATAATCAGGGCTTATAATGACGGAGTGGCGTTCCGTTACGAGTTCCCTGAAAATGAAGGGTCGTATATTATTGAAGATGAGCTTACTTCTTACAATATCCCTTCCGACGCAAAACGGTGGCTGGAAAAATGGAACCGTGCCAATGAAGGACTTTACATTGCCATGAATGACGATAATACACAGCAGGAATGGTGCTATCCTGCTCTTTTCGGTACACCTGACAACAGCTGCTGGTACCTTATTCATGAAGCCGATGTTAACCGGAGCTATTGCGGAACAAAGCTCAGCAATACTGCTGACAGATCGAAATATAAATTAACCTTACCTGATCCAAGAGACGGAAACGGACTTGGTGAAACCACCCCAACCATCTCGCTCCCCTGGAAATCACCATGGCGTGTAATAATCATTGGTACCCTTGCAGATATACTTGAATCAACTCTTGTTGAAGATGTTTCCTCCCCCTCTGTCCTGAAAAATACAGACTGGATCCAACCGGGTCTTGCTTCATGGAATTACTGGTCCAACAATCACGGCACAAAGGACTACAAAATAGTATGTGAATTTGCAGACCTTGCAGCCGCCATGGGTTGGCCATATACCCTCCTCGACTGGGAATGGGATGCAATGGATAACGGGGGTAATCTTGAGGATGCACTTGAGTACATTCATTCTCTTGGCGTAAAACCCTTATTGTGGTACAATTCGGGAGGCCCTCATACAGGAGTTCGTTCGACTCCGCGCGACCGGATGCTGACGCATGAGAACAGGGTGGAGGAATTCACTAAATTGAAAAAGCTGGGAGTGGCTGGCGTTAAAGTAGACTTTTTCGAAAGCGAGAAACAGGATATGATCAAATACTACCAGGATATTCTCGAAGATGCTGCCCGATTTGAAATAATGGTATATTTTCATGGCTGTATAGTCCCAAGAGGATGGTCACGTACCTATCCTAACCTGATGACCCTGGAGGCGGTAAGGGGAGCCGAATGGTATAATAACGGACCGGACCTGACTGCTACAGCCCCCGAACACAACACCACCCTGCCATTTACGAGAAATGTAGTAGGGCCCATGGATTATACCCCGGTAACATTCACAAATTCACAGTATCCACACCTGACTTCCTACGGGCATGAAATGGCCCTTAGTGTTGTTTTCGAATCTGGCATCCAGCATATGGCTGACAGGCCGGAAGGCTATTACCAGCTACCGGATGCAGCAAGAACATTCCTTAAAGAAGTCCCTGGTTCCTGGGACGATACGAAACTGCTTGATGGTTATCCGGGTCGAAGTGTAATAATAGCTCGCAGGAAAGGCGAAAACTGGTATATTGGAGGAATCAGTGGAGAACTCAGAGAGAGAACCAAATCCTTATCCTTTGACTTTCTGCCTGAAGGAGTAAAGTATAAACTGACATTGATATCTGATGGTAACCATGATAAAGAGCTTGCCACAAAGTACATTGTTGTCGACAAATCGGGTACTATCGATGTAAGACTCCTTAGAAGAGGAGGTTTTGTTGCTGACCTTAAACCAATTAAATAACTGACTAACCTGTACTGCCATGAAATTTTCAACAGAAAGAAATATCAGACATTTGCCCTTTATTGCAGCGGTCTTTTTTGTTGTATTGAATTCGTGCAATAATCAATACCCGTATCAGAATCCTGAATTAAGTTCTGAAGAAAGAGCTAATGATCTTTTATCACGTCTTACCCTCGATGAAAAAGTAATTCTTATGTGCGACATGTCGGAAGCCATTCCCCGCCTTGGAATTAAGAAATTCAACTGGTGGAGTGAGGCATTACACGGTCTTGCCAACAATGAAAATGTAACCGTATTCCCGGAACCTATAGGAATGGCTGCTTCATTCGATAATGAACTGGTTTACCGGATATTCAATGCAGTGTCCGACGAAACACGGGCAAAATACAATGATGCAATACAGCAGGGTAAGGAGAACACTCGCTTCCTCAGCCTTTCTGTCTGGACCCCTAATATCAATATCTTCCGCGACCCTCGCTGGGGACGTGGCCAGGAAACTTACGGCGAGGATCCCTACCTCACATCAGAGATGGGCAAGGCTGTTGTTAAAGGATTGCAGGGACCTGACTCTGCAAGGTACAGGAAGCTGCTGGCATGCGCCAAGCACTTTGCTGTGCACTCAGGCCCTGAATGGAGCCGCCATTCCCTTAATATAAGAAATCTTGATCCCATGGACCTTTATGAAACCTACTTACCCGCTTTTAAAGCCCTGGTCCGGGAGGCAGATGTGCGCGAAGTAATGTGTGCTTACCAGCGCCTGGAGGACGAACCATGCTGCGGCAATTCAAACTTATTGCAGAAGATACTGAGGGACGACTGGGGATTTAAATACCTGGTAGTATCCGATTGTGATGCTATTACCGATTTTTATAACGGGCATAAATTCTCACCCGATGCCACTCATGCCGTGGCTAATAGTATTCCGGCCGGAACAGATGTTGAATGCGCCTGGCAGGATTATAATTATAAACATATTCCGGACGCTGTTGAACAGGGACTTCTGAATGAGAAAGATATAGATAAAAGTGTAACCCGTATACTTGTTGGCCGGTTCGACCTGGGTGAAATGGATGATGATGCCATCGTGCCCTGGACCAAAATACCATCATCCGTTATCAATAATGAAGAACACCAAAAACTTGCCCTTGATATGGCGCGGGAAACAATGACGCTGCTTCAGAATAAGAACAATATTCTGCCTTTGAGCAGATCTGCTAACAAAGTAGCTGTCATAGGGCCAAATGCAGATAATGCAAGAGTGTTATGGGGCAATTATAACGGAACACCTTTTAAGACAGTAACTATCCTTGATGGTATCCGTTCAAAATTACCAGCAGACAGGATTCTGTATGACAATGCCTGTGATATTATAGACAGCAAGGTTCTGGAGAGCCTTGCTCCCGGATGTTCTTTTAACGGGGAACAGGGATTCAGGGCTACTTACTGGAATAGCAATGACATGAGTGGCAAAATAGCCGCCGAACAGCAGGAATCGGCTCCTTTGCACCTGGCGACCGAAGGAACAAGAGCACTGGCATCAGGTGTTAACATAGAAGGATTTTCTGCAAAATACGAGACTGTCTTCACTCCTTCAAAGACTGAAGAGATCATAATAAAATGCGGTGCGGCAGGATCTTTCCAGCTTGTAGTAAACGGAGATACAATCAAAAAATTTGAGGACTGGCGGACACTTATTTCCAAAACTCCGTACAAAGTCGAAACGGGTAAGGATTACAAAATAGAAATACTTTTTAAACAGCTTTACACCTGGGAGGCAGCCATTGAATTTGATTTTGGCACTGAATCTGAACAGGACTTTTCCGGATTATTGGAAAAACTTAATGGAATAGACACGGTAATATTTGTTGGCGGTCTGTCAAATATTCTCGAAGGGGAAGAGATGCCTGTATCTTTTCCCGGGTTTAAAGGCGGTGACAGAACGGATATTGAATTACCCTATATACAACGTACCTGCATTAACCAGCTGAAACAGGCAGGCAAGAAAGTAATATTTGTCAGCCTGTCGGGCTCCGCATTGGGATTCGTCCCGGAAGTAAAAAGCTGTGAGGCAATATTACAGGCCTGGTATCCCGGAGAATCCGGAGGACAGGCTGTTGCAGACGTTCTTTTCGGTGATTTTAACCCGTCGGGGAAGCTGCCTGTTACATTTTATAAGAATATTGATCAGCTGGGGGACTTTGAAGATTACTCCATGAAAGGACGTACCTACCGCTTTATGTCCGACCCGCTTTTCCCATTTGGATTTGGCCTGAGTTATACAACTTTCTCTATAGGGAATGCTGAGATTTCTAATAGAGAAATTGAACGAGACGGATGTGCTGATCTTTCAATTCCTGTCTCAAACACCGGTCAAAGAGATGGTACAGAAATCATACAGGTTTATATACACAATCCACATAATCCGGATGGACCAATTATGACATTGAAAAGCTTCCAGAGGGTTAAGGTACAGTCGGGAAAAACCCGGGTAACAACAATCAGCCTTCCTTATTCATCGTTTGAATTTTTTGACAGGGCAAGTGGAAAGATGACAGTAAAGCCCGGAGAATACCAGGTTTATTACGGGAACAGCTCGCTGAACAAAGATTTGAAAATATTGAAGGTTATAGTTTTGTAAACTAACAGCAACCTATTAGGATAAGATCAATATAATCGATAATAGTTGTGTGTACGTATTTCAGATTCATCTTTGGTATGCGGGTTTCACTGCTTGTTTCCCTTGCATTAATAAGCGGTTTCATTTATACCACCCCTGATGAGAAGCACATATTTGAAGCAGAATCAGCAGGATTGACTGGTGAGGCATCCAGAGTGGCAGATAATTCAGCCTCCGGAGGTTACCTCGTCAGTTTTACAGCACCCGGCCAAACTGCGTACTTCACTGGCCTGCCTGCAGCCAGCAGGCTGGCAATTCGTTATGCTTCAATTAACACAGGCACTATAAGTGTTGTTGTCAATGACCAGCCTCGTGTAAAACTGAACATTCACCCTTCAGGAGCTTTGACAGGTTCCTTTCTTTATGCGGTAACCGGAATTACAATTCGTGAAGATGCCAGTCTGACCATCAGCCTTGATAGTACTGACGTTGCTCTGAATATTGATTATATTCTCATCGGTGACGGTGACCTGGGCCTGGCCCCGGATATCTGGAACCTGCCACCTTTGAAGGTGACTGACGGTCCTTATACAGCCGACTGGAAAGAAATGAGCCGTATTTATACAGTACCGGGGTGGTGGCGTGATGCCAAGTTTGGAGCCTGGTCACACTGGGATCCTCAATCGATGCCTGAGCAGGGAGACTGGTATGCACGTGGAATGTACATCCAGGGAAATCGTCAATATGAATATCATATCAGCCACTTTGGACATCCTTCAGAATACGGTTACAAAGATATTTGCAAAAACTGGGTGATTGATCGATGGGATCCGGATGAGTTGATGGATTTATACCTGGAAATGGGGGCAAGATACTTCATGGCAATGGGTGTTCACCACGATAACTTCGATTGCTGGAATTCTGCATACCAGCCATGGAACTCCATAAATGTTGGCCCCGGTGTGGATATTGTCGGTACCTGGGAAAAGTCTGCCCGCAAGCATGGCATGCGGTTTGGGATTGGTTTTCACAATTCTCCTGCCCGGACATGGGGACAGTTTATGACTGTTCGTTACACCAGCGACAGGAAAGGACCTATGCAGGACGTTCCTTACGATGCACTTCAGACTATACTGGATGGAAAAGGGAAATGGTGGGAAGGCAAGGATCCTGTTGACCTTTACGGACCGGTTCACACCAGGGAAGATCCGCTGCATTCCCCCTTTGCCAACCAGTTCATGTGGAGGGTCGATGATGCCATCACAAAGTATCATCCCGATTTAATTTATTTCGACGAGCATGCCGGAGATTCCCAGGTTGATCTGGGCGTGCACATGGGGCTTGGGTTCCTGGCCCCTCAGCTTGTGGCCAACTACTATAATAAATCTCTGCAGTACCACAATGGTAAAATGGATGTAGTGATCAATCTCAAAGGGGTGGGCGGCCGGTATAACAGCTTCCAGGATAGTCCTGAGCTGCTTCCTTTCGTCGATCGTTCGCTTGTAAAAAGCACCGAAGCTTTCATCGAATCGGAGATAATGGCTTACCCTTTCCAGACTGAAACAAGCCTTGCCGTATGGCATTACCAGACCGGTCAGAAGTACATGGATGCCGTAAGCGTAATACGGGCACTTCTGGAAAATGTCTCCCGCAATGGAAGCATGCTGCTAAATATCACACAACATGGTCGCGGTGACCTTGACCCTGAAGCAATCCAGATTTGCAGGGATGTTGGCGCCTGGCTGAAGACCAATGGCGAAGCGGTCTATGGCTCACGTCCTTTTGAAGTAAGCGGCGAAAATGAAAACACAGTTTGTTACACACGCAATAACGGAAATGTATACGCCATACTCCTCGATTGGAAAGGTGGCCCGGTCACACTCAGGTCGCTGCAGGCCGGAGGTATGACAACCGGCAGTGTATCCCTCATGGAAATGCTTGGCTGCGATGTTCCGCTGACGTTTGAACAGGACGACAAGGGATTGACAGTGAACCTGAGCGGACCGGTACAGCCACTTCAGGGCATTATAAACGATTCACTCGCATCAATGTGCCGGATTTTACGTATCACACACGACAAAGGATGGTTCAATGATGACGACCCGGGAGCAACATACGCCGGATGGATCCGCCGCTGCAACCTGGGATCAGGCGACTATAACAATGATCTTACTGTAAGCGAAACACCCGGAGATACATGGAGTTGCACATTCACCGGCAGCAGCGTCACCGTTATAGCACCGAAAGAACAGGGAGCCGGAAAGGCAGAGATACAGATTGACGGCAGGATTTATGCAACTATTGACCTTTCTGTCAAAGGCACACGTCAGGCACAGCAAAAAATATACGAAACGGCTGGTCTGGCTGCAGGCCATCATAAAATTAAAATTGTAAATCGGGGACAAGGACCGGTTGCCGTGGATGCCCTGATCGTAAAATGAATCTCTTTTAGCCATAGCATAACTATTTCAGCCAGGACCATGGTTTGGCAAAATTAAAAGATCCGTCTGCCAGAGGTAGAGTACGTGTTGGTTCGGAGTATTCTCTTAACCTTATCAATAAAAAATTAGGTAATAAGTAAAATTTGTTAAAAGTTTTTGCAGACATACCTCTGTGGCAATGAATACTCATAATAAAAGTTTATTTTCGTAAATAGTATTAAAAGACCAGATTGATAAGTTTTTACTTTTACCTTTTATTAGAATTGTAGATGAAAAACCTGCTAATTGGATTTGTGGCCTTAACAGTCGTTGTTTTCAATTCAACAGTGTCTGCCCAGGTAAAAACCGCCCGGAACCCCGTAATATTTGCCGATGTTCCCGATGTATCAATGATACGTGTCGGTAATACATACTATATGAGCAGCACCACCATGCACATGAGCCCGGGTGTACCTATAATGAAATCAAATGACCTGGTTAACTGGCAGATAGTGAACTATGCGTATAGTACCCTGGGAAATAATGATGCCCTTAACCTGGAAAACGGCAAAAATGCTTATGGGCGGGGTTCATGGGCCAGTTGTATCCGTTATCATGATAACACCTATTATGTATCAACCTTCTCCGCAACAACAGGTAAAACATATATCTGGTCAACAAAGGATATAGAAAAAGGCCCCTGGAAGGAAATCTCATTCAGCCCGAGTTTTCATGATCATACCCTGGTTTTCGATGATGACGGCAGGGTTTATCTTATCTATGGAAATAAAAAGCTGACGCTTGTTGAACTTAATGCCGACCTGTCGGGAGTCAAAGCCGGAGGAATTAACCAGGTCATTATCGAGAATTCAAGCCTGCCTTCAGGCACCGACAGCGGCCTTGGTGAAGGCTCACAATTGTTCCGGCATAATGGCAGGTATTATCTTTTTAACATTACTTGGCCCAGGGGTGGAATGCGTACTGTTGTTATCCACAGGGCCGACAAAATAACAGGTCCCTGGGAAGGCAGGATAGCTTTTCAGGACAAAGGAGTCGCGCAGGGCGGGATGGTTGATACACCCGACGGTAAATGGTTTGCCTACCTTTTCCGTGATTTCGGGTCTGTTGGCCGCATTCCCTACCTGGTCCCCATGCGTTGGGAAAACGAATGGCCTGTCATAGGTGTGGAGGGTAAAGCACCAGATAACCTTGACCTTCCTGCCAGTAAGGGATTGATCCCCGGAATAGTGGCTTCAGATGAATTCAAACGCAAAAAAGGTGATCCTGCCCTTCCTCTGGTCTGGCAATGGAATCATAACCCTGTAAATGACCTCTGGTCTGTTAATCAGCGTAAGGGTTTTCTCAGGCTGACCACGGGACGCACAGACACATTGTTTGTCCAGGCAAGAAACACCCTTACACAACGTACTTTCGGGCCACAATGTTATGGCTCAACTTCTATTGATGTTTCTGGCATGAAAGATGGCGACTTCGCCGGACTTGCTCTTCTGCAAAGGAAATTCGGACTTGTCGGGGTTAAATTTGAAAACGGGGTTAAATCGATAGTAATGGTGAATGCCCAGTCGGGCCAACCGCTTGAAGAACAAAGAGTTTCTCTGATTCAGAAGACTGTTTACCTGAGGGCTGAATGCGACTTCAGGGACCGGGCAGATATGGCAGATTTCTTTTTCAGCCTCGACGGTAAAAACTGGTCACCGATTGGCACGCAGCTAAAAATGGAATACTCAATGCCACACTTCATGGGTTATAGATACGGCCTGTTTTACTACTCAACCTTAACCCCCGGAGGTTATGTCGATTTTGATTGGTTCCGGACCGGTTATAAGAATTGATTTACTTACTGTAGTTCCATCAAAAATAAGACCGTATAATATAATATACCTTTGAAATAAACTAATAACCAAACTGCTATAATCATGAGAAACAAATCCAAGTTTAAAAAAGTGGTGGGAGCCATATTTACGGCTTTTCTCCTCTTTTTCGCATTAAATGGCACATACGGCCAGAGCCTGACGTTAAACAAACTGGGATATTTTGAGACTCCTGGTGTAAATATTTTTGTATACAGCAACCAGTATACCGGGATGTTCAACGATGAAAAAAATGCCGGTATTGAGCTAATCCATCACGGTGTAAGGACTTCCACCGGTGGGGCGGTAAGGCTCCAGAACACTCCTGAACAATGGGATCTTGTACCAAGTGTGGTAAGCAGAACAGTGGATACGGCAAACAACAAAATTGACGTGGTATTAAGGTACGAGGACTATGATTTTGACTCCAGGGTAAGTGTAACACCCAAAGACAGGGGTGTATTGATAACCGTTATTCTCGACAAACCTGTTCCTGAGCAACTTGAGTCCCGCGCAGGTTTCAACCTGGAGTTTATACCATCTTCTTATTTTGAAAAGACTTTTGTCATGGATGGAAAGCCAGGCCGTTTTCCTTTATACCCATTCAGCTCGACAAAAACAGAGCCAAACAGCACAAAAGTCCTTCAATACGCAGGTCACTCCACTTTTGACGACAGGGGAAGAAATGAATATATTGTACCGGATCCGCTGGCTACAGGAAAGACTCTCGTGCTTGCTCCTGATGACCCTGAAAATTTTGTTACCATAGAAGCTCTTGACGGCGAGCTGATGCTTTTCGACGGACGTAACCTTGCCCAGAACGGCTGGTTTATCGTGAGAAGCGTGCTTCCTTCAGGAAAGACAGGCAATGTCCTTCAATGGTATCTTGCACCCAATGCAACCAGGGGTTGGATAAGAGAACCTGTTATCCAGTTTTCGCAGGTTGGATACACTCCCGACCAGGAAAAGGTCGCTGTTATAGAACTGGATAAGAATGACACACCATTGGAAAGAGCCTCTATTTACCGCGTTACTCCTGAAGGCAGATATACGCAAAGCTATACTGGAGAAGTAACAAAATGGGGTGATTATATGAGATATAATTATCTGAAATTTGATTTCTCTTCTGTAAAGGATCAAGGTATATACTTCATTGTCTACGGTGATCAGACGACCAATACCTTTATTATCGGGCCTGAAGTTTACAACGATATCTGGTATCCCACCCTTGATGTCTGGTTCCCGGCCCAGATGGACCACATGACAGTTAATGAAGCTTATCGCACCTGGCACGGGGCTCCATACCTTGATGACGCCCTGCAAGCTCCTGTCAATCATCAACATTTTGACGGCTACAGGATGGGACCAACAACTGATACAAAATACAAGCCTCTTGAGCGAATCCCCGGCCTTGCCGTCGGAGGATGGTTTGATGCAGGTGATTACGATATCCAGACCGGATCACATGTCAGGGTGTTACTGAACTTCGTGGATGCCTGGGAAAAATTCGGCGTTGACC
This sequence comes from uncultured Rikenellaceae bacterium, assembly GCA_964595725.1. Lineage (GTDB taxonomy): Bacteria > Bacteroidota > Bacteroidia > Bacteroidales > VadinHA17 > LD21. The sequence goes on along the minus strand of CAZQRQ010000035.1, from coordinate 5,147 downwards.
GTGACGAGACATATATCGACCAGGCTACACGTTATGTCGATATGCATCGTCCCGACGGAAAACCGGACATTCTCCAGCAGATAGAACACGGCGCCATGAACCTGGTTGCCCAAATTGAGAACATAGGCCACCCTGTCAGGGGAATTATAGTGCCAAACCTGCATCAATACCACCATCTTGGCGATGCAGTAACGGAAACAGATAACCTCCCTTATAATCCCAGGCTTAAACCTTACCAGACAGATGGCAGATCGAGCGGCACACTTGATGACAGGTGGGCTTTTACAAACAGGTCATCCAACACTGATTATTCTGTTGCCGCAGCACTTGCTGCCTCATACCGGGCCCTCAGTGATTTTAATAAACCTCTTGCAAACCGGTGTCTTGCTGCTGCAAAAAAAATGTGGGATGAAAATGCCAGCCAGGAGCAGCCAACCAACCAGTTCGCCAGATTCGGAGGCGGCAGTGAAATGGATGCAGCTTTCCAATTATACGTTACAACAAAAGACAAGAAATATCTGGACAAGTACCTGGAGTTACTTTGGCCCTCACTCGAGAGAGGCATGACTGGCAGGGGCGGCGGATTATCAAGCGCATTACAGGCTATCCCATATATGGACAGCGACTTTAAAGCCAAACTGAGAGAATATGTCGTCAAATATAAGGAAGCTGCTGATGCTTACAATGAGGATAATCCGTATGGAGTTCCGATTTCCGGAAGAGGCTGGGGCGGCAATAACGGTGTGATAAGTTTTGCCATAACAAACTACCTTGCCAATAAGAACTTCCCGGATATTATCGATAATGAATATGTTTTTAAAGGGCTGAATTACATTTTCGGCTGTCATCCCTATTCAAATATTTCCTTTGTCTCAGGTGTGGGAACACGTTCCAAGCAGGTAGCTTACGGCACTAACAGGGCTGATTTCAGCTTTATCGCCGGTGGAGTCGTTCCCGGCTTGCTGATGTTTCAGCCTGATTTCTGGGAAAACAAGGAAGACTGGCCTTTCTTCTGGGGTGAGAATGAATATGTTATAGATATCTGTGCAACATATATCTTCCTTTCAAATGCTGTAAATGAAATGCTGAATAAATAGTGAAAAATGACCTTAACTGATTTGAAAAATGAAGAATTATAAAACAGTTTTTCTGATTCTTAAAATTAGCAGTATTCTATATCCATTCTTCTTTTAATCATAATAAAAGTATCCGCGAGCAGTTCGTTGAAGAGACTAGCAACTGAACCGATCAAGGATTTAGCAGGTAAAAATGCCTTGCCGCATTTGTCTCAAAACGGCCAGGCATTTTTTATTATGCGTTTTGAATATTAGCTTAAATTAGTTTAGGTGGTAGACCATATCTATGGGTAAAATCCCACCTTATAGATTCCTTATGGCAACATTAAATGCATGGGAAATTAAATAATGAACCCCTAGAAAGTAGTATAAATTTCATATTAATAACAGATTACTGTTGATTGTGATAAATGCATGCCAGAAATTTTAGGGAAAATTGTATTTTTGCATTGCTTTACCGGGAAAATAATTGATACGGTTGAAAATGAAGGCAAATCATCATATAACTCAACAAGACATTGCAGACAAATTAAACGTATCACGTATTACCGTTTCAAAAGCATTGAGAAATCATCCCGACATTTCTAATGAGATGAAGGGAAGGGTTCATGATGCTGTCGAAGAAATGGGATATTCACCAAATCTCATTGCCAAACAATTATCACTTCAAAAAACTTTTATACTGGGAATAGTCGTTCCGGATCTCGAGAATTGTTTTTTTTCATTTCTTGTCGACAGCATTATCGATACTGCTAAGGAACATAATTATAATATTATCCTCACCGTATCCCGGGAAAGGGAAGTTTTTGAGAAAAATAATATTATGAATCTGATCGGTATGCGCGTTGACGGCCTTCTCGTTTGTGTTTCACAAGAAACATCCGATCATAAGGTATTTGAATATGCCCGCAAAATGAAGATTCCTCTGGTATTTTTCGACCGTGCTATCAAGGAGCTGAATTTCAGTTATGTTGCATTCAAAGACAAAGTCGCCACCATAGAAGCGCTTAATCAATTAATCGCCAGTGGATATACAAAAATTGCCCATTTTGCCGGTTATTTAAGTACAAGCATTGGCAGTGAGAGATGCAGTGGTTATAAAGAAGCTATGATGAACAATGGAATTCCAATTCGTGATGAATGGATTATTGAAGGTGGATACGAGATTGACGATGGTATAAGGGCATTTGAAAAACTAAATTCAGTCGGTGAATTACCTGAAATTATACTTGCAGTTAATGATCGTGTTGCCTCGGGAGCTTACAAAGCAATAAGAAAAACCAAATTGAAAATTCCTGATGATATTGGTATTTTAGGATATGGCTTAAGTGACACCGCTCGTTTATTTAGCCCGACTTTATCAGTCATCAACCAGGATCCAAGAAAGATGGGAAAAATAGCAGCTAATTTGCTGATTGATGAAATTCAGGGCATTTCACAGGATTCCCATACAGAGATACTCATTGATGTAGATTTTCAGTGGAATACTTCAATCTTAAAAAGATAGTCATTTATTCATCTGTTGCTGACACTCTAGCAGAATAAATAAGTTCACCTATCTCTAGATTAAAATACATCTTATATACTTAAAATAAACCACTTACTATGTAGTATTGTATGTAATAAAATATTATATACTCATATGTATCATAAAAATTTCCTATCTGATCTATTGCATTTCACGAAAAAATAGCATAGATTTACACGTGAAAGTTACCGCGATCAAAATTATTATTCAATTGTGATTTGCGGTTTAATGATGAAAAATGGCATTAATAGAGAGGGAATTACATTCAATGGGCAAATTCCTAAACCATGAAAATATTGAATACTCAGTGACATTCTACTGTAAATCAATACGAGACTAAAGCATCATAGAACCGTCGGTATGTATCAATTTATTTGAATACATGAAAGCTTTTAGCCCTTTATTTCAAACCTGACATTAAATTAATGATAAACAAAGAAAATTGTTCATTTGGATCGTTCTTGCTCATTCTGACCTTGTTAAATTCGCTTGAGGCCAGAGCTCAGTTGCAGCCACAGCACACCCTAACTCTTGAGGTGCATCCTTATCAGACTGTTACTTTCAGGATTATGGCAGAAGAAGCAAGGATCGTTACACTTGTAACGAATGATGCAGGTATGAATAATGCTCCTTTACAAAAAAATGAGTCAGGGTTATGGAATATTACTGTAGGCCTCCTGGAACCAGATATTTATTGGTATAACTTTATGGTGGACAGCATGCATATTGTCGATCCTATGAATCATGATCTGAAGAAAGGCCGTAATTCAATGACAAATCTGGTGGAAGTTCCAGAGAAACAACCATTATATTTCTCAAAACAAGTCGTACCACACAGTACCATTCATATTCACAGGTATCATTCTAATATTACAGGAACTACAAGAGGTTTATATGTTTACACACCTTCTGATTATGATACTCGTTCAAAGAACAAATTTCCCGTGTTATACTTGCTACATGGCATAGGTGATACGGAAAACGGATGGACTGAGATAGGGAAAGCTAACAGGATTGCAGACAACCTTCTTGCAGCAGGGAAAATAAAACCGATGTTAATTGTCATGCCTCTCATGCACGTTTCTTTTCCCGGAATCGTCCGTTCAAATTCCATGTCCAATCAGACACCGAATATCTTCGAACAGGATCTATTAACAGATGTAATTCCTTTCGTTGAAAAAACATCCAATGCATCAACAAACAGAAAAGACAGGGCGATTGCAGGATTGTCAATGGGTGGGAAACAAACTCTTTCTGTCGGGCTTGCAAATCTTGATAAATTCTCTAATACTTTACCATATAGTGTAGCAGTTCGAAATGTAGAGCAGGATTCGGCATTGATTAGTTTGACCTCCGTGCCTGACAAAATAAATAAAGAAATGAAACTTTTCTGGATCGGCTGTGGTACGGAAGATGGTTTATACGCCGGGATCAGAAGCCTTTCAGAATTCTTGATAAAGAAAGGCATTAAACATGTTTTCAACCGTACACCCGGAGCACATACCTGGCTGGCATGGAGATTATACCTGTACGAAACATTACCACTTTTATTTAACTAAATGACGATTTACAGATACCACAAACTAGGAAATAAATAATTTTTCTTTGACCCTAATAATAACCTAAATCTGTTTGCCTATGAAAAACTAAAGCCACGATAAAAAACGCAGGATGCTGCTACATCCTGCGCTAAATTTTCACAAATCCTTCTAATGAAACCTCCTTTCTTTTAGCAGGCCATTAGTATGTTAAATTCATAAAAACTTTGCAAAACTATGAAAAAAATTCTTTTAAAATATTTCCCTCTGATAAAAATGGGAATAAAAAGATATCTTTTAACCATAAACCTGGCTCTTATAATCTCCATTTGTAGCCTCTTACAAGTAATGGCAACAGGAGTAGTTACTGATCTGCAACAATTCCAGGTTAGTGGCAAGGTCACTGACTCAAATACGGGAGAGCCTTTGATCGGAGCAACCGTTATGGTTAAAGGAACAACAACAGGTGATATCACATCTGCTGAAGGAACATATACAATAAATGTTCCTGACGGATCTGCCATACTCGTATTCTCATATGTCGGATATACGAACCTGGAAGTAAATGTGTCGGGAAGAAGAACTATTGACGTGGAATTGTCATCCACAGTTACAGGACTGGAAGAAATTGTCGTAATTGGCTATGGTACTCAAAGAAAAGAGACGATGACGGGTTCTATTTCAAAAGTTGTGGGTGCTGAGATTGCTCAAAGTCCCTCAGTTAACGTTACAACTTCTCTGGCGGGTAAACTTCCTGGCCTGGTCGTCAATCAGCGTACCGGACAGCCCGGAGCTGAGAATCTCAGCATATTGATTCGTGGAACAGGTACGTTTAACGATAATGATCCACTCATTGTCATTGATGGTGTGCCACGTGATAATTTACAAGACCTTAATGCGCAAGATATTGAAAGTGTAACAGTGTTGAAAGATGCTTCGGCAGCTATTTATGGTGCGCGGGCAGCAAACGGGGTAATCTTGGTCACAACAAAACATGGATCTCAA
>CAZQRQ010000034.1:0-35006 GCA_964595725.1 uncultured Rikenellaceae bacterium | reverse complement strand
GGTATTAAAACTGCCGGGCGTCAGATACTTTTCACGGTACATGAATTGGGTGGAATCATTTGTATCTGCATAGCCACTAAGAGTAAAACCATCTTCCCCCAAATAAATATCTCCCTCAACACTTCCCGCGATCCTGGAAATGCCGGAGACTAAAACAGGTGCTTTACCCCCCGTCATCTTTTCAAATACTTTAGTAAGGTTACCGAATACAAAGAAAAGTTTGTCCTGTCCCTTTCCGGAAGCAGACATAATTCTTAAAAAGCCAGGCGCAGACCTGATATCTGAACCTTTATCCTTTTTTGACAATGCTTCTTCAAGCAGTTCTTTGGATGTTGTACATAATAGCATTCCTGTACTGAATGCCAGATGAAGAGTGTCATTATTTCCCGATATGCTGAATGGCACTTTCATTCGCCTTGTCTTCCCGATGCCAGATTCAATTAACCGGGCATTGCCAGACGAAACCAGTATGCTCTTCAACTGGCTGTACCTTACTGAAGGAGGTAAACTGACCGATAACAATGGAAAAGTCAAACCATCATTATCCATGTGGAAAGACAATACTTCAAGGTTGTTTTCTAATACTGAATGTACGGATTCTTTGGTGAGATAGTCCCTTAAAGCGATGATCTTATTGCCTGTTTTTTCGAATTCACTGATTGAATTAAGTTCATTAAACAGCCCGTTACTTGTCGTTATTTTATTAAGAAACTCAGGCAAATCCGCAGATTCAATAACTGCAAAAGCATCTTCAGGTATAACAGAATAAGGATCTGTAAATACGTTCCTGCTTCCCCTTGCAAGAAAAAAGATTATTACAGAAAGCCCGGCAATAAGGACTACCAGAATTATTAAAGGGCCTTTTCTTCTCACTTTAGAATAGTTTATCATTTATCAGGGACATTCCAAATTTAAGAAATTAATGGCTTAACCTGTAATGATTGGTATAACTTACCCATTAAATACAGTTTTGGAGTAACATGATATTAGATTATTTTTGGTCCGGAATTTTATTGGTGACAAATCGATCCGTAAATAAATGTTCAGAAAAATAATTCTTGCAGTCTTTTTTATCTTTGGTGTACTTACTACAGCTTACACCCAGACAATAACAGTTATTGATTCTGAAAGTAATAATCCAATACCTGATGTAATAATCCATAACCAGGCAAAGACTAATTTTATCTACTCAAACAGGTCGGGGAAAGCTGATATCTCTGCATTCAGCAGAGATGAGCCTGTCTGTTTCCAGCATTTTTCATATGAACGTACATGCTTAAATATTAACGACATAATAGGTTCTGACAATAAAGTAATCCTCAATCATAAAGTATTTGCGATTGAGGAATTTGTCATTTCTGCTAACAGATGGGAACAGAACAGGAATGAGGTACCAAATAAGATTTCAGTTGTTGCCGGGCCGGTAATCAAATTTCAGAATCCCCAGACTGCGGCCGACCTGATCGGGATGTCGGATGAAGTATTTATACAAAAAAGTCAGATGGGAGGAGGCAGTCCCATGATCAGGGGATTTGCAACAAACAGGATTCTGATTGTTGTTGACGGCGTAAGAATGAATAATGCTATCTACAGGGAAGGTAATATTCAGAATGTAATCTCGCTCGATCCGAATTCGCTCGAATCGACAGAGATTATTTTCGGGCCCGGGGCATCTATTTACGGAAGTGACGCTCTCGGTGGTGTTATGGATTTTCATACGCTGAAACCTGTTCTTTCCACTGGAGAAAGACCGGTCTTCCGCGCCGGGGCTTTTACAAGATTTTCTTCTGCAAACAAGGAGAAAACCGGACATTTAAGATTTAATATCGGAGGACAGAAGGCGGCTTTCCTCTCATTAATAACCTATACCGATTATAATGATCTCAGGATGGGATCAGGAAGATATCCTGAATATGAAAGGCCGGAATATGTCAGAAACATTAACGGTATTGATTCTGTATTTACCAATCCCGATCCGGAACTCCAGGTTTTTTCAGGTTATAGCCAGGTAAATGCAATGAACAAGCTCAGGCTTCGTATCTCGCCCGGAACAGACCTGACATTTTCAAATCATTATTCAGCATTATCGGATGTACCCCGGTACGACAGGCTAATACAGTACAGATCAGGAATGCTGCGGTACGGAGACTGGTATTACGGTCCCCAGGTATGGATGATGAATACTATCCAGGCAATCTTCACCGGCTCAAACAGGTTCTACGACGAGCTGAAAATAATTGCCGCCATGCAGAACTACAAAGAGAGTCGGCACGACAGGACAAGAGGATCGGCAACGATGAACGAACAATTTGAAAAGGTAAAGATATACTCAATAAATCTCGATTTTGAAAAGAAGACCGCCGAAGAAAAACAGCTTTTCTGTTATGGTGCCGAACTTGTTGCCAATGATATAAGTTCTGTTGCCCAGACGAGAGACATTATCACTCAGGCGACGAATCCTGCCGGCTCACGTTATCCAAACGGTGAAAATAAATACAGAAGTGCTTCCGCGTATGGCAGCTATAAAAACAATCTTTCAGAGAAGATCACTTTTAATACGGGGATAAGGTTCAATTATGCTGATCTTCATTCTACTATTGCTGACAACTCTTATTATAATTTTCCATTCGACAAGATCTCTATCTCAAATGGAGCAGTAACAGGATCAGTTGGTATTGTGTTCCGTCCGGATAAAAATACCCAGATAAATGTCAACGGATCTACCGGATTCAGATCTCCCAACCTCGATGACGCAGGCAAGGTTTTTGATTCCGCTCCCGGGATTGTGGTGGTTCCAAATCCAAATCTCAAACCTGAATATGCCTGGAATGCGGAACTTGGAATTTCGAGAGAGTTTTCAGATGTAGCGCAAATCGAAATTGCAGGTTTCTTCACCTGGCTTAATAATGCAATGGTAAGGCATGATTTTCTTTTTGACGGGCAGGATTCTATAATTTACGGAGGTGAGTTGAGCAAGGTAGAGGCTGTAGTAAATGCCGGTCATGCAAAAGTATATGGTCTGGCTATAAGTACCAGGGTAAACATATCAGAGGGTTTCATGCTGAGATCCTCAATTAATATAACCTGGGGTAAGGAGGATAATGATGTTCCATTAAGGCACGCATCGCCCGTATTCGGAGCCACACATCTTGTCTACGACAGGATGGGCCTTAAAGCGGACCTTTATGCAGTATATAACGGACCCAAGAAATTCTCCGGGATGGCGCCTTCTGAGATATCCAAACCCTATTTATATGCAACCGACAGTAATGGTAATCCATGGTCGCCAGGGTGGTATACACTTAATTTTAAAATATCGTACGATTTTGCGAAATGGGGTACGGTAAACGGGGGCATCGAGAATATTCTTGATTACAGGTATCGTCCATATTCATCCGGGATAGTGGCACCTGGAAGAAATTTCATCATTTCCCTCAGAGTAGCTATCTGATTATTAAAATAATTACTTTATGAAAAACCACCTTCCCAAGCTCATTTTTATTTTATGGGCTCTTATGCTTCCGGCCATACAATATTTCGCTCAGAATCTCAGAGAGGATATATAATTTGAAACGCGCGGACCGGTAAATGGAGCACTTGTTATAGTTGGCGGTAATATAAAGGACACTGCTATCTTTGTAAGAGATAATGAGCCCGGGGTACCGGGCCGCAGCTAAAAACCATTTACCTGGGGATGGGAGATTCCCTTTCCTGTTACAAGGCGAAAGATATAATGTAATGTCCAGTGAAGTAGTCAGAAGGTCGGGAGGCCAGACCCGGAATATTTTCAGGCAACCCTGACAACAACTTTGATGGCAGAAAAATGTTTTTGGCACGCATTTTGTTTATACCATAGTACAGGCAATCTCCATCATATACTTGATTCTTCAGGGCAGCCAGGTTAACAGCCTGGCTTTTATTATTTAAATAAATCTCCTGTAACCTATTATTTCCCGCACATCTTTCACTGTTGCTGCCGCGCTTGCCCTGGCCTTTTCGGCTCCTTCAGCAACAACTTTTGCCATGTACGCATTATCCGAATAGATTTCATTTATTCTCTTACGAATAGGTTCAGTGAACCTGGCAATATCTTCACCCAGCTGCTTTTTCATCTCACCATAACGAATCTCACATGTTGCATATTTTTCACTGAAATATTTTACAGTCGATTCTTCAGATACCACACTCATTATGGTAAACAGGTTCTTAATGGGTTCTGACATCGCCTGATCCGGTTTTGTGGGTCCTGCGTCGGTAACAGCTTTCATCACTTTTTTCTTAATCTTGTCCGGTGAGTCCGCTAGGAATATCCCGTTACCCTCACTTTTTCCCATTTTACCGGTACCGTCAAGTCCCGGTATCTTAACAAGTGCTTTACCGAAATTATATGCATCAGGTTCAGGGAAATAGTTCACGCCATACATGGTATTAAATCTCCTGGCAAACCGACGGGTCATCTCAAGGTGCTGCTCCTGGTCCTTGCCGACCGGCACCTTGTTAGCTTTGTGAATAATTATATCTGCCGCCATCAGGACCGGGTATGTAAGCAGGCCGGCGTTGATATTATCAGGTTGTTTACGTATTTTCTCCTTAAATGATGTTGTACGCTCAAGCTCTCCCACGTAAGCATTCATATTAAGCAAAAGATAAAGTTCGGTTACTTCAGGAACGTCGCTCTGAATAAAAACCGTAGCAACCCCCGGATCAATACCGCAGGCAAGATATTCTGCCAGTACCTGCTTTATGTTCTCATGAAGATGATCCGGCTTAGGATGGGTTGTAAGTGAATGATAATCTGCAATAAAAAAGTAACAATTATTTTCCTTCTGCATCTTGAGGAAATTCCTTACTGCACCAAAATAATTACCAAGGTGTAAATTGCCTGTTGATCTTATTCCGCTTACAACTGTATCCATTTTTAACACTCGAATAAATTCCCCGCAAACCTAATCCTTTTTTTTGAGAAAAGCTATTAGCAGGAAAATTGTACCTTTGTCGGATTAATCAGGAATAGTGATGGAATCGACGAGACAGAAAAAAGTATCTAAACTGATCCAGAAGGAACTGGCAGAAATATTTCTGAGAAAGGGAAATGAAATTGCCCCGGGAAAACTGGTTTCAATTACCATAGTAAGGCTGAGTCCTGATCTTTCTTTTGCAAAGGTCTACATAAGTGTTTTTCCTTCGCAGAATCAGGGTGAAATACTCGGTTATATAACTGACCATTTGCCCAAGATAAGGTTTGAGCTGGGACAGAAAATAAGAAATCAGCTTCGAATAGTACCTGAGTTGGCATTCTTTATCGACGACAGTTATGATTACATTGATAACATAGATAAACTGTTGAAATCGTGACCCGATGCGATATGAACCTATAAAGAAAGTACTGGGGGGATTTTTTGGCAAATCCCCTTTTCTCAGAAAGTTACTTTACATTTTTCTGGATCTCCTGCTTCTGAGAACATGGCATGTCAGGAAAGCTATCCGTAAAATAGCCAGGAGACTTCCTTCAAATGCTATGGTACTTGATGCAGGTTCCGGTTTAGGCCAGTACACCTGGAGGATGAGCTCGAGATACGGGGGCTGGAAAATAAAAGGCATTGATATAAACAGTGAAGAAATAACAGGGTGCACAGACTTCTTCATGAAAACAGGAAGGTCCGAAAGAGTACATTTCGAAACGTGCGATCTGGTAACTTTCAGCGAAAAATCCGTGTACGACCTCATCCTTACTGTAGATGTAATGGAACACATTGAGGAAGATAAAACTGTCTTCAGTAATTTTTTCAATGCCCTGAAAGAAAGAGGTTTCCTTTTGATTTCCACACCATCTGACAAAGGAGGCTCTGATGTTCAGGATGAAGATGATAGTTCTTTTATCGACGAACATGTCAGGGACGGATACGGGAAAGAGGAGATTACTGCTAAACTTTCTGAAGCAGGATTTTCAAAGATTAACGTCCGGTATACATACGGCAGGGCCGGTCATATATCCTGGATCCTGTCAATGAAATACCCTGTCAGGCTTTTAAACATATCATACCTGTTTTTTATTATCCTTCCGTTTTACTACCTGCTGTTCTATCCTGTCAGCTTTTTTCTTAATATTATTGATCAGAATATTAGTCACAAAACAGGGACAGGACTTATTGTGATCGCTGAAAAAGTCAGATGAAACTCTCATTCTACATAGCAAAGAGATATCTGCTTGCAAAAAAATCGAGAAATGCAATAAATGTTATTTCAGCAATTTCCGTTGCCGGAGTCAGTGTGGGAACCATGGCCCTGATAATTGTCCTTTCTGTTTTCAATGGACTTGAAGAGATGGTTAATACTATCTTCAGGACCTTTGATCCCGATCTTAAAATCACTGTGGCCGAGGGAAAAGTGTTTACTCCCGATTCTGCAAGTATCCGTCAGTTATCCGAACTTGACGGCATAAAAGCATACACACTTACGCTTGAAGAGAATGCCCTTCTACGGTATGACGAAAGGCAATATATAGCAACTATTAAAGGCGTTGATGATAATTTTACGAAGGTAACCGGTATTGACAGTGTGACATGGGAAGGAGAGTTCAGGCTCTGGAGTCCCGGGGGAAGGCCGGAAGTTGTTGTTGGCGCTGGCGTGGCAAGGTATCTCGGGCTTAACGTGAACTTTATAACATCATTACATATCTATATACCAAAGCGGACGGGCAGCGTTAACCTTAACCCTGAAAACGCATTTATAGACAGGTATATTACGCCATCGGGCGTATTTGAGGTAGAACAGGAGTTCGACTCCAAATATGTTTTTATCCCGCTGGAATTTGCCAGGGACCTGCTTGAATACAGCACTGAGGTAAGCGCAATCGAAATACTGACGGACAAAAGTAAAAAGATCAACCAGATACAGGATGATGTGAAAAAGATATTTGGTGATGAGTACGTGGTCAGGAACAGGTTTGAGCTGCAGGAAATTTTCTACAAGGTTATGCGGTCAGAACGTTTGGCAATATTTATTATTCTTACCCTGATCCTTCTCATAGCTTCTTTCAATATTATAGGATCCCTGACTATGCTGATCATTGAAAAGGAGAGAGATATAGAAATCCTCAGAAGTCTCGGAGCTGACAACCGGCTGATCAGAAAGATATTTATCTTCGAAGGATGGCTGATATCAATTTCAGGAGCAATTACCGGAATAATCCTTGGTTTTGTAATATGCTGGCTTCAGCAACGTTATGGTTTAATAAAGCTTAACAGCGAGTCCCTTATTTTGGAGGCCTACCCTGTGGTGATGAAAATAAAGGATTTCATCATTGTCCCGGCGACGGTCCTTTTAATCGGCTACTGGGCTGCCTGGTATCCTGTAAGGTTTCTTACAAGAAAATACCTTGTCAGGAAAGGAGAAGAAAAATAACTATGAATATGAAAAAGACGCTCAATATATTACTCGTTGTAATTTTTGTCTTTTCTTTCTCTTGCCGGAAAAGTGATGAAAAGATCCGAAAACGCGACATAATATCTGACAAAGATCTTGTAAATGTGCTAACTGATATATATATCACCGACGGGCTTCTCTCAATCCCTAATGTCAGAATGAGATTTGCTGAAAAAGATTCTACATCTAATTACATGGAAGTTATCAGGACCCATGGCTATACCATAGAACAAATTAACAGAACAATCCATTATTACCTTCTGAAAAATCCGGATAAGCTTGAAAAACTGCACGACCGAGTTATTGCAAACCTTAGTATACTTGAATCCAGGCTTGAATCTGAAATACCAAAGGTAACTCCGGTCACATTTAACCTTTGGAAGGGTCCGACAACAATTGCCGTACCTGAGACAGGAATCACCAATCCAGTTCCGGTAGATATAGCAGTCAGTGATACCGGCCTTTACGTTTTATCCTTTAATGCAATCGTATACGACGATGACCAGAGTATAAATCCCAGGGTTAATTTGTTTTTCTGGCGGGCCGGAGCGACAGAAGAAGGTGTAAGGGATTACTGGAACAAAGTTGAACTGATAAGGGATGGAGCTGTTCATAAATACACACTTGAAAAAAGGCTTACAGATCCATCGTTTACACACATAAAAGGATGGCTTCTTGATCACGATTCGCAACAGGGCAGGTGGCAGAAACATATTAGGGTTACCAGTATTCAGCTTATACAAGGAGACACTAAATGAGATATTTTTCTGCTCAATATATTTTTACCTCAACCGGCCTCCCGGTAAAAAGGGGAATTATTACCGCAAATGATGACGGAACAATAGTAAACGTTGAGGATACAGGAGGCCATCTGCATGAAAAACACTCTGTTGAATTCCACAACGGAATTATTGTTCCTGGTTTTATTAATTGCCATTGTCATCTCGAACTATCCTATCTCAGGAATGAGATAAAAATGCGAACGGGACTTGGCCCTTTCCTTATGAATGTTAACACCATCAGACATAATCCCGGATATGAAATTGAGAAATCAATAAGGGATGCTGATTCAGAGATGTACAGGGAAGGTATTGTCCTTTGTGCTGATATATGTAACTCATCGTCAACCTTTGCTCTGAAAACGGATAGCAGGATAAAGTATATCAGCCTGCTCGAAGTCTTTGGCATAGATCCTGAAAAAGCAGGCAGAAGATTTTCAGAAATCAAGGAACTTTCAAGGCTAGCCGATGAATATAATATCCTGTGGGAAATGGTACCCCATGCTCTTTATTCAATCTCTATCCCTCTTTTAAGACTTATTAAGAACTCCACAAGGAGCAACAGGATCAGCTCTCTGCATTTCCTGGAGTCGCCTGATGAGATAACTTTCCTGAGAGATCATGCAGGACCGATTATGGAATCGTACAGCAAATTTCTTTCCCCGGCAACAGAACTCAGTACTGTCGAAAACCATGTAGCAGCTGTCCTCGGGGAACTAAACAATACAGGTAACCTGGTCCTTGTCCATAATACATTTATTAAGAGAGAACAGGTCAGACTTCTGAAGAAGCGTGATAATCTCTACTATTGCCTTTGCCCAAATTCAAATCTTTTCATTGAAGGCAGGGTACCTCCCGCTGATATGCTCTATGAAGAAGGATGTAAGATAGTCATAGGGACTGACAGCCTGTCATCCAATAATAAACTAAGCATCTTCGGGGAGATCATGACAATAAGCAGAGAATTTCCTGATATTCCTCTGGAAGACCTTGTACGGTGGGCTACAATAAATGGTGCAGAAGCACTGTGTGAAAACATTTACGGCAGCATTGAACCGGGTAAAAGACCCGGCCTGCTGTTGATAAAAGATGCAGACCTGGTCAATCTGAAACTAAAACCCGGATCAACTGTACAAAGGCTGATCTGACCTGTCTGAGGAGAAACAATAATTATGTTAATTTTGAGATGCCATTTGAAGCAGTGAAATGGGTACATTCCTTTTCGATAAAATAGTATTTGGACCTGTAAATAGCAGGCGCCTTGGCGTTTCACTGGGCATTAACCTCCTGCCCGGCAGGAAGAAAGTATGTAATTTCAATTGTATTTATTGTGAATGCGGATGGTCTCCCCCTGTGGAAAAGGAGGGTGGCTACCTGCCTCTGCGTGAGGAAGTGTATGAAGCCCTGGCATCACGATTACAGGAAATGAAGACCGGGGATATCCGGCCCGATGTTATTACTTATGCCGGTAACGGAGAGCCTACACTGCATCCTGACTTCCCTGAAATAATCTATGATAGCATCTTGTTGAGGAACAAATTCTTTCCGCTTGCAAAAATCGCTGTACTATCTAATGCAACAACCATTACAGATCCATCGATAAGGGAGGCGCTGATGAAAGTCGATATGAATATACTTAAACTCGATTCAGCATTTACGGAGACAATTATTAAACATAATCAGCCCAGGATTAATATCAATGCAGATGAGCTCATAGAGAATCTTGCCAGGTTTAACGGCAGGGTGATCATTCAGACACTATTCCTGCGTGGACGTTATAAGGGAAATAGTATCGATAATACGACACCAGAGGAAATAGACGCCTGGCTTAAGGCGCTTACAAAAATAAAACCTGCTGAAGTTATGATTTATACTATTGCAAGGGATACACCTATCGGAAGGCTACTTACCAAAGTACCTGTTGAAGAGTTGAAGTATATTGCAGGCAGGGTTGAGAATCTTGGCATCAGGACACAGGTTTCAGGTTGATCTTGAGTAACAGTAAAACCATACTTATCTCTCCCCTCGAATGGGGGCTGGGCCATGCCGGCCGGATAATCCCCATAGCAAAAGAACTGCATGCGAGGGGACACCGGGTGATAATCGGCTCGGGTGAAACGCATATTGATTTTCTGAAAAGTGAGTTGCCCGGCCTCGAGCATTTCCTGTTACCCGGATTCAGGATCAGGTATTCAGGTATTTTTCCCCAGTACCTGGTTGTTATGGCCAGGTTGCCAGCATTCATAAGCCATTGCATCAGTGAATATAAAGACCTCAGGAAGGCTATCCGGGAATATTCTGTCGATATCGTTATCAGCGACAGCAGGATCGGCCTAAGGAACAAAAGAATCAAAAGTGTTCTGATTCTCCATTTTCCTTCCATCCCACTACCGGGATTCATGAGGATTATACACTACCCGATGCTTATGTTAAGCAGGGCAGTAATGAAACGTTTCAATTTCTGTTTCATTCCTGACATGCCCGGAGAGGAAAACCTGACTGGGAAATTATCACATGGAATAAAGCTGCCAGGGAACACCAGATACATAGGGATCCTGAGCAGGTTCAGCAATTATAATGGGTTATCAGAAGATCACAGCACGAGAATAAAATATTCCGTAATACTATCCGGTCCTGAACCTCAGAGGAAAATGCTGAAAAAGAAACTGGCAGATGTGCTTCTGAAAACAGGTGAAAAATCTATAATACTAGAAGGTGAACCCTCCATGGGATATCACACATTAACCATTAACAATATCACTTTCATCAGTCATATTCCCGGAGATGAAATGTTAAAGCTGCTGGTTAATACTGAAATTGTTATATCGCGATCGGGATATACAAGTATCATGGAACTTGTCAGCATTGGGAAGAATGCTGTGTTAATACCTACTCCGGGCCAGACCGAGCAGGAATACCTGGCTGATTACCTGTCAGAGAAAGGATGGTTCGGAAAGTTGTTACAAAAAGAATGCGGCAAACTGCAGGATATAAAGCTGCCCCGGCACAATCTGCCAGTCAACATAAATAAAGAAAGTGGAGGGTTACTTGATAAAGCCCTTTCTGAACTACTGGAAGAATAATATGAAAAGGCTGATCCCTGCAAGACCTGCTATAAAACCGGTGTAAACCTGCAGAGGATTGTGCAAATTAAGTCTGAGCCTCGATGCAAGGACAAATCCGGAAATGACTAATGAAGTGATAAAAAACCATCCGAGCGACACCGACATTTTAAGTGATAATGCCAGTATGGTTCCTATCAGTGCACCTGCTGCTGCTGAATGAATAGACACTTTGTACCACAGCGTGATAAGAAGCAACAGAACAGACAGGAATGAAATGGAATAGAACCATGTCTTGAGAAAGACAGGTATCTGAAGCCTGAAAAGAACAAAAGAGGTGATGGAATAAAGCAAAGAAGCTGCCAGCAGAGGTATGATCCTGTCGGTTCTCTCCTCCATTATTAAAGAATTTACAATATTCCGGTGCCTGAAGAATGGAAGTAAGGAAATCGGTATCAAAACATTGTTTATAAGTATAATAAGGAAGATTATCCTCTTGACTTTGAACGGCAGGTACCAGAATAGCGTGGGTGCCATAAAAATTATAAGAACACCGTATAAAGGCATGAACAAAGGATGAAACAGTACACTGATCACTTTAGCCCAAATTATCTGGTATTTTTCAAACTTTGTTTTTTCCATCAAATCTCCTTTCTGAGTCTTGCCACTGGGATATTAAGTTGTTCCCTGTATTTTGCAACTGTACGTCTTGCTATCTGGTATCCTTTTTCCTGGAGTATCTCCGTGAGCCTTTCATCAGTCAGAGGTTTTCTTTTATCCTCATTGCCGATGCAGTCCTGAAGGATTTTCTTTATTTCCCTTGTCGATACTTCTTCTCCGCTATCGGTCTGGAGCCCCTCGGAAAAGAAAAACTTAAGAGGATATATTCCGAAATGTGTCTGTATGTACTTGCTGTTGGCCACCCTTGACACTGTGGAGATATCAAGGCCGGTCATTTCAGCTACATCCTTAAGGATCATTGGCTTCAGCCTGGTCTCATCTCCCTCGAGAAAATACTCTTCCTGGTATTTCAGGATCGCATTCATTGTTAGAAGAAGGGTGTTTTGTCTTTGTTTTATTGCATCAATAAACCATTTTGCTGCATCTATCTTTTGTTTTACAAACTGAACTGCATCTTTCAGATCCCGGTTTTGCCCCTTTCCACGATTGTATGTTTGCAGCATTTCGGTATAAGACTTGCTTAGTCTCAGTTCAGGAAGGTTTTTTGTGTTAAGATGCAGGTCGAAACCACCGTCGCTTAATTCAAGAATGAAATCGGGAATTATGGCTTGGGCAGTTTTGCTGAATGGTTCACTGAATGCGCCTCCCGGCTTTGGATTGAGTTTAAGTATTTCGTCAATAGCTGACTTAAGATCATTTTCGCTGATACCAAGACGTGCTATGATTTTGTCATAATGACGTTTAGAAAACTCATTGAAATAATTATTAAGAATCGTATATGCCATCTCAGATTCAGGAGACGATGTACGGTCTTTTTTCAACTGAAGCAGCAGGCACTCCTGCAGGGATCTTGCACCTACACCCGCAGGCTCCAAATCCTGGACAACCTCAAGTACTTCTTCAAGTTCCTCTTCTGTGGTAATTAAATTCTGAAGGAAAGCAAGATCGTCTACAATACTTGATAATTCCCGCCTTAGATACCCGTCTTCATCAATATTTCCGATTATATATTCACCCAGAACACGCTGGTTATCTTTAAGTTCACGAAGCCCGAACTGCGAAAGCAGGTGCTCATGGAACGACGATCCTGTTGAAAATGGTATTTCATTCCTTTTATCATCGTCTTTACTGTAATTCTGCGACTGAAGCCTGTATTCAGGGATATCATCATCATCCAGGTAATCATCGAAGGTGAACTCTTCCTCGTCCCTGTCATCACCGTCATAAAGATCCTCATCAAGTTCATCATCAGTAGCTTCATCTTCCTCATGGCCTTCATCCAGCGCCGGATTCTCCTCCAGTTCTTTCTTGATCCTTTGCTCAATCTGCATGGTGGGTATCTCCAGCAGTTTGATCATCTGGATCTGCTGAGGGGAGAGTTTCTGAAGCAACTTTTGCTGTAACCGCTGTTTAAGCATCCCTGTCTCTCAAATAATTGGTTTCTAGAATTCCGCGTTTTTTGGTGTACGAGGGAATGGTATCACATCCCTGATATTTGACATTCCAGTAATAAAGAGCATAAAACGTTCAAATCCCAGTCCAAAGCCACTATGCGGGGCTGTTCCAAATTTCCTTGTTTCAAGATACCACCAGAAATCTTTTAAATTGAGGTTCAGTTCGACGATCCTGTCATGAAGCTTTTCATATATTTCCTCACGTTGTGAACCTCCGATAATTTCTCCTATCCTTGGAAAAAGAACATCCATTGCTCTCACTGTCCTGCCATCATCATTCTGCTTCATATAGAAAGCCTTTATTTCCTTAGGATAATCGATCAGAATAACCGGTCGCCTGAAATGGATTTCAACCAGGTAACGTTCATGTTCTGCCTGAAGGTCCTTTCCCCAGCCTACCGGATACTCCCACTTTCTGCCGGCTTTTTCAAGAATGTCGACTGCCTCAGTATATGATACCCTTACAAAATCATTCTCAGTAACAAACCTCAATCTATCGATAAGCTCCTTGTCAATCATATTATTCAGGAAATCAATGTCTTCACTGCAGTTTTCAAGAATGTACCTTATAAGATATTTAAGAAAATCTTCAGCAAGATCCATGTTATCATTCAGATCATAGAATGCCATTTCGGGTTCTATCATCCAGAATTCAGCCAGATGGCGGGGAGTATTGGAATTTTCGGCCCTGAATGTTGGACCGAAAGTATATATTTCGCCCAGTGACAACGCCCCCAGTTCACCTTCGAGCTGGCCGGAAACGGTAAGGTTTGTCTCTTTCCCGAAAAAATCATCCCTGAAATTTACAGATTCGTCTTCATTCCTGGGTATGCTTTTCAAATCAAAGGTGGTAACGTGGAACATCTCACCGGCTCCCTCGCAATCACTGCCGGTAATTATTGGCGTGTGAAGATAATAGAATCCCCTGTCATTAAAATACTTATGAATTGCAAAAGCCAGGGCATGCCTTATCCGGAATACGGCACCAAAAGTATTAGTCCGGAATCTCAAATGGGCTATTTCCCTCAGAAATTCCATTGAATGTCCTTTTTTCTGAAGTGGATACGTTTCAGTATCGGCTTTCCCAAATATCTTAATCTCAGTAGCATTTATCTCAACAGCCTGACCCTGGCCGTGCGACTCAACAAGCCTGCCCGAGGCACTTATACATGCACCGGTTGTAATATCCTTCAGCATTGTTTCATCAAAACCTTGTGCATCAACAACAATCTGTATGTTGTTTATTGTTGAACCGTCGTTCAATGCTATGAATACAATATTTTTGTTCCCCCTCTTTGTTCTTACCCAGCCATTCACGAGAACATCTGTCCCAAGATGAGGACCAGACAGTAACTCTTTGATCTTTGTTCTTTTCATAATAATTATTAATCTCAACAAAAATAAAATAATCTGCTCAATTAATCCATGCTGGCATATTTTTTGTGCATTGGGTCGCCCGATTAAATTACCCGGCCTCTGAAATAAAAAATGAAATTATGAGTTTTATGATTGATATTCATAAAAACTCATGCCCGGTTAGGTTTGAATTAAATTTAATTCTGAATAACTTTACAGATAAACAATAAATTAAAAATTGTCATGGAAGAAAGTCAGAAACTCATTGTTGTTCCGTGGGATTTTACGCCCGTTGCGGAGCATGCACTTGCTCATGCGGTGAAGATCAGCCGCATGGTAGGGAACGAGGTTTGCCTGCTTCATATCATAGATCCTAAAGTATCCCAGAAGGAAGAAATGGAAAAATCATCTCATCTGAAATGGGTTGCAGAGGAGAACGGTAAGAAATATAATATGCATATAGCATCACAAATGTCAAAAGGAAGCATTTTCACGGCTATTTCCGAATTTGTAAATGACAGGGAAGCCAGCCTGGTGGTAATGGGGACGCATGGAATAAAAGGCATGCAGAAGCTTACCGGAAGCTGGGCTTTAAAGGTAATCGTGAAATCAAAAGTTCCTTTTATCGTAGTTCAGGATCCGCCTATTGACCAGGAGCGTTATCACAATATTGTATTCCCTGTTGATTTCAGGAATGAGAACAAGGAAAAAATGAAAATGGCGATCTTTATGGGTAAGTACTTTGAATCGAAGGTACACATAATAAAGACCGCTACAACAGATAAAAACCTTGCCAAGAAGACCAATATCAACCTCAATTTTGCAATCAAGTTCCTTATTCAAAACAACATTGAATATGAGATACAGGACGTGCCCAAGGGTGATTTTGCCCAGCAGACCATAGATTATGCAATGAGAATAAAAGCAGACCTTATACTTATCGTTACCACAAAGAATATAACGTTTGCTGATTTTGTAGTAGGTGCATCCGAGCAGTACATCATAGCAAACAGTTCAAAGATACCCGTATGCTGTGTCAATCCAAGGGCCTCATTTGCCAAGTCGTCACAGTTTATGGGAGGCTGGGGTGATTAGACTTCAGCCCTAATACATAATGCTGCTCTGGCAGAGTTACTATTGAAGTTAAGAAGCTGTCTTAAAAGCTCTGCTTTTACCTACTAGCCCCTTAGTGAAAGTATGCCAAACAACTGTATATCACAAAATACCCCTTATGGGATTTAGGAGCAGCCTATAGAAAAAGGGGCTTTTGAGACAGCCCCTTTATTTTTCTTTCAACTTCTGAAGCTCACCTATAACATCGCCTTTGGTGAAACCATAACTAGTGGCAATTGTCAGGAATTCACTGCATATATTTTTAAGCTTTTTTTTCTTCTCTTTCGAGGGCACGCTCAGGCCAGTCTTACTTATAAAGGTACCGACTCCCTGCTGCGTTGTAATTATTCCTGCAATTTCCAGCTCACGATAAGCTTTAGCAACAGTATTAAGATTTATTTTCAGTTCCACCGAAAGTGCCCTGACAGTCGGCAACTGCTCGCCGGCCTTCAGCTTTCCCGAAGCTACACCATATTTTATCTGATCGATAATCTGGCGGTAATATGGTATTCCCGCATTGGTATCCAATATAAATTTTACCATAGTAATAATTTATTATTGTATTAATTTTATAATATAATAATACTATATTATTTACTTATTCCAAAATATTTTTGCAAATCAATAAAAATCACCTATTTATAAAGTGCGGGAATATTCCATTATCATAAAACAGCACTTACTTCTTACTTAAGCGGCTATTATTCTGTTTTTATTATATTTGATGTCAATCAGAAGCCTGTAGTTATATTAATCCGCTGGGAATATGAAAAAATATTTAACTATCCTGATAGGTGTACTCCTGATCAGTATGAATGCTAACGGACAATGGTATTCCCGATACTACCCGGGAAAATCACTTTCTGATATGAATCAGGATGAACTGTCATTCCTTTATGGCAGGGCAACATCCCTGCGGCATACGGGTACTGTTATTATGATTGCTGGTGTTGGGACCATGGCAGCAGGGGGCGTTTGCCTGTTCTCAAGCCTTCTTCACGTAATTTTTACAGCAGGAAGGGAAGGTGAGGGTATTGGAGCTTTTTCCATGTTATTGATAATTGCCAGTCCTATCATATTATCGGCAGGAGTGGCCCCTTTGCTAATAGGAAGAGACCGTCAGAAACAGGTGAATTCATATCTGAAAAAGCTTTCAGTAGGGGTAAGTTTGTGCAGTATCTCCAGCGCCGAAAATAACTTTAAAAGTGGCATATCCCCAGGACTCAGGCTATCACTCACTTTTTAGGAGACTGAGCTGTCAGTTTTCCATGGCCTGACAAGAAATGTTGATAGCACGGCAACTATCAATGCGACAAAGAAAGTGGTCAATCTTGCCGGCACACCATTCACAGTATATGCCGATACAATGACTGATATTTTCCGGGGCTGTTCAGTCCCTTCCAGTTCCTCGCTAACAGCATTTTCAAACCTCGATGAGCTGATAAAGCGTCTACCCTCCAGGCTGTTCAGACTTGTTACCTCGTCTTTGCCGATCACATTTTGACTCACAAGAAACTCTGTCTTATTATCTGTTACCCTGTAGTGTTGTTCAAATCCACCACTGATCCAGAATATTGTAAATAACAAACCCGTAATAATTGTGATTACTGCAGCCCTGCCATGGAATCTTTTCCAGAAAAGAGTCAGTAGAATAACAATCGAAAAAGTGCATCCAATTCCTGCCCAGACATAGCTTACAAGGGTGAAGATGATCTTCGATGGTGAGATATATGAAAGCGCCAGGGCAATAACTGCCAGCATGGCTGTAGTAATTCGCTGCTTCCGCAATATCTTTCCTGCAGCCTCAGGTATTTCAACGCCATTTCCCTTTCCAGTTAAACTTCCTGAAAGCTCTGTGGCTGAAAGGATAAGGAGTGAGTCGGCGGTTGAAATCATTGCAGCAATTGCACCGGTAATTAACACTGCCGCTATAGCAGGAGGAAAAAGTTTGAGCAACACGCTAGGCATTACATATTCCGGGTCGCTCAGCCCTGCAGGTCCAAAAATAGCAATTCCGAGCCAGCCAATCATGAGGGCACCTATATACGCTACAACGGTCCAGGCAATTCCTATGTTCCTGGCTTTCCTGGCCTGTCTGGCATCACTTATTGCCATAAACCTCGTTGAAAGCTGTGGTTGCCCTCCGAGGTAACCAAAAAACCAGCTGAATCCTCCCGTAATAAGTATTCCTGCACCAAAGCCCCTGGCAATACCCGTCAGAGATGTGTATGAATCACCTGACCTTACAAGGGCGTCTGAGATACCTGAAGAAAAGGTTGTTGGTTCGTGGAGTATATAAAAGATGCCCGCAACAGGTGCAATTATAAGCGTTATTATCATTATTATTGCCTGGACGACGTCGGTATAGACTACGCTCCGGAAACCTCCGTAAATAGTGTAAGGCACGATAACTGCAGCAGTTATAAGCACTCCAATCCCGGGTTTAAGACCGAATAATGTATGGAGAGTCTTTCCTCCTCCCAAAAACTGTGCACCAACATAGAAAAAGAAGAAGAATACAATAGTGAAGCTGCTTACCCTCCTGAGCAGGTTCCCGGGTTCTCCATGCTTTACGGATATATACTCGGTAAATGTTGTAACATTATATTTTTCAGCCTCATCCCGTAGTCTCCATGCTATCAGTATCCAGGTTGTTATTATCCCTGCCACACATCCTATGGCAGTCCAAATCTCTGTAAGGCCAGTTGCATATGCGGCTCCCGGAAGTCCAAGCAAAGCCCAGGAAGATTCACCAGTAGCTCTTTCCGACAAAGCAGCAACCCAGCCAGGCAGCTTGCGGCCAGCGATCGCGTAATCGCTTCCTGACTTTACTTTTCTGCCCTGGAAGATGCCCCATGAGATAAGGAGGACAAGATATACAATCATCACCAACATAATCTGTATCTGGTTTTCCATATTATGGTTTTTTGAGTGTGAATCAAAGTTAAAAAAATCGCATCTTTGTAACACACTATTTGGTAATATATGTCTGTTTCAGTCGACAGGGTAACAAAATATTACGGGGGACAAAAAGCACTTGATGACGTTTCCTTCAACATCAGTACAGGGGAGATAGTAGGTTTTCTGGGTCCTAACGGGGCAGGCAAGTCTACTCTCATGAAGATTATTACCGGATATATTCCTCCCTCGTCGGGCAGAGTCCTTGTTAACGGAATGGATGTATCTTCTGATGATCCTTCAATAAGGAGCAAAACGGGATACCTTCCCGAGAATAATCCTCTCTACCCGGAGATATATGTCAGGGAATACCTTTATTTTGTCGCTTCAGTATACAAGTTAAAAAAGGCTCAGAAGAAGGATGCTGTGGAGAAGGTAATAGAAGCTACAGGGCTGACTCCCGAATGTAAAAAAAAGATAGGTTCGCTTTCAAAAGGATTCAGGCAGAGGGTAGGCCTTGCCCAGGCCCTGATACACAATCCGGAAATTTTAATCCTGGATGAAGCAACAACGGGTCTTGATCCCAACCAGATTGTGGAAATACGCTCACTGATCAGGGAAGCCGGGAAAGAGAAGACAGTGCTTCTTTCCACGCATATTTTGCAGGAGGTCGAAGCTATCTGCGACAGGATCATAATAATCGACAAGGGAAAAATTGTGGCAGACGAACCAAGAAGCAGGATTTATGACAGGATAAGAAAACCATTCCAGATGATCGAGATAGAGTTCGATGTCAATCCCGATCCTGCATTGCTCAAAGGCATAGATAACGTAATATCAGCAAGCAATTACAGGGCAAACAACTGGCTGATCGAAGCTGAAGGGAAAACTGACATTCGTCCGATTATATTTTCATTTGCAGTCAAAAATAACCTTACTGTACTCTCGCTCACCAAAAAAGAAACGAACCTTGAAGAAGTCTTCCGGTCACTGACTTCAGATTGAACATATTTCTTGCTTGTATCATTTTTTTTTGCTTTTTTTGTGCTGTAATTATCTGGTGGAAAGATTTGTGCTGATTGCAACCACGGGAAAAAATGCTAAAATGCGAATTATTCCTTTTTTCAATCAACCATCCTTCTCCCGGAGTGCTATTAAACCATTGATTAATAGCAGATAATTTTGTTCGTATATGAGATATAAAACCCCTTACTTGTTTCTCCCAAAGAAGATAAGGATGGATGTGGGTGCATAATTTGAATTATTAAAAACAAAAAAATGAGCTATTTATTTACTTCAGAATCAGTTTCAGAAGGTCATCCCGACAAGGTGGCCGACCAGATATCAGATGCGCTTCTGGATGAATTCCTTAAATGGGACCCGGAGTCGAAGGTTGCCTGTGAAACATTTGTTACAACAGGGCTTGTAGTATGTGGTGGTGAGGTCCGTACTGAAGGCTGGGTTGATGTACAGGAAACTGCACGCAGGGTCATCAGGGAGATCGGTTATACGAGGGCAGAATACCGTTTTGACTGTGATTCATGCGGTGTTATTTCAACAATCCACGAACAGTCAAGTGATATACGACAGGGGGTTGTCAGGGAAAAGCCCGAAGAACAGGGAGCCGGAGACCAGGGGATGATGTTTGGTTATGCCTGCAGGGAAATGGATAACTATATGCCCCTTACAAGCGAACTGGCTCATATGATTCTGCGTGAGCTTGCTGATATCAGGCGTGAAGGAAAGAAGATGAAATATCTGCGACCGGACAGTAAATCGCAGGTCACCGTCGAGTATGATGACTACGGGAATCCACTGAAAATTGATACCATCGTAATAAGCACACAGCATGATGAATTCATAATTCCCAAAAACAAATCACTTGCATCCGAGAAAGCTGCGGAAAAAGCCATGCAGGAGCAAATCAGGAAGGATATCCAGGAAGTCCTCATACCCAGGATAAGAAAGCAGGTGCCGGCCAGGGTTAAGAAGCTATTTGATAAGAAATTCAGGCTGATGGTAAATCCTACCGGAAAATTTGTTATCGGTGGACCTCATGGTGACACCGGCCTGACAGGCAGAAAGATAATAGTCGACACATACGGCGGACACGGGGCACATGGTGGCGGAGCATTTTCGGGGAAAGATTCTTCCAAAGTCGACAGGTCAGCTGCATATGCTGCTAGGCATATTGCCAAGAACATGGTTGCAGCAGGAGTATGCGAAAAGGTACTTATACAGGTTGCATATGCCATTGGTGTAGCCGATCCCGTTGGCCTATTTGTTAACACTTATGGGACAGCAAAGGTTAAGGATGACAAAGGTAACATACTTCATGATAGCCAGATAGCCGAAACAATCAATAAGCTTTTCGATATGAGGCCTTACGCTATAGTAAAGCGCTTCGGACTTAAAAACCCCGTTTTCATCCCAACAGCATCATATGGTCATTTCGGACGTGATCCCTATATGAAGGATATTGACGTTTACTATGAAATCGCGGGAACAAAACCAAGGGAATTAAACGGCAATGGAAAGAAAATATGGCGTAAAAAGGTAGAATTCTTTACATGGGAAAAACTTGATTATGTCGATAAGATCACGAAAGCATTCAGCATTAAGTGAACATCCTTGAGAAAATAAGGTCCGGACAGGTGCTTCTCTCCGATGGAGGATGGGGAACATTCCTCCAGGCAAAAGGACTAATCCCCGGGGAATGCCCGGAACTATGGAATCTAAATCGCCGGGATGAAGTTCTTGATATAGCCCAATGTTATGTTTCAGCCGGTTCCGACATGGTCGAGACAAACAGCAGCGGCGGCAACAGTATAAAACTTGCTCAGTATGGCCTATCAGGCAGGACATATGAAATAAACAAAGCGGCAGCGGAGATATCACGTGAAGCTGCTGGAGATAGAATATTTGTGGGAGGTTCCATAAGCTCCACGGGGAAATTACTTATTACGGGTGACATAACCGAAAATGAACTATATGACTCATTCGCCGAACAGGCAGTTGCACTTGAGGAAGGAGGCGCTGATATTCTGGTTATTGAGACAATGATTGCGCTGGACGAGGCTTCGGTTGCGGTAAGGGCAGCAAGGGAGAATACTGGTTGTACCATAGCACTTACAATGACCTTCACTAAAACACCTTCAGGCGATTTCCGGACAATCATGGGTGATTCAGTTGCTGACATGGTGTCAGCAATGAAAACAGAAGGAGCCCATATAATTGGTTCAAACTGTGGCAATGGTATCGCCGATATGGTAGGCATCGTCGGCGAAATAAGAAAGCTTGACGGGCTGGTTCCGGTTCTGATACACGCCAACGCAGGCCTTCCCGAACTCATTGACGGCAAAACATTTTTCCGGGAATCACCGGAAATGATGGCATCCTATGTACCCGGATTGATTAAGGCAGGAACAAACATTATAGGGGGCTGCTGCGGCACAACTCCTGACCATATAAGGGCAATGGCAAAAGCGTTACGGCATTAAAAAGAAGCCTTTACTATCCTGGCAATATTGTCAGATCGTCCGAGAGTATAGTAATGAATTCCCGGTACTCCCAGGCTGATCAGTTGTTTTGACTGTTCCGCCGCCCATTCTATACCTACTTCACGTGCCTCTTCATCAGTACTGCATTTTTTCACTGCAGTAAAGAGATCATTTGGTATCTCTGTATGGAAGGTCTGGGGTAACAGATTGATGTCATTAAGAGCTGATATAGGTTTTATCCCCGGTATAATCGGCACATTAATACCAGCCTTCTTACACTCGTCGCGGAACCGGCAAAACCTGTCATTATTGAAAAACATTTGAGTGACAATATAGTGAGCTCCTTCATCCACCTTCCGCTTAAGATGTTCAATATCTACCTGCCTGTTAGGTGCCTCAAAGTGCTTTTCAGGATAACCGGCAACTCCAATGCAAAATGCAGTTGGCTCTGCATTCAGGAGTGTTTCTTCCAGATAACTGCCATTGTTCATATTGGCTATCTGTCTTACCAGCTCAAATGTATGAGTGTGACCATTCTTCTCCGGGATAAAAGATCTGCTGCCTCTTGGGGGATCTCCTCTTAGCGCCAGCACATCATTGATACCAAGGAACTTCATTTCAATCAACACGTTTTCTGTCTCTTCCCTGGTAAATCCACCACACAATACATGAGGAACCACCGGTATATTATACTTATACTTCACTGCTGCTGCCAGGGCAATCGTACCCGGACGAAGCCTTACCACTCTCTTCTCCAGAAGTCCATCGGGCCTCTCCTTATAGATGATCTCATTCCTGTGGGTTGTAAAGTTTATATAGGCTGGCTGAAACTCTATCAAACGGTCGATTGCTTTATAAACCCTTTCAATACTATGTCCTTTAAGAGGTGGTAATAATTCAAAAGTGAATAAAGGTCCTTTTGCTTTGTTTATTGATTCAATTACTGACATTATCTGATTTATTCATAAATTCTGGGAAAGCCACCTTGAGGCTTCCGCAATTGTAAAATTCTTCCTTTCTGAGTAATCCTTAAGCTGATCATCACCGATCTTTCCCAGGTTGAAATATGCTGAGCCGGGATGAGCGAAAATGTATGCGCTTACCGAGGAGACAGGCACCATGGCAAAATTCTCTGTCAGGGTTCCTCCCATATTCTTCTCCGCATTTAATAGGTCATAAAGTATTCTCTTCTCTGTATGATCAGGGCATGCAGGGTAACCAGGAGCCGGTCTGATCCCCTGGTAATGATTTCTGAAGAGATCATCAAGAGACATATTTTCGCCAGCAGCATATCCCCAGTATTCTTTTCTAACCCTTTCGTGGAGGTACTCTGCCGCTGCCTCTGCAAGACGGTCGGCCAGAATGCGAATCATAATATCGGCATAATCATCATTTTTATATTTCTTTAGCTTCTCCTCATCAGTATCGGCCGCAACAACAAATGCTCCTATATAATCTTCCTTTCCGAATTCTTCAGGGGTTATAAAATCAGCAAGGCATAGATTCGGTTTACCTTCCGGCTTTATCTCCTGGTTTCTCAAAAACCTTAATACCGTTCCCTGATGCTTGCCTTCTTCATCCATTATGATTACATCATCCTCCTTTGAAACGGCCGGGAAAAGTCCAAGCACACCACGTGACCGGACAAGCCTGTCCTCAATTATTTCAGAGAGATATATCTGGGCATCATCGTACAATTTTCTGGCTTCTTCACCTTTTACCGGGTCATCAAATATTGCCGGGTACTTGCCAGATAGTTTCCACGAGACAAAAAAGAATGTCCAGTCAATGTATTTGCTTAACTCACTAAGATCGAAATCTTTAAAAACGGTGATTCCTGGTTTTGTTGGTTTAAAAGGCTGGTATTCCGGCCAGTTATAAGTAAACCTGTTTCTCCTTGCTTCTTCAAGAGGCAAAAGGACTCGTGCTTCACGGGCAGCTCCATGTTCGATCCTCAGCTTCTCATACTTTTCATTTACCGTTTTTGCATATTCTCCGTCATTCCCCGTGGTAAACAAACCCTGCAGTACTCCCGCGGTCTTTGAGGCATCCTTAACATATACAACAGGTTTGGAATAAGCCGGGGCAATCTTCACCGCAGTATGGATCTCTGATGTTGTTGCTCCACCAATTAGCAATGGGAGTTTAAGGTTTCGACGTTCCATCTCTGCTGCCACATGAGCCATTTCCTCGAGCGATGGTGTTATTAATCCACTCAGCCCGATACAATCTACTTTTTCTGCAAGGGCAGTATCTATTATTTTATCGGCGGGGACCATTACACCAAGGTCTAGTACTTCATAGTTATTGCATGATAATACGACACCAACTATATTTTTCCCGATATCATGTACATCACCTTTAACCGTTGCAAGGAGTATTTTCCCGGCATTACTTCTCTCAGCGCCTTTGTTCTCTTCCTCAATATACGGAGTAAGCCTGGCTACAGCCTTCTTCATTACCCTTGCGCTTTTCACCACCTGTGGAAGGAACATCCTGCCGGAGCCGAAAAGATCTCCCACTTCATTCATGGCATCCATCAGCGGGCCTTCAATGATATTGAGCGCTTTAAGATAGTCTTTCCTGGCTTCTTCGACATCGTCTTCAATAAACTCGTCCAGGCCCCTGATGAGTGAGTGTTTTATTCTTTCTGAAAGGGGAAGTTCTCTCCACTGATTTGTTTTTTCTTCCCTTTTCCCTGTGTCTGTCAATCCCTCAGCAAACTTTACAAGACGTTCAGTAGCATCCTTGCGTCTGTTTAGGACAACATCCTCTGTAAGCTGAAGGAGATCAGGAGGTATCTCGCTGTATACCTGCAGCATGCCGGCATTAACGATTCCCATATCAAGACCGGCCCTGATGGCGTGAAAAAGGAAGACAGAATGCATAGCTTCCCTCACGGCATTGGTCCCCCTGAATGAAAAAGAAAGATTGCTGATGCCACCGCTTATTTTAGCATAGGGGAGGTTAGCCTTGATCCAGGCAGCAGCATTGATGAAATTGACAGCATAATTATTATGCTCTTCTATTCCTGTAGCAATGGCCAGCACGTTGGGATCGAAAATGATATCTTCCGATGGGAAGCCTGCTTTATCAACCAGCAGCCTGTAAGATCTTTCAGCTACTGCGATTCTTTTCTCGTAGGTATCAGCCTGCCCTTTCTCATCAAACAGCATGACAACGGCAGCCGCCCCATATTTTCGTATCTTTTTTGCGTACCCAAGAAAGGTTTCTTCACCCTCTTTAAGACTTATCGAATTTACTATTGATTTGCCCTGGATGCATTTCAATGCAGATTCTATTACTTCCCATTTTGAAGAGTCGATCATCAGAGGCAATTTTGCTATATCAGGTTCTGACATTACAAGGTTGACAAACCTGACCATGGCTTTTTCGGAATCAAGCATTGCCTCATCCATGCAAATATCTATCACCTGAGCACCTCCTTCAACCTGTTCCCTTGCCACAGAAAGAGCTTCCTGATATTTCTCCTCCATGATAAGTCTCGCAAATTTCCTGGATCCTGATACATTGGTTCTTTCACCTATGTTTACAAAGTTTGTCTCAGGAGTGATCACCAGGGCTTCAAGGCCGCAAAGCCTTGTATATCTTGTTATTTCAGGAATTTGCCTGGGCTGGTAATTTCGTGCTATTGAAGCTATCTCCCTTATATGTACCGGTGTTGTCCCGCAACAACCTCCTATTATGTTTATCCAGCCGTTCTCCATGAATTCTTTTACTATTGAACCCATGAAAGAAGCACTCTGGTCATATTCACCAAACTGGTTGGGTAATCCTGCGTTGGGATGAGCGGAGACATAGAATCCGGCTTTTGCTGATAATTCCTCAATAAACGGCCTTAACTGTTCTGCCCCCAGGGCACAGTTTAGCCCAACACTGAAAAGCGGGAAGTGTGATACGGATAACAGGAATGCTTCCAGTGTCTGGCCGGTAAGCGTTCTTCCACTTGCATCAGTTATTGTACCTGAAACCATTACCGGAAGCCTGACTCCCTTTTCCTCAAATACCGAATCGATGGCATAGAGGGCTGCCTTGCAATTCAGCACATCGAATATTGTCTCCACGAGGAGCAGGTCAACACCTCCGTCTATCAGTCCTCGTGCCTGTTCAGAATAGGCTTCAACAAGCTCATCAAAAGTCACTGAGCGGGCCCCGGGATCATTCACATCAGCCGACATGGATGCTGTA
The DNA here is from genome assembly GCA_964595725.1 of uncultured Rikenellaceae bacterium. Classification (GTDB taxonomy): domain Bacteria; phylum Bacteroidota; class Bacteroidia; order Bacteroidales; family VadinHA17; genus LD21. The sequence goes on along the minus strand of CAZQRQ010000034.1, from coordinate 8,529 downwards.
CGGTTTGTGGGACCAAGTGTCCCGGTCACAAAATGTATGCCGGGTTCCGATCCCTTTTCATACTCACTGACGGCTCTTACTGCCAGTCTGGCCGCCTCGAGGTTAAGCTCATAAACAAGATCCTCCATACCATAATCGGCCATTGAGATCCTGTTAGAATTGAAAGTATTCGTGGTAATTATGTCGGCTCCTGCTTCGAGATATTCGAGGTGAATATCCTTTATCATGCCAGGTTGGGTAATTACAAGAAGATCATTATTGCCCTTCAGAGATACGGCGTGGTTGATGAACCTGTCTCCGCGAAAACTCTCTTCCGGAAGCTTGTGCTTCTGGATCATAGTACCCATTGCCCCGTCGAGGACAAGGATCTTTTCTTTTATGATATCGTTTATCCGGTTATTCATTTTGACACCCCCTAAATCCCCCCATAGGAGGGACTTAGTTATTAAATTTATATTTTTATTGACCCCTCTTCAGGAGGTCATGGGGATTAATTCAAATCCCTCCTTCCTGTATTTATAATAAAAACATCCATATCGAGAAGTTGTTCCCTAATCTTATAAAGATTCTGCAGGTTGACTATTCCGATGACATATTTATACAATTTTCCGCTAAAGTATTCCGACACTTCCTCAAATCCAAATAAATCCTTGTCCTTTTCATCTTTATACCTGAGGTAAACCTCAAGCCTGTAATTACGCGTATAATTTGAAACAGTACCCTGCTGATACTTTTTGTATTCGTATTTGTAACCATAGGAATTGGCTGATATATCAGAAAGGACAGCACTTCCAGTGGCATGACCCCCGGCGCCCTTTCCGCTGAAAAATTGTTTGTCGGCAAAAGCGGCTTCAGTAATGACTCCGTTATACTCATAGTCAACATTGAAAAGGTATTTGTCAGAGGAAATGAATCTTGGAAGGACAAAGCTCGTGATAGTATTATCGTTAGTTTTTCCCACGTAGGGGACCAGCTTTATTTTGAATCCCTTTTCCTTGGCATACTGAATATCGAATTTTGAGATCGATTTTATACCATAGTGGAATACCTCTTCCGGGTTAAGAAAGAGCCCGTAAGCATGCCCTGTAATGATGCATAGTTTATACTTGGCATCAACCCCTTCAACATCTAGAGAGGGATCAGACTCGGCAAAGCCAAGATCTATTGCCTCACTCAAGGCCTGGGAATAGGCTATATTCTCATTATACATCTTTGTCAGTATATAGTTGGTGGATCCGTTCAATATGCCTCGCAACGAGTACAGCAATTCGTTATCATAATATTCCTCGAGATTCCTTATGATAGGAATACTAGCACCTGCAGAAGCTTCGTACAGGAGTGATACACCATGCTTCCACTGCAGATCGACAAGCTCCTTGAAATGATTTGCTATCATATTCTTATTGGCTGTCACCACGTTCTTACCACTTGTCAGTGCAGCTTTCACTATGTTGAATGCCTCCTCTGCATCATCTATCAGTTCAACCACAAGGTTGATTGAAGGATCATCGAGGATATCGTGTTTATTGAACGTGAAATGGGACATAGGGAGTCGTCGTTTCTTTGCACGATCCTTCACGCAGATCCTTACTATGTCCGCTTTAAATCCACTGCTGCTGTTTAAGACATCGTCAAGTCCCTGTCCCACGCAGCCATATCCGAACAATCCTATTCTTAATTTTTCCTGTGTCATATAATTTTAATATTGCGGGATAGTCATTCCCAAAATTTCTTTAGTACTTCTGTTACCTGATTCACCTCGATAAGAAAACCGTCGTGCCCGTAAAAAGAATCTATCTCGGCGTATTGCCCGCCTGAAATATTCGAAGCAACAAATTTCTGTTCCTCTACCGGGTAAAGAATATCCGAACGGATGCCAATGCACAGGGTCTTTGCTTTGACGCTTTTCAGAGCCTCAATTATGCCTCCCCTGTTACGTCCAACATTATGACTGTCTGCCAGTTGTGTAAGCCGGTAATATGACCAGGCATTGAATCTTTTCACGAGTTTTTCTCCCTGGTATGCCTGGTATGACGAAGCCCTGTAAGAGTCCAGCTTTTCATCGGATTCCTCGGCCTGAGTCTTATTGTAAGCCTGGGGTGTTCTGTAGCTGAGAAGCGCTATCGACCTTGCTGCCTTAAGTCCCTGAAGGCCTCCCGGTTTCCCGTTTGCTAAAAACGTACTGTCAGATTCGATTGCCATCCTCTGTGATTCGTTGAATGCTATTGCCCAGGGAGATTGCCTGGCCGACGCTGCAATAAACACCATGCCGGTCACAATCTCCGGATACATGATACTGTACTCAAGCGCCTGGTCACCTCCGATGGATGCTCCAATCACTGAATGTATTTTCCTGACGCCAAGATGCTTCCTGAGTACTTCATGGACATTCACCAGGTCCCTGATCGTAACTACCGGGAACTGCCCCAGCCACTCTTTCCCGGTTGCCGGGTTTACGGATGCCGGTCCTGTCGTTCCATAGCATGAAGCAAGAATATTAGCACAAACAATGAAGTATTTACGTGTGTCAAATGCAAGTTTGTCGCCCACCATACCGGGCCACCAGGCCTTTACATCAGAATTGGCCGTCATAGCATGACATACCCATATGACGTTATCAGCTTGTTCGTTGAGTGTTCCCCACGTATCGTAAGCGATATCGAGGTGATCAAATATAAATCCCCCTTCTGTTTTAAATGGTCGGTCAGATCTTAATGTGTTCATCCTATAGCCTGCTTAATAGCCTGGTCAAAATCGGCAATTATATCGTCAATATGTTCAATTCCCACCGAAACCCTGAATAGTCCGGGCTCTATGCCTGCAGAAAGCTGTTCTTCAGCCGAGAGCTGGGAATGGGTGGTGGCAGAAGGCTGAATGATAAGTGTTTTGGCATCACCCACATTGGCCAGGTGGCTCACAATATGCAGGTATTCTACAAGTTTCAATGCCCTTTTCTTATCAGCCTTCAGTACAAAGCTAAGTACCCCACCTGCGCCTTTAGGCAGGTATTTCTGTGCCAGAGAGTAATGCTGACTGCTCTCCAGTCCGGGATAATTAACCTTTTCAACCCATGGATTCTTCTCAAGCCATTTTGCAAGAGCAAGTGTATTCTGAACATGCCTCTCCATCCTTAGCGAAAGTGTCTCAAGACCCTGGAGAAGCAGAAATGAATTGAAAGGGCTTATTGCCGGGCCGACATCCCTCAGACCCTCAACACGGGCTCTTATGATAAAAGCTATGTTCCCGAACTGTGATGAAGGTGAAAAGACATCTCCGAAAACCAGGCCGTGATAACCTTCTGACGGTGAGGTGAATGACGGGAAATTTCCATTTGACCAGTCAAAATTACCCGCATCAATGATCACTCCTCCGATACTTGTGCCATGGCCGCCAATCCACTTGGTTGCTGATTCAACGACAATATTTGCTCCATATTCAATCGGTCTGCAAAGATACCCGCAGCCGGCGAAAGTATTATCTACAACAAGGGGTATCTTATGCTTTGAAGCGATAGCAGCAATGCTCTCAAAGTCAGGTATATTAAATCCCGGATTACCGATAGTCTCAACATAGATCGCCTTTGTTCTGCCGTCAATAAGCTTCTCAAATGAACCCGGGTCAAGATCCCTGGCAAAACGTGCCTCGATGCCGAAATTACCAAGGGTTACCTTGAACTGGTTGAAGGTACCGCCATAAAGGAAGGGAGAGCTTACAAAATTATCCCCTTTGCCTATGATGGTTGTCAGTGCTATGAACTGGGCTGCATGACCTGATGATACTGCGAGTGCAGCTGCTCCTCCCTCAAGAGCGGCAACCCGCTTCTCAAAAACCTCTGTTGTCGGATTGTTGATACGTGTATAAATATTACCGAATTCCTTGAGATCAAAAAGATCGGCTGCATGGCCGGCGTTCTTAAATACATATGATGAAGTCTGATACAACGGGACTGCTCTAGAGAGGGTTTCCCTGTCGGGATTATGTCCCGCATGTATCTGTAATGTCTCAAATTTTATCTTGTTATTCATTTTTTCTCTTTTTATATACTACTTACAAATATTAATATGCCGGATAGATTGATCAATAAATCCATCCAGGGCAGATCCCCTAACCCTGCGTAATAAAACAATATTTCTAAAAGGGGTTTTACCTGCGCATGCACATAGGCATGAGAGGCATGGTGAAATTGTTGTGTGTCAAATGAATTGCATTCATGATCTTCGTGTTTATTTTATCATCTCCCGGTTCTTTTTCGGGATTAGGTATTGGCACCGTTATCACGATAAATCGGGATTGGTTGCCAGGGTTTCTCAGAGCCTAATCTCTCCACCCTTCTTAATAAAACCAAACACTCTTAAAAAGGAAAGAATATTTGATTTGAGAATGCAAATGTAACAATGATTTTGAAAAAAACAATACTTATTTGGAATAATTCTATTGTTCCACAGATACCCACAGAGTTGGCACGGAAGCTCACGCAGGAAATCCCCGGTGTAACTTTATTCATATTCTGCTGACCTCTCTGAAACAAAAATTCAAAACACAAATTTTTAACTTACTTTTGTGTAACAAAGCGTAACATGATGCAAAATAACCTATTCATTTATAACAGCCTTTCAAGAAAGAAAGAGAAGTTTGAGCCGTTAAATCCTCCTTTCATCGGGCTATATGTATGTGGTCCTACCACATACAGTGATGCACATCTCGGGCATGCAAGGCCGGCGGTGGTCTTCGACCTTCTCTACAGGTACCTGATACACCTTGGATACCGGGTGAGATATGTAAGGAACATAACTGACGTCGGGCATCTGCAGGACGAAGTTTCTGAAGAAGGAGAAGACAAGATAGAAAAGAAAGCCAGGCAGGAGAAACTCGAACCAATGGAAGTGGTACAGAAATACATGAACACGTATCACCGTAACATGGAACAGCTTAATGTTCTTCCGCCATCAATAGAACCCAGGGCATCAGGGCATATCATCGAGCAGCAGGCATTAATTGAAATACTTCTTCAGAAGGGCTATGCTTATGAAGTAAACGGATCAGTATATTTTGATGTCGACAGTTATAACAGCAAGTATCAGTACGGCAAGCTTTCAGGACGCGTCCTTGAGGAGCTGCAGAGCAACACCAGGACTCTTGAGGGCCAGGATGAGAAGAAGAATCCATTTGATTTTGCATTATGGAAGAAGGCCTCTCCTGAACATCTTATGAACTGGCCGTCACCATGGAGCACCGGCTTTCCCGGATGGCACCTCGAATGCTCTGTGATGAGTACAAAATACCTTGGTGAGGTGTTTGACATCCACGGTGGTGGAATGGATCTGCAGTTTCCCCACCATGAATGCGAGATTGCACAATCGACAGCAGCTCTGGGCAAGGAATCGGTGAGATACTGGATGCATAACAATATGATAACCATCAATGGCCAGAAGATGGCCCGATCTCTCGGCAATTTCATCACCCTCGACGAACTTTTCTCAGGAAATCACAAGCTTCTTACCCAGGCATACAGCCCGATGACTATCAGGTTTTTTATGCTCCAGGCCCATTACCGCAGCACAGTTGATTTCTCGAATGAAGCCCTGCAGGCAGCAGAGAAAGGACTTGCCCGACTCCTGAAGGCGATCCCGGCACTGGAAAAGCTGAAACCATCACCCGATTCAACTGTTAAAACAGGAGAGCTCAGGGACAAATGCTACGAGGCACTTAATGATGACCTAAACAGTCCTGTATTACTCTCATATCTTTTTGAAGGAGTAAGGATCATCAACTCATCAATTGAAGGAACTGAGAAAGTAGCTGAGGAAGATATTAAGGTGTTGAAAAGTCTCTTCAAAACCTTTGTGTATGAAATTCTCGGACTTAAGGATGAGACATCTGACGCGAAAAGCCAGGAACTTACGGGAAAGCTGATGGACATGATAATAGAAATCAGGCAGGAAGCAAAGAACAGGAAGAACTGGGAAACATCCGACAGGATAAGAAAAGATCTTGGTGAGATAGGTATCATCTTAAGAGATAAAAAGGACGGAGCGGACTGGGAAGTGGAGTGAGTGTTACATTGCAATGCAGGGAAGTTTTGATATTTCCATACCCACCCCTCTCCCGGGAGGGGAATGAGGAAATTCAAGGGCAAATAAGAATGAAGCATTTATGAAGCATTTTATAAAGGGATCTATCAAGTTGAAAGAGTGTGAGAACAAAAAAATCAAAAAACTACTCTGGTGAGGAAATTTCAGAAATGTCCACTAAAATCCCCTCCCGGGAGGGGTTTGGGGTGGGTTAATCTTTAAACAAGTGTCAAAAAAATATAACATAATCCCCTATAATCCAGAATTAAAAGAACTTGCCATGAATCTTCGGAAAAACATAACCCTGTCTGAAGTTCTGCTATGGAATCATTTGAAAAACAAACAAATGCTTGGCTATGATTTTGACAGACAAAGGCCACTGAAAAATTATATTGTTGACTTCTACTGTAAAGAATTACTGCTTGCCATAGAGATTGATGGAAATACACATTTTTACAGATTTGAGGAAGATAAAGCCCGACAGGAAGAAATTGAGCTATATGGCGTTCATTTTCTGAGGTTTGATGATCTGGAGGTTAAAAAGAATATTTCAAATGTACTGAATGTCATTGAAAGCTGGATTGAAAAGAACAGACCCACCCCTGGCCCCTCCCGGGAGGGGATTTAGAAGTTTAGTAAACTCTGTAAATAAAGAAATGAATCTCAACAGATAATACACCATAAATCGTACATCCCAAATGTATCGCTCTTCTGTAATAAAAATCGGTAACCTGCTTCTTGGTGGAGAAAATCCCATCAGGATACAGTCGATGACAAACACTGACACCCTTGATACCAAATCGTCTGTAGAGCAATGCATTAAGATTATAAAGGCCGGGGCCGATCTTGTGAGACTGACGGCCCAGGGTGTGAAGGAAGCCGAAAATCTTGCATTGATTAAAAAAGAACTGCAAAAAGCAGGCTTTGAAACACCACTTATTGCAGATATTCATTTTAACCCGGCAGCTGCAGAGGCAGCCGCTTCAATAGTCGAAAAGGTCAGAATAAATCCAGGTAACTATGCAGATAAGAGGGCTTCATTCAAAAAGGTGATACTAAGTGATAAAGAGTACGAGGAAGAGCTGGAAAGAATACACTCAAGACTCTTACCTTTAATAAGGATCTGTGAAAAAAATAACACTGCCGTAAGAGTAGGTGTAAATCACGGTTCCCTGTCAGACAGGATAATGACCAGATATGGGAACACTCCGCCTGGCATGACTGTTTCTGCAATGGAATTCATCAGGATTTTCCGAGCTGAGAATTTCAATAACATTGTGCTGTCGATGAAATCGTCAGACATATCGGTAATGATCGAAGCGACCAGGTCACTGGTTAACGCAATGATAGCCGAAGGATATTCCTATCCTGTTCATCTTGGTGTCACCGAAGCCGGGGAGGGCGAAGATGGACGGGTAAGATCAGCCTCTGGAATTGGGGCGCTGCTGGCTGAAGGTATCGGTGATACTATCAGGGTGTCATTATCTGAAGATCCCGAACTTGAGATACCTGTTGCCAGGAAGCTTGTGGAATTCATGCCGCGTGGAATATCTTCCCCTGTAGGTCAAAAAAGAACTGACTTTAAATCTCCGGCTGAAAGACCAGAATACATAAGACATACAAGGGGACCTGTTGTCGTTGCAAACATGTCTCATTTTGTGACGCTCAATCCTGAAACTTACTGTGAAGCAGGATACTCAATTGATAAAGGATCAGGGATAATTGCTAAAGGTGACGGGGGCGCAGATCTGATAATAGCTTCGTATTGTCCCGGGATAATTCCCGGACAGGTAAACCTGGTGGTCCCTTATAAGATATGGCTGGAAAACCGTGACAGGGAAAGGCTTTTCCCTCTTTTTTCACCGGAAACATATTTTGAGAACAGTATCAGATCGGAAAACCTGAATGTAATCCTTACCGGGTCTCATTTTAACACAGGGATGGTCAGGAATCTTGATCCGGATAACTGTATCCTGATATTTACATTTAATCCTGATAAGGAAAGATATGCTCCAGAAAACCTGTTCCGGAAACTCGAAGAAAACGATGTAAAAATAAATATCATCCTTAACCCGGTATTCAATGAAGATGAGCTTGAAGACCTGCAGATAAAAGCTTCTTCTGTAACAGGCAGGTACCTTACCGACAGGCAGATAGCAGGTATTTGCCTTGTAAATAAAGGTAATATCAAGTTCAGGGAAATAACAGCACTATCCTTTTCCATCCTTCAATGTACCGCCACCCGGATAACAAGGACTATGTATCTCTCGTGCCCTACCTGTGGCAGGACGAAATTCAAGCTTCAGGATGCTGTCAGGAAGGTAAAGGAAAAAACGGGTCACCTGAAAGGACTTAAGATAGCTGTTATGGGATGCATTGTTAATGGTCCCGGCGAGATGGCGGGAGCTGACTGGGGATATGTAGGAGCTGCTGAGGGAAAGGTACATATATACAAAGG
>CAZQRQ010000033.1:9128-35188 GCA_964595725.1 uncultured Rikenellaceae bacterium | reverse complement strand
AAACGACTTTCTTGCAACTGAATGGCCTCTGTATCTTAAAAACCTGGCATCAAAACAGATATCTGTCGGCGCGGTAATAAACGAGTAAGATCAGTAAATATCATTCCACAGGACCTTCCCTGACGTCTACCAGCTCGAGAGTCATAAGCAAAGGTGTGTAACCAGAAATATATGGGTACCAGCCCTCCGTTCCATAGCCGAGCCATGATGGAATTACCAGTCTTGCCTTACCTCCGTTCTTCATGTAGTGTACTCCTTCATTTAATCCAAGAAGAACTCCAACATTGCCTACAACAAAAACAAATGGTTCATCAGCATCCATATTTGAATCTAACAGTTCGCCATTAAGCGGCTTAATAGTGAACCTGATAGAGACTGTATCCTTATCTATTGGCATCCTGCCCGTTCCCTCTTCAATCTCTATGTAATATAATCCACTAGGCTTCAATGAATATACGGTGTCGCCCAATGTCAGGATGTAATGATTAATCAGGTCCTGTTCCTGCTTTTCATATTTTTTCACCGGATTACAACCCGTAACAATAATAGCAGCCACAAGGCCGGTTACTACAAACAACATTATTAACTTCCTTTTCATATCTTCACTAAGTAATATAAATCCTAGACATTTTTATTCTTTATTAAGAATTTTTACTTCGTATACTATTGTAGACCTCGGTGGAATGGCATTTTCATCTCCTATAAGTCCATATGCAAGGAATGGCGGAAGTATGAAAATCGCTTCACCTCCAGGTCTGAGCATCCTCAAGCCTTCATTCAGACCAGCCTCAAGTTCTCCCCTGCCTAAAGTGATCTCTTTTGGGCCAAGATCTTCGGATGAATAACACAATGTCCCATCAAGTAAGGAACAGCTGTAATTCATATATATCCTGTCATCATCAGTAAATTTATCCCCACTACCATCTTTAATAATCTGATACCATAAACCCGAGGTTGATTCAGTCATCTCGAGGTTTTTCCTTTCTATATAGTTCTGTATCCTTTCCCTGTCTTTTTCGACAAGGTACCTGTTAATGTCACCGAGTTCCTCCCTGTTCAGTTTATCTGAATTAACGTTCTGTTCGCGTTGATTATTACATGAACAGGCTACAAAGTATAAAATTGCAAGCAGGATATAAAGGGAGTGATTCATCGGTTACCTTCGGCCAGTTATTTTCCAGGCATCTTTCTTAAGTGCCTCCAAAAAATGAGTAAGTGTGTTTTCAAGAGTATCAAAGTATTCGCCTCCCGCTGCATTTACATGCCCTCCACCTGAAAAGTGATCCCGGGCAAATTCATTTACAGAGAAATCACCTTTTGATCTGAATGAGAGCTTTATGAATCCCTTTTTTTCCATAAAAAGAGCTGAAAATACAACATTACCAATTGATAGCGGAAGGTTAACAAAACCTTCGGTATCACCTTTCCTGTAATTGAATTTCTCGAGATCTTCTTTCGTAAGATAGATATAAGCGGTTTTATATTCTGGCAGAAAGACCATCCTCTCATGAAGAGAGTAACCCTGCAACTTCATTCTCTCTGCAGTAAAATTGTTGAATACAAGATTGAATATTCTGTTCTTATCAATGCCGGAATCAACTATATCGGCAATTATCCTGAAAGTATTTCCGGTATACGGACCATGCTCAAAATTACCGGTGTCAGTTACAATGCCGACATAAATTGCTTCCGAGTAAGCTCTGTTTAAAAATACACCATTGTTAAGCATGCAGATAAGCTCATGGAGAAGTTCTGACGTTGAACATCTTGATGTATCGGAAATAATAAGATCACTGAAGGATCCTGAATCCTGGTGATGATCAATCACAACTTTTTTTGCGTAAGACTGAAGGACCTTTTTTTCAGCCTCCCCTAACCTGCTGGGCTGATTAAAATCGAGCATTACTATCAGGTCAGCACTTTCTATAAGCTTATTTCCTTTCTTCCTGTCTTTAATATAAATGTGAATTTTGTCGACCCCGTCCATCCATAGTAAAAACTCCTGCAGATAATTTGGAGATAACATTTCCACATTCCGTCCAAGTGATTTAAGATAATTGTAAAGAGCTAGCTGGGAGCCAATTGCATCACCGTCAGGGTTAATGTGGCAAATAAGAAGAATATTATCAGACCCCGAAAAGAGTTTCGATAATTCTTTTGTATATTTGGAAAGCTCAACCACAAATATTTTTTTTAGGTTGACAAAGATATGAAATTATCCTGTAGCTAAAACTCAATAACTGATTACAAAACAAATTACAGTCCATTATGCAGAATGATATCACATTTGCAATAATTAAGCCAAACGCTGTCAGAACCGGTAAAACAGGTCCTATCCTTGCCATGATAAATGAAGCCGGTTTCGAAATAGTGGCATTGAGAATGGTCCAGATAAATAAATCCCAGGCTGAAGCATTTTATGAGGTACACAGGGGAAAGCCTTTTTTCTCGGGCCTGGTGGAATTTATGACATCCGGCCCTGTTTTTGCAATGATATTAAAGCATGAGAATGCAGTGGAAGAATTCAGAAACCTGATTGGTGCAACAGATCCGGAAAAGGCTGACCCGGGAACAATAAGAAAAATATTTGCTGTTTCTGTGCAGATGAATGCAATTCATGGTTCAGACAGCAATGAGAATGCCGAGAGGGAAGCAAATTTCTTCTTCTCTGCTATTGACAGATTCAATACATAGGGAATGGGTTATTCTTCTGGCAAGGATTTTTCCGATCCTGAAATCCTTGAAAAATATTCATCAGCTTTTACACTCTCCGATATGGAGATATTTATATTTCCAGAACTATTCTTTCCACTGGTACTGGCAAATGTTATGTCACCGATAATCTGGCAATGGAGAGACGATCCATGGTTTCATAATATCGAAAAAAAGAGTTTTAATTATAAAGTTAACAGGATCAAGCAGTTCATCATACAGAACTACGTTTTCAATCTTGATCTTTCAACATGGGGATTAACAACCAAAGACAGGGAAATAAATAGATTCAGAAATTATATCGATATAGACCTTCTCAAACAATCTAATGCATTATTTGGATATGAAGGTGATAAGTACTATTTCGATATGGATATCCGGAAACATTTTGGACTGGATAAGTACAATTCCGATATAATTCCTTACTGGAAAACTGAGACAGTAGAAGCAATGACAGCTTTCAGGTTCAGGGACGGTTTTACAACGGGTGGAGGAGAATGCGTTTCACTTTCAGCACTCTATGCGGCAGCAATGTTCGTTATAGGAAGGATCTCTGTTGATAAAATTTTCATGGTAGCTACACCTCTTCATTCTCAGACATTCTTAGTTGAGAATGAAGGACTAATCACCAATAACCGTCGTATTGTTACAAAAAATATGTGGTTCAACGGCACATCACTATCCGCCAAAGCCCGACGCGCTCTGGAAAATGAAAAAGTTACGGTTGTATCCCATATTACAGGTCATATCCATATACTATACAATGAAGCATCAATAGACTTAAAAGCATACGAACAATTCAGTGAAAAACTGAAAAGCTTCCTTGAAACTGATCTTACCCCTGCTGTGTTTTTAAATTTCTTGAGATTCAACACAAAATATAAATCGCTTTTTCAGTATCTCTGCACCTGTTCGGGAAATCCAAGGTATATTCTTCTTGAGAAAATATTCGAATATGAACACCTTAGCAAATACAGTGTATCAGCTGAAACACGAGAAATGCTCATTAAAGAGATTGAGGGAGATGAATTTCATCTTAGCCCGGTCCAGGGCAAGATATTGCTAAACGACCTAGAGGAGCTTCTGGAAAGGAAAAACGGAAGTTCCATTTCACAGGTTGAAGATGAGGTCAGGAAGATGTGCGGAGTGGATTTGTATGGTATAATCAGTAAAATGTTCGGGGAGATAAGGGAATTTATCCACATAGAACCAAGATTGCCTGGGATTAAGAAAAACTTCATAAAGCATGTATACCCTGTTATTAACCCTGATAATACAAGGGAAGAGATAATTGAAAAAATATCAGGGCTTGCTGCTGAATCGGAATTGTGCATGCTTGCACTTTATGTTTACAGGGACATGGATTATATTGACTGGATCCCTTTTTTAAAAGCTTCAATAGAACGAAATCCTGTAAGTCTTGACTTTCTGCGTAATAAATCACTGAACGAGATGTATGATATCATCAGAACCTTACCTGATATTTCAATATACGATGGTAAAAGACTGGCCCTGCCTGACGAGGTCTGGAACTTTTCAAGAGGTGACGGGATTGAGAAATCGATACTGCTTGCCATTAACATCCTTGCATCCGACCAGGGGGCTAAAATCGAAATTAACATAGATCACCAAAACGTGGAGTTAAAACACGGGGATACAACTTTTATCTTCAGTTCCCAGAAAAGAATTAAGAAAAGGATAATTATTGAAGAATCAGAATACAGGGTTGAATAATCCTACTTCAGAATTATGTCCCTGACAACCTCAGCTCCGGCTTTTTCATTCAGCCTCTTTTTCAGCGTCTCACGGACCATAATAAGTTCATTCCTTACAACAGAAGACTTTAGATGCACATACAGGGTGCCTTCCTTAATATAGACTCTTGTAGTTCTGGAGGCAATTGCCCTGCCGACTGTTTCCTCCCATGCATTTATCAACTCCACCTCCCTGAGTTTATCCTCCAGTTTCATCTCCCTGATGTAGTCTTTCATTGCTTCTGCAAGAGATATGGTTTTACTGCGTCTCATGGGTTGCTGCTTTTTATAGAGACCTCTTCAATTAAGCTTGTATCGTCTATCCTGAAGAGCTTATGCTCAGCTTCGACATTGTCGAGTATGACCTGGAGCCTGTCGCGATGTGTATCTGTGATGAAAATCTGACCAAACCTGTGGTTTCCTACTAGCCTGATAATCTGTTCCACCCTGTCTGCATCAAATTTGTCAAAAATATCATCAAGCAGTAAAATCGGCGCAAAACCCGATTTTTCCTTAATATAGTGAAATTTAGCCAGCTTAAGTGCAACAAGATAAGATTTCTGCTGGCCCTGTGATCCGACGGCTTTCACCTGGTGGCCTTCCATTTCAAATACAAGATCATCCTTATGTATGCCTTTTGTAGTGTATTCAAGAACCCTGTCCTTATTTAATGATTCTTCCAGTAATACCTGCAGATCACCATCGTGCAAATGTGAACGGTAAGAAAGACTTACAACCTCTTTTCCCTTTGATATAAATTCATAATTTTCCCTGAATACGGGTATTAATTCCTCCACAAGTTTTCGACGCTGCACATAAATGTATGTACCATATTTAACCAGCTGGGTATCCCATATGCTGATCATATCCGTATCGAAGCGTCCATCCTTGAGAACTCTATTCCTCTGCTGAAGGGCTTTGTTGTACTTCATAACAGAATCAAGATACTCAGGATCGTACTGACTTATGATCTTATTCATAAACCGTCGTCTCTCTTCACTGCCTTCTGAAATAAGTGCCGAATCGGCAGGTGATACCATCACAACGGGATATTTTCCGATATGATCCGAAAGTCTTTGATACTCTTTCCCATTACGTTTAAGAATTTTTTGCTTCTGTTTCTGGAATGAACACAAAATATTATCATCCTCCCTGTCGCGTTTAAAAGTACCGTTTATAATGAAATAATCTTCTGTATATCTGATATTTGCACTATCAATATTATTAAAGAAGCTTTTTGTCAGTGAGAGGTAGTGAACTGAATCGAGAATGTTAGTCTTTCCAACTCCATTATTACCAACCAGGCAGTTTATTTTTGGTGAGAACTTTAATTCTGCCTGTTCATAGTTCTTATAATTTGTAAGAATAAGGTTTCTGAGGAACATAAAATATAAATAAAGTACTCGAATAACAATAGTAATGGTCCCTGATATAAACGTTTTCAAAGTTAGCAAAAGAATTGCTTGGTTGACCAAATTTGGAAGAACACAATTATCAGATTAATTATTAAGCACTTAGATATTCCTGTTTTTTTAAGTATTTATTTTAAAATAAATTGAAAAAAACTACTTTTGCGGAGTTATTTTAAAGAGACAAAGATTTAGTGATATGGCCAAAAAAACTAAGGTTGAGAACCCGCAGGGTATAAGAAGTGTTGAAGAGACTTTAACAAAAACCGAGCAATATCTTGAGGAAAATTATAAGACGTTACTTGTTATTCTTGCAGTATTAGTCATACTGGTCGGTGTATTCTGGCTGGGAAGGATGTATCTCACCAAGAGAAATGATGAAGCACAGTCGCAAATGTTCCAGGCTGAAAAATGGATGGAAATCGACTCACTCGATCTTGCATTGAATGGTGATGGAAACTACCTGGGGTTTATTGATATTGCTAAAGAATACAAAATGACGAATGCAGGTAATCTGGCCAGGTATTGTACAGGAATTTGCTATCTGCACCAGGGACAATTCGAAGATGCAATAGAATATCTAAGCAATTATAAAATAAAAGACAATATTATCGGGTCACTCGCTACAGGTGCTATTGGAGATGCGTTGGTTGAACTGGGAGATCTGGATAAAGGAGTTGAAAAATATATCGAGGCAGCCAATCTTGGCGACAATTCATTCAATACTCCCATTTTCCTGATGAAAGCCGGGGGGATATATGAAATGCAACAGAAATATTCTGAAGCTAAGGAGCTGTATGAGAAGATAAAGGATGAATATCCTGAGAGCAATGAGGGAACATCTATTGACAAATACATTGCCAGGATAAATATGCTGATGAAATAACATTCAGCCGATACTGGCAGATGAGCGCAACCATTTTTGAAATTACAGAGAGCCGGTTGTTGCACGATTCCAGTTAAACAATTCAGAATGGGCACCACTAATTTATCAGATTATGATCCCCTCAAGGTACCTGATGCAAGTGACATGAGATTTGGCATCGTGGTATCAGACTGGAATCAGGATATAACCTGGGCCCTTCTTGAGGGAGCTGTAACCACTCTTATCAAGCATGGTACATATAAAGAGAATATAGTTGTAAGGCATGTTCCGGGCACCTTTGAAATAACTCTTGGCGGACAACTATTTGCTGAAAATGAAGATGTAGATGCAGTTATTTGCCTGGGATGTGTAATCCAGGGAGAAACGCCTCATTTTGAGTATATTTGCCAGGGGGTAACGCAGGGAATAACACTGCTCAATACTGACTATAACATTCCTTTTATATTCGGTGTTCTTACAACCAGCAGCTACCAGCAGGCACTTGACAGGGCCGGGGGAAAGCATGGTAACAAAGGAGATGAAGCTGCCATAACTGCAATAAAAATGGTTGATCTTAAGCGCGACATGGAGGGATAATATCAGCGCAACACTTTCCTGACAAAAGCCACTGTAAAATAAGACATCATAAATACTCCCATAAAACCTTCCATTACAGATATTATCCTGCTAATTCCCTGGGGATAAACGTCCCCATAACCGATCGTAAAAAAAGTAATTCCCGAATGATAAAATGACTGTATAAAAACGGACAGGTTGTCCGGGTTATTCACTGACGAAACGGTAAGCCCCAGTCCTGTTATATGAATCAGGTAATAAACAAAACCGAATAGAATCCAGAAAAGCAAAACGCTCAGTAAAACTCTTCCAGGAGAAGTGGCATAAAGTCCGATCTGATCCAGCACCAGCCATTTAAAAGCATACAGTGGATACTCCCATATGCGGGCCCATTTGTTCTTTCTGATAGCCTCAGTCATGTCTGCTTTTGCTTCAAATCTCTTGAACATAATATAGGCCTCATCTTCTTCCTCGTATTTTCCCGTTCCGCTGAAATTCTCTTTAAGTATCCTGAACTGTTCGGCTTTCTGCCTTATAGTTGTATTTTTCTGCTCTGATACTACCTTTTTGCAATTATTCCTTTCCCAGTCGATATAAATCTTGCCTAATAACCGCATACCCGACATATCGAGTACGTTGATATTAATATCAAAATCATAGGGTTCCAGATCCACAATATCCCTTACTATGGTATCTGAAATATCGAGAAGTTCTGCCCTGGCAAGTCTCAGGTCGACATAATGGTTCAGATGACACGATCGCAGGCTCAGGACCTTGAAATGAGAATTATTGAAGCTTACATCGCCATCACCGAATTCGGTTTTTTCAAAGTGAATTTCAGCGTTTACCATTTCCATCAGGCTGAAATTCTTAAGCCCGATCCCCATTTCTGCTTTCTTGAACTGTATCTTGCCTGCCTTGCATGTGGCACCCTCAAAATTAACTTCCCCGTTACCAAAGACCGACCTGTTGAAATTAATCCTTCCTGACCCGAATTCCACAGTCCTGAAATCGACCCTGCTGTTGCCGAATTCAGCCCTGTCGAATGAAACATCGCATTCACCAAAGGATGCATAATGAAAATCCACCTTACCACCTGTGATACGAGTTACTTTGAAACTGAACTGGCCATCTCCGAAATGAGTATTTATAAACAGAAGCTCCCCCTGGTTAAACTCAGTATTTGCAAAGCTTATCTCCCCTTTTCCGAATACTATATCCTGGAAATCCTTGATCCCGTCATTTACTATGGCATTCTTGAAAAGAAAATCGCCATCACCAAAAGTGGATCCGTTGAACTCAATTTGGCCATCGCGAAACAGGGTATTGGAGAATACGACATCACCACTGCCGAATTCAGAACCTGTAAAAATAACATTGCCTTTTGCAAAATGTGACCCGTCGAAGCTTATATTGCCGTCATTGAATGATGAATAGGAAAAGTCAGTAGCATTTTTTGCTTCAAAGAAAGCCCCCCTTGCTGATAAATTTTTAATTTGGACCAGGTCCTTCTTCTCCAGTCCATTTATCCTTCTATAATTTGAAAGAGAGAAGTCATTGACATAGCAATTATCAAGGTTCAGGTCCCCGCCTTCCTTTATAATCGCAAAAATCTCGGCAGCATCAAGAACTCCAAAAAGTTCTGACCCTGCTTCTTCTCCCTCGCTTCCAAAAAGTGTTATTATTGCTGTCCGGTGGAATGTCCGCCCATCATCAGCTATGAATTTTACATTCTTAATATCAACCCTGTAGCTGGCGTATGTCGTAACCATGAACTGAATTCATTACAAAGATCAGCCAAATTAATAAAAATCCCTGAATATTCTACCTTAACGATCACATAACCTTCTGTATGGACAATTATCGCATTTTCGTGTATGTTCGGTCATCAGGAAAGGCTCATCACTGTTGAATATTGATTCCAGAACTGATTTCAGGTATGTTGAATATTCTCCCCTGATATCGGAATATCGTTTGACCTCGTGCTGAATATCCTTTCCGCTTTTTATGATAAGCCTGCCTGAAAAGCCGGGATCGTGTAATTTTCGCAAAGCATAAATAACTGGCTGCAAATCAGCTGAACCATCCAGAAGAGCATTGATCTCGCAATACATAAGGACCTGGAACCATGCATCATTCCGATATTCATCAGTATTGTCGAAAAGGGAACCGACTGACTTGATTTCATTCCCGGTATTTCCTGTTTTATAGTCTAGTATCCTCGGAATGCCATCAGCAATATCCAGCCTGTCTATAATACCTCCTATTTTAATCCCTACAGGATGCCCGTTATAGCGTATTTCTGACTGAATTATGACCTCTTTCTCAAGGTCGGTTATAACAAGCGAATTCAATCCGGCATCATACCTTAGTATCATACTTATATATTCGCTTACTATACCTGTGGCAATCCTTCCATTGCCGGAAAGTAATTCATTATTCCCGTTATGAAGGATTTCCCTGAAAACGTTTTCCACGGTCCTGTTTAAAGTATCTTTGTCATCAGCCAAAGCCTTTATCATCTTCCTGTCAGCTTTACTCCCACGGAGACCGGAATATATCTTCTCCATTGCTGCGTGGAGCATGCTGCCGAATAGAGCCGCATCCACCTCAGTAAGTATCTCAACGGGCTCCTTCAAATTGCATACATACCTGTAATAAAATCTTTTACGACATATCAGCCATGTATTTACTGCACTTGGAGAGAGTCTCCTTCCACCGGATCCGAGATAAGCATTCTCCAGCGCGGAAATATCCAAATCACTTCGGATACCCTGGTCTTTAAATGGCCTTGATATATTAATCCTGTATCCCGGGGATGTAAAATCAAGTTTATAACCCATATATTTCATCTGCATCAAAAACCTGCTCATCTCTCCCGTTCTTAATCCTTCTGAATTAGAATTATAGATTAAGGTCACTTTTTCAGTCCTGTGTAGAAGCCTGTAGAAATAGTATGCAAAAATGGAGTCCTGATGCCTTAATGTGGGAAGTCCGAATGCTTCCCTCAGGTTAAAGGGTATGTAAGAAGAGCCCGCTGAACTTCGCGGCATTGTTCCTTCATTTACAGAAAGCATAATGAGGTTTTTAAAATCAAGTGTTCTGGTCTCCAGTATACCCATAATCTGGATCCCTTTAAGAGGTTCTCCTGAGAATGGTATTGTCAGGCTCTTTAACACCTTTTCAAGAATCCTTGTATAAATATACAGGGACAATTCTATTCCTGATCCCTCAATAACAGACCTGAGCCTGTTGAGAGCCAATAATATCCTGTAAATAAATTCATTATGTATGTTTATCTCAGATACAGGATTGGTTCTGCTTTGAGTTTCATTTTCAGCAGGGATATAAAGGATCTCAAGGATCTCTATTAAATAGTCTGACATTGCAATTACATCAGAAGCCCCGACAAATACTCTGTCAAGTGGTTTGAGATCTTTGAACCTGCCTGAAGATATCCACTGGTTATTTTCAGAAATAAGTTCAGAAATAAGTGCTGTATTGCTGTAATCTCCCTTTACATACAGGTAGCTATTTTTCAATATTTTGATGACATCATTATGATCAAAAAGCAGATCATAATTTTCGATCCTGCTGTTCCTTTGAAGTGAAATAAGCTGCTTTACCAGGCTGTAAACCTGGCTGAACCGGAGAGGATATCCCATTGTGACATTTATATCCTGTATGTTTTCAGGGATACTCGACAGTAAAGGGATAAGCAGGTTTTCATCTGAAAGCACAATTGCTGTGTGATGTGCTTCAGCATTTTCCAGGGTACCCATCCTGCTCAATACATAGGCGACATGTTTAACCTGCGCCACATCCGCAGAGGTATCAATTACATTCCTCGAAATATTATCTACTGATGAGCTGAGCAATGTATCATACGACCAGTCTTCTGGCATATCATTCCCGAAAAGCTTTAAATTCTGGCGGATAAAAAAGCCGGCTGAATGCGATTGATTCGCGTACACGTAAGAATTATCATAATCCCAGTAAAACTTTGCCCTGCCTGTTTTCCTGAGCTCTTTCATCAGCTGTATCTCGCAATTATTCAGTGCATTAAATCCTATAAAATGGAACACATCCCACTTATAATCAATAATAAATCCGTTAACCGACAATTCAGCCAGATCACGAAATATCATTCCCTCATAAGCTATTCCTTTATCTCTCAGCGTTCTCCTGTAGTTGTTATACAGGTCGGGTAAAAGTGACCAGATCGATAGAAAATCCTTTTTCTGTGTTGTTGGTGAATCTACAGCAAAGTTGGTCCAGAACTGTCTGATAATTTCTTTTTGCTCCACGGTCAGATCCCCGAATTCGCAGTCAATCCTCCTTATATCAGCAAGATTTGCAAAGATCCTGTCAGGATTGACAAGGTATTTGTCGATATCATCAAAGTCGTTGATCAGCATTTCTCCCCAAAAGTAAAAATCATCAAAGCTCTCAGCCTCCGGATTAATGTCTTTATATACCCTGTAAAGCTCAAAAATAAGAGTGTCAGGTTCAGCTTTCTCAAGACTGGAGAATGATTCAAACAATTCGTTGACAGTTTTAACAGCAGGTGCCCATACAGGTATTCCGGCACCTGCAGAAAAATATTTCAGGAAATAAAGACCGGCCCTCTTGCTCGGGAAAACAAGGCATTGCTTATCAAGGCTGTCTTTATAGCAACTATACAAGTGATGAGCCAGGTGTTCGAGGAAATAGGTCATATTCCGGGGTGCTGGTAAACGGGTTAACTTGTTTACTAGTTAATAATTGAATTATTACATTATAAATATTACATCCTAAAAAATACATCAAAACAATCTCCCCTGCCAGGTATTATGTTCTTCCATCTTTCTTTCAATATACCTGACAATATCTTCAGTCCGTTTCATGCCCCAGTGTGTCCCTGCCAGCAGCCTGGGAGGGGCTTCACCTGTAAAACGTTCCACAACAATTGAAGGATTAAGCCTCTCAAGGAATTTAATGAAGAACTCAACGTACTCTTCAAAGCTGAAAAAAACGAAGTCAGAAGGTTTTTGCTCAAACTCCTTTTGAATGGCTGTGTCCCTTATCACCTGCAGCTGGTGGAACTTAACAGAATTCAGTGGTAGCTGTGAGATTATATCTGCCTCTGCCAGCATATCTTCGACTGTTTCACCGGGAAGTCCGAATATGAAATGTGCGCCAGTTTTAATTCCTCTTTCCGCAGTTGCCCGGATGGCTTCCCCAGATATCCTGAAATCATGACCCCTGTTTATCCTGTTAAGGGTCCTGTCATAACACGATTCAACACCATATTCAATAGCAATATAATATTTTTCAGAGAGCCTGGCAAAATAATCAAGTTTTTCATTATCAACACAATCCGGTCTTGTTCCAATAATCAATCCTTTAATTCCCGGAAATGCGAGAGCTTCCTCGTAAAGCTCAGCAAGCTTAACCAGGGAAGCATATGTGTTTGAATATGCCTGAAAATATGCCAGGTAACCTGCAGGATTGTGATATCTTTTCTTAAGAAAGTTAATTCCAAGTGCCAATTGTTCAGATACAGATAATGAAGGGTGACAATATGAAGGATTGAAAGCACTATTATTGCAATAGGTGCATCCTCCTTTACCTGCAGTTCCATCCCTGTTTGGGCATGTAAAACCTGCATCTATGCTGACTTTCTGTATCCTGCCTCCATAAAGTTGCCTGAAATAATTAGAATAAGCATTGAACCTGCGGCTGTGTCCCCAGGGATATACAGGTAATTTGTCTGCGATATTCTTTGTCATATTTCTACTACCTTATTCTTATCGACATACCATAAAAACATCTCCAGGTCAGAATATCCCATATTCCTCACCAGCTTGCCATAGTTAAGTAACTGAGCGACATATCCCTCTTTTTCGATCCCGAATTTGAAGTCAACAATAGTGACTTTATTCCCGTCAATCATCACCCTGTCAGGCCTTTTTATCGAACCATCAGGAGCAATAATATCTCTTTCATTCATGACCATTATACCGGGTTTAAACCAATCCGCAACTTCAGGATTGGTAATTATTCTGTTGATCCTCTCGATCATTTCTTCACGCTGACTTGCCGGTATCTTTCCTTCCAGAACCATCCTGTTTACCGAAAGTGATACATCATCAAATGTGATTATTTCCTGGAATATCTCATGCATCATCAAACCATAATTGATCCTGCTCTCATTTTCCTCATTCCTGAGTATCCATTCCTGGCCGTCGAGCTTAAGATGCAGTCTTCCCATATCCCTGAATACATAATAATTTGCCGGAGAAGGCATACTTTCGCCTGTCTTTGCACCCGTTGAAACACTCACGGTCTTATTCCCGTATAATAATATAGCACTTTCCATATCGAAAAACCTTCTAAGGTCTTCCACAGGTTTATCCCCGACCGACGGTGGCTCTGATGAGAAAACTGATGTAAGGGCATTTCCCACGGATGTTTTCTGCGACTTTTCGGGACAAAAAGCATATAAAGAATCAATAGCACGTGTAAATGAAACGTAGAGGAGATTAAGATTATCGACGATTGAAGAATATGTCTCACTATAATAATCCTCTGCAAAATATGAATACCTGAGATCAATTTTATATTTTACAGGTACAATTGGAAGCCTGTTAAACGGAGCAGACACAGGGGTTATCCACAGTGTCGGATTTTTCCGGCCGTGGCCAATATTCCAGGATAAAAAAGGGATTATAACCACTTTGAATTCAAGCCCTTTAGACTTGTGAATTGTCATAAGCCGTATCGAATCCTGCTGGTCCGTCAATATAGTTGACTTTTTAACTCCTGCCGAATTCCACCATTCCATGAAAGTTGAAATATCTGTCGACTGGTTTTCTGAAAGTTCAAGGATGCAATCCTGCAAAGTATTCAGATAGGCTGTATTTTCAGAGTGATCTCCCAGGCCAAAGAACTGGATGACATTTTCAACCAATTCAAATACAGGAAATTGCCTGATCATGTCAAGAAAATCGCGATATCCTCGAGGAAGGTGTTTATCGAGTTCATTATCAATATCGTGATAGGAAAGAGATTTACTATCCCTGCCGTCAGCCAGGTACCAGTTTTTTAACATAGCTGCTTTTGCGAGCTGATCACCCGGATTATTAACGGTACCCAGCACTGATAATATGAATTTTACTGCCGGACATTCTGAAAGCAATAAAGAATCATTTGATATAATATTGAAATTATAGGATGTCCTCTTCTCATCACTTAATGAATCCTGATAATCCAGCATATAACTCAATACCATAGCTCCTTCTGAATTCGTTCTGACCAGAATTCCTATATCTGATCCTGAATACCCATTATCCTGAATTTCTTCGAGGAGAGTAGATAACCGCACGAGTGCCTCTTCATGGAAATTCTTATCATCTGTCTCTTTAAGGAACTCAATTCTGACCAGGCCGCCATTTTTTTCAGAATGATCATGTTGCAGAACATCAGAGTATATATCTTGCAGTAATCCGGATCCGTTGCTCCCAAAATCTTCATCAGAATCAAGCAGGGCCGGAAGAACGGAAAATACGGTGTTATTAAACGTAATTATATTGCTTCTGCTCCTCCAGTTTTGTTCCAGTTTCTTGAGAAATAATCTCTTATTGTCAGCCATCTTCAGCAACGATTCGAATATCGTCCAGTCGCTGTTGCGCCACCTGTATATAGACTGTTTTACATCTCCCACAATCAGGTTTTCATTTCCTTCGGCCATACTGTTCTCGATCAACGGCCTGAAGTTATTCCACTGGATAAGTGATGTATCCTGAAATTCATCTATCATAAAATGCTCGAAATGATTTCCTGTTTTTTCATAAATGAAGGGAGTCTGGTCATTGCCAATTATAAGGTACAGGAGCTCACCAGCATCAGACAGGAGAAACCTGTTATCAGATGTTGTTATTTTATGAACGTTCCCGAGTATATCAGATAATATGCCCAGAACATATATATTCGACATTATCAGCCCGGCTGTGTTTGCTTCAGCATATCCGTTATTATAGTATTCCAGAGATTCCCTGAAAATTTCTTCAAAGTCGTCTTCAAGAGCCGCCTGCAATTCCGGTGCTATTCCTGCCTTTGATGTCCATACAGGAGGGTTGCCCAGTGACTGGCTGACAGTTGCATTAGGAGGTTTCCAGACACCCTGGACACCCTTTTTCATCATACCCAGGAAAGAAGGCACCCCTCCCCTGTTTCCTCTCAGAAACATTTCTGGCATAACATTATGCCTGTCAAGAATCTCAAAGCAAATGACAGCATATTCCTTTAACTTGTTTCCGAATAATGAGCGAATGGATTTCAGTTCAACAAGATACTCTTTAAGATAGTCACGATCCCTTAACTTAGCGCGTTCTTCAGGAGTGATAAGCCTGAATTTTTCCCTGAAGATCTCCTCGGCAAGAGACATTATGTCGTTCCGGATATTCCAGTTCCTTCCTTCATCAATCCTGTTGCGGGCATCCTCCATAATCCAGTTCATTAGTTCCGGATCATTTACAGTATCTGCCAGCGTATCATCAACAGCATCACTTAATATCAGCGAATGGTCCAGCTCAATTGTATAACCATGCTGAAGACCTATTTCGCGTGTAAATGATTTCAGTACTCTTTGAAAGAAACTGTCGATAGTACCCACAAAGAACCTGGAATAATCATGCAGGATGTACGAGAGAATCTCTCCGGATTCCAACTGTATTGCTTCTTCAGTTTTACCAGACGACAGGCTTATCGATCTCGCAAGGCTGGGATTGGCTCCCCTGGCAAGATCGTACAGCTGACTGATTATCTTACGTTTCATATCAGTGGCCGCCTTATTTGTAAAGGTCACAGCAAGGATCTTTCTGAAACCGGTCTTTGAACCAAAGAGCTTTGAAAGGTAAATACTGGTCAGTTTATATGTTTTGCCTGAGCCAGCAGATGCAGAATAGATTGTCAACGTACCTGATACCATGGTTTAAAGTTACCGATTTTCCGTTTTCATTATCTTTGCACCAATGAAAAAGAAAGTAATAGTTGGTCTTTCAGGTGGTGTTGATTCGAGTGTGGCCGCATGGGTTCTCAGGGAGAAGGGATTTGAGGTGGAGGGATTATTTATGAGGAACTGGTACGATACAACGGGTCTGATCCAGAGTGAATGTCACTGGGAAGATGATCTCATGTTTGCCGAGATGGTGGCTAAAAAGCTTAAGATACCATTCCATTTTACAGATCTGAGCGATCCCTACAGGAAAAGAGTGGTCGACTACATGTTTTCCGAATACGAAAAAGGACGCACTCCTAATCCTGATGTTCTTTGCAACAGGGAGATAAAATTCGATTCATTTGCTGATGAGGCCAGAAAGCTGGGTGGTGATTTTGTTGCCACAGGACACTATTGCAGGAAGGAAGAAGTAAGAAAAAACAACAGAAGATACTACAGATTGCTGGCAGGAAAAGACAGCAACAAGGACCAGAGTTATTTTCTTTGCCAGGTTACACAGGAGCAACTTGCATACGCCTTATTTCCTATCGGGAACCTTACCAAACCGGAAGTAAGGAATATTGCTGAAGAGATAAAACTGCCCACAGCGAGGAGAAAAGACTCGCAGGGTATCTGTTTTGTAGGCAAAGTTCATCTGCCGGCATTTCTTCAACAAAAGCTTGAAGCAAGAAAGGGACGGATTATAGAGATACCTGCTACAGAAGATCTGGAAGTATGGCATCCCGGGTATCCCGACAATGATTTATCTGAAAATGAAATTAAGGTATATACAGCGCCACATCCATTCAATCCCTCTATGGGTAAGGTAATTGGCACGCATAACGGCGCCCATTTCTTTACCATAGGCCAGAGGAAAGGAATTAATGTCGGAGGTTATCGTGAGCCATTGTTTGTTCTCGGAACAGATGTGAAAAACAACTTGCTGTTTGTCGGCGAGGGACAATCACACCCAGGATTATACAGGAAAGGTCTGTATATTGATCAGGATGAGGCTCACTGGATAAGACCTGATCTTAAAATGAATGATGGTGAAAAACATGAATTCATGGTGAGAATCAGGTACAGGCAACCCCTGCAGAAAGCGATGTTGTATAAAACCCGGAATGGTATATACATAATTTTCAATAAATTACAAAGAGGAGTGGCTCCCGGGCAATTTGCAGCATGGTACGATGGCGATGAGGTTATCGGGTCGGGAGTGATATCTTAAGTTGGAAGTTGGAAGTTGGAAGTTGGAAGTTGGAAGTGCAGGGCGGAGGGCCATGAATTAATATACCATGATAAAATCTGCGGGAAAAATTTCTGATTCCTGATTTCTGATTCCTGATTCCTGACTATTCCGTATCCGCCGAGTTCTCCCTGGTGAAACGACCTAAGGTTTAGCTTTTTAATTACTAATTACTTTCAGAACTGGTTATTAAGGATTTAAGCTGTTCAATTTCATCACGAAGCGACCGAAGTTCGGTTCTCAGATTTTCATTTTCCATTTTTGAAGTGTCAATTTCCTCCTGTTGCTCTTTTACAGCTTCAACAAGAAGACCAACAATATTTCCGTAAGATATCTGCTTATAACCATCTTTATTTTCGTGAACAACGCCGGGGATGATATTTTCCACCTCCTGGGCAATAAGCCCGATCTGAAGTCCTGAAAATTTCTCATTCATCTCCTTCCTGATCTCTCCTCTTAAGGCTGCTGTTTCTTCCTCTGTGGATTTAGGTCCTGCATAGAAATGATCTACAGATGAGCTGAAATAAGATATTGCATCATTGTTCCAGTAATATGACACTCCTTCCAACTTTAATACCTTCTCAACAGCATTTTCAATTTGCCTGACATCTTTTTTTAACCTGCTGTCTGAGGGGGTGGCAGTTGTCTCATACCAGTAGGCATTGTCATTTCCTGATTCATCATCCAGGTAATGCCATCCCTGCCCTGAATCAACCTTCCTGAAAATATTTCCTACGACCCATAGGCTACCGTTAAGAACGAAATCTGTAGTGTTAACGTAGAGATAATTACTTGGTACTGTTACACTTCCGGAATAATTAATATTGAATAGGGATGTACTTCCGGTCCTGATCTCCAATGGACTTGTAACCGTACTTGTGTTAAAATTCCATCCGGCAGCAACATCACTAATATAATGGGTCGAGGAAATAATCGACGAACCGCGGATGTCTCCATTTACATCCAGAGTGTAATACGGATTCGGACGATTTACTCCTAATTTATTATCTATTGAAACCCACCTGTTGGCAAAGTCACCCCAGACCAATGGTGTGCTTGTTTCTTTATTATCTATCCACAAATAATTATTATTATTCCTGTTTCTTCCAACATTATTACCAATGTAGACATTACCGGAACCTGAATTGCTGTGCGGATATGTGTTGTCATAACCTGTTTCATATCCGATAAAAATATTATCAGAACCTGTGTTATACCTGCCGGCATTCTTTCCTATAAGGACATTTCTGTTCCCATAATTATTAGTTCCGGCCCAGCTTCCGATATATACATTATTACTTGTATTAGTGGTACCGGCTCCGGCAGCATCTCCGAAATAAGCGTTATCTGAGCCAAAGCTGGTTGCCCCGGCCTGTGTGCCAAAGAAAGCGTTGCTGGTCCCCGACGTTATTGCCTCCCCGGCCTTATATCCTACGAAAGTGTTGTAGCTTGCGGTTGTATTGCTATATCCGGCCTGGTATCCGATAAAGACGTTCCATGAACCAGAGGTATTCTTCATTCCCGCCTGATATCCCATGAAAGCATTATACTGGCCTGAATTCGTTTTTCCCGTACCTTTTCCCAGGAAAACATTATAGCTGTTTGTATTACCATAGCCAGCAGAATCTCCCAGGAATACATTACTGCTAACTGCAGTTCCCAAATAACCGGCCAGGTTTCCAATAATCACGTTATTAGATCCTGTTCTGTTTGAATAACCGCTGTTGTAACCTATTACAACATTACTGACCCCGGTTGTATTACCTCTACCTGCCTGATATCCAAGCAACACACTGTTTGTCCCGGCAGTATTATATCTGCCTGCATAATATCCTATGAACACATTATTGTTTGCAGTATCAGCATAACCCGCATAATACCCAAGGAATACGTTATTTGATCCGGCTTTGCTATTGTATCCGCTCCTGTTACCTATATATACATTGCTGTTACCTGTTGTATTATTATACCCAGAATAGAATCCTGCAAAAACATTATTTGATCCTGTTGAATTTGTTCTGCCGGTATAAAATCCAATGAAGGAATTATAATTTCCGGTATTATAATATCCAGCCTGGTATCCCAGCAATGTATTATAGCTGGCATTACCAAAATAACCTGATCTGTAACCCAGATAAACATTATAGATACCTGTTGTGTTGGAATACCCGCTTTGATTACCTATGAAAACATTATTGCCTCCGGAAGAGTTTTGCCGTCCTGCCTGATAACCTAGAAGAACATTACTGCTTCCGGTTGTGTTTTCAAAACCTGTCTCATAACCCACAAAAGAATTATAGATACCAGTCGTGTTCAATAAGCCACTTCTGTGGCCAATAAAATAGTTATCAGGAGTAAGCGCAGTAAATGGAGTTACCGATCCCTTGGCTGAATTTATGCCGCCTATCGCGAAGCCACCCTTCAGGCCTTTTGTAACCTCATTCACATAAACCCTGGTGCTATCGTCAGTAACCCGGAGATATTCCAGATTGCTGCCCTTGGCGACATCAATTCCCCCGATAGCAAAGCCTCCCTTTAATGCCTTATCGGGTAAATCATTAATATAAATCCTGGTACTGTCGCGGGTCACCCTCAGGTATTCCTCTGGTGACGCTTTGGCGGGATTTATGCCCCCTATTGCAAATCCTCCTTTTAATCCTTTACCTGCGTTGGGGGCTATATAGGCTCTTATACTATCAGGACTTATCAGGAGATAATCATTTGTGATACCTTTTGCATTGTCAAATCCTCCTATAGCAAATCCACCTTTAATACTCTTTTCAAGAGGATCATCGTAGATATATGCCCTTATACTGTCTGGACTGACAATGAAATAATCCTGAGGCGCGTCTTTTGCAACATTTAATCCGCCAATGGCAAAACCGCCCTTCAGACCCTTGGCATCACCATCGTCTACATAAATTCGAACTCCCTCACTATAAACAGCAAATACCGTTTGCCCGTTTTTATTCTTCACCTCGAAAAGGGCCTCTTCCATGTCGCTGGTCTCACCGCTTACTTCAAGCTTCTTCAGTGGACCGCCAAGGTCACCGGCAACCATTGAATACGGCACTGACCATAGCCTGGAAGATCCCATATTTTTCCAGCCATTGTAATCTACCTCTGTGTGTATGTATTTTGGAGTAGTGGTCCAGTCGATCTCGCTGAAGGAACCTGCTGTAGAAACTGCCTGTCTTTCCCCTTTCCCTACGACCAGGGTAAAAATTCCCAATGAATTTGTTAATACACCTGAATGGAGCTCCTCCCAAAAGACTGTTCCCCCGAGTGAATCGGATTGTATAGTTATTTTTACCGGGAATGACTGATCTGCAATTGGATCACCATCTGTATCCCTTGCAACAGCCTGGTAATTGAATCCTTGTGGTATCTGGCTCATGGCACGGGGCACAGGACACAGGGCAAGAATTACCAGGATTACTGAAACAGGTCTGAGACCTGTCGGTAAAATGTTATTCAGCATGATTAGGATGGCTGTTTTTGTTTTCATGACCTGAAAAATTAAGATAATTTGTAGCCTTTGATTTTAATTTTTGAAATTATTAACAGACAAGGTAACGCAATAAATATAACGAGTCAAGTTTTTTTGACGAGGGGATAGAGACGCTGGATGAGCTGCATTCATTATAACAGATTCCTGATTCCTGATTCCTGATTCCTGGCATATTCATACCGCGAAACGTTAAACACGAAACGCATTACTGGCTACTCCGCGTTCACTGGGATCTCCGTGATTAAAAAATATATGATATTAGTGTCAGGATACCGGCAATTGTCAATTATTACTCATATCGGCAACCAGTACCTTAAGCTCGTCCATCTGTTCAAGAAGTTCATGGAGCTCTGATCTGAGCAGCTGATTTTCCTGAGTCGACGACTCAATATCTTTCTGCTGTTCTATTATTGCCTCGAGCAGCACCAGGGTGAGCTTGGTATAATCTACGATCTTATAGCCGCTGTTATTTGTAATAACCAGTTCGGGATAGACCGCCTCCAGCTCCTGCGTTATAATATCTATCTGATGGCCTTCTGGCAAAAGCAATCCGCTGTCTGTTCCCGGGATCCAGTCGAAAGATACTCCTCGTACTGATTCAAGCCTGCTGATCACACTGGATAATTCCGATATGTTTTACTTAAGGCTGACATCCGAAGGAGAACCTATCGTATCCGTGTATTCAATATCTCCATTTACACGAAACTCATTTGTTTTGAAATTGCCATATACCAAAGAAGTAGGAGTTGGACTGATGTCAATATATAGCAACCCGGATCCCGTTTCATCCCTTCCGGCCTGGTATCCGATAAAAATATTGCAAGCTCCGTCTGTATTTGATCTTCCTGCCTGGTAACCCAGGAATGAGTTATAAAGGCCGGTCGTTATGCTGCCACCTGCTTCATGGCCTATAAAGTAATTTTTTGGAGTAATTGCTGTAAAAGACGTTACATTTGTTTTTTCATTTCCTGAGAGTGCCCCGATAGCAAAACCACCTTTCAAACCCTTTTTATCGCCATCATCAACATATATCCTGACCCCTTCACTGTATACTGCAATTACGATTTGCCCGTTCTTGTTCCTTACCTCAAAGAGCGGCTCTTCCATGTCACTTGTCACTCCTTCCACAGAAAGCTTCTTCAAAGGTCCTTCTAGCTCAGCTGCAACCATCGAATATGATACTGAAAGCAACCTTGATGACCCCAAACTATTCCAACCATTATAATCAACTTCTGTTTTAATAAATTTAGGATCAGACAATTAATAGGGTAAAAATATGAGCAAAAAAGTTATGCCAATATTTACATAAAGTTAACTTTTTTAACCACCAATGGTATTGTTACTTGTTAAAGTATTTAGCTTAAGGGCCCTGTGAACTTAGCGCCCCCGAAAATTAAATATGTATCTACTGTGAAATTTACCTGTACCAGTCAATTATTGCTCATCCCGGCCACAAGTAACTTAAATTGTTCCATCTCATCCCGAAGGGCCTGTAGTTCGGATTCAAGCCTGGTATTTCTTTCTTTTTCCTCATCAATCTGGGATTGTTGTTCCTGAATGGCTTCTGTCAGTATTGCGATGAAATCGTTGTATCTCAGTTCCAGCGATCCGTCAATACCAGTGTTTACAAGTCCATAGTCCTTCATTCCAAGCTCATTAAGTATTCTTTCCACATCCTGGGCAATAAATCCGGCCTCCCTAGTACCTTCATCATTGTTAATTCTGGTATAGTCGACAGGTTTTAACTTTTTAACCAGTTCCAATCCGTAATCAAGCTTCTCAACTTTTGTTTTCAGTTTTGCATCGGAAGAAATTGTCCATGCAACCTGAATACCGGCATAGGTAATTGACGTATTACCTATCCTTACCTGATTGCTTCCAGTTGAATTAGGAACCTGGGCTGCATTCCCAACAACTATATTATTTGAACCCGTGGTAATGGATGAGCCGGCTGAATAACCCATCATTGTGTTATATCCTCCAGTAGTGAGGGCGTATCCCGTGTTCATTCCAAAGCAGGAATTCCCTGATCCACCTGTAGTCGTTCCGGATACATAAGTTCCACCGTAACCAGCATTCTTACCGACGAAAGTATTTTGATTTCCTGATTCATAATGCCTTCCAGATTCAACCCCGATAAATACGTTTTCATTTCCTGTTTCAAAATAATATCCGCTGGCGTAACCTAAAGATGTGTTTTTCTGAGAGTTATTTGCCTTAAGCGTTGCCTGGTAGCCAACAAATGTATTGTAAATACCTTCACCATTTGCCTCTCCAGCACCTGCACCTATTATAACATTGTGATGGCCTGTAGTTGTTTGATAACCTGCAATCTTTCCAATGAACACATTTCCTCCTCCGCTCGTTGTCCATAGTCCGGCTCCCTGGCCAATAAATATATTAGCTTCTCCGGTAGTATGAGCCTGGCCGGCATTCTCTCCAAGAAAAACATTATTGCATCCTGTGGTATTATTAAAGCCTGCGTTATCGCCTATGAATACATTTTTATACCCGGTTGAATTTTTCATTCCTGCTGAAACCCCAATGAAGGTATTGTTATATCCTGTATCGTTGAAATACCCGGCCGAAGTCCCTACAAAAATATTGGATCCTCCGCTGCCGTTATTAAACCCACTCTGGTTCCCTATGAAAATATTATTACTTGCTGTTGTATTTGAAAAGCCCGATTTATACCCCAGAAAAACATTCCGTGATCCGCTTGTATTTTTCAACCCCGACTGGTAACCCATAAAAGAATTGTATGCTCCGGAATTCTGCTTTCCAGTTCCCTTACCCAGAAAGACATTATAGCTATTAACATTGCCATAACCGGCAGAATCTCCCAGGAAAACATTGCTGTGCACAGAAGAGGCTAAATATCCAGACAGGTTCCCTATTGAAACATTATTGGATCCTGTAGTATTACTGTATCCTGACTGATAGCCGAGAAAAACATTATGTGATCCTGTTATATTTGTATATCCTGCTTGTGTTCCTATCATAATATTACTCTGACCCGTAGTATTTGAATATCCTGCACGGTATCCCATCATATTATTCTGAATACCGGACATATTGCTGAAACCGCTTTCAACACCAAGGAAGACATTGTTATCAGCGTTATTGGTATATCCGGCCCTGTAACCCAACATAACATTATTATCGGCATCAGTATTTGACTTACCTGACTGGAAACCAATATATGTATTGAATCGTCCGTAAATATTTCCAAAACCTGTTTCATTTCCTATGAACACATTATATGAAGCCGTATCATTTGAATATCCTGCCTGATAGCCAAGAAAAACATTCTTGCTGCCACTTGTATTGCTTATCCCGGTTTCATACCCCACAAATGAGTTGTGTATACCGCTTGTATTCATTGTACCACTTCTGTGACCAATAAAGTAGTTATCAGGTGTGAGTGCTGTGAATGGTGTAACAGAACCCTTTTCAGGGCTTATGCCACCTATGGCGAAACCTCCCTTAATGCCTTTCGCTGACTCATCTACATATACTCTGGTGCTATCACGCGTCACTCTCAAATATTCTTCAGGTAAAGTCTTAGCCGGATCAATACCTCCTATTGCAAAACCTCCTTTAATTCCTTTGCCGGTATCCGGAGCAATATATGCTCTTATACTGTCGGGACTCACAACAAAGTATTCCTGCGATTCTCCTTTAACATCATTTAAACCCCCAATAGCAAAGCCTCCCTTAAGACCTTTCGCATCACCATCATCCACATTTATCCTCACACCCTCATTATAAACTGCAAATACTGTCTGCCCGTTCATGTTCTTTACTTCAAACAGAGGTTCTTCCATATTACTGGTTGTCCCTTCAACTGTCAGCTTTTTCAAAGGTCCATCAAGATTTTCAGCAACAAGAGAATACGGCACTGACCATATCCTTGTCGAACCCATAGTCTTCCAGCCATCGTAATTAACATCCGTTTTGAGGAATTTTGGAGATATGGTCCAATCCACTTCACTGAAAGTTGTAGCTGATGAACCAATCTGCCTTGCTCCCTTACCGACAACGAGCGAGAAGACTCCAAAAGAATTAGTTGTTACCGGCGTATGAACCTCCTCCCAGAAGACTGTTCCGCCCAGAGAATCCGACTGAATAGTAATCCTGACCTCAATCGCCTGGTCAATTATTGGATCACCTTCAGAGTCACGTGCAACTGCCTGGTAGTTAAACCCATGAGGGATCTGGGCTATAATAAACGAAAAATCAGTCACAAGAAAAATCATTAAATATAACAATCTGTTTTTCATATCTTTATATTTAGAAATATAATAAATTTCAGATAAGGAGGAAGTAAGATAAAACAAGAAGTAAGATAAAACAAATAAAAAAGCCAATCAAGTTAAATTCCCTGAATGGCATAAGTGAGAGGAAACATGGGCCGGTTTATTATAGTCCAGATCCCCGGAATAACTTTCAGGTTCATTTTAGAATTCCGGCAAAAAAAGATTTCAGCTGTTCTATTTCTTGTTTAAGAGAAAATAGCTCGGTCTTCTGCCGCCTGCTAACAAGGGACACTCCCACGAAAATCAATCCCGCTGAAATTACCTTGACCATACTTACCGTGTCTTGTCCCAAAATTGTTGCTACAACACCAGCTATCACAGGCTGAGTATAATTATATGTATTTACAATCGTAGGACTTAACCTCTTCAAACCAAAAGTAAGAAGAAAATATCCCAGGTATGTTGAGAAGACTACAACGAAACCTATTCTAAAGTAACCTGTAACCGGTACTGATCCCCAATCTGTTGAAGTGAGCTGGCCAAATCCAACCGGT
Organism: uncultured Rikenellaceae bacterium; assembly: GCA_964595725.1. Classification (GTDB taxonomy): domain Bacteria; phylum Bacteroidota; class Bacteroidia; order Bacteroidales; family VadinHA17; genus LD21. Next base: position 9,319 of record CAZQRQ010000033.1, on the reverse strand, counting down.
AGATTAACCAGCATCCCAAACAGGAATACCCACTTCATCACGGTTACAAGATGGTATTTATCTAACATCTTCTTAATCAACACAGTAAAGAGAGCCCAGCTTATTGAGTTTATCAATGTGAGAAGGTTTCCAACAAACGTTGCACTGCCAAAATCAGGTTCTTTCTTCTCCCAATGAACAGTGATCGTTTC
>CAZQRQ010000033.1:0-9118 GCA_964595725.1 uncultured Rikenellaceae bacterium | reverse complement strand
GCCAAAATCAGGGTTGCCCTCCTGAAGGATAAGCAGGAATACTCCGGCCAGACCTATAATAAGTCCGGATGCCCGTATCAGCGAAATTCTTTCACTTAATATAATGGCTGCGAAAACGAACGCAGCGACAGGTACAATGGCCAGTATTATCGCAGAATCGACAGGAGTGGTCATATTCAATCCTACCAGAAAGAACATCTGGTTAATCACAACTCCCAGGAAGGAATAGGAAAAAATTCTCAAAATGTCTTTCCTGCCAACCTTCTCACGCGGGAAGAAAAGTGAAGTAATCCAGAAAAGCAGGACACCAACCATACTTCTTATTGAGAGCAGTGCCAGGGGCCTTATAATACCCGGCATCACCGATTTAGCAATGATAAAATTCAAACCAAATATCAGGTTGGCAAATACAAGCGCAATGTGAGCATGGGTTCGATAATAGAGCTTCTGCATCTCTGGATTTTGAGTTGCAAATTTACTAAAACCTCATATACAGTGATGACCGTAAAGCTGAATTTCAACAGTGATATTCACGAAAGCCTGTTCCTGTAATCCTCGTAGCCAAACTTCCTGATAAGCCTGAATTTATCATCCCTGGTCCAAACACCGATTGACGGATGCTCGACGCCGTTGAATGTTGTAGTCTTTACCATGGTATAGTGGATCATGTCAAGAAAAACGATCCTGTCACCAGGCCTAAGAGGCTTTTCGAACGCCCAGTCACCTGAAAAATCTCCCGACAGGCAGGAATTTCCTCCCATCCTGTATACATATTTACCTTTGCCAGGATCGGAAGCACCCAGAATAACAGGCTTATAAGGCATTTCAAGGCAATCCGGCATATGCGCTGTGAATGATACGTCAAGAATAGCAGTGCTGATGCCCTTATTCTCCACGATATCCTCAACCGTTGAAACAAGTTCACCTGTTTCCCAGGCAAATGCACTGCCGGGCTCAAGAATTACGTTGAGTCCCGTCCTGGATCTGAACCTTGTGAGGATATTTATAAGATGGACAGTATCATAATCTTTCCTTGTTATCAGGTGCCCTCCCCCCATGTTAATCCACTTAATATAAGGGAAAAAGTTCCCGAATTTCCTTTCCACAACCTCAAGAAGGTTTTCCAGCTGGTGAGAACTGCTTTCAAAAAGAACGTGAAAGTGCAAACCTTCAATGCCATCAGGCAGTTTATTGTTAAGACTTTCAGCAGTGATACCGAGCCTTGATCCGGGAGAGCATGGATTATAAAGTCCGTGTTCAATTTCGGAGAATTCCGGATTTATCCTCAGACCGGCAGAAATCCTGGAGGATGACTTCCTGATAAGCGGGTACATTTTACTGTATTGATCGAGTGAATTAAATGTAATATGTGAGCTGTACCTGAGGATGTCACTGAAATCATTTAGTTTATACACAGGTGAATATGTATGAGCCCTGGAGCCTATTTCCTCATAACAAAGTCGTGCTTCATTTACTGAACTTGCAGCAGCACCTGAAATGTATTCCCTGATTATGTCAAAAACGCCCCACATGGCAAAACCTTTGAAAGCGAGTATTATTTCTACTCCTGAAACCTCTGAGACATGCCTGATCAGGGCAAGGTTATCACGAAGCCTCTCCTCATCTATCACGTAACACGGGGATGGTATTTTATCATAATCTATTGCCACTTTCGGTTATTTTAGTCTCTACGCTTAGTTGTCTTTAATGTAAGAGGGCATAAAGACAAATACTACAATTCAAGGTCAACATCATGGAGCTCAACCCATGGAAGGCCAAGCCGGTTAAGTTCTTCCATAAACGGATCGGGATCAAATTCCTCCACATTAAAAACCCCCGGTTTCTTCCAGATACCTTTCAGATACATCATTGCCCCGATAGCAGCTGGAACACCGGTAGTGTAGCTCACTGCCTGGGTACCGGTCTCCTTATATGCAGCTTCATGACTACAATTATTGTATATGTAATATGTTATTCCCCTGCCATTCTTAAGCCCCCGGATCCTGCAACCTATTGATGTTTTTCCGGTATAATTTATTCCCAGCTCCCCCGGGTCAGGCAATACCGCCTTCAGGAATTGTATAGGAACGATCTCTCTCCCCTCGAACATTACAGGCTCTATTCCGGCCATGCCTATATTCTGAATTACCCTGAGGTGGGTAAGATATTCCTGTCCGAAGGTCATCCAGAACCTCGCCCTCTTCAATGTGGGAAAATTCTTAACAAGCGATTCAAGTTCCTCGTGATAAATAAGGTACGATTCTTTGGGTCCTATTCCGGGATAATTAAGAGGCTTATGAATCTGGTGAGGATGTGTTGTTACCCATTTACCATTTTCCCAGTACTTGCCTTTCTGAGTAACTTCCCTGATATTGATCTCAGGATTGAAATTTGTTGCAAATGCCTTGCCATGATCGCCAGCGTTGCAATCAACAATGTCAAGATAATGAATTTCATCAAAATGATGCCTGGCTGCATAAGCTGTAAATATTGATGTCACACCGGGATCAAATCCACAACCAAGAATTGCAGTAATGCCAGCATCCATATACTTTTTCCCATAAGCCCATTGCCAGCTGTACTCGAACCTGGCTTCATCCAGAGGCTCATAGTTTGCCGTATCCAGGTATGCCACCCCTGTTTCCAGGCATGCTTCCATTATATGTAAATCCTGGTAAGGCAGAGCAACATTTACAACTATATCAGGAGAAAAAGACCTGATAAGATTCACCAGCGCGGGAACATCGTCAGCATCTATCTGAGCCGTACTGATATTCTTGCTGCCAATCCTGTCTGCAATTGCATCGCACTTCGATCTTGTTCGGCTTGCAAGCAATATTTCCCCGAAAGTATCCGGTTGCGAGGCCATTTTGTGAGCAACCACCGTACCAACACCTCCGGCTCCAATTAACAAGACTCTGCCCATTTTCAGAATTTTAGTTTATACAATTATTATTACCAAGAAACTTATATGCAGTGGTAATTTACCACCGGTTCATCAAATATAGTATTTTAAGCAATGTCAAAGAAGTAAGTTTTCACTATTTGCCGGCTCACATACCTAATTTGGATTTTTTAAATGAACTATTTTGTTTCCATGTAGTATATTTGAGCCCAAATAGTGCACTATGCGACTTTTCAACCTTTTAGTTATCCTAAAAATCATCGGCACTATCCTACTTATTGAGACAGTATCATACCTTCTCTGTTTGCCTGTAGGCATAATATATAATGAGCCATTATCCCCTTTCATCTGGTCTGCAGTAATAACCCTGACGATTGCATGTACAATCATGTTCATAACCAGGAAGAGCAGTACTGAGAAGATACACCCGCGTGACGGCTATCTTGCAGTCACTTTTTCATGGACAATCTTTCTTGTCCTGGGCTCCCTGCCATATATAATAAGCGGAGTAATCCCATCCTTTGTGGATGCCTTTTTCGAATCCTCATCAGGTTTTACAACGACAGGCTCATCCATTCTCAGGGAAGTCGAGTCACTTCCCCGCTCAATACTTTTCTGGAGAAGCCTTACGCACTGGATCGGAGGCCTTGGAATAATAGTCCTTGTAATAATAATATTGCCGTCCCTAAGGATTACCGGCTACCAGCTTTTCAGCCTGGAATCTTCCCTCAAGGAAAAGATCCATCCAAGAACCAAGGCAGTGGGTTTTAGATTGTTGATAATATATATGGGGTTAACAGTAAGTGAAATTATTCTGTTATATTTCGGAGATATGGACCTTTTCGACAGTATCTGCCACACATTCGGTACCGTTGCGACTGGAGGATTTTCTACAAAAAATGTAAGCATTGGGCACTTTTCGCCTTACAGCCAGTATGTGATAACGATATACATGTTTCTGGCGGGTGTCAGCTATGTGGTCTATTATTATGTGCTGAAATTCAATTTCAAAAAAGTAAAGAATAATGAAGAATTATGGTTCTACTTTGCAACGGTGATAATTGCCGGTGCTTTACTGACCAGCATTCTTGTGACCAAGGCATACAAGCCAATCGAGGAAGCTTTCAGGGAAGGATTTTTCCAGGCCATATCTATGATTACCACTACGGGTTATTCTACAGCGGATTACCTTTTATGGCCGGAAGTAACTTCAGTCATCATATTTCTTCTCTTCTTTGCAGGCGCCAGCACAGGCTCGTCGACAGGAAGCATAAAAATGGCCAGGCACCTGATGATGGTGAAAAACATAAGGAATATCTTTATAAAAATTGTGCATCCCAATGCTGTTTCACAGATCAAACTAAACAACAAGCCTGTTTCGGAAACCGGTAACATGTCAATAATTTCTTTCTTTCTTTTTTTTATTTTCATATTTCTGATAGGGACACTGATTATGGTTTTTACAGGGATAGACCCGGTAACTTCCGCTAGTGCAGTTGCAGCTTCTATAGGAAATGTTGGTCCTGGCCTCGGCACAGTTGGACCCATGAGCAATTATGCTCATTTCAGCGATTTTATCAAGGTTGTTCTTAGCCTTATAATGATTATTGGAAGGCTTGAGATATATACTGTTTTTATCCTCTTTACGAGGTCGTTCTGGAAGTTATAGTCCGACAAAAAAATGAGACTGATTAATCCATTGATCTTAATAGGCGTACTTGGCATCATACTGGCAATTGAAGCAGTTTCGTTCCTTGTCTGCTTACCGGTAGCAATATATTATGGCGAACCACTTATACCTTTTATAGGATCAAGCCTGATTGCAGGACTCGTTGCCCTATTCTTTTCAATAATATCCCGGAAGACCGATATATCAAAGGCCAGTATGAGAGATGGCTACCTGATCGTTACCGTCTCATGGTTCACTCTTTCCCTCGCCGGTTCACTTCCCTATCTCCTAAGCGGCTCAATAAATGTTTTAACAGATGCCTTTTTTGAGTCAGCCTCAGGTTTTACGACAACAGGTTCGTCAATAATCAACAATGTTGAGGCCCTGCCTTTCTCAATACTTTTCTGGAGAAGTCTCACACACTGGATAGGCGGTATCGGAATTATAGCACTTGTTGTCCTGATATTGCCTTCACTGAGAGTAACCGGATACCAGCTTTTCAGTCTGGAATCGTCGCACAAGGAAAAGATCCATCCAAAAACAAAGGCAATCGGGTACAGGATATTAATTATTTATATTTCGCTTACAGTTGTTGAAGTTATCCTGCTGAGGCTAGGTGACATGAACCTTTTTGACAGTATCTGTCATGCATTCGGCACAATTGCTACCGGCGGCTTCTCAACAAAAAATATGAGCCTGGCCTATTTCTCCTCGTACAGCCAGTATATCGTTATGATATTTATGTTTCTGTCCGGAGTGAGCCAGGTAATTTACTATTACATATTCAAATTTAATTTCAGGAAGGTAAAACAGAATGAGGAAGTGTGGTTCTATATCGCTGTTGTTCTTATAGCAGGTTTTATTGCCTCATTTATCCTTCATTTCAAATCTGACGATGTTTTTGAGCAATCATTTCGTGAAGGTTTCTTCCAGGTAGTATCGATAATCACATGCACCGGCTTTGCTTCAGCTGATTACCTTCTGTGGCCGGCGGCAGGCGTAATGATCATATTCTTACTTCTTTTCTCTGGAGGCAGTACCGGTTCTACATCGGGTGGCATAAAAATGGCAAGACACCTTATTGTCTTCAAGAACATCAGGAATGCCTTTGTAAAGCTAAGTCATCCTAATGCTGTATCAGTAGTAAAGCTTAACAGAAATGTTGTGACAGAGCAGACCAACAGGTCGATACTTTCATTCATAATCCTTTATATTTTTGTATTTATGATTGGCACTGTTATTGTAGTAGCAGCCGGTTCAGATCTTATCACATCCTCAAGTGCGGTGGCATCCTGCATGGCCGGAATAGGTCCAGGGCTGGGTGCTGTAGGACCTATGAGCAACTATGCGGCAATGCCCGTCCTCAGCAAAATAGTCCTTAGCCTGATTATGATACTTGGAAGGCTTGAGATCATTACCGCTTTTGCCCTTTTCACCAGGAGCTTCTGGAAAAACTGATTTGGGGGAATTAACTGATCCCGGATCCTGATGACAAATATTCTTCTGCTGATCTTAAATCATCGATGTTTCCAATATCTATCCAGTAACCGTTCCTGTAATAATAGGCATTAATTCTTTCCTTCCCGGCAAGTACAAGGTATAAAGATGTCAATGAATACACACCAGGTCTCATGAATCTGAAAATCTTAGGATCCATAACATGGATCCCGCAAAAAGCTGCTTCAGTAAGTTTTTCAGAAGATTGACGTGATATTACCTTCTCACCTGTCATACTGTTTTTCCAGCCGGCTAGGGTATTACACCCGTCTATAAGGAAACACCGGCTATCTTCTCTTTCTATTACAGCAAGGGTGGCAATTCCTTTTTCTTTCTTGTGATGATTATATAGTTCCAGCAAGTCAAAATCAGTAATAACATCTGAATTATATACAAGGAAAGGTTCCTTTCCAAAAAACCACCCTGCTTTCTGAAGGCCGCCTCCCGTTTCAAGAAGATGTGATCTCTCATCAGAAATTGTGATCCGGTATCCTTTATTTCGAAGCTGGCTGATGCTGTTCTCCACCTTATCCGCATAATGATGAATATTTACAATTATATCATCAAAACCCTGGCCTGTAAGATTTTCCACTGCACGTTCAAGTACACTTTTCCCGTTTATCTCCACAAGTGCTTTCGGATTATCCCGGGTTATATCCCCGAGCCTTGTACCCATACCTGCCGCAAAGATCATTGCTTTCATGTCATGTCATTTCTTCGGTTGACGCATAAAGGATTTATCCGGGTTTAGCATCATGTGCTTTATTTTCCCATTTTGCCAGAAGTTTACCTGAAATGCTGCCGAGTTCCGGATACTGGCTGTAAAGCTGGTTTTCCTTGAAAATCATGTTCAACTGCCTGATAGCTGGCGGTATGCTTTCTATGAAATTCGGTTTGCGCTCATAAAGGCCCCTGAAGCCATATGCACCCAGGGCTTGCAGCAGCCTGACAATAGCAAATACAGGATAATTAATGACAAATTCTTCATAGTTGCAGTGTGTCCTCTCTTCAAGCAGCATAATATAGTAATCCAGAAGGCTGTCATGCAATGACTTGTTCAGCTCAACATAAGGATCGAGCAGTAAAGAAGCCACGTCATAATGAGGAGCGCCTTTTCTCCCGCCCTGGAAGTCTATAAACCATGGATCATCTCCTCTTATCATTACGTTCCTCGACTGGAAGTCCCTGTACATGAAGCCCTGTAATTTTACATTTTCGATCCCGTCAGCCAGTTTTATAAATTCATCCTCAAGGTATTGTTCGTTAAAACCTGTTCCGGAAAGCTTAAGAAACATATATTTAAAATAGTTAAGGTCCCACATAACTGAACTCCTGTCAAAAGCTTTCCTGGGGTATGCCAGGTTAAAATTCACTGATGCGCCGGCGTCAAACTGGAATCTCACAAGTTCACCCAGGATATTTCTGTACATTTCCCCGATAGCTTTATGGCCATTATTTTCCTCATATTTGTTTTTAACCCACAGGCACAGGTCTGTTTCTCCAAGGTCCTCTATCAGGAAGACCATCTCTTCAGGCAGATAGCTTAAAATTTCCGGTACTCTCAAGCCGTTATCCCTGAAATGCCTGGCAAATCCTGTGAAAGCATCATTCTCATTTCTCACTGGATTCCAGGCACCTAACACAGACAGGTTACCCTTCACCATACGACAATAAAGACGGTCAGATCCGGATTTAGGCAGTACTGTCAGGCTTTCCGGGCTGCTTCCGGTATATTCATAAAAGAGCCGGCTGAGTATTTCGTCTTTTATCATCAGAATTATTTCAATTCTTATTTGTCAAAAATAGCTGGTAACTATTAAAATGCAACACCCTCAATGCTTTTTTCAAGTTCCCTTGCATACCTGAGAAATTCGTCGATTTTCATCTCCTTATAATATACCATTCCATACGTGGCACGTATCTTCGGTTTGTTGTTCTCATAAAAGAAGTCCTTCCCAAGTACCAGTTGCACCCTTTTAAACTGTTCAACCCATATCTTAAGGGACAGGTCACTGAAGGGGCCATCGTATTCGTGGCTGGGGAATGAAGCATCCACCTGGCTTATATAGCAATTCCGGAATGAGGAGTCCAGTACAGCCATGGAGTTAAGTGAAACCGGGGTAAAAATATTGTCTTCTGAGGGATGAAATTTGTACCATACATTCCTGTATCCCACAATTCTTAATCCTGAAAGGTCCTTTTCCTTTTTCCACTGCCGGAGGGCTTCTGCAATTGCCTGAAGTACCTTATAATGGGTGTCGGGTCCCGAACCCTCCAAATCCTTATCTGCAACTTTATCCAGGTAATGACTTACATCCTTGTCAAACTTATACCTGTAACCATCCTTGAAAAAGTCGGGGTATTCAAGCATCTGTATCCTTCCCTGATCGATGAATTCCAGCGTATGCATCATAAGATTTTTCAGCATTTTATTAGTTACCGCGGTAAAACCTGATGTCATCACTGCGAAGTGAAACTCATTGGAAGCTACCCTGAGCTGAGGTATTATACACGGGAATATTCCAAGCATAATGTCGTCGTGATGGGGCCCGGTATGAAGGAAAACCTGGTTTTCTTCCTTCTTAAGACCTGCCTCGATCTTATTCCTTGTTGATTCAACAACCTCCTTCACCCTCTTCAGTTCAAGATCGGGAATCATTGAACAATACCTGTCATTTTTAAGATCTTCCAGAGTCAGCTTATGAGCATACTTATTAATATCGCGACACAGATCAAATATTGCCCGTTCAGTTTTCTCGATCTTCCAGGGCCCTTTCCTGTAGAAATTTTCAACAGTATCATGAAGCATTACTGCAGCCCCTTCAGTCAGGTATAATCGGGCATTTTTCTGGCGCTGAAGGGCTGTTGCCGGGAATAAATTCGTTGGTGTGTTTTCGAGGGCATCCCGTATCACCCCTGCTTTAGCCTCTCCTGCTGCAAAAATAATTGAGACACCTTCAGGATTATATGTTATCGTACCAAGACCTATTGTAATTACAAGCCGGCTGCGTGAGACCTCGATGCCACCTAGGAAAAATCCCGGACCA
>CAZQRQ010000032.1:16525-36729 GCA_964595725.1 uncultured Rikenellaceae bacterium | reverse complement strand
AATTGCTGCTTTCAGCATCTTATTGGCCTCCGTAATGGTGTATAACGCGGAGTCGCAAACTAATCAACCAGTCCGTATCAGTACATTAACAGGAGCCGCCTCTCTGAATCCCAAAGCCTTAAGTACCGGAACAGTTGACTGGAACCGTACAGCCCAGGAAATTGACGGCTTCGGGGCTTCAGGTGCTTTTCAGATGGCCAGGAACCTGATGAAGTTCCCGGAACCTCAGCGCAGTGAGGTCCTGGATGCATTATTTTCAACAACTAAAGGCGCCGGTCTTTCCATCGTCCGTAATTTTGTAGGTGACGGCGGATCATGGGGATCAGAGACTAACGGCCCCTCTCCATCCATTGAGCCCGAGGAGGGAGTCTGGAACTGGACCGGTGATGAAGACGAGATCTGGTTGATGCGCGAAGCTGCCAGACGTGGTTGCCCGAGGAATATGAGCACGGTTTGGAGCCCGCCTGCCTGGATGAAGACCAACAACAATGTTATCGGCGGCCGGCTGCGGCCCGACAAGTACCTTGCCTATGCGGAATACCTTTCGATGTACGTGAGAGGGTACAAGGAGCATCACGACATAGATATCTATGCCATCTCCCTGGCCAATGAACCCGATGTCACGGTCAGGTATTCGTCCTGCTATTGGAATGGCGCGGAATTCCACGACTTCCTGAAATTCCTGATCCCGGTATTTGAGCGCGACAAAATAGAAGCCAGAGTGATAGTGGGAGAGCACAGCGCCTGGACAGAGAACCCTGTCCTGGCATCGCTGGAAGACTCCGTTACTGCTGCACGGATCGATATTGTCGGTGTACATGCTTACCATACAGCCGAGCGGGATCCGTTTCCCCCGATATCCCAGAGGTGTGGGCCGCTGGCGGAGACCCTGAGGCAAAATAAGAAGATATGGCAGACTGAGGCTGCAAACCTGGGCGGTAACTACCCTGATATTCGCGATGGTCTTTACTGGGCTGAGGTTTTGCACACCCATGTGGCAGAAAACAGTGCAAATGCATGGTTTTACTGGTGGGCCGTGAGCCAGTATAATGGTGGCGGCAGCCTGACCCATCTTAACACCAAGGATAATACATGGACAGCTGATAAGCGCCTTTATACCATTGGTAACTACAGCAGGTTCGTACGACCGGGGTATTACCGCGTGCATACCAATTCGGAACTTAGTGCAGGTATACTTGTTTCTGCTTATAAAAGTGAAGAAGAAAATAAGCTCGTGGTTGTGGTAATCAACAAGAATGTAAGTACAAGGGACCTTGAGTTAAGCCTGGCAGGAGTCAACACTACATCGGCATCTGTCTGCAGGACATCTGCAAAAGAAGACCTGGCAACCCTCCCGGCAGTCAGGATAACTGACAATACCCTGAAGGTAAAACTGGCTCCCGGAAGCGTCACGACTTATGTCATGGATGTTGTGCCACAACAATGATCCTAAACTGACAAGCCTGTAAAACAGGATAATAATAAAGGCAGTGCATATAAGCATTAATGCACTGCCTTTTATTTTATTAATCTGTCTCAATTAATATATAATCAAGACTTTATTGTCGATTTCAATAGCTTTCTTGCTTAAAGAGCTATTACAACATAAGGAGCATAGTTCGACCTTATAGTCCCCACTCCCGACTGGGATGCCTTGACTCCAACCCTGAAATAGTAGTTCCTGCTGATGCTGAACACAGAAGCATTTGCGGCAAGATCGATGGTCAGCGTATATAGTGTTGCGGGATCGATCGTTGCAGCAGGGCTGAAAGATTGTGTAGGCTGACCTGTCCCAGTGGAAATGGTCTTCTTGATGTATTCCCCGACATGCATATCCGTGAATACATACAGTGCCATGCTTGCTACTTTTACCGTTGGTTTTCCTCCTTCGATATTGAATGTTGCGACGATCCTGTTGTTACCTGCATCTTGCGTTATCGAAAGATTCTTAATGCGGATAAAAGGCACAACGTGGAAATCGATCTCGTTGGGGCCTGGATTAATTACAACATTATCGACAGTGTAAGGAAAGAAGTTACAGCTTATAAACTCAAACCTGTAAGTATTTGCATATACAAGGTTATTGCGGTATTCCCCGCTTTCCATTATATACCAGTTTCTCAATTCAGGATTAGCCGCATATTCACCGAGCTCATACGCCCCGATAAGAGAGCCGTTTTGTAGATCAGTCTCAACAAGCCCTCCCCCGACACTGTCCCTTATCGCTCCGAATACCTGTGCATTGGGCTCCGAGAAATTGTCAATTTTGAACAGGTCGCAGGATGCTATTCCAAAGAGAAGGGCGCTAGCTAAAATTAAATAATATATCTTTTTCATAACTATCATGTTTAACGGTTAATATCCGGGGTTCTGGATCAGGTTATTAGTGGCAACACCTGGTATGGAACCATAGTAAGTTTGTGTGTCGAATGTTCTCCCGGCAATTGCCTGGTCATAATAGTTAGTTACCCTGAGGAAAACATACTTCGGAGGATTTTCACGCAGATCCAGGATTGGGACCAGGGAGTACCTTTTAGTGGCATTAAACACAGTGTGGAATTCCCTTCTGCGGTAAAGATCCCAGAAGCGTGTTCCTTCAAAAACCATTTCTACACGTCTTTCTTTCAGGATATTATCAATAGTTGCCGCGATCTCATCAGTGTGCCCGGCCCTTTTGCGGATAGCATTAAGGTAGGTCTTGGCCAGTGCGGCATCACCCTGCCCGCTTTCAATAGCGGCTTCCGCATAGTTGAGAAGTACCTCGGCCAGGCGGAACTCGATGTATGGCTGAGTGGAACCACCAAGAGCAGGAGTAGTTACACTTTTAGTGTCCTGCAGGGTTTTCCTTAAAGCGAAGCCGGTGCTGCTATAGTTGGCAGCTGCAGTGCCTAGCAGCCCGAAGGCTGAATATCCTGCTTCGTTTTCCGAACCATAGGTGTAGTATGTTTCCCCGTCCAGTCCGATTGCTGTACTCTGTGAATAGATAATCGGTAATCCGTCACTCTGAATCAGTCCTCCCTGCATATTGATAAGAGTACCGTGAAACATGGAACCCGGCAATATGACACTCGCATGCAGCCTGGCATCCTTATCTTTAAAGATATCCCACTGGTTATCGTAGTGAATGAAAGGCAGGGTTAAGCTGGTGAGGTTTTTTGGATCATCCTCGTACTGGTCCTCAACACCGTCTGTGCGTGTTTTAACCGGTGCGCTAAGCCCGTTGCCATCATCAGTATAGTCTTCGTACAGGTCTACGATATTTAGGGTAGCCCCGAACCTAGCAGCCATGTACAGGTTCTGAAACTTGGTCTGTTGCGGGTAGAGCCAGAAGTCGATATCGTGTCCCTGCTGGCCTGTACTTGATCCGTCAATATATGCTTTCATGAATATGACTTCATCCCAGGCCATTGAAGGTGTTTCGAACATATCCTGGTAGTTCTTGGCAGCCTCTGCCGGGTCTGCAGGATTGGGCTTATAGAGAGTCTTACCTGAATTATCAATGATATCTTTTGATGCATTGATACATTCAAGATAGAATGCATTAGCATCTGCAAGAGTCATACCTCCAACAAGCTTGGCAGTAACCGCTTCACCTGTAAGAGCTGCCCTGTCCCAGTATTTTGCCACTGAAGCTGCATGGAGCGCTGCCCGCGACTTGAGAGCCAGGGCTGCCCACTTGGTAGCCCTGTAGATACCGTCTTCTGATGTTACCGAAGGAGGCAGGTTGGCTGCAGCAAGGTCACATTGATCCAGGACAAACTCCCAGGCTTCCTTCTCGGTTGAACGTGGGATGAATAATGCGTCATTATCGCTACCTTCTGACAATTTCTGCACCTCGTCTATTAAGGGTACACCGCCATAACGGCTTACAAGCTTGAAATACATATAGGCAAGAACAAAATGACCATCACCATAAAGATGATTATAAACGGCTTCAGTCATCTTACCTTCATCCTTAAGAGTCAAAATAGTCTCAAGGAACTGGTTTACCTGTCTTATTGCCTCGTAATCCCAGTAGTTACCCGGGAATGTTCCCGGTTGCTGGCCTGTATTAGGCTCAAGAACAGCTTCATCAGTCATTCCAGCCTTGTGCCATCCTCCAAATGCCCCTCCAGGGTGTGAATTAAATGAAGTTCCGCCTGTCCATGTGAAGTCCTCGATAGGCATACTTTGATAAATATTCGCAAGGACAGTTTTTACACCTGCAACATCAGCGAACAGTACATCAGCAGAAGTCTTGTCAAGAGGTTCAATAGTCAGGAAATCCTCGCATGCTTCAATGATTAAGAAGGAAGCAAAAATCGATATATACATTAAAATCTTTCTCATCTCTTTACTTTTTTAAAATTTAACTTCCAGACCGAAATTGAACGTCCTCATAAGCGGATACGTATTACTTGTTCTGTAAGCTCCCTCAGCTCGTTCGGGGTCGACATCCTTCAGATTTTTATTACAGAGGGTAAACAGGTTAAAGCAGTTGATAAATGCTCTGACGCTTTTTAGACCGATTGTTTTGGCAACACTCGTAGGTAGAGTATATCCAACCTCCACGTTTTTAGCCCTCAGGAAGGTTGCGTTCATTTGCCACTTGTCGGTTGTTAATCCCGAAGTCTGACCACTTGTATTGGCTGTGAGTGCTTCCCACTCGCCGGCTATCCATACAGTTGCCGGATCAAACGGGTTGTCTGTCGGATTTTGTGTATGCCATCTGTCAAGGTATTTTTCCCAGAACATAGGGTACCTGGTTCCGTATCCCCACTGGTCGTACCTTGACTTGCCCATGGTGTACATACTAGCTCCTGCCAGACCCATTGAAAAATCAAAGTTCAGGTAACTGGCGCTCATGTTAAGGCCAAACTGCAGGGGAGGATTCAGGGCGTCACCAAAGAATCCTGAGTTAGCAAACATAGTAGGCTTCCGGTCGCTACTGTTTATTATTCCATCACCGTTTACATCAACTATTAAGTCCATTCCCGGCAGCATCAGTGAGTTACCTCTTGTGCCGCCCATTAAAGCAGCAGTTTCGACATCTGTTACACTTGTCACTATCCCGTCTCTTTGGTATACAAATAGTCTGCCTGTAATACGTCCGTCACCATCAGAGCCACTATACCACCTGGACCATGTACTCCTGTAGGGTGATTGTTCCCTGTAGAGGTAAAACAGGCGGCTGAGTGTCATGTTTGCGTTTACTCCATAGGTGAATCTACCTACAGTATTTCGGTGCGAAATGTTCAGCTCAAAACCTTTTGTCTCCTGGCTGTTAAGGTTTTCCTGCGGGAAATCAGCGCCGAATGTATTCGGTACTGTGGCGACCCGGGTTGCGAGCAGCCCTTCTTCAAGCCTTTCGAAATAGTCAAAGGTAAAGCCCAGTTTTCCTCTCCACAACTCAATATCAACACCAACGTCCACAGTTGTTGTATGCACCCAGGAAAGGTAATCGTTAACTATTCCAGGAGGAACCATGCCAATTGTAAGTACGCCGTCATTAAAGACATATCCACCGTTTATGCTGGTGAACTGGTAACCTTCTACATATTCAAATGCATTTCCGGCATCGTAGCCTGACTGGCCCCATGATCCCCTTAATTTCAGGTCGGATATTATAGGAAGGTTGTTTTTGATAAATGCTTCCTGGCCTATACGCCATCCTGCTGATACTGCAGGGAAGAATGCCCATCTTCTACCGGGGGCATAGCGATAAGAACCATCCTCTCTGAAGCTGAACTCAAGAAGGTATTTATTCTTATAGTCGTAGTTGAACCTGCCAAGGAATGAGACGTATGCCTGTTCTGTGCGATATCCTTCTGTAGTGGCATTAGTTAAACTGGCCTGGTTCAGGATATCCGTTGTATACAGGTCGTCATACTGCCTGCGGCCCCTCAGGTAGTTATAATCAACTTTCCTGACATCGTTAACAAAGGTTGCACTTATAGTGTGAGCCTGCGCAATAGTGGTCTGGTAAGCGATCTTGGGCTGGATATTTTTACGTATCATATGCGACAATGTACTCCGGAATGAAGCAAGGCCCGGGGAACCCACAGGCGCATCAGTTTTGTAATCGTACAATTGATATGGCGTACTTAGTAACCTGTTGTCATTCAGATTACCATCATAGGCGATCAATACGCCAAATGACAATCCTTTAGCAAAGGGTGCATCATAGTTCAGGTTTATAGTCGACTGGTACTGGAAGCCAAGTGACTGGTTATAACCGCCTATATCTTTGCTCAGCTCGGCAATCGGGTTGGAGTTCTCTGCCGGCACCCTGCTGAGGTGGCCATTATTGGCCAGTGTGTATGCGCCATAACCGCGGTCGTTCATACAAATACGTTTAAAAATCCAGAATACACCCTGAGGTGGCTGCATCTGGTCTTCATATCGCCCGTAAAATGAAATCCTTGCAGTTAATCCTTTTGCAAGGGTGGCATCCACATTGGTACGGAAGGTGTATTTCTTATACTGTTCGAGTTCATTTATCTTGAAATACCCGTGGTCGTTCATAAAACCAAAACTTGAGAAGAATTTAATAACCTCATTACCTCCCCTTGCCGAAAATGTCATCTCCTCGGAATTGATCCACTTTCTCATCATATTATTATACCAGTCGTAGTCGGTATAACCCGGTTCGGTACCGATCCTCCATTTTTCAAGCTCGCTTTCGCTGATAGGCAGTGAAAGGTCTGAGTTTCTTGACATCTCATTGTTCATCAGCTTAAGAGTGTAAGCATCTGCAAGGTTCTGGTAGGTTGAAACTGTTGGCGTTTTAGATGTCCGGATGGCAGTGAGTGAAAATTCAGTATCACCTGCAATCCCTTTCTTGGTTGTTACTATAAAAACACCATTAGCTGCATTCATTCCATAAATTGAGGCCGAAGCGTCTTTAAGGACTGATACACTCTCAATATCATCGGGATTGAGTCTCTCAAAATCCGACATATCGTCCCTGACAACACCGTCGATAACCAGGAGGGGCTCACCGAATCCCCTGATGCTTATCCGGCTGTTGAATACGCCGGGTTCACCGGTCTGCTGGCGGATCTGGACGCCCGGAAGCTTACCCTGTATGGCACTGGCCATTGTGGTACTCTTGGTAGCTACAAGTTCGTCTGACTGCATATTGGCAACAGCACCCGTCAGGGTCTCTTTCTTAGCGGTACCGTAACCGATAACCACCACTTCCTCGAGCCCGGTAGTTTCAAGTTCAAGGGTAACATTGATTACCTGCCTGCCGGAAACCTGCACATTTTGTGTCACATACCCTATAAATGTAAATCTCAGGGTAGCATTCCGATCGACAGAAGCAAGAGAGTAATTTCCATCTCCGTCGGAAATTGCACCGGTTGTAGTTCCTTCCACTGCGACATTTACACCAGCCATAGGTTCACCGGTTGCGGCATCCGTGATTTTTCCTGAAACAGATAATTGCTGTAATTCAGTTTCGTATGCAAAGGCTGTTGTGTTTGAATTGTTTGTAGCAGCCAGGGCATTTGATGAACTAACCGCAATAATCAACAAAGCAATGTTAATTACTGTGACCAGTTTTCTGAATATTGGGTTTAATAAAACCCGAAAACCAAGGTCTTTCTCCATAATTTTTGAAGTTTTAGATTAGGTTAATTTTAGTAATGGATCAGAATGGAAACAGGAATAAGATCTATTCCTGCATTTTTGTGTTGAAAGTTTTTCATAGGCAGATAAAAGTTAGGGATTAATACTATAGTTATAAAACTTGGTTGTTAGTTGGATCTCATTTAATCCTTCTCACTTCTTATCCTTCACACTTTTATTCTTCTTCCACACCAGCCTGTTTTTGTTCTATATTAATCTAAAATATCGTGTGAATAGATTTATCATCTATATTCTTGCTTATATGCAATGTAAGCTAACATTGAATTTAATACAAGAGCAAAGGGAAAACCTAATTAATTACTAAATGAATTTTAACTATATTTATGTAGTAATATTAATGCAGCCTGTTAAAAAATTCCTGAAATAACAGTCGATGGTGGCATGCAAATGAAACAGGCAGCGCATTTACTAAATGCACTGCCTGTACTAGCTATAGTCTTAATAGTGGTTAATTAAGACATATTGAGATGTTAATTACTTGCTCTTATACTACATAGGTATAACAACATAAGGGGCATAATTGGACCTGATGGTTCTCACGCCAGACTATGAGGCTTTGACCCCGATCCTGAAATAGTAGTTCCTGTGAATACTGCACACAGAAGCATTCCTGAGTGCCATTACAGCGAACGTTACATATAAGATATTCAATAACATACGGGTTTGCAACCAATCGGACTGTCATCCTGTAAGAAGAAACGAGAGAATTATCACTATAAATCCTTCATCAGATTTTACCTGTGTTATATGTTAAAAAAATGAAAAAAGGCCAATCATAATCCGATAGTTTTTTTAAATTGTATGGGCATTGGTAGACAATCATATATAACCGGAATTTCTTTTTTGTTATTCTTATGTTCAAGGAAACTTGAACATATGGAAAGGCTTTTAATCCTGACTGTATTTTATTATGTAAGTGAAAGAATATCGCCGCTGATGATCAAAAAAAATCATATCATGAGAACAATTATTTTAAACACGAACATTAAAGCATTGATTGCCAAAATACTATTTATGGCAGTGCTGGTGCTCACAGCCGGAAGTATCCTGAGTGCAGGTGTGTTATGTGATCTTCAGGGACAGCAAAGAAGATCAAAGGTTTCAGCACAGGATGATATAGCAGCGAACTTTGACCTGCTTCCTGACGGTTCCCGTTTTGCATTCTGGGACGATCAGACAGCATACACTAAAGTATTGCATGTTGCCGCAAATAATCCGCAGGCATCTGATGACAACCCCGGAACTGTTGCAAGACCCCTGAAGACAATTAATGCGGCAGCACGGATTTTGCAGCCGGGTGAAAAAGTGATTGTCCACGAGGGAGTATACCGCGAATGCATAAAACCGGCAAGGGGAGGTACTGCACCCGATAAAATGATCTCATACGAGGTAGCTGAAGGCGAAAAGGTGATCGTAAAAGGTTCGGAGATCTGGAAACCCCAATTCCGTTCAAGTTCCGGCTTTCGTACAGGATCTGGCTCCGGAAGACCCTCCCCGGGTGCTCCTGCAACGGGTGATATAAAAGTCTGGATGGCAGATATGCCTGCAAGTTTCTTCACGGGTTATAATCCTTTTACGGTCAGAAACACCTACCGTTATATTTCAAGGTGGGGTCGTGCCGGAGAGCCTGAATGGCTGTCCAGGGCATTGCTTTACAGGGGAGCTGTTTATGCTGACGGCAAACCTCTGAAGCAGGTACTGGGTCCGGCAGAACTGGCGCAGAATGAGAATTCTTTCTGGGCTGAGGACCCCGGACTGAGACTGCATATACGGCTGTCGGATAACGTTGATCCTTCGACAGTGTCTTTCGAGGTTACAGCCAGGGAACAGGTCTTTGCCCCGAAGGAATTTGGATTAGGTTATATAAGGATAAGCGGGTTTGAATTTGAGCACGCAGCCGATGGCCCGCCAGTTCCTCAGAGGGCTGCAGTAAGTACAATGCGCGGGCATCACTGGATAATTGAAAACAACAGGATTGAATGGTGCAATGCAGAAGGCATCGATCTTGGCAGCCAGGATTTTGCCGCAGACCGTTCTTCAAGGGGAGTTGGGCATATAGTCCGCAATAACGTTATCAGGAACATCGGCGTTTGCGGTATAGCCGGACCGGGGCTTGACCAGATCCTCATCGAAAATAACATCTTCGAAAACATTGGATTATTGAATATTGAAAGGAACTGTGAATCAGCCGGCCTGAAATTTCATGGACCCACTAATACAATGCTGAGGAATAACATCTTCAGGCATATTCACCATGCCAGCGGTATATGGTATGACATTGCAGCAGTTAACTGCAGGATTGTGAATAACGTCTTTACAGATATTAAGACCTTGTTTGGAGGTATCTTTATGGAAATACATTTTGAGCAAAATCTGATTGATCATAATATCTTCTGGGATATTCAGAATGATACCGATGAGGATACAACCAATCCGACTCCTGATCAGTGGGCTTTTGGCAATGGAACAGCTATTCGTTCAGATGGCAATGAAAAACTGATAGTTGCCCATAACTTCTTTGGAAAATGTACTGAACCTGCAGTTTCGTTAAACATATATCAGGCTGACAGGATAGTTGCAGGCAGGACGGGCTTAAGCTATTCAAATAAGGTGTTGAACAACATTTTCTTTAATACTCCCAGCCGGATTTATCTTGCCTGGAAATATGAAAATCTTATCGATGGCAATCTCTATGATTCAAGGGATGACCAGAGAGGTTCCTTCCTTCTTAATTATCCCCAGCCACCAACCTGGCAGAACCTGGCAGGCTGGCAGGATTATTTTGGCTTTGACGAACATTCGACACAGGCTGGCTTGACTGCAGATTTTGATCCTGAAACATGCACTCTGGAAATCAGTATCGAAGGTGAAATACCGGAATGCCAGAATCTGGGCGGTGTCATGAACGTGAATATCAATAGCGGTTTCCCGGGACCGTTTATGCCCGGGACTACCCAAAAGATTCAGGGAAAGATTACTATGAAACAAAAATTTCCGGCCGGATTATAGTACTTACCAGGATACCTTGATAAGTTCCCTAAAAATGCCAATATGAAAAATCTCAATTCACTATTCAAAGCACAGGTAATATTCTTACTTGCCATTTTCCTGCTTGTGTCAGCAGGTTGTGTACAGTCCGGAGACAAGAATCCTGGTATTGACGAATCGATAGCAAAGTACAGGATGGGTGAACTCGTAGTCCGGGCAGATCCGCGTTCCACGGTAAATGTGGAACAGCTGAGACACGAATTCTGGTTCGGCTGTGCCATACCGAACAGCCTCGCAGGAGGTATGCGGGAGGATGACCTTAAGCAGTTCAAGGAGAAATTCCTTGAGAATTTCAATTCAGCAGTAACGGAAAATGCATTGAAGTGGCAGATGATGGAGCGAAACAGGGGTGAGGTGAATTACGATGTTGTAGACAGTATACTGAATTGGTGCGAAGAGAATAATATTGCCCTGAGAGGACATAACCTTTTCTGGGGTAAGAGGCAATATATTCAGCCCTGGGTGATGGAAATGAATGACGAGGAGTTAAAGCAGGCTCTTCAGCAGAGGGCAGAGTCGATAACGAGCCGCTATAAAGGGAGATTTGCGGAAATCGATATGACAAACGAAACCCTTGATGAGAATTATTTCGAGGAAAGGCTGGGACCGGGTATAACAAAGCTTATGGCAGAATGGGCTCTCAACGGAGATCCTGACGTAAAGCTTATCATGAATGAACATGATATTTTGATTTCCGAAACCCCGGCCGGCAACAGGCTCGCTGCAAGCATGGCCCTGTTCAGGAGTGTTGTTGAACAGGGAATCCCCATTGCAGGGATAGGAATCCAGGGGCACAGCCATTTCAAGACATTCGACAGGCGGGCTCTTAAGCGCGGCCTCGATTCGCTGGCAACTTTTAACCTGCCACTCAGGATTACCGAGCTGAATATACCGGGGAGGGATTATCCCCCCGTCAGTGACAGGAGGTTTCAACTGACACCTGCAGAGGAGGATTTGGTGGCACGAGAGCTTACAGACTATTTAAGAATTTGTTTTGCCCACCCTGCTGTTGAGGGTATAATATTGTGGGGATTCTGGGAAGGAGCCAACTGGATCCCTTCTTCATCTTTATACAGGCGGGACTGGACTCTCACTCCTTCCGGAGAAGCATACCTTAACCTGGTCTGTAAGGAATGGTGGACAAATGTATCAGGTATTGCAGACAGGAGAGGTGAGTTTTCAACAAAGGCCTTCTATGGAAAATACAGGGTAACAGTCGATGGTGTGTCAAAGGAAACTGACCTGAAAAAGGACAAAGGACAAGTTACTGTTGATTTCAGGTAATAGCCAGTGGACAGGGGCTTTTGAATTCATGGTAATTTGCGCTCACGGTGTTCGTGTGTAATTTATTGTAATACAGCTGTTTAAAATATAATTACGGCGTAACCAAATTACGCTGCAGGCGAATCACCCCCAAATCCCCCAAGGGGGCTTTTAAACTTTTGCATTAAATATCATCACTAAAGAGCATCAAGAAGTAGTGATATTGTAATTCAATTGTTTTAATATCAGCTAATTACAATGAATTACGGCCGAAGGCCAAATTACGCCGCAGGCAAATTACGCGAAGCAAATGACGCCGAAGGCAAATTACCCGCCTTCGTCCCGTTACCAGGGACTACGGACGGGCAGGCGCCCCAAGGCCAAATTTGATGTGACTGAGAAGCCGAGTATTATGAAATTTAATGATATTTAGCATTCATACATCATGTAATTGTAATAAGTAGTTTATATTCGCAGTTCATCAAAAAACCAATCTATGAGACTATTACGATTTATACCATTGCTGCTTGTCATCTTTACTAATTCTGTCTTTTCACAGACCGGAACTGGCTACCAAAAGAACTGGCCGGCCTGGCGCGGACCACTTGCCAATGGCATAGCCCCTGAAAGTAATCCACCCGTCTCATGGAGCGAGAGTACCAATATAAAATGGAGAACCGCAATACCGGGAAAAGGATTTTCAACCCCGATAGTCTGGGATAAATATGTCTTTGTGACAACGGCTATATCAAAAGAAGGTGGCGCTTCATCAGCACTGATGCCTTATACATTTAAGGTCATGGCACTGAACCGCGCTGACGGGCAAATATTGTGGAACAGGACTGTAGCAGAAGAAGAGGTCGAAGATCGTATTCATCAGACTGCCAGCCATATATCTAATTCACCTGTTACAGATGGCAGGTATCTTTATGCGTATTTTGGATCAAGGGGTCTTTATTGTCTCGATTTTACGGGAAACATAATATGGAAAAGGGATTTCGGACAGATGCAAAAGAGAAACAATTTCGGTGAGGGATCTTCTCCTGCACTTTATGGTAATAAAATTGTTGTGCAATGGGATCATGAGGGACAGTCTCAAATTTTTTGCGTGGATAAGAATACCGGAAAGGATCTCTGGAAAAAGCAACGGGATGAACCTTCATCATGGTCCACTCCATTTATACTTGAATATGATGGTAAGGTTCAGGTTATAACCACCGCCTCAAATAAAGTACGCAGCTATAACCTGGATAATGGTGATATTATCTGGGAATGCAGCGGCTTAACGGGAAATGTTATTCCCGATGCTGTCTTTGGTGATGGAATACTGTATGTGATGAGCGGTTATAGCGGTTACGCTCTCCTGGCTATCAGGATAGCCGGTGCAAGAGGTGATATCTCAGGGTCAAAAGCAATAGTATGGTCAGCGAATGTGAACACTTCATATGTACCATCTCCACTTCTTGTTAACAAAAGACTCTATTTTCTCAGGATAAACAGCGGTGCTTTATCATGCCTTGACGCCGCAACCGGGAAAGTCTTTTACAGCATGAAGATGCTTGCAAACCTTGGAACAGTATACAATTCGCCGGTTTATGCCAGTGGCAGGATATACCAGCTTGGAGGTACAGGACTCACTTACGCTTTAAAAGACGGTCCCGCGCTGGAGATAATTTCAGAGAATAAGCTTAATGACTCTTTTACCGCTTCACCTGCCATAGCCGGTGATGAAATATTCCTCAGGGGACTGAAATACGTCTATTGCATTGCCAGCGATTAATTAGCTGAGCTCCCCACCAAAAAAAGCATGCTCCGCTAAAGCTGCACAAGGCGGAGCAGCCTGGTTCCTTCTCCCGACCGCCGAAGGCAGAGAGCTATATTGACCTGCCTGACCTGTTATCGCTGTCGGGAAAATTATTTAAGCAATAATATCGATCCTTCTTGCAGCGTCTGCCGTATTCACTGCGTATTAGTAGTATAATTTGTTTTATACGCACTTACAGGTTTATAAGAAATACGTAGTTAATATGAGAAAGATAATTTTAATAATCACATGTTTTGCATTGCCGGTAATATACACTGCATGTGAAAAGCAACCCGGTGAACCCGATCTTAACCCGAAGAGCATTACGCTGACCGGCGAAGCTCTCCAGGCCATACAGAGCAGTAATGATTTCGGGATTGAACTTTTCAGGAAGGTAGCGGAATCTGACGGGCAGAATCTAATGCTATCGCCCCTTAGTGCCAGCACGGCTCTCACAATGTTACTCAACGGGTGCAGCGGTGACACATACACACAGCTGCAGTCGGTACTCAGTTATCCGGAAGGAATGATAATAAGTGATATTAACGAGGCTTATAAAAGTCTTGTCGACCAGTTGCTTAAGGCCGACCCGATGGTTGCATTTACCCTGGCAAACGCAATATTTTACAGGACAGGATTTGCTGTCAAATCACCGTTTCTTGCCACCATGACAGATGATTACAAAGCCACGGTAAAGGGACTCGATTTTTCGACTTCCACTGCGCTCGCCACAATCAACAAATGGGCAAGTGACAATACTGCCGGAAAAATCCCAAAAGTGCTGGAAAAGATTTCAGAGGATGCAGTCATGTTCCTCATGAACGCACTCTATTTCAAGGGTGACTGGAGCTACCAGTTTGACAAATCCCAAACCCAGGACCGTCCATTTTACTTCGATAACGGCACTACCGTTAACATCGCTACAATGAAAGGTGAAGTTGGGGCCAAAATTGTATATGGCGATAACTATAAGGCTGTGGAGATGCCCTACGGACGAACTAATTTCACAATGGTTGTCATAGTTCCCGAAGAATCACTCGGGTCATTCTATTCATCATTAACCTCCCAGTTATGGACCTCTGTAACTTCGGGACTTGACGACACTGATGAGTTCGGAAAATTAATTGTAGGGATGCCGAAATTTAAGTTCTCATACGAGAAGTACCTTAACCAGCAACTCCAGGCCATGGGCATGGTTGATGCCTTTATACCTGGCCAGGCAAACCTCGCGGGAATCTCCGATGCGGCGATCTTTGTCAGCTTTGTGAAGCAGAACACTTTTGTGGAAGTCGATGAGGAGGGTACCGAGGCTGCTGCCGTAACCACCATTGGTGTCGATCTTGTCTGCCCTCAGCCGCCAATGGAATTTATTATCGACAAACCGTTCATATTTGCTATCCGCGAGCGGACTACAAATACTCTTTTGTTTATCGGGCAGGTGTTGAATCCCCAGGACTAAGGTCCGGAGCAGGATCGAAAAGAATAATGCTTAATCCTGGATTATAAAAATAAATACCGGTAACGGAATACAAGTTAACCATACATATATTTTCTGTAAATGAAAGACTTCATCAAAGCACCAATTTTACTTCTCGTCCTGGCGACCTTAATAACAGGCTGCATGGACAAGACAGTTGAACGAATTACTTATACAGCCAATGTACCCGTATACATGCCATTCGGGGAATTCCGCAACAGTTTCCGGAAGAGTGAACCTGTTGAGATAAACAAACCGGGTAAGATCTACTTCAAGGACAACTACCTTTTCGTAAATGAATACGGCAAGGGAATACATGTTATTGATAATTCCGATCCGGCCAATCCTGAACAGGTAGCCTTTTACGAGATAATGGGAAATGTCGACATGGCAATAAAGGGTAACATACTGTATGCTGACAGCTACATTGACCTGGTTGCGATTGACATAACCGATATCAATAATCCCAAAGAGGTTGGTCGCCTTAAGAATATCTTTCCTGAGGTGGTGCCCGATGGCGATACATGGTATCCCTTCGTCATGGTTGATAAGACAAAGGGGGTAATTATTGACTGGGAGGTCAAGACCGTGACAGAGGAACGGGAGCCTGGCACTGCGTGGGGTGGCTGGATATACCGTGGAGACTTATTCTTCCTGGCAGAAACCAATGCCTCTAACAGCCTGTCTTCAGGTGCTGGAACAGGAGGTTCGATGGCAAGGTTCATGCTCAACAGCGATTTTCTTTACCTGATAGCCCATCCATGGATGCTTAAGACAGTTGATATTGAAGATGCTGAGAGCATGACCGTGGTCGACAGCGTCAGCGTTCCTAGGAATATGGAAACACTATACAAGATTGAAGAGAAACTTTTTGTCGGGACAACTACCGGCATACTCATTTATGATATTTCCAATGCATCGCGGCCGGCGCAGATATCCTCATACGATCATATTACCGCATGCGACCCGGTAGTTGTTGACGGGCAATATGCCTATGTCACTCTCCGCACCGGGACAGTATGTTCCAACGGGCAGAACCTGCTGGAGGTTATTGACATTTCTTCGATTACGAATCCCTACCTTGTGAAGTCGTACCCGATGTTCAACCCGCACGGTCTTGGTGTGGATGGCAACCTGCTGTTTATCTGCGATGGCAAGGCAGGTCTTAAAATCTACGATAAATCGGATCCCCTGGCAATCATTACCAGCCAGCTGGCTCATTACCCTGATTTTGACACCTTCGATGTAATCCCGTTAAATGGCTTACTAATGCTCGTCGGGGCGGATGGAATATACCAGTATGATTATTCAGATCCTCAAAATATAGTGCAGATCAGCCACATAGTCATTACCGGGGATAGTGACTGATATTATGAAAATAAAAGCAAGGCTTATATCTGTTGCTCTACTGCTGATAATAACCCTTACTGCCCTGGCGCAGAAGCGTGAGAGGCAAACAGTCGTGCTTATCGATGGTACCCGGTTAGTGGGTACCATCGTGGCTGACTCATCAGGTTACCTGCGCTTTAAAATAAGGAGCCCCCGGGTTATAACAATCAACAAATCACAGGTATACTCAACAGGCAATGTCGTGCCCGGGATGACTGGATCTGTCGATAAAGAAGGTTATTCAATAAGGTTGTCGGCATCATTGCTTGCCGGCCGTAACAGCACCGGAAAAGTAGGGACAGCGAGTATTCACCTGTCAAATGGTTACCAGTTCAGAAACGGGCTTAATGCAGGCTTAGGTACAGGCATCGAGAAGTTCGACATTTTGTTGATGCCGTTATATGCAGACCTGAGGTATCAGCCTTTTAAAACAAGAGTCTCACCTTATGCCTGGTTGAAAACAGGTTACGGTTTTGCATTGAGCGAGCAGGTGAGTGATGATAATTACTATTATGGTTATTACCGGATACCGAAGGGCGGGGTAATGTTTGGCACCGGAGCCGGCATCGCACTTTATTCATGGGAGCGCAATGCAGTAAGTATTGGTGTGGGTTATCGCTACCAGAAACTAAGATACAGGCATGAGAATAACTGGGGCGGGGAACCGGATAGTGAACTTATTACTCATTTCAACAGGATTGAGATACAGTTTGGGTTTATCTTCAGGTAATTAAATAAATATGAAAAAAAATCATAAAACCATCCTAATTAAGTTATTTTGATAGGGCTTAATCAGGATGCTGTCAATGGGCAAAAAGGAAAAGAATGAACAGTCACAGGCCGACCTGGAACTTATCAGGCGTTGTGCGGAAGGAGAAGTCCGTGCACAGGAAATCCTGTACAGGCGCTATTTCTCCTTTGCAATGTCGGTTGCCATCAGGTATACATGTGACGAGGGAGAAGCAATGGAAATTGTTAATGACAGCTACATGAAAGTACTGGATAAGATAAGCGAATTTGACAGCACCAGGTCCTTTGGGTCGTGGTACCGCAGGATTCTTGTTAATTCGGCTATCGATTATTACAGGAGAAACATAAAATATTTGTCTAATATCCGGATAAGCGAGATCGAGGCAACAGAAGAGCAGGAACCCGAAATAGATGCTGAGCTTTCGGCCGGCGACATACTGGGCCTCTTCAGGCAGTTGCCCGAAAACTACAGGGTGACATTCAACCTGTTCGAGGTTGAAGGATATAGTCATAGCGAGATTGGACAAATGCTTGGAATTACAGCATCAAGTTCGCGCTCTAACCTGGCCAGGGCCAAGAAGGAGCTGAGGGCATTATACATTAAGAATTTCAATCCTGTAAGGAAGGAACAATGAAGTCATTTGATGACATATTCAGGCGTAACGTTGACAAGGCCTTCAGCAGCTACAATGCTGATCATCTTGTTGATGAAGGGTGGAATTCGTTCATGGCCGCCAGGAAAAAGGGACGAAGGTTCGGGGCAGGCTTCCCTTTCTGGGCTAAAGCGGCTTCTGTAGCCATTTTCGTCGGAGCCGGGGCACTCATAGGATACCTGGCCGTCAACCATGAAGTAAATGAAGATACCCTTTCCGCCTCAGGTGCAGAAACCGGAACAGAGATTCCTGTAATAAGACATTCTGAACCGGTAAGCAGAGATACCCGGGTTATTGCAGGAATGCCTGAGCCTTTAACAGGTAATGTTGAAGCAGCAGAGACTGCAGTGCTTCAGCTGTATGATGCTGTAGAACACCCAGCGGACACCACCAGGTCATTGGATAATATCATCCTTCCATATACCGATACAACCATTATGCCCCTTGTCGCGGAAAGCAGGTTCATGTTTTCAGAAGATTCCATAAACCGCGCTATTGAAGACGCACTGAAGAAATTGCAGGAAAGCGAATCCCGCGAAATAATAACTGCAGAAGAAGTGAAGCCTTCCGGCAATACTTCCCTCATAGCAGGTGTGTCGGGACTGCTGTCGCATGCTGAGGATGCTGCCTCAGCAGCACCCGGAGTCTCGATAGGTTTCTACCTGGAGCAAAAAATAACCAGGAGAATTTCATTAAGGCCGGGCCTGGCCCTGGCTATAAACTCAATAGGGATTGACAACGGGACTTCCCTGCACAAGCTAGCCTATTCGGTTCCCCTGGTTGACGGGAACAGTGGAACACCTGCTTCATTCAACGGGCAGCTGAGTGTGTTTGCCATGGAACTGCCAATAAATGTTGTATTTAATGTCTTTAATAGGGGGCGATCAAGTATCTATTTTACTGCCGGAACCTCGACGATGATCTATTTCAGCCAGCAATTCACCGGCGATTACGTGAACGAGTATACGGTGAGCAGCCTGGATGAACTATCCGGGGCAACGAATTCAGAGACAAGATATTCAACTGTTACGGTCAACAACGACTACGGCACATTAACCCGCACCGACTTTTTCGGGCTAGCCAACCTCTCGGCGGGTTACTCGCTGCCCTACGGAAAGACGGGAACAATGCTTATCGAACCCTTTGTGCAGTTTCCCGTCAGCGACCTCACTGCTCTTAATCTTCGTGTCCGGTATGGAGGCATATCAGTTAAAATACGTTTTGGCAAGGATAATAAGGAGCAGTCCGCTGAAAAATAATCTCTCACGTCTCATCCCGCTCTGCGGGATTTCGTCACTTCGTTCCTCAACCTCTCACCTCTCATCTCTCATCTCTCATCTCTCTACGCTCCCCTCTCACTTCTCTCTCCGTTATGATTCTTTCATTTTTCAATGTTAATATTTTTACTCGTCGTTACGACTGGCACAAAAATATGTCTCAAATGGGTGCATTACTGATTTTCAGGGTAACTTATGGGGGAGGGGCGATCTGCTACTTAAAACGCTCCATGTTGTATTCTATGCTGACAAGGCTGAACTCACCGTAGCAGAAATCGCCGTCGGGACGTTTATAGATAAGCTTTGCCGAGGTCGGCAGCCTGTACTCGCCGAAGCTTCCATAGCTTGTCACAGGGGTGTGCCAGGGATAATTCTTAAAGGTCCTGCCGTCGGTTGTCTCGAACCTGTCGTTGCTCACGAAGTTGACTAATTCACCGTTTTCTTTAAAAGACATTATGGCACTTATGCTTATCAGGCCGTTGGTATATCTCCCTTCGACTGTCAGGTCATCAATATCCCGCCATTCAATATTAATGTCAATCAGTGTGGCTGGTGCCATGAAGCACATATCGTTGAACACCGTCACTGTTTCGCCCTGGTTCATCTCTTCCCCTTTTGCATCGGCCACGGTAAACAAGCCGAGGATCTTTATAAGCATGATGGCGGTCTGGTCTTGATAGATGTGAATGCCTTTTGCAGGTATTCCCTTCTTGTGTGCCACGATGTAAAAAAACCGGGCAGGCTCGTCCGTGAAGTTGTACTGTACCGACCTTAGGGGCATAAATTCATCTTCCGGCCCCGACCTTATGCCGCCCCTGAATTCCGCCCTGAAGTTCCATACCTTTTCCAT
Organism: uncultured Rikenellaceae bacterium; assembly: GCA_964595725.1. Lineage (GTDB taxonomy): Bacteria > Bacteroidota > Bacteroidia > Bacteroidales > VadinHA17 > LD21. Next base: position 16,586 of record CAZQRQ010000032.1, on the reverse strand, counting down.
GCCCACAGCCCCCGACAGATGGAGGTATTTCCGGACGATGGCAGGAAGGTGGTGCATATCC
>CAZQRQ010000032.1:0-16425 GCA_964595725.1 uncultured Rikenellaceae bacterium | reverse complement strand
TCAACCTCCGAGTTAAGGCTCTCCCTGATAGTGCCGCTCATTATTCCGTCTGAAGGAGCCCTGAGGGTTCCGGATCCCCTCTTTTTAACCGTGGCGGTGAGGGTAAGAGCGCCCCTGTCAATTGTCAGCAGGGTGGTTGTGTCATCTATCCTCTTGAGGCTGGTGACCTTTGCTCCGTTGTATGTTGCGAAAACATAGGTCCTGCTGCTGATCCTCATAAAGGATATGAAACCCATGAACCAGCTGCCGCGCCATGGAATTTTTGCCACTGATATCATTACCGACACATCGTCGTGGTCGAAGTTATTGCACTGCAGCCATACCCAGCTCTCTGGAAAAGATGTGCCCCAGTCCTTTTCAATGTAGCCCCGGCCTCCCGAAAAATCCGTTACATGCCCGTCGATGGAGATCTTTCCGGTGAGGGTATGTCCTGTCGACACCACACCGTGATTACACTCCATGCCCGGCACGAAGGAATACCATCCCATGATACCCGGACGGAAGATGCTTCCGGGAAAATGGTTGATATCACTGTAGGTTATTTTGCCCAATAACCGGTGTTCGTCATTCTCAATGTCAATGTTTATTTCTTTTTCGGAGAAATACGAGCTGCCGACCTGAATTTCCATTATCCGGCTGTTGAACCTTATCTCGTCCGGGCCGTACCTGAAGTATGATGTAGCACCGGTGTTACCGTCGATATACTGGATAAATGAATGGGCATCCTCCGACAGTGACACACCGGGAATAACCGCAAAAGCATGGCTGCTGCCGGCTGACACATGCTTGAAATACCAGCCTTCGAAATAGTTCCTTTTCCTGAATGAACCCTGGAAAAGCCCGGGATTATATATCTGCCTTATCGATCTCATATTAACGATTAACCTGCAAAATAATAAATAGTTTCCAGCAGGAGTTAAGAAAAGAGCAGCGGATTGTTCGAAAGCAGCATACTCAGTATCACCTACTGCTGGCAAAGCAGCCTGGAGGAGAAAGGCCTTCCTCATGCGATAATCATCAACATTTTCCCTTCACCGTTGTTTACAATATAGTGAATCTGCCAGCCGGGTTAAAGAAAAATGTACCTTGCAGAGACAAATCGATATCAACTAAAAAAATATAATAATGGCTGATTTAAAAACAAATTACATGGGATTGGAACTGAAGAATCCCGTTATTGCAGGGGCTAGCGACCTTGTCACAAATACCGATAATATTAAGAGGATGGAAAATGCCGGTGCATCGGCCATCGTCTATAAATCACTTTTTGAAGAACAGATACATCTTGAAAACCTGGAATTATATGAAAGGCTGACTGAGTACGAGGAACGGCATGCTGAAATGATCACCCTGTTCCCGAACGCCAAGTCTGATCCTGAATACCCGGTGAAGCATTTAATGAACCTGAGGAGAGCAAAGGAATCTGTCTCGATACCGGTCATTGCCAGCCTGAATGCTGTTTATGACGAAACCTGGGTGGAATATGCAAGGCTTATCGAAGAAACGGGAGTCGATGCCATAGAGCTGAACTTCTACACTGTCCCGGAGAAATTTGACCTTCAGGCCGGAGTTGTTGAAGAGCACCAGTTAAAGACCTTGTCGGCTGTCAGGTCTGCTGTAAGTATACCCGTTGCGGTGAAGCTAAGCCCTTTCTATACCAATCCCCTAAAGCTTATTTCAGACATGGATAAGATTGGCGCAAACGGGTTTGTTTTGTTTAACAGGCTCTTTCAGCCGGATATCGACCTGGAAACCATGGAGCACAAGTTTCCATACAGCCTGAGTAACCCGGAAGATAAAAGGCTGCCTTTGCGTTTTGCCGGATTGCTTCACGGCAATATCAATGCTTCGGTATGCTCAGGTTCAGGTATCTTTACCGGCGAAGATGTGTTGAAGATGATACTGGCCGGTGCAGATTGCGTCCAGGTCGTAAGCACTCTTTTCCTCAATAAGATTGAAGTGATCGGTAAAATATTGCGTGAAATTGAAAAATGGATGGATTCACACGGATATAAGAATCTTGAAGAAATCAGGGGATTACTTTCGAGAAAGAATTCAAAAAGTGATCTTCCTTACCGTCGTGCTCAATACATCGATTTCATGATGAGCACTTCGGAGATACTTAAGAAATACAAAATAATCAATTGACCTCGTTTTTTTGCTGAAATAATGTCTTTTTAAACCAAAAAGCCACATTTACCAGGCCAATCATAACCGGTACTTCCACAAGAGGACCGATAACGGCTGCAAATGCTTCCCCTGAATTAATTCCGAATACGGCAATTGCCACAGCTATTGCCAGCTCGAAATTGTTGCTGGCGGCAGTGAAGGAAAGAGTTGCGGATTGTTCGTAATTCGCGCCTATTCTTTTACTGGTAAAGAATGAAACAACAAACATTACAATGAAGTAAATAGCCAGTGGAATTGCTATTCTGATCACATCCAGTGGAATCTTGATGATATATTCTCCTTTAAGTGAAAACATCACAATGATAGTGAACAGAAGTGCTACAAGGGTCAGGGGACTGATTTTTGGTATGAACCTGGTGTTGTACCATTCTTTATCCTTTGCCCGGATTAAAATGAACCTGGTAAGAAAGCCTGCAATAAACGGAATTCCCAGATAGATAAATACACTTTTTGCTATCTGGCCCATTGTTATGCCGGCAACAGTGTCGTTTACCGGTAATCCAAACCATGCAGGTAATATCGCAATAAACAGGTATGCATAAACTGAAAAAAACAATACCTGGAAGATCGAGTTAAATGCAACCAGTCCTGCAGCATATTCATTGTCGCCTTTTGCAAGTTCATTCCAGACTATCACCATGGCAATGCATCGGGCAAGGCCAATCAGGATGAGTCCGTACATGTAATCGATATTGGACCGCAGGAAGATAATTGCAAGGATGAACATCAGAACAGGACCGATTATCCAGTTTTGTACCAGTGATAATCCAAGAACCTTCGTATTTCGAAATACATCACCCAGCTCCTCATATTTAACCCTGGCAAGTGGCGGATACATCATTACTATTAATCCAATGGCAATTGGAATATTGGTTGTTCCTGATGAAAGGCTGTTCCAGAATTTTGCAATATCCGGACTTAACCACCCTGCAAATATACCAGTGAACATGGCAAGGAATATCCACAGGGTAAGATAGCGGTCAGGAAATTTTAAGCGTTTCCCTGAAGGCATAGTTATGGCTTTATCTTTTGAAACAATCCCATCAGCTTGCTATGGTACATTTCAGAAATTTGCGTTTCATGTTCGCCGATTGGTTTTACAGGAATTAAATCAATGACATCGGTGTAGTTTAATTCCGAATTGTAGAATAAATCAATTGCAGCTAATAGAGTTTGCTGAATAGTTTCTTTGCTTTCCGATTCATCCAGCCCCATTTGCATACCAAGATTTTGCAATTCTTTCCACTGAAACCAGAAATAAGTCGGTAACATTGCGGAAACCATCGCGTATGCCTCGAGTTTTGATTCTTCCACTTCAAATGTTTTTCCCATGGTATTCAGCATTCCAAATAAAGATTGCTTTTCGTTGGAAGAATATTCATCCGAAAAAGAAACAGGATTATAACCTTCATTGATGTATGAAGTGGCATTGGGGATCATGCGTGCAATATTCCTTGTTGTCAATAAGGAAGCAATTTTTTCGATGCTGATTTTTGGGGCTAATGAAACTACCTGAGTTTTACCGGTAACCGATTCTTTGATTTGTTCCAGTGTTTCTATAATTACAGGCGGGTGCAGGGCTATAAATACAATTTCCTGCTTTGCTGCCAGTATGCAAGAATCAGTTGTCTGAATTTCCGGGAACTGCTTTTTGAGTGCATTCAGTACTTCCGGACTGGTATCGCAAACCAGAACTGGTGGCAATTCAATTTGCTTATTTGCCAGGGCTTGTAGAATTATTTTAGTGATTCTTCCGCCACCAATAAAACCAAGTGATTTTAATTCCATGGGCTTTAATTTTTTGAGGTTTATATTGATTTCATGTTATTATTAATGCCTTTTCAAAAAACTCCGGTCTCATTGAAACTCTTACAGCCTTTTTTATTTTCCCTGGCATTATTACCAATTATTTCGGGAATACCCGAAATAAAATTATGATTTTAATTATATAAACTGGCAATTTTGTGTGAAAAATAAGATTAAAGGTTTTAATTTCTATCATATGGAACAGAAAATCCTCATATTGATTAACGATGCTCCTTACGGAACAGAGAAGGCATACAATGCGTTGCGACTGGCTATGCTGTTTGGCAAAGAACAGGAAGACACAGAAATATGCACTATGGCTGAGCTTTCAAAATGGGTGACAGACAGTGTTAAGATAGTGACTTTCCAGATCAGAAGACCGGCTTTCCCAGGATTCAGGTCTGGCGAACCTTTATGCTTCTCCGGTTCAGTATTACCCGGTATCTTTTAATTGACCAGGTTATTGCTTATTTTCAACTCCGGAATTATTTCTATATTAGTATTTGGATAATTCAGCTATGAACAGGTTTGAAAGAATCATAATTTATATAACAGATTAACTTTAACCAACCTTTAAAATGAGAAGAAGAACCTTTGTCCGAAACCTTGCTTTCACAACACCCGCTTTATTCTTTTTGCCTTCAATAGATCTACTGGCGAATCCTTTCGCAGGCAAAGTAAAGATTACGGATGTTCAATGTGTGCGTACCAGGATAGGTATGCGGGTCAGCCCCCTTGTCAAGATCAGTACCGACGCCGGCCTGGTTGGGATCGGCGAATGTCATCACGACGAAAATGGACTTGGCGCGAAAGATGTCGTTCTGAATGTCTGCAAACCCATCCTCATGGGACAGGACCCCCTTGACCTTGAGTACCTGGTCTTCAAGATGAGTACCCGTACCTCGTATTACGGGGGTAATCACGGCGTTGCCACCCATGCAATAACAGGCGTGGAATTTGCCATGTGGGACCTTATAGGAAAGATAACTGGTCAGCCTGTACGTAAGATACTGGGAGGCGGAAGTCATGTTAGCGAAGTCCGCGCCTATGCTTCATCGCGGCCGCGTAATATGCTTGATATGGACTCATGCAAAGAATTTGCAGAGCTGATGCTCGGACAGGGCTGGACCGCCTGTAAGAGCGATATCGACAGGGATCAAAGGTGGAACCGGCTTGACAACCGGAGGCTTTCCAACACCGAAGTGGACAACATTGCCAAGGGATTTGAAAACATGAGAGAGGCCCTGGGAACGAAATTTGACATAGCCGTACACTGTCACTGGGAATTTGATTTTGACAGTGCAATACGCCTTGCGAATGCGGTAGCCCCTATGCGCCCCATCTGGCTCGAAGATCCCCTGCCCATCGCCTATAATGAGCAATGGGTCAAGCTGACAGAGAAATCGCCTGTTCCCATCCTTACAGGTGAGAACCTGTATACCAGGGATGACTTCCGTCCTTTTATAGTTAACCAGGGCGTCAACATGATAGAGATAGATGTGTCGATGGCCGGCGGGCTCCTGGAGGCAAAGAAGATTGCCGACCTTGCCGAGACCTATTACATCCCGGTCTGCACGCATAATGTAGCCAGTCCGATTGCCACTATCGCTTCTGCAAACTTCGCTGCAAGTGTGCGCGAATTTGTTGCTCATGAGGCTTTTCTCAATAACCCGATGAACCGTGCAGGCCGGGGGATAAACGGCGACCCGGATGTCCTTGGCTATGACAAAGAGGTGATAGTAAACGGGCACATCCAGCTAAGCGACAGGCCCGGGTTTGGTATCGAGCTGAACGAGGAACTGATCAAGGGAAAATACCTGGTCCAGGGGGAGACCTGGTGGAGTTGATCATGTATTATACTTTGTTTGAGGCCGGTTAAAAAGTCATGGCCGTCTGCATGTCTTCACCTGTGCTGAGTTTACACACGGTTTTATAAATACAAGATTTCCAGCTTCATTTATGCAGGAAATACAGTTTATGCATCCGGGACATTGATATCCCATTAGCGCTTAATTCTGTTTTAATTCTTGCATAATTGTCTCACTGTCGGCAAATCCAATACGGTTTGCCAGTACATAAAGGTATTTTGCAGCGGCCTGTATGGGTTCGTGATAGAGTTGCCACCCGCTGTCTAAATCAGTGTTGATTGGTTCATCAGACTGAATATAGGCAATGGATGCCCCCGGGGTTGAACATGTAATGCTGACGGTTTCGCCCCGAACGGTGACAACAGGCAGGGCAGTTTTTGGCTGGACACCTCCGGGCCACATCTGTTCGATCATTTCTGCCTCAGGGATCTCAGCTTTATCATTAATACCTTGTATATGCTTTTCCAGCGCCATTCGCAGTTCTGAAATCTTACTGTCATATTCCGGGTCATCAACCAGGTTATTCAGGTTCAGCGGATCTGAATCACAGTCATAGAATTCTTCCTCCCTTTTAGTAAGCCTGAACCAGTAAGCGGTTGGCCCTGAAAGTTTTCCGGCATCGCGCAGGTGAAGCAATTCGTTCATCATATCCATTTGCTTACGGTATGTAACATCTTTGTAAGCAGGCAGATCAGGATAAAAATTCTTTACGAAAAGATATCTCTTATCCCTGATAATGCGGATCCTGTCGGAGAATTCGTCAAAACGATCGCCGGAACCATAAATATATTTGCGCGGTTCTGAGGCTTTATAAGGTCCAAGGAAGGCCTGTCCCTGCATATATCCGGGAGGTTTAATTCCGGCCAGCGACAAAATCGTTGGTGCCAGGTCGACAAAGGAGACCAGGTCATCGACTATCCCGGCGTTGGCACCTCCGGGGAAATGCACCAGGAAAGGAACCCTCAGTCCTGAATCGTATATCTCGCGTTTCCCCCTGGGTAATGGTCCGCCATGATCGCTGAAAAAGAAAATGATGGTCTTGTCATACAGCCCGGCTTCCTTCAGCTCACTGATCTTATCCCCGATCTGCTTATCGAGCAATTCTATGTTGGAATAGTTTCTTGCCACGTCCTGCCTCACTATGGAATCCTCCGGGAAATAGGCTGGCAAGGGAACGGAGCCGGGAGCAACTGTCTGTGGCAAAGGCTTATTCATCCACATTCTCGATTCATGGGTCACTTCGTGGTTGAAAACCGCGAAGAATGGTTTACCCGGCGGACAGTTTTTCCATGATGCCTTGTTACTGTTTGCATCCCAGGCTGTTACAGGAGCGGCAAACTGGTAGTCGGTCTTTAGGTTATTAGTACAGTAATACCCTGCGGCACGAAGGTATTCCGTAAAACACCTGACTGTTTCCGGAATGACTGCCGAATATTGTCTCACCGGGTTACCGGCAACGTCGGTGGCTATGTTGGTCTCGGAATATTTCCGGTCTCCCCATCCTGCATAGTCATGAGCGGTACGCATATGCATTGTCCCGATAGAGGCGGGGTACATTCCTGTAATTATTGATGAGCGGCTGGGTGCACTGACGCCCACCACCGTAAATGCCCTGGTGAATACCATGCTTTCCCGGGCCAGCATATCCAGGTTTGGGGTATGGGCTGTAGAATCACCGTAGAAAGACAGGGTCGGACTGATATCTTCACAGGTTAACCACAGGATGTTCGGCCGGTCGGCCCCGGGCTCAGGATCTGTTCCGCAGCCTGACAGGCTTCCAAGCAGAAGCGTCAGGGTTCCAAAATGTTGTTTTGTTAATGTGATCATCCCAGATAATTATGAGTGTGAGATCTTTCAATACTTAATTATTGTGCAAATGCTTATTCATTGCCTTTGACCTGGTGATCCAGCGCTTCCATCTCAGTTTGCTGGCCCCTGTCGCCCTGCTGTTTCATCCATTTAAGAAGCCTGCGCCTGAGCTCTTTCTTGATAGCTGAATATTTCGGATCGTCAGCTATATTATTCATTTCCAAAGGATCATTCACCACATCGTAAAGCTCTTCTCCCGGACGGTGCTGAAATCTGTCCACCAGGTACTTCGCAGAAGGATTGGTAGCTGCCTTTTCCAGCCATGATTCATAGAACTTTCCTCCGCTCTCGTAACTGTTGGTTACTATGTTTTCGAAGGTTACTTCGGGAGTCAGGTTAATAATGTATCTGAACCTGTCCGACCTGACAGTCCTGACACCGTAATGATCAGATCCTTTGATTATTCCGCGTGTTGTTTGTATCCCGAAGGTATAGTCCTTATGCCTTCTCTTCTTTCCCAGGAGAACCTGTAAAAAACTTTTCCTTTCAACTGTTTTCGGCACTTTTAACCCGGCAATATCAATAAAGGTAGGAGTTACGTCAACATATTCTATCATGGCATCGCTCTTCGATCCGGGCACGACCTGTCCCGGCCATCTTACAATGAATCCTGTTTGCAGCCCATTTCCGTAGCATGTCCATTTTGCAAAGGGGAACTGGTTACCCTGTTCACTTGTAAAAACGACAACGGTATTGCCTGTTAACCCGTATTTATCCAGCATTTCAAGGCAGGTACCGAATTCTTCGTCCATATAATTAATCTCGGCGAGGTATTTTACAAACTCGTCCCTGGTTTCCCTGGTGTCAACAAAATAGGGCGGCAGCCTGACGCTGCCAGGATTGATCCTTGAGGGATCACCCTGTGTAAACGGTGCATGAGGCTGATGAGAGCAAACGAAAAGGCAGAAAGGTTGTTTCTTCTGACCGGATTCAGACAGGAACTGATCCATTTTTTTGAAGTCAAGTTCATCACCTGGATCTCCCAGGTATTCGAAGGGGAAAGAAGTCCCCGGACTGATGTGAGTCTTTCCCAGGAGGGCTGTACTATAGCCTGCAGCGGCAAGATGCTGAACAATGCTCAGTGTTCCGTCTTTAACAAAAGTGTGGTTGGGGTATGCCCCGCTCTTTACGGGATATATGCCGGTATACAAGGCCGACCGGGTAGGAGAGCTCATCGCCACAGCCTGGAAACAACGAGAGAACAGCATACTTTCACCTGCGAATTTGTCGATATTGGGGGTTGGTACGTTTATGCCGCCGTAGCACCCGATATCACGGAAAGTGCAATCGTCGGCAATAAACAGCAATATGTTCGGGGGTGACTGCTGCGCACCCGCCTGTCCGTGTACCCCGGTACCGAGCAGCATCAATCCAAGTCCGATCTTCATTTTCATATCAGTCTGTTAACAAGGTAAAAAGTCAGAGAATAACCCGGGTAATATCAGGTATTTAAAAATACACATTTTTGCCAATCCCGTCATGTTCTTTTCCATGTTTATACTCCTGCCCTGGTATCTCCCGGGTAAAAATAATTTCGTAACTTGAAGACCGGACAGTTTTATTTGCTACGTAATTTTCCTGGCCATGAAAAGGAAAGCTGGTTTTTTCGTTCTTGCCGTGCTGGCTGTCTGCATCTGTTCGTGCAGTAATGACAGGGCCGCGCCGTACCGCTACAGGGTCCCTGCAGAAGGAACCGAAGGCTGGGCGGTGGCATACGCGGATTCTGAAGGGTTGGATCATGAGCTCCTGGAGGACATGATGGACCTTATAAGGAATACTCGCGGTAATAATATCCACAGTGTCCTTGTCTTCAGGAACGGCAAGCTTGTTTTCGAGGAGTATTTCGAGGGATACCTTTACTCTTCGGATCCCCCGGGATCGAACGGTGATCACATCCTGTACGACATGAAGACCGATCATTACCTTGCCTCAGTCAGCAAAACTGTCACTTCGGCGATATTCGGCGTGGCGGTGAAGATGGGGTATATCACTGATCTTGATGAGAAAGTTGTGGACCTGTTCCCCGAATTTGCTTACCTGCTTACTGGAGGTAAAGAGGATATCACTGTTGAGCATCTCCTGACGATGACGGCTGGCCTATCGTGGGATGAGAGCAGCTCTCCGTACGGTGACCCCAGGAATGATGTGTCATCCCTGTTTGGTTCCGATCCTCTTGCATCAATACTTGACAACGCCTTGCTGTCGGTACCGGGAACGCAGTTCCTTTACAACAGCGGTGCCACGAACATACTCGGGGCTATCATTGAATTAAAGACGGGCATGGATCTTCTTGACTTTGCGAACGAGTATTTTTTCGATCCCCTGGAGGTGAGCGGTGGCCTCTGGCAGCGGATGGGCGGCGGTCTTCTTTTCGCCTCCGGGGGCCTGTTCCTGCGGCCCAGGGAGCTGGCCAAGATAGGCCATCTATACATTAACGGCGGCTATTGGGGTGACCGGCAGCTTATTACAGCGGAATGGATAGATGCCTCTGTAGCCAGGCATGTTGCCACTAAGGGGAGGACGCTGCCATGGGCCACTCACTATGGTTACCAGTGGTGGATGAAGGATTTTCATTCCGGTGCCAGCTCTTTTCCCTGTTTCCTGGCGGCAGGGTGGGGGGGACAGTATATGTTCGTGTTCCCCGGCCAGCATCTTGTGGTAGTCACCAACGCCGGCAACTACCTGTCATCGGGCAGCCTTAACGAATTTGACCTTGTGGAAAGCTACATATTACCTGCCCTCAAATGAGGCAGTGCTGCTTTTGCCCCCCAACCCCCCAGGGGGGACTTTTCAACTTTTGCATTAAACATCATCACTAGAGAGGATCAAGGAGTAGTTAAATTATAATTCAATTGTTTTAATATCAGCTAATTACAATGAATTATGGCGAAGCCAAATTACCACCAAATGGCGCGCGAAGCAAATCAGTTGGATATTGTTTTATATCCTGATGCCTACAACAAGAATATCATCGATCTGCTCCAGTTCGCCTTTCCACATCAGAAGTGTCTTGTCAAGATGATCTCCCTGTTCTTTCATGGGATAGTGACAGATGTCAAGCAATAGTTTCTTGAAATTGCGGTATTGCAGCTTCTTTTGTTCAGGGCCGCCAAACTGGTCTGCATAGCCGTCGGTGAAAAGGTAAATGACGTCTCCTTGAATAAGGTCGGTTTCTCTGAGGGTGAAGTTGCCCATGGTATCATGATAGCCAACCGGCATCCTGTCTCCTTTAAGTTCATACAAATTAAAATTTTCACCAGGGATCTTCCTGTCATGAGGTGGTTCAGGCAGTTTTGCCTCTCTTACCAGGTACAATGGATTGTTTGCTCCTGCAAACTGCAGCTTCAGGTTATCGTAGTCTATTGAGCATAAGGCCAGATCCATCCCGTCCTTTTGTTCGCCTCTTTCCCCGCGTTGATGCAGAGCCCTGATGACCTCCTTTCTGAGTCTTCTCAAGATTACTGCCGGATGGGTGATATATTCCTTATTTACTACTTCATTCAGGAAGGCTGATCCAAGCATGCTCATAAAAGCCCCGGGGACACCATGGCCCGTACAGTCAACCACAGCCACTACTGTTATATTCTCAACGACCGTTGCCCAGTAAAAGTCGCCGCTCACTATATCTCTGGGCCGGAAGAAGACAAAGTAGTCCCTGAAATATGATTCAAGCACTTCATCCAGCGGCAGTAAAGCTGATTGAATATATTTTGCGTAGTTGATGCTGTCAGTGATTTCCTGTTTCTGTTGCTGGAGTATATTTCTTTGCTTTTCCAGTTCAAAAGTCCTTTCTTTTACTTTTTGTTCCAGTTCGAGATTCACCCTGTTCTTAAGTATCTCATTTTCCTTAAGCTGGTCAATGATCTTCTGCTGAGCCCTGCTCATTTCAATATTAGTGTTCCTCATCTTTTGGCCGAGCGATACTGAGAAAACGAGGAAGAGGATGATTGATCCGATATACATGCTTGCATGCAGGAACATGGCTGAAATATCAACCGATAAGTTAAATGATGAATTAAGAAAACCTGTAAGATTATTGTTTTCGAAATAAACAACAACTGAGATCAGTATTATTATGATACCGACAAGAAAGCCCCTGGCAGGCCTGTAAGACTGCCTTGTCCTCAATATTGCAGCAATAATGATCATTAATCCGAGGGCTATAACGCATAAAAATATGTACTGCAAAAAAATATAATTGAAATTTGAGACCGCATCGGTCTTGTTTCGGAAAGCATCTATAAGGATCAGCGATGTTGCTATCAATGCGGTGGTCAGTATTATCCTTCCTGTCCTTTCCCATTTTCTGAAGGCTGAAGACAGGTCGAGATAAATTGAGCTGAAAATGGCAAAGAAGGTAAAAGGAAGCACCAGGAACAATATTTCAATCCTGTTGAAGAACTTCAATGAGCCCGGCCAGACAAACTGGGGACCATACCCTGACAGATGCAACAATGTGAAGCCGAGGCTTAAGATAAACAGCATGAAAAAAAGAAAGCTTCGATCCTTCAGGAAAAAGTATATAATTAAAAAATAGAGGGCAATTATTGTCATCATGCCAAGTAATGAACCCAGGATTAGGCGTTCAGTCTTTTCAAAATCATTAACATAGTCGAGGGTCAGGAAATCAATTTCCGGGGGGTAAATGATTCCACCCGTCCTGTAAAGCCTTGCATACAGGGTGTCTGTTCCTTCTTTCCTGATATTTAACCTGATAATAGGGGAACTCTTGTAATATAAATTTCGATATTCTCCTGCTATCCCGGAACCGGATCTGCTCACCTGGAACCTGCCGTCATCAGATCTCCTGAACAATAATATGGTATCATATGATTCCATGAAGCGTAACAGGTATGACCTGTCTTCTCTCATGTTTTTTACCAATATTATTCTCAGCCATATCGATTCTGCTTCCAGGTCGTGGCTCAGTACAGATTTAATCCTGATATCCTTGTATTTACGCAGGTCCTCATGCAGGTTAAGGACTGAACTGTCTCTTCTTATCCTAATAATTGTATCATTATCATGATATTCACTGAACATAAGCTTTGTCCAGCTGAAGTATCCCTGCCTGAAGCTGAGAAACTCATCACCCGGTCTTATGTCGGGAATCTCTTCTGAACCTTCCCGGCTTATTGAAAAAACCCTTGTTCCGGTTTCAGCCATGGACATGAATTCTGATTGCTGTGGTACTTCATCTGAAGTTACATTAGCGTAGTCATAGAAACAATCTGACCAGGACTTTGCTTCAAAGCCCGGCTTTAGCTTGAAGGTGATGAGGGAATCTACCCCTTTCCTGAAAACCTGCAAAGTGATGTCAGATCCGGAAGGCGATGAAAATAATATCTGGTAGTCAGGAGATGAAAGACCTTCCCCGGAAACTTTTTTACCATTGACGCTGATTATCTTATCACCCTTTGCTAACCCTGTGCTTCTGGCTTGTGACGCTGCTTCAAATCCGGTTATAGTTACAGTATCATTTTCAATATTGCGATAAAAACCATATGAACCATCTGATATGGTTGTTATAGTTTGTGCATAAGGAGTGCCTGTTGATATGAAAAGGAATAACAAAACAAAAGTAACTCTCATATTCAGATGTATATATGGACTTTTGATGTCATTTAGAACCAAGTTATGAAAAAATGTCATGATCAAATGGAAAATTGAAGAATTTCTTAAATTCCGGGGATAAATAGTCCATCAATGCTGTGACTGACTTTCAGGACTGGTGGTCTTTGGTTGTTTGGTTGAAAGGTTTATAGGTTAACTGTTTACATGTTTACCTGTTTGCGGGTTATGGCCTTTAAGGGCTAACGAAATAACGATATAGCGAATTCCTTTGACTAAGTATTAGAAATTGCTAAATTGGTTTCTGCAAAATAACCTTAAAGCACTTACATATGAATAACCTCTATCGCATCCTGTTTCTGTTTGCATGCATTGCGTTCAGCTGCGTATGTATGGCCCAGGACACTGATAATCAGGAAAAAACAATAACACAGGTAAATATCAATCCTTCACAAAGTTACCAGTCAATAGAAGGATGGGGTAGTTCCCTGTGCTGGTGGGCCGGACAGGTTGGTAACTGGAATGAAGCACGGGTCGACAGTATTATTGATATCATCACTTCACCCGATAAGCTGAATATGAACATCTTCAGGTACAATATAGGTGGAGGTGACGATCCTTCACATCTCGGGGGCCATATGGTGAAAGGAAAGGGGAAACGTGCCGAGATGGAAGGCTTCAAGGCATCTGCAGATGCACCCTATGACTGGGATGCGGACAGGGGTCAGCGTATCATAATGCTGAAAATAAAGGAGAAAAGGCCGGATGCCATCTTCGAGGCCTTTTCGAACTCGCCGCCTTACTGGATGACCTACAGCGGCTGTTCAGCAGGTAATTCTGATCCGATGGCGGATAACCTTAAGCCTGAATATTACGAGGCCTTCTGTACTTACCTGGTCGATGTCTGCAAACATTATAAGGAACAGTATGGCATCGAATTCAAAACACTGGAGCCTTTCAATGAATCAACCTCAGGTTACTGGCGCTACCTGGGAAGCCAGGAAGGTTGTCATTTCGACCCCGAAACACAGATGAAGATCATCCGGATCCTTTATCCCATGCTTCTGACCTCGAGGCTGAAGACTGTAATTTCAGCATCCGATGAAACAAATTTGGTTTCTACCATAAAGGTCCTCAAAGCCTACCAGTCGGCCGGCGATATCCTTGAAAAAACGGGTCAGCTGAATACACACACCTATTCCGGGACCAATGATGAGAGGAAGGAGGTTCACGACCTGGTTCAGGCAACCGATAAGCCGTTCTGGCAATCCGAGACCGGTCCCAGCGGCGGCAGGGGATCGAGCCTGGCATCTAACCTCGGTCTTGCCCGGAAGCTGTTTGACGACATGCGTATAATGAAACCACAGGCCTGGCTTGACTGGCAGCTGATGGAGGAAGGCAATGAAGTATGGTGTATGATGAAATGTAATTTTGAATCACAGGATTATAGTATTGTGAAGAACCTTTATGTCAGGATGCAGGTCACACGGTTCTTCAAAAAGGGATATATAATGGTTGAAACAGGCAACGATGAAGCTCTTGCTGCCATGAGCCCTGGAAATGACGAGCTGGTTGTTGCGGTCCTTAACACTTCTGATCAGCCCAAACCCTTTAACCTGGACCTGGCAGCATTTCCAGGAACCGCTAAAAAGATAATTGCATACAGGACCAGCGCGTCAGAGAACTGCATGCAGATACCTTCTCCTGCTGTGATTAAAAAAACTCTTGCCGGCAATGCACCAGGCATGTCGCTGACGACTTTTGTGATCGTACTGAATTAGATTTGCCCGGATATGTTCATTAAACTGTGGCAATTAAATATTGCCAGAGAATGATATCTAAACCTGCTTGTAATACTCGATGTTGTTACCGGCCTTGTCAAGCACCCTGGCCAATAATTCGTTCCTGTTATCTTCGGAAAGCCCGGTGAAGGTTTTTGCAAGATCAATTTTCTCGCTGAGGAGGTCTTTGTTCTCAGCCCCTGTTACCAGTACACTTACCGGAAGTGACCAGGTAAAATAAAGAGCTTCTCTGACAGAAAGATAGCCAGGCACCAGCGGATCATCCGATTGCCACTGTATCTCATCAAGTGCTTTCTTCTCCCCGAAGAAATGTCCGTCTGATAAGGATTTCATTGCGATAATCCCTAATTTCCTGTCGGCAGCTGTGGGCATAACATTCTTTATGAAGCTGTGAAAATGAGAATCAATAACATTAACCGGCATCTGCACAGTTTCAAAAATATTATTGTCGATTGTCTTTGCCAGCATGTGCTTATGTGCAAAGGGATTCTGGTGTCCTGTAAAGCCTATGTGTCTTACCTTGCCTTCGGATTTCGCTTTTTCGAATACCTCCAGCACCCCGTTGCTTATCCTGTTATCAACATCTTCAGGCGTTTCCAGGGCATGAACCTGCCACAGGTCGATGTAATCGCAGTTCAGCCTTCTGAGGGTACCTTCCAGATGTTGCCTTGCGGTGGCGCCATCTTTAGCTGTTGATTTGCTCATTATAAAAACGTCATCGCGGTATTTCGGCACAAGGTATTTGCCATAGCGCGTCTCGCTCTCTCCGTTTGCATATGATTCTGCTGTATCAAAGAAACGGACACCTCCTTCAATTGCTTTCTCTATAACTTCGCGGGCATCATTTTCGGTGGTCCAGCCGACATGGTAACCGCCAAGCCCGAGCATCGTTACATTTTCGCCTGTTTTACCAAGCTTGCGCAGTGGGAGTATTTCTCCCCACCTGTCTTTGTTTGTCGCGCTGCCGCATGATACTGGGAACATCATGCTGCCTGTAATCATTGCAAGCTGTTTAATAAATTCGCGTCTTTTATGCATGACTCATATTTTAAGATTAACAATATGTTGCTTTTGGTCCGGGACCAGGATGAATTACGCAAAGCAAATTATCCGCCAAACCCCCAAACCCCCCATTTGGGGGGCTTTTAAACTACAGGATCAGATATCATCAGTAAAAATGGTCAGGAAGATGCAAGGGCCGAATTTTGACGAATCCGATTTATCGGGAGAGTCAATCCCGCTCTGCGGGAACCACCGAATGACGCGCGAAGCGCAAATTACGGCCGCAGGCCAAATTACTTCCGATTTCTATCATCCCT
>CAZQRQ010000031.1:0-40117 GCA_964595725.1 uncultured Rikenellaceae bacterium | reverse complement strand
GGAGAATGGCACAGGGAAAGAGATGATTGCCCAGGAGATACACCGGCTCTCGAACAGGTCGAAGGAGATGATGATAAGTGTGGATATGGGCGCGGTCACAGAAACGCTTTTTGAAAGTGAACTGTTCGGCCATGTAAAAGGCGCCTTTACCGATGCCCATGAAACTCGACAGGGAAAGTTTGAAATTGCCGACAAGGGTACTCTCTTCCTGGATGAAATAGGAAACCTTTCACTTCACCTTCAGTCGAAGCTTCTGACGGTGATTGAGAGCAGGCAGATAATAAAAGTTGGTTCCAACAATCCTGTGAAAATTGATATACGGTTGATATGTGCAACAAACAGGAACATAGAGAACCTTGTAAGGGAAGGCCTCTTCCGCGAAGACCTTCTTTACCGGGTAAATACGATCCACATAGAGCTGCCACCGCTCAGGGACAGGGGTGACGATATAATCATCCTGGCAGAATTCTTCCTCAA
The DNA here is from genome assembly GCA_964595725.1 of uncultured Rikenellaceae bacterium. Lineage (GTDB taxonomy): Bacteria > Bacteroidota > Bacteroidia > Bacteroidales > VadinHA17 > LD21. The sequence goes on along the minus strand of CAZQRQ010000031.1, from coordinate 39,640 downwards.
GAAGTACGGTTCGCGCTACAATAAACCCGGACTTAAACTTAACAGGCATGCCTACGACAGATTGATGAATTACAGGTGGCCCGGTAATGTTCGTGAACTCCAGCATACAATCGAAAAGGCGGTGATTCTCTCCGATTCTGCAACTATAAAGTCTGAAGATCTAAGCCTCAGGGACATTTCAGTTGCTGATGATCCGGGAGCAATCACCACAATTGATGAAATGGAAATGATTCTTATCCGGCGGGCGCTGGAGATGACAGATGGTAACTACACAGCTGCTGCCGAACAGCTGGGCATAACAAGGCAGACACTTTACAACAAGTTAAAGAACAAACAAGATGATAAGCCGTAATTTTTATCTGAATATATTAACAAGGGTATTGATGATTGTCCTGCTAAGCCTGCTGCTTGGATACCTGATTTTCAGGGGACATAACCTGCGACTGCTTATTATAAACGGGACCGTGATAATTATTATAACAGCCGGTCTGGTAGCTTACCTTAACTCAACAAACAGAAAAATTAAATATTTCTTTGAAGCTGTTAAAAATGAAGATTCGAGCCTGAGATTCCCGGTTGACATAAAAAATCCTGTTGTGAAAGAAATTCATAGCAGAATGAACCGTGTTAACGAGCAGATACAGCAGCTAAAAATAGAGATAACCCGGCAGGAACAGTTCTTTAAGACTCTACTGGAGCATCTTGCTGCCGGTATTATCACATACAACGAGAAGGGATTTATAATTCATGCAAATACTGCAGCAAAACTCCTGTTTTCAGCTGATGTTCTCACTCATATCCAGCAGTTTGAGCGTATTGATAAAAAGCTGTATAATGCAATATCAGAGATAAGGCCGCTTGAAAGAAGACTTGTAGCTTTTAATCCGGGCCAGGGCGAGATTCAGCTGTCTCTTAAGGCAACATCATTCAATTCCCGGGATGGTAACCTGACCATCCTTTCGATACAGGATATAAAAAATGAACTGGATGAAAAGGAGCTTGAGTCGTGGATGAAGCTCATCAGGGTGCTTATGCATGAGATAATGAACTCCATAACACCTATAACATCTTTGTCGGAGAGTCTTTCAGGAATTTATTTGGTCGGAGGTAAACCTGTTTCTCCTGACAAGATTACAACACACACTATTGCCACAACCCTGAACGGACTTAATGTTATCAGCGAGCAGGGAAGGGGATTGAAATCATTCGTAGATTCTTACCGTAAGCTTACGCGAATGCCAGAACCGGTAAAAAGCACGTTTCGCATTAGCGAGCTCCTGAAGCGGGTACAACTTCTGTACGAGTCGCTTGAGAACAGCAATAAGCTCGAACTCAAGATAGAGACAGAGGATCCGGATATGGAGGTGATTGCAGATCAGAATCTCATTTCACAGGTATTGATCAATCTGGTTAAGAATGCCCTTGAGGCCAACGAGGGAAATGATGGCGGAGCGATATCTATTTCTTCAGGCAGGGATGATTCGGGACACACCTGGATATGTGTTAAAGACAATGGTCCCGGTATTCCTTCTGATATTGCTGACCAGATATTCGTGCCTTTTTTCACCACACGTAAAAACGGATCCGGCATAGGACTAAGTGTATCAAAGCAGATAATGAGGGCACATGGAGGTAATCTTACGGTCAGGTCTGTGCAATTAAAAGAAACTGTATTTTGTATGAGTTTTTAATAAACAGTTATTTTGGCCGTTCAATTATAAATACGATATATTCAGCCTATTCAATATAACATTATTATATTTGCCGATAGAATTATCATTCCGGATAATCGCAGATGAGAGTTTTATTGACATATCTTAGAATCTTTGCATTACTGCTGGCTGGTCTTATTTTTTGTGCACATCTTGTTATACCGCACGATCACCATATCGCTGATTCTGTTATAGATACCGGAATTCCTTTTGACAATTCACACAGTAAGACAAATAAGGATCATGGTTTCCCGGGACATTGTCATGCTTTTAATGACCTTCTGGCTGAAAAAGTCCTTAAGCTTAATCTGAACGATTCTTTACAAAATGTGAAGTCCGATGTTAATCTTTTTTCCGGTATCATGATTAAACTTCATGAATATCAGGCTTGTACTGTACAGCCGGGAGATGAGATTATCCTTTATTCTTCAGACCATGAGGTAGCTTCTCTGCGGGCTCCTCCATCCCTCGTATAACTATTTTCTTCTGCTTTTTTCCCGGAGAATCCATAGCTTCCTCCGTTTCCATTTTTTATGCGCTTAACACTGATTAAAAATGATAAAACAAATAATATCATTCTCAATAAAAAATAAATTTATAATCGGCCTTTTCATACTCCTGCTCATAGGATGGGGTACATATTCCCTCACAAAACTACCTATTGATGCAATTCCTGATATAACTAACAACCAGGTCCAGGTTATTTCGATAGCTCCCTCACTTGCAGTACAGGAAGTGGAGAGTTTTATTACAGCACCGATTGAGGTTGCTGTTGCCAATATTCCTGATATAATTGAACTACGTTCGATTTCGAGACTGGGTCTTTCAGTTGTAACGGTAGTATTCAGGGATGGAGTTGATGTGTACTGGGCACGGCAACAGCTTACGGAGAGGCTTAAGGAAGCGGAGGAGTCAATTCCTGAGGGTTTCGCAGAGATTTCACTGGCTCCGATTTCCACAGGACTTGGCGAAATATTTCAATACCGGTTGTCGGTTACAGAAGGATTTGAGTCAAAATATACACCCATGGAACTGCGTACCTTACAGGACTGGGTAGTACGGCGAGAAATGCTTGGTACTCCTGGTGTGGCTGATATCAACAGCTACGGTGGTTACGTTATGCAATACGAAATAGCAGTTAATCCTGATATCCTCAGAGGTATGCATCTCACTTTATCAGATATTTTTACAGCCCTGGAGAATAATAATGAAAACACGGGCAGTGCATATATTGATAAAAACCCGAATGCATACTTCATAAGAGGTATCGGGCTTGTTAAATCACTGGAGGATATTGAAAAAATTGTAATAAAAACAACTGCATCAGGGGTTCCTGTCCTGATAAGAGATATAGCAGATGTTCGGTATGGAAGTGCAACCAGGTATGGAGCCTTTGTTGTTGATACTTCAGAAGCTGTGGGTGGTGTGGTTATGATGCTTAAAGGGGCTAATGCCCATGAGGTAATTGATAATGTAGAAGAAAGGATTGAGGCGATACAGAAATCACTTCCCGCGGAAGTAAAGATTGAACCCTACCTGAACAGGTCTGACCTTGTAAGCCGGGCAATAGGCACCGTCTCGAGAAACCTTATTGAAGGAGCTCTTATTGTGATCTTTATACTTGTTTTGTTGCTTGGAAACATAAGGGCTGGTCTGATAGTCGCATCGGTTATTCCGCTTTCCATGCTTTTTGCTGTCTCCATAATGAATCTGCTGGGGATATCAGGTAACCTGATGAGCCTTGGTGCTATTGATTTCGGTCTTATTGTCGACGGTGCAGTGATAATTGTTGAAAGCGTGGTACACAGGATCACCCTGAGCAGAAATAATTACCAGGGAGCTGCGAGGCTTACGGTGGCCCAGATGGATGAGAATGTTTCAACCGCAGCAAAAACCATGATGAGCTCAGCAACATTCGGACAGATAATAATTCTCATTGTATACCTCCCGATAATGGCACTCGTAGGCATCGAAGGAAAGATGTTCCGTCCGATGGCCCAGGTAGTTACCTTTGCGCTGATTGGAGCAGCGATACTCTCGCTAACATATGTTCCAATGGCTTCAGCCTTTTTCCTGAGCAAAAAAACAGGTCACAGGGAGAATCTCTCCGACAGGTTAATGATCATTATAAAGAGAGCTTTCAATCCTTTAATTATGATCGCTCTCAGGCATAAGATAATTGTTACTGTTTCAGCAACACTGATATTCCTGGGCAGCCTTTTACTCTTCAGCCGGTTGGGCGGAGAGTTTATTCCCCAGCTTGAAGAAGGTGACCTGGCTGCAGGAGTAATGACGCTGCAGGGAGGGTCGCTGACACACACTGTTAACCAGGTAATAGCAGCAAACAAAATACTACTTGAAAATTTTCCTGAAGTGAAGCACGCAGTATGTAAAATCGGAGCAGGAGAGATACCCACCGATCCCACCCCGATGGAAACAGGAGACTATATCATCACACTGAAAGATAAGTCTGAGTGGGTATCAGCAGAGACACGCGAGGAGCTTGTTGGTAAGATGGAAGAAGCCCTCATTCCCCTGGCAGGTGTCAAGTTTGAGTTCCAGCAGCCTATTCAGATGAGGTTCAATGAATTAATGACAGGTTCAAAACAGGACATTGCTGTTAAGATATTTGGTGATGATCTGCAAACTCTCTCAGATAAAGCTTCTGAAATTGAAAAAATAATCATGGCAATACCAGGTGTTGAGGATATAAACGTTGAGAAAGTTACAGGTCTTGAACAGATTCAGGTTGAATACGACAGGGAGCGGCTTGCCCGGTACGGTATCTCCGTTGCGGATCTGAACAGCGTGTTGCGGAGTGCTTTTGCAGGCAGCCAGGCAGGGGTTGTTTATGATGAGGAAAAGCGTTTCGGCCTTGTTGTCCGGCTTGATAAAGACTACAGGCAGAACCTTGACGATGTAAAGAATTTATCTGTAGCACTCCCTGATGGTCACCAGGTACCCTTTGAACAGCTTGCAGAAATTTCTGTCAGGTCCGGGCCTGCGCAGGTTTCACGAGAGAATACAAAAAGAAGGATAACAATTGGTTTCAATGTTCGCAACCGTGATATAAAAAGTGTTATTAATGATGTGACTGCACAGATCGATGAAAAGATCATTCTTCCTACAGGTTATCTTGTCTCATACGGCGGACAGTTCAAGAATCTGGAGGCCGCACAGAAGCGATTATCTGTTGCAGTACCGGTAGCTCTGCTGCTGATCCTGGTCCTTCTGTATTTTACATTCAATTCGCTAAAGCAATCGCTTCTGATATTCTCGGCCGTGCCTTTCTCAGCTATTGGAGGAGTACTGGCGCTGTGGATCAGAGATATGAATTTCTCGATTTCAGCAGGAGTGGGTTTCATTGCATTGTTTGGAGTTGCTGTCCTGAACGGAATAGTACTCATCGCCGAGTTTAACAGGCTTGAAAAGGACGGAATTACCGATATTACTGAAAGGGTTTTAAAAGGCCTGAATACAAGACTGCGTCCTGTAATAATGACAGCCTCTGTCGCATCTCTCGGGTTCCTTCCTATGGCATTGTCGACATCAGCAGGAGCCGAGGTTCAGAAACCTCTTGCCACAGTAGTAATTGGCGGTTTGATTACGGCAACAATACTAACTCTTGTTATTCTTCCTGTCTTCTACATTTTCCAGACCACTGGCAATATTGGAATACGGAGACTTAAAAGAAAACTGAAGATGCCTGCCGTGATCATATTGATAATGATTCCTGGCCTGTTTTCAATTGAAACGAAGGCTCAGCAAGTTAAAATGATCAACCAGGAGGAAGCGATCAGAATAGCTCTTGACAGTAACCTTGCGATACGGTCTGCTTACATATCCACTGATGTTTCAAGAGCCCTGAAGGGTGCATCAGTAAACATTCCCAAAACGGTAATAGACGGTCAGTACGGGAGGTTCAATTCATTCTCAAACGACAACAGTATCTCTGTTACACAATCATTTGAATTTCCGACTGTATATGCAAACCGGAGTAAACTGGCTGATGCGAGTATAAAAAGCAGCGAGTGGCAGCTTAAGGCATCGCAGCTTGAAATTGCAACTGAAGTAAAAAAGGTTTACTGGGAATATGTTTACCTTCTCGAAAAACATAAACTCCTTAAACTTCAGGACAGTTTGTATTCGGGATTCCTCAGGGCAGCAGAACTCAGGGCCAATATTGGTGAGACAAATAAGCTTGAGATGATCACCGCCAGGTCACAGAGCCTTGAGATCAGGAACCAGCTTTTCCAGGTTCAGTCGGACATTTCAATTGCAGGAAGAACGCTTGGTCAGCTATTGAATTCCAGGACAGGATATATTCCTGCCGATACAAGTCTCATACTTATTCCGGCTGTAATTGAGACTGACAGCGCGTCAGTTGACAATAATCCTTCTCTCGGTTACTACAACCAGCAGGTTAAAGTGTCGGAGATTGAGAAAAAGCTTGAACGAAGCCAGATGCTCCCGGATCTGAATGTTGGTTATTTCAGCCAGACAATTATTGGAACCCAGGACATTGGAGGAGTTCCAAGAAGTTTTGACGACAGTTTCAGGTTTAATGGCGTTCAGGCAGGAATTTCCGTGCCACTGTGGATAACACCCTACTCGGCCAGGAATAAAGCTGCAAGGTTAAATCAACAGGCGGCCATGGTAAACAGGGATAACTATTCACTGAGACTGGAGTCGGATTATAACAACCTGGTCGATGAATACAGGAAGTTCTCAGCGAGTGTCAGCTTTTACAAAACACAGGCTGTACATGAGGCTGACCTTATCATTGATCAGGCAACCAAGAGCTATAAGGCCGGGGCAATGGATTATCTCGACTATGTTCTGACATTAAACAGAGCCCTGGCAATCCGGCAAAATTATATCGATGCAGTTAACAGCTGCAACCAGACTATAATATCCATTGAATATATTACAGGTAAAATTTTCTAAATCAAATAATCATGACAAATTCAAATACCAGGATGCTGGCAGTTCTTTCAGGAATTCTTTTATTCCTCGGTTCATGCTCACGGGATAATGGCACAGCAGTTTCGGAAGAAGCTGAAATTCTCCCGGAAGATATTGTTGAGCTTCGTGATGATCAGATTAAACTGGCAGGAATAGGATTCGGAAAGGTTGAAGTCAGGTCATTAAGCAATACTATAAAGGCATACGGTGTCGTTTCGGTGGCCCCTAATTGCAGGGCTACGATCTGTATGCCAATGGGAGGTTTTATCAAGAGCACTGTATTGCTTCCGGGTGATGCTGTGAAGAAGGGCCAGACACTTGCAGTCATCGAAAACCAGGAATTTGTCGACATCCAGCTTGGCTATCTTGAAGCAAAGAACAAGCTCGACTATGCCAGGGCAGAATATGAAAGGCATACCAGTCTTTATGAGGATGATGTCTACTCCGAAAAGAATGTTCAGCAAGTTACTGTGGAATATAAGAACCAGCTGGCGCTTATGAGATCGCTCGAACAGAAACTGATGCTGATCGGCATCGATCCGGATCAGCTGAGGGAAGATAACATTAGCAGCACAGTCAGTCTGGTGTCGCCGCTGACAGGATTTCTGAGCAACGTTGACGTAAAACTGGGGATGTATGTATCTCCAACAGATATATTGTACGAAGTAATCAACAGCGATAAGTTATTCCTTGAACTTACTCTGTTTGAGAAGGATGTTGATAAAGCAGCTATCGGTCAGAGACTTACATTTTTTACCAACAACGGATCAGAAGAACATGAGGCAGTAATTACACAGATCGGTAAATCACTGAGTCATGATAAGACTCTCACGCTGTATGCGACGGTTACCGGAAGTTGTCGGAATGTTCTACCAGGTATGTATGTGAGTGCAGAAATCCGGGAATCAGATACTAAGGTGCCTTCCCTGCCTGCTCAGTCCATTGTCAGTTTTGATGACAAGAACTATATTTTCATCTTTGAAAAAGATAAGGAGGAAGACGGAAAACCATTTACCGAGTATAGGATGGTAGAAGTTAAAACAGGATCATCTTCCTCAGGGTATACCGAGGTAATCCTTCCGGAAGGATTCGATACTGATGGTACAAGGGTCGTAACCAAAGGCGCGTATAATCTTCTCTCAGCGAAAAAGAACGCAGGTGAGATGGCTTGCTGATACTTTGATGCCGGCACAGGTTTCGGTCAGTTCAATGGTCTATTTTGCCGCTTTCTTATAACTGATAGAAACTCCTCCGCCATTTGAATTGACAGAGGTTTCATAGTTACTGAGGCTTTTTATATAATTCAGAAATTCGGCCTGTCCTCCGTATCCTCCTCTTGCAGAAATATTATGAGCGGTGAAGCATCCTCCCACTTTCACTTTGGGGTCAACATCGATGAAGTAATTCTTATACCACTCCTTGTCGGCGTCGCTGAAGACAAAATCAAAGGGACCCTTAAGATCTTTTACCAGCTGATGGGCATCAGCCAGCCGTGCATCTATATATTGCGACACTCCTGCTGCCTTGAAATTCTCAAGAGCCTGCCTGTGCCTGCGTTCGTCGATATCTATCGTGATCAGTTTACCACCGGTCTTGCTAAGTGCCCAGGCGATCCAGATACCGGAATGTCCTGTTGAAGTACCAATTTCCAGGGCACTCTTGTAATTGTTTTTTACAATGATATCGTATAAAAGCTGGCCATCCACCGCTGGAACATTCAAATCGCGCCATTGTCTGGAGTGTTCCGAAAGAAATTGCCTGACCTTCTGGTCAAGTTCACTGTTATTTTCCTGCTGCTGACCGCTCGTCATGCAGGCTGGTATTAAGAGTAATAGTGAAAACATAAGTGTCACAGAGTTTCTTTTCATGAGAGATAAGTTTTTGTTTAAACAAGGCTTCAAATTAATAGACTCATTCAGTTTTCGTTTTATTCCAAATAATTAACAATAATTAATTTGATAATGTTTAAAATAATACATTTTTTAAAAAATTTGAGTTGAATGCTTTGAAAATAGATGAAATAGTATCACCTTAACGAATTAATTATTGCGGGCATGAATTTCACGAATTTTATAACTCATCACGGCAAGAAGGTAAACAGGGGGTATTTTCTTAATCTTGTGCAGGTTGCCAAGATTGATGGTGTTATCCAGGAAAACGAACATAAGCTGCTTCACAGGGAAGGACGCAAATTCGGGCTTACAGATCCGGAGATTGACCAGCTTATCAGATCCGAAGAGCCTGATAATTACCACCCTCCATATTCCCTTCAGGATAAGTTTGAGGAATTGTATAACATAACCGAGATGATTATGGCCGATGATGTTGTTACTGAATCGGAGAAGAAAATGGTTCGTCGTTATGCTATCGCGGCAGGCTTCAGTGATGAAACTGTTGAAGGATTACTGGAGATTCTAATTGAGGGTGTTTCAAAGAATGAAGATGAGGATAGTCTTTTAATAAAGTTTAAGAAGAAATACTTATGACTGTTGAAGTGTTATCCAGGGTTAACACATATTATACAATTATAAGCTTCTTATCTTTCAGCCTTCAGTTTCCCTTCAAACATATGTTTAAGACCTGATAAAAAGTCAGTTAATGTTACTTTTTATTATAAAACCCTTTTAAAACTTCAACCAACCTATGGAATCACCTGACCAATTCAATTTCAGTCTTTTCACACCCCGCAACCTGCATGGGAGGAAAAACAGGAATGTTATTCTTACCATGCTTCTGATCTGGGCGACTGCTGTATTTGGTTTCCAGTTCCTTTTAAAAGGTATTGAGAAACCTACTCCTGAGAAAGCTCTTACAGTCTTTGAATCAGTCTGGCCGGTGAACGGTAACGCAGATGATTATAAAGCCCTGTTGAATTCTCTTGTAATGGTTAAGGGCAAAATAACTGTCAGCCCTGACGACCAGAAGCTTTTAAATGAAGCTATCAGCTGTGCTACATTCACAATTATGTCAGACAGCCTGAAACCCCTGGTAATGGCTAATATAGCAGAGCTTAAAAATCAGAAGCTGCGGCTGGTCGATGCTGAAGACCAGGCTTACCTGGATATTAGGGAATCTATAAGGCAGGAGGAGAAAATCATTTCGAGTCTTACAGCCGTTTATACCGGATTCTCAGATGGCAGCCTTGAAGAGTCTATTTTTACCAGTAGCCTTGTTGATACTTACCCTGAATCACTTTCTGATAATGCGTTCGTAAGACTTCCGGATGTAATGAAGTTATACCTTGTTCACAATCAGTCAGTTCTCACAGACAGCAAATTCCTGGGATTTCCATTCCACTATTTTTATACGGCTGTTTTCCTGCTGATATTGTTTATCGGCCTTTGTATAGTGTATAATATCTTGATAGAGTGGAGACTGAAAAAACAGGGTGTTGTAGAATAATTAACTTCAAACGGAACTATTATGAAAAGAATATATTTATCTATAATTATTGCTGCCCTGGCAGCCAGTTCGCTTCAGGCTGAAAGCTTAACTCAGCTTGAAGGCAGTTTCAAGACCGGACCTGCTATTATCCTTATTGCCACTTTGCTGACATTTGTGCTTGTAGGTGTCTTTTTCAGGGCTAAGGATCCGGCTGATTATTATGCTGCGGGGAGAAAAATTTCACGGGTAGGTTCAGGGATGGCTATCGCCTCCAACTGGATGAGTGCTGCATCAGTCCTTGGTATGGCAGGCATGATGTACGGTTTCGGATATAATGGCCTGGCTTATGTAGTAGGCTGGACAGGGGGATATGTACTCCTTCTCATACTGATGGCTGCACAGATCAGAAAGTATGGTAAGTATACCGCTCCCGATTTTATTGGCGACAGGTACTATTCACGCAATCTGAGAATTGTAAGCGCAATATTCACTATACTTATATCATTTGCATACTGTGTGGGCCAGTTTGGCGGTATAGGGCTTATGTTCAAATGGATACTCGGTCTTGATTATACCTGGGCCGTAATAATAGGATCATCAGTGGTCCTCATGTACACTCTGATCTCCGGAATGATAGGCGCTACAAAGAATATGCAGATCCAGTATGTCATTATCGTCAGCTCATTCATTATCCCCGTATTCCTTATGGCTTATAAGTTTGATTATTTCTGGCTTATACCACAGATAGGTTACGGAGCTGCCGTCACTGATGTTGTTCAGGGTATTCCTGCCCCCAATATTGCAGATGGTGTTGCTCTGTTAAATGCGTACGGACACGATTTTGCACTGGTGCCGAGCCCGGAATACGCTATGCCATGGGATCCGTCAACTGGAACAACATTCTTCCAGTGGATGGCAATCTGTTTCTCCCTTATGGTAGGTACAGCAGGACTTCCTCATGTGATTCAGCGTTTCTATGTTGTTCCCAGGGTTACCGATGCAAGATGGTCAGTGGTATGGGGATTATTCTTTATCTGCCTTGTTTACTGGACTGCCCCGGCTTATTCGACATTCGGCAAGATACTTTCAGCTAATCCCGATGTTGGTGTCCTGGCTAAAGATGCAATAGTGGTTTACACAGCCCAGCTTGCCGGCATTAACTCCCTTATTGTAGGATTGCTTGCCGCAGGTGCGGTTTCAGCTGCATTTTCAACAGTGTCAGGTTTGCTCGTTGCGGGAGCATCTGCTTTTTCACATGATCTGTATGTCAGGGTGATAAATCCCGAATCAACACCAAAACAGCAGCTTAACATTGCCAGGGTAGGCACTGTAATTATGGCACTTGCGGTTACAATTGTTGCACTTCTGCGGCTGGGACTTATTGCTCAGCTTGTTTCAGTTGCATTCTCCATGGCTGCATGCACGATATTCCCGCTTTTCCTACTGGGAATATGGTGGAGCGGTTCCAACAGGGCCGGTGCAAAAGCCGGTCTCTTAGCCGGAAGCCTGGTTACAGCAATTTCTATAACGTATTTTATTGTTGGTCTTAGCGGTAAAAGCCTGCCGGGCCAGGAATTCATTTCATATTGGCTCAATGTATGGTATTTTGCATGGATAGGAGCACCACTGGCGGTTATCGTAAATATTATTGTTTCAAAATTCACTACACCTACACCACTGGAGATTAAAAAATTCCTTGCTGAAGAGGTACATAACTGATGCGGTTAAGTGAGATATTTATAATGACGAGGGGAACAAGGGTGATCCTGGCTATCACCCTTTCCGTTTCGGCTGCCGCAATCATTTTCGCTGTTTTCTACTATCGGACGGTCAACAGGGCCGCTGATCCCAGGGTCAAGAAGGCAGGAGAGTACCTCCAGCTTTATGACAGGGTTGCGGGAAGGAAGGAATCAATAGATTCATTTTACCTGCTCGACTCAGCTGCTGCAATCTATCGTTCATTCCCCGATTACAGGGAATCATTTGAAACCGGAGTCATATATAATAATAAATGCAGTTCGTTGCTGTTAAATGCAATATATGATACATTGATTAGTGAGTATGAGAAGAAAACACTCCTGTCACTTTCAATGCTATACTGCGACAGTAGTATGTCTGTATATAAAAAATGGCTGGCTGACTGGAAAGACCTCACTCCTCGGGAAATAGAAAAACGGATAAAACCATATATGCGGCCTGATGATCCTGTCTTTAAGGGTTTTAATTATGACAGGATTCTTTCGAGGAGGGTTAAGGATATAGGTCTGGCCGGTATAGAAACCCTGCGTCGACTCTCAGTAAGTCTTACCAACAGAGGAATGATATTCCGGCATATGATGATGCCTGATTCCTCAATCTGGTGCTATCGCGAGGCCCTTGACCTATGGAAGGACAACAGGACTGCAAAAAGTAATCTGAATGTTCTGATGGGAGGAGAACCGGTTAAACCCGGAATTATTGAATCACTGTTCCCTCCTGACAGGCGAAAAAGATAGAATTATTGAACTGAAAAGAATAATTTTGTTCTGAATAACATTGAACCTTAATAAATAATTTTGTGATGAGAAGTATAATTATTATTGTATTCCTGGTATTTATTTGTGCCTCAGGCACTTACGCGCAGGATCCGGATCCTTCATGGGGAATTAAATTCACAGGTTTTGTGAAAACAGATATTCTTTATGATACAAGGCAACCTACCACTACCGCCGGTTTGAGGGAAGGTCATTTTTATCTGTTTCCCGATAATGAAGTCCTGGATGTTGACGGCAACGACATAAATGATAACCCCAGCTTTCATATCCTGAATATTCAGACACGGCTTAAGGGTGATATCACTGGCCCCGATGCATTTGGAGCCAAAACATCCGGATTGATCGAGGCTGAATTTTTCGGAACAGGAGAGAGCGACATTAACGGTTTCAGGCTCAGGCATGCCTGGGTTAAGCTCGACTGGTCATCCACGAGCCTGCTGACAGGCCAGTACTGGCATCCAATGTTCCCGGTCGAAAGTTATCCGGGAACCATCAGCTTTAACACCGGGGCTCCCTTTGTACCATTCAGCCGTAACCCCCAGGTAAGACTGACCCAAAAAATAAGGACAGCAAGTGTCTCACTTACGGCTTATGCACAGCGCGATTTCGCATCGGCAGGACCCGACGGAACTAGCAACAGGTACTTGAGAAACAGCGGAATGCCCGGATTTGACCTGCTGTTACGAATACCTGTCGGTGAGATCTTTACCGGTTTTTTCGGGGCTGATTACAAGAAGCTGAGGCCTGAACTAAGGACTTCCACAAACAGGGAAACTGATGCAACAATTGGAGGGTTTTCATTCTTTGCAAATGTCAAGGCAAAAACCTCTGCCCTGAATGCTTCCATGATGGTGGTATACGGACAAAATTCCAGCGACCTGATGATGATCGGCGGTTATGCCGTATCGGAAATTGTTAACCCGGTCAGTCAGTTTAAGAAATATACAACGATCAACACAGGTAACCTGTGGATTGATGTTGGTACAAACGGAACTAGATTTACAGCAGGTCTTTTTGCAGGATTAAGCAAAAACCTTGGAGCCGGCAAAGATATTGTCGGTACTGTCTACGGACGGGGGACCAATATTGACCATATTTTCAGGATTTCACCGCGTGTAACCCTGACAGAAGGTAAATTCAGTTTTGCCGGTGAAATTGAAAGCACAACCGCAGCTTATGGCACAAGACAGGCTAATGGGAAAGTGACAAATACTGACAATGTATCTAACCTGAGAATTCTGATAAGCACTATCTATAAATTCTAGATCGTTTCCACGTAGAAGTCATTTAATGCCTTAAGAACAAGGTTATTTACGGACAATACTGCCTGCTCGGCATTGTGTAACATTTCCCTGGCCTGCATCCTGAAATCGACAAGGTTATCGGGGTCTTTACCATTATTGATGCATGAAGCCTGGTGTGAGAGACGGATTGATGTAAGGTCTTTCCAGGCGGTTAAGGTATCATAAAGAAGCCTGTGGTCAAGTTTGCCCCTGGAATAAAGTTCAAGTATCCGGTCAATGGTTGAAAAATTACTTATTCCCTCTTTCAGTGCGTATAACCTTATAATACCGGTGACAGGCATTATAAGTCTCTTAATATCAGTATTCTTCCTTTCCAGGTCGCGGACTGATGGATTAAACTGTTTCCAGCCGGAAGCCATATGATGAAAGTAAATATCACTTGTTCTTAGATCATCATTGATATAATCCCTTAGCTTCCCGGGCAGGCTTTCGTCTCCTTTGCAAAACCTGAAATCAAAATAGATACTAACATCAAGGATCTCCTCCGGCCCGGGTGTCCTTATCCAGTCTGAAAAATACTTTCTCCATACGCTCAGAGGCTGGCTCCATTTTTCATTACCTGCCATGTTGCCTCCTTTACAGAGCCTGTATCCCGCCTGGTCAAGCATTTCATTCACCATTACCCCAAGCTCCCTGAAGTACTTTGCAACTATGACATTATCACCTTCAACGGGATCTTCGAAAATAATTGCATTATCCTGGTCTGTCAGGAAAGATTGTTCCATCCTGCCGGCACTTCCTGTAAGGATAAAAGCATATTTGCAGGGTGGGGGACCCAGCTTTTCAATACTCAGATCGATTGTCCTTCTGCAAATAGCATCAGCAACGGAGGATAAAAATCTGACTACGGAAGCGGGATCAGCATGACCGATAAGCATTGAAATGCCAAGCTTACGGCTGCTGAGATAAACCGATCTTAGAGATGAAGGTGAGCCTGCATTCTCTATCTCCTGTAAAAGGATTTGAGGAGAATAAATAAATGCTTTCAGCAGGTCATCCGGAGTCACAATTCCTGAAACAGCATTTTCTCCGGTGGTAATAACGAGGCATTTCACCGGACATGAGTTAAACAGTCTGATTGCGGTACTTATCCTGGTGTCAGGATTAATTGCAATTGGAGATGAAATAGCAAGGTCTGATACTTCTGAAATTGGAGATCCTCCCTCAGCAATGTGAGTCAGGATTGTTGTTGTTTCAATTATACCGGCAGGTTCGTCGATCCTGTTCAGGACCACCAGGCTCGGGGCCTGATTATCTTTCATTATTGTCAGTGCTTCCGAAATGATGCTTTCTTCATAGCACACAAAAGAAGGCCTCATTATTTCAGATACAGGTATTTCAGATATATAGGAAACACTGAATTCCTGCAAATCGGGGGAAAGAGCATCCCCCTGTAAGTCAGGGCCCGTAAGGTACTCAATACTACCTTCACACCAGATATCTCCTGTATCCGTTTCCACGACAACAGCATTTATCAGGGATCTGAATATTGTTCCGTCACAGCGTTTGAGAAGAACAACTTTATCCCGGATCGTCTCCCTTGCAGCCAAAGAGTTCCTGAATGATTTAAATTCAAAACGGTTTGCGAAAAATGTTTCGACAGGATGCAGACGAAGCTCCTTAATGTTATTGAATCCCAGCATCTCCAGGGTTGGAACTGAAGCAGTAAGGAACCTGTTCTTCCTGCCATAGGTTATCCTGAACAATCCTGTCCTGAGATTATTCATAAGAATTGATGACAGCGTAAACTCGTGTTTTGATGAGTATGTTTTTGCAGGTCTGACTACAATAAGCACTGCCTTCAGACCTCCAAATTCAATTCTTGACAGATCAGCATGGGATTTGACATGAGTGCCGTTTTTCAGTTTCACCAGGAAGTCGACGGACAGCCTTGTGCTCAGGTCCTGGTAAAGTGAATCGGAATCATTGTAACCGGATAATTCCGGGGCATTTACAATATCATGTAATGACAGATTCTTAAGCTCTTCATCATCATAGCCAAGCCATTCAAGCATGGTCTTGTTTGCCTGGAATACACCATTTGACCATATCAGAACACCTTCTGAAGCCGCTTCTGCAAGGGTCCTGTAAAGTTCTTTTGATTTTCGCAGTTCATCTTCAACCCTGCTCCTTTCCTTTTCTATCCTGTGACTCTGGCGTGAGATCAGAACAAGAAGCAGGATTATAAATATCGCTATTATACCCGACACTATCAGAGCCAGCGTCTCTATCTTCTTTATCTCAAGACGTACATCTTCGATGTATATTCCGGTTCCTATAATCCAGTCCCAGGGCTCAAAGAGTCTTACATAAGATAATTTCGGGACAATCTTTGTGGAATCGTCATTCCATTGCCACATATAATCTACAAAGCTCTCCCCTGTAGCCTCCACTGCCTTGACAAATTCGACAAAAACGGTCTTCCCCTTTGAGTCGTGATAATCTGTAAGGTCTTTCCCGTTCAGGTCGCTCCGGTAGGGATGGACTATCATCCTGGGATAGCTGTCGGTAATCCAGAAGTAGTCCTTTAGCTGGTCACCATATCTCAGTTCACTGATAGCTTCACTTGCCTGGTCTCTGGCTTCTGAATCGCTGATTTCTCCTTTTTCTTCCAGAGAATGATAGTACTCAAGCAGGCTATATGCTGTAGATGTCATTTCCCTGATCATATTGCGCTTCCGATCCATCATTACCCTTTCAAATCCGGGGATCAGGAAAAGGAAAATGAGGCCGGCAAATAGCGCAAGTGCTATTATCGCGGGAAGATCTATCTTCATCAGGAACAATCTCCTGAAGGATTTTCTGGAAAATATCTTCATGGTTTTTATCTGTCAGCCCGTGCCAACCTGAATTATGTTCAGCTTCATGGATATTGAATCAAGTATCGTGAAACCGGTTCTCCCTCTCTCACCTGTCAGGGCGGGAAGAACAGTCATCAACACTTCATTACCCAGCTTAAAGCTGTTCCCCGGAATATTATGAATCGCCCTGCTGAATGTGCTGGTGTTCCTGTAGGCGAAACCGGCAAACAGCTCATGTGAATGACCTGTGAATGAATATTTAAGGTTATTATTATCCATGAATTCCCACAGCTTCTTAAGGTGACGTTTCCGTTCAACATACAGTGTGGTGGATCCTGTTACATCGGGGAAAACATAGTGAGAGAAGAGACATGGGATGCCTGGTTCTGATGTGATTATATATTCAGGAAGAGACTCCAGGTAAGCAATTTGAGCCTCACCAAGATCATTCAATTCGTCTCCTTCGTAGCACCACACCTTTCCACCTGAAATGAGCCTTCTCTCTGCAGGAGTCATCCTGAACCAGTTCTCGGGATATTCAAATCCGTCTGAATGCACCGGATATCTCGACGCTGCGAAAAGATCATGATTACCTGCAACCACCCATCGGAATGATGAGTTAATGATCTCAATACATCTTTTTGCACTCCTCTTTGCACCATACCTGTAATACCGGCGATCAAATCCAACAATGTCGCCAAGACAGGCCATCTCATCACATTTATATACTTCAGCCAGCTTCAGGGCTTCTGTGAGCATGTCATAATTTTCATGAATATCAGTAATTATGCCAACTTTCATAGGTCTTTCTCAAACAGGTCAGGTGAACCTGGAATTTGCCAGTTATAAAGTTAGGTTTTTTCTTCATCCTGAACAGGGATTTTAATCAACTGTTTTTGATGAAGCATGTGGTGGAGCTAAGATTCCTGGGAAAAATAATTTGTTTAGCACCTAAACAATTCTTAAATTTGTTTAGCATCTAAACAAAAATCAACATGAAATCAGAATTACAGGAACTTATCGACCTGTTTCTCAAGATCCTTCATCTTTATTCAGTAATAACGCGTAAACCAAAGGATTACGGGACCGGAGACCTTCTTTACTTTGTGGAGGTACACACTTTATCGATGGTAGGCAATAACACGGAGATAAATATGACACAGCTGGCCGAGCTTATGGGAGTCACAAGGGGAGCAATTTCCCAGACCGTCAGGAAACTGGTCAGCAAGAATCTTATAGTCAAAACGAATACAACAAATAAAAAAGAGGTTAACCTGAAGTTATCGGAAAAGGGAATGGTTGTTATGAAAGGGCAGGAGTCTTTTCAGCTTGATCTTTTCACTTTTGCCGGTACACTTTATGAAAAAGCCAGTCAGCAGGATGTGGAACTGGTCAGGAGACTGTTTCTTGCAATAAGTGAGAATATGCAATACAGGTTACGAGAAAATTAAATGGATATGAGTTATGAGATTTAAATCAGTATTTCTGTTTTTATTATTACCGTTTCTTCTTTCAGGGCAGGAAGTACTGGAAGGTTATATCACCTATGGCCTGGAAAACAACCTTGCACTGAAGCAGAAGCTCTCAAATTACCAGAAAAGCCTTGAAGCACTCAGGGAGGCAAGAGGGCTTTTATTCCCTAACATAAGTCTCAATGCGCGTTATACTGTGTCAGAGGGAGGCCGGGTTATAGATTTCCCTGTTGGAGATCTTCTTAATCCTGTTTACTCAACTCTTAATGCACTCACTTCATCAACTATGTTCCCGATGATTGATAACCAGCAGGTGAGGTTCCTGCGTCCCACGGAACACGAAACCAGGATACGTGTGGTACAGCCCGTTATCAGTACAGATTTATGGTATAACAATAAAATAAAAAGGGGTCTTTCAGCAGTTGATGAAGTTGATGCTGAACAATATCGCCGGGAACTTATTGCGGAGATCAGGAAAGCTTATTACAGTGCCGCCATGGCTGACGGCCTGGTAAAGATGCTTTTCAGTACCAGGACCCTGCTGGTGGAGAATATAAGGATAAACAAGCGTCTTGCAGAAAATCAGAAGGTTACAATAGATAATGTATACAGGTCAGAAGCAGAGCTGAGCAAATTTGACCAGGAGCTTGTGGTTGCTGAAAAGAACAGTAAAGTAGCTGCTGCCTGGTTCAATTTCCTTCTTAACAGATCTCTTGATGATTCGATATCGCTAATGCTGCCAGATACATTTCCGTCGATTTCCAGCCTCAAAAGCGACTACACAGAACTGGCGCTCGAAAACAGGGAAGAGCTTGCGAAGATTGAAATGTACGGTAACATAGCTGATATGCAGGTTAAAATGAACCAGGCAAGCCTGGTACCTGATCTTTTTGTGGCTGTTGATTACGGGTTTCAGGGTGAAGAGTATCGGTTCAATAAAGAACAGGATTACATGCAGGCATCTGCCATTCTTACCTGGAAACTTTTTGAAGGCTTCAGCAACAAGGCAAAGATAAGGCAATCGATGATCGACAGGAAGATCCTTGATGACCAGCTTGAAGAAGCGAGAAAGCAAATTGAATTACAGGTTATTACGGTAATGAGCGAACTTCAGGCAGCTGACAGAGGAATAAGTGCCGCAGAAGCAGGATTACGGAATGCTGCTGAAGGTTACAGGCTTGTGAACAGGAGATTCAGCGAAGGACAGGCAAGCCTTATAGAATATATTGATGCTCGCAATACGCTTACAAATGCTGAGGAGAACATAATAATATCGAAATTCAACTACCTGTCGTGTTATGCAGAGTTTGAAAAAGTAACAGCAACAGATACATTTTAGATTTTAAAAATAATATGAAAGTATCATTGATTATAGCTGCGGCATTTTTACTCATTTTTGGGGGATGTGCCGAAAAACCGGTGAAAAAAGCTGAAAATACACCGACTGCTGTGCGGGTTAGTAAAGTTAATACCAGGGATGTAAGCATTCCGGTTCATGTAACAGGAGTGCTGATGTCGAGTGATGAGCTGAAACTGTCGTTTAAGACCGGAGGCATTGTTGCCAGTGTTCCTGTGCGTGAAGGCGACAGGGTAAGGAAGGGCGCCCTCCTTGCTTCTTTGAATATGTCGGAGATTAATGCACAGGTGGCCCTGGCAACAGGAGGATATGAAAAAGCTATGCGCGATTTCAACCGTGTAAGGAACCTTTACCGCGATACTGTTGCAACTCTCGAACAGTACCAGAACGCCTCAACGGCCCTGGATGTAGCCCGCTCGAATCTTGATATTGCCAGGTTCAACCGTACTCATTCCACTATAAATGCCCCTGCCGATGGTATAATACTCCGGCAATTTGTAAGAAGCAATGAACTGGTTGCTCCGGGTTACCCTGTCTTTCTTTTCGGAACAACCGGCAAGACCTGGAAGGTTAAGGCAGGACTGGCCGATCGCGATTATGTCAGGGTAAATATCGGGGATTCTGCTTCTGTGACATTTGATGCATGGCGGGGCATAAAATTCCCGGCTGTTGTTGAACAGGTGGGTGAACTGGCCGACCAGCTGACAGGTACATACGAAGCAGAGCTGGCAGTATCGGATCTTGGTTATAAGCTGGCTGCCGGATTTGTAGCAGGGGCTGACATCTATCCTATGAAAAGGGAGAGATATACTCTTGTGCCGGTAGAGTCGCTGGTTGAAGCCGACGGACTCGCAGGGTATGTATTTACCGTTAAGGATGATAATACAGTGGAGAAGATCAGGATTGAAATTGCTGCGATAGCAGGGTCAAATGCTGCCCTGAAAGACTTCAGGGAAGAGGTAAACATGGTTGTTACAGAAGGCGCATCGTATATCAAAGACGGGGATGAGGTGCGGGTAATAAAATAATCAGGACCCGGAATTTACATACAGAAATGAAAATATCGAAAATAGCAGTTAATAACTACCAGTTTACTATAGTAGTATTCCTGATGCTGGTTGCACTGGGCATTTATTCATTCATCAAAATCCCTCAGGCAGAAGACCCGGAATTCCCGATATCTATTTTCCCGGTTATTGCAATTTATCCTGGTGCTTCACCGATAGACATAGAACAGCTCGTGGTCGATAAGCTCGAGGAAAGCTTTAACGAGCTGGAGGATCTTAAAAGGATAAAGACAGAGATCAAGGATGGCGTTGCCGTTATTGTTGTGGAGTTTTCCTCTGATACTGATCCTGATAATAAATATGATGAGATCCTCAGGCAGATCAGTTCCGTAAGATCTTCCCTGCCTGATGACCTATACAGCCTCGAAACCCTTAAAATACAGGCCGGAAATACTAATATTGTCCAGGCGGCACTGGTATCGGGTGTATCGGGGTACGATGAATTACGAAAGTATGCTGAAGTCTTAAAGGATGAAATGTCGTCAGTTGAGGGCGTAAGGAAAGCAGAAGCGCTGGCTTACCCGGCACAGGAGCTGAGAATTGAAATTGACCTGCCTAAAATGGCACAGTATAACCTTACTTTAAGCCAGGTTATCGGGGCTGTCCAGAGCGAGAATGCTAATATTCCGGGGGGCAGCATTGAGATTGGATCCAGGAAGTTTAATGTGAAGACCAGTGGAAGTTATTCCGATATTGAAGAAGTTAAGAGAACCATTGTAGGGGCAGGTAAAGGGAATGTAATATATCTGAAGGATATTGCCGACGTAACATGGGGAGATGCAGAGCTGAATTATTACGGCCGGTACAATGGTGAAAAAGCCGTGTTTATTACGGCAAACATGAAAGAAAAGCAGAATATACACGATGTAAGAGACAGGATATATAACATTTTTGAAACCTATTCTGAAACACTTCCAAAGGGAATAAGACTTGAACGCGGCTTCGACCAGGCTGAGAATGTCAGGAACAAGCTTGGCAGGCTTGAGAAAGACTTCCTGTTTGCCTTCCTGCTTGTTCTTGTTACATTGCTTCCTCTAGGTTTCCGGGCATCAGGAATAGTGATGATCTCAATCCCCTTATCTATATTAATTGGCATTACAGGGCTTTATCTTGCCGGATTCAGTATTAACCAGCTTACCATTGTCGGGGCGGTGATCTCACTGGGTCTCCTGGTAGATGATTCTATTGTAGTTGTTGAGAACATTACAAGATGGGTAAGAGGTGGAATAAAACCTATTGAAGCGGCAGTAAGGGCGACAGGCCAGATCGGTACTGCAGTCCTTGGATGTACTGCAACACTTATCTTTGCATTTCTGCCGCTTATGTTCCTGCCGGGAATGGCAGGCAAGTATATGAGGTCTCTGCCTACATCTGTGACCTTCATCGTTATTGGATCCCTCCTTGTTGCCCTCACTATCATTCCGTTCATTGCGTCAAGGCTTTTCAGGAGCAAGGTAAATCCCGAGGGAAATATTATCCTCAGGGGTGTCCATAAAGCCATAGACTTTACCTATGGCAGGGCCCTTCAATGGTCGCTGGCTAATCCGGTGAAAACAATCCTGTTTGCAGTTGCCCTGTTTTTCTCTTCGCTTTTCCTGATCAGGCTGATAGGATTCAGCCTTTTTCCGACAGCTGGCATACCTCAGTTTTTCATTACCATAGAATCTCCCAGGGGAAGCAATATAAAGGAAACCGACCGTGCCGTAAGATTCGTGGAATCAGTTCTGGCAGAGAGAAATGACATTAATTTTTACATGTCCAATATTGGGAAAGGCAACCCGATGATCTTCTATAATTCATTTCAGAAAAGTGAACAGGCTATTCTCGGGGAAGTTTTTTGTGAGCTTAAAAGGGAATGCCTCTCCGATATTGAAACTATAATAAATGAACTGAGAGGCACGCTCAACACCTATGTTAATGCCAGGATATACGTTAAGGAGTTTGAGAACGGTATGCCGGTTGATGCACCTATAGCAATGAGACTTGTTGGAGACAACCTAGATTCAATCAGCTATTACACCGCCAGGATAGAAAGGATAATAAGGGAAAATGAAGGTACAACCTATATTAAGAATCCTTTGAGCCAGTCACTTACTGATATACGGGTGGTGATCAACACAGAGAAAGCGGGCATGTTCGGTATTCCTACCGTTGAGATAGACCGTACAATTAGGCTTGCCCTCGAAGGCATTGAGGCAGGCAGGTTCAGGGATGATGAAGGTCATGAATATTCAATCAATGTAAAACTTCCCGGTGACCGTAATAAAGGCATTGAAGTGTTCGATAAGATCTATATTACATCACTTTCCGGAGCTCAGATACCACTTTCGCAGCTGGCCCGGATCGAATTTACAAGTTCCCCCACTCTCATCCAGCATTATAACAGGGAGAGGTCGATGACTGTAGCCGCGTCTGTACTTACCGGTTATAATACTGACAGGATTACAAAAGAGATACTGGAAAAGGTTAACGGGGTAAGGTTGCCCGATGGGTTCAAGCTGATACCTGCAGGTGAGATAGAAAGCCGTACTGAGAGTTTTGGAGGGATCGGTACTGCAATACTTGTTGCGATATTCGGGGTTTTTGCAGTACTTATCCTGGAGTTCAGGACCTTTAAAAGCACAATGATAGTACTCTCGGTTATACCTCTGGGTATAATCGGAGGACTGCTGATGCTTTACTTCACAGGGTACACACTTTCATTTGCCGCAGCAATAGGATTTGTTGCCCTTATTGGTATTGAAATCAAGAATTCAATTCTGCTGGTTGATTTTACGAACCAGCTGCGGCTGCAGGGTGAATCACTTGACGTGGCTATCGTTAAAGCCGGAGAAATTAGGTTTCTCCCTGTATTGCTGACAACTCTTACCGCCATTGGAGGTCTGCTTCCAATAGCGCTTAGCAATTCAAATCTTTATTCGCCGCTGGCCTATGTAATAATTGGCGGACTTATTACATCAACACTTTTTGCCAGGCTTGTAACCCCGGTGATGTATAAGCTGATACCCCCGACGATAAAGCCGTCTTCTGAAGTGAAAACTGTTTAAGTAATAGATTTATGTACTGGTGCTCCGGAATAACCGGGAACGGTATATGCCTGCTTTGCCAAGTAAGTATTTTATTGCAGTTATCATACATCCGGTACCATATCTTATGCTGCCAGAAAAGTTTATTGATGAAGCCTCGGGGAAGTAGGAAGCCGGGCACGATATTTCCCCGATTTCACATCCTTTATATAATATTTGTGCCAGGATCTGATTGTCAAAAACGAAATCATCGGAATTGGAATTGAAATCGATCTCTCTCAGTACTGATGCTGAATATGCCCTGTAACCCGTATGATATTCAGATAATTTTTGATTCATTAAAATGTTCTGGATAAAAGTCAGAATCCTGTTGAACAAATACCTGTAAAAAGGCATTTCTCCTTTCAATGCCCCATTACCGAGGATCCTGGAAGCCAGTACAACCTTATAAATGCCATTCGAGACAAGGTAACACATTGAAGGGATAAGCTTAGGAGTATACTGGTAATCGGGATGGAGCATCACGATGATATCCACATCCAGTTCAAGAGCCTTGTTATAGCACGTTTTCTGGTTTGCCCCGTACCCGAGGTTCCTGTCATGTTGGAGGATATATGGGATTTTCAGCTTTCTTGCCACTTCGATAGTCTTATCATTGCTTTTATCGTCAGTAAGGATAACGAAATCCACTATGTCAAAAGGAATTTCACTGAATGTCTTCCTGAGTGTCTTTTCAGCATTATAGGCTGGCAGAACAACGGCTACTTTATTGCCGGAAATCATTACAATAAATTTATGTAAAGATAATCTGTGTTTTAATTTAATTGCGCCTGCTTAAATTATAAAATTTTGGTATGAAATAAGATTATAGCCGGTAAATTAATAGATTGCAGTATTGTTAATTAACCTAATCTTTACTGGCATGAAAAAGTCATTTCTGACTGTTGGGGGAAAATATCGAATTACTTCAACCGCGACGGGGCCCAACCGTTGCCAACCTCGACCATCTGCTGTCAAGAACTGATCTTTACAGTGACAAATAAATAAGGGTGTCTTGTGAGGCACCCCTATTCTTTCATTAAGAAATGCGATAGATTATTTGTTCAGAAGCTGACTAACCAGAGACTGAAGTTCTTCTATTTTCTTTGCCTGGTCTTCGATAGTCTTTTGCTGCTCCAGTATAGCCTTATGGAGGACGGGTATTAACTCAGTCTGCGAAATTCCGTATATGTCGTCTCTTTCATTATACACGACCATTGAAGGAAGAACTTCATGTACATCCTGTGCGATGTAACCTGTATGCCTGGCTTCAGGTGATTTTTTATAACTGTAATCGACCACTTTAATACCTTTTAGTATATTCAGTGCATCCATATTGCTTTCACTGATATCCTGCTTGAGCCTTACATCTGAAGTATTAACAAGGCTGAGGTTGGAATTAACAAGTTCTATTGCACCTTCCCAGTCGCCATCGCCGTCGTAGAAGTCGATCATGTAGTTTAATCCACTTGCATCGTTGGTTCCCGCTTGTACTTTTAATCCCCATCTTGATGTTGCGTTTCCAAGATTAACGAAATTACCTACCCAACCTGTGATATTTGTAGTTGAGGTTAATGTTCCGTTAAGCCTTAGATAATTTTCAGAGAAATCACCATAAAGTAATGCGTTATTATAATTGTCCGTCCCTTCGTACAGGGTTTCAATAACAAGCTTGTTACTTTTTGTTGACTCGTACCTGCCGGCCCATCTTCCGAGAAACACGTTATAATCTCCTGTTGCCTGTTCCCCGGCAGCCAGACCGATGTAGGTATTAAACATACCTGTTGATGACTGAGCGCCTGCTAGTGATCCCACCATTGTGTTCCATCCACCGGTGTTCTCCTCACCTGCCTTGTAACCCAGAAGAGCCTGGCTTCCTACCGTTGCACTCAGATTACCAGCCAGGTAGCCAAGCATAGTGTTCCAGTTGCCCGTTGTATTTATTTCACCTGCCTGTGATCCAATAAAAATATTATAATCACCCTCGGTGTTCTTGTTACCGGCATTGGCTCCAAGAAACACATTATGGGTTCCTGTTGTATTAAAGCCACCCGCATAGTCTCCAATCATAACATTATCATAACCAGTAGTATTGGCATGACCGGCAAAGTCACCTATAACAATATTTGCATACCCTGTGGTATTGCTAAATCCTGCCTGCCTCCCAAGCATAATATTCCAGTAACCCGACGTGTTATTAAAGCCAGTCGAGGTTCCTACAAAGATATTGCTGCTTCCGGTATTTGTACTGTAACCGCTTTTATAACCGAGGAAAACATTGCTGGATCCTTCTGTAAGGCTCAGCCCACTCTGGTATCCGAGTGTGGAGTTCCATACTCCTGTTGTTATCAACTGGCCGCTGCTGTGTCCGCAGAAGTAATTTTCAGGTGTGAAAAACATAAATTCATTCACAGTTCCTTTGGCGTTATCGAAACCTCCGATGGCAAATCCACCCTTGGAGCCTTTGGCAGCTGTCTCATCAACGTAGATCCTTGCACTGTCTGGAGAAATAATAAGAAAATCCTGTTCTGCTGCTTTTGAGGTACGCAGTCCGCCAATGGCAAACCCACCTTTGACGCCTTTTGATCCATTATCTACCCACGCTCTTATTCCTTCATTGTAAACAGCGAAAACAGTATCTCCAAGCTGGTTCCTTACAGCAAAGAGTGCTTCCGACATATCTGCGGTTGTACCTTTTATTGACAGTTGTTTCAGGTTGTTTACATTTCCCGACGACATTGAATATGGCACTGTCCATATCCTTGAATAACCCATGTGCTTCCATTGATTTTGATAATAGACCTGAACCTGAAGGAATCGCTGGTCGCTGCTCCAGTCAATATCACTGAACTGGCCTGCAGATCCTGCTTGTTTTGTGCCCGTTCCCATTACAATGTTGATCATTCCATAAGAGTTTGACTTAACCGGATTGTGGAGTTCTTCCCACAGTACCGCCGGCGTGGCCGAGGTGTCTGCCAGGATTCCCAGCTTAACCTGAAGTGAAGAACTCACAACAGGATTTCCCGACGCATCCTTTATCAGTGCCTGGTAATTGAATCCCTGTGGTACCTGAGCATTAATTTCCATGGTTGTAATAAACAGGACCAGAATTAATGACAACGTAAATACGTAAGATTTGTGGATAAGTTTTTTCATAGTCAGATTGTTGATGGATTATACTTCTGAAAATTTAAACAGTTGTAAAGATCTATTGTTAATTCAAAGTTATAAAAAACAATAATAAAATGCTGTTTGTTAATAAATTAACACTACCTCAATGTTTTATATATTGCTCTTAGCAAGGTAGAACGGGGCTCAGGACACCGTCCTCTAAAAATAAAAATCACCTGTCAGTGAGGTTGATTCCCACGGGATTTGCTTTCCTTCAGATTTTCCTGATACTATACTCCTGACATTTTGGAAGATTTGCAGGATGTTTATATCGGGTATCCTGATACTTTCAAGAATTGCCGAGGTATATAGCCCGTTTCCCCCGGCGCCGTCAGAAGCAGTACTCCCGGGTGCAGTGGCATAGGCGATCAGTGATCCGCTGGGAGCATTCATGAAGGCAAGGCCCTTGCCGGTGGCAGACCTTGTCCAGCTGCGTTCAAAAGGATTATTCCTGCAGGCGTCGAGGATGATGATATTCACTTTTGAACCGGAACCTTCCATCAGCGCAAGTATCCTGTCGGCCTGAACACAATCATATTCAACCTGCTCTTCTGATTTCAGGCTTGCATCGACCGGTATCAGGTAGTTATATCCATTTGACTGAATACCATGTCCCGCATAAAAGAACAGGCCGGCATCGTAATTCTTTAGTTTTTCACCGAACTCATCCATGGCCTTCTTCATCTGGCTCTGGGTGAGGTTCTCGTATTCAAGCACATCAAAGCCAAATTGGAGAAGCACATCCCTCATAGCCCTGGCGTCATTCTCTGGATTCGCAAGCGTGGAGCCAAGGTAGTTGCCGTTTCCTATTACAAGCGCAAGCCTCTTCTGAGAATCAGCATCAGGTCGTAGCTGTCCCGTGGAAATACTCGCAGGCTTACTTGTTGATGTATTCTGAGTGGTGACAGCTGCCATTTTTTCCCCAGCTGAAAAGGACCAGAGCCTGGTATCATCAGACCTTGAAAAGGCATCGTTGTCGGAACCTGAAGCAAGGAAGGCTCCGTTGGGAGAAAATGCAACTGAATGAACCGGATTCCTGTGCGCTTCCCACTCTTCTTTTTTGATACCTTCAGGTATTTCCCATATCCTGATAAGCTTGTCTTTACCTCCTGAGGCCAGGTATTCTCCCGAAGGATGGAATGCAATGGAAGTCAGGCCTGATGAGTGAGCCTGCCACGATCTCACCGGCTTCAGATCAGGGTATGAACCAAGCCAGATACGTCCGTCTGACGATGATGCTGCAACATATTCACACGATTCAGGCATTGTTATGTTCTGAATTTCCTTCCCGGCAACTTTGACGGCATTGATTTCGCGCGTATTGATGTCAAAAGTTATTATCGATCCCGCTTTTGTGCCGATCAGCATCTTTTTACCATCAGGGGATGCTGTCAGATAAGTAGGTGTCCCGGAAGTGAGATTCTGTTCATGCGATATTTTGAATGAGACTGCATTCCTGAAAACGATTTCACCCTTCCTGTGCATGCATACAATATATTTGCTGTCGGAGGTGATGCAGACTGCCGGCTCAATAAGCTGCATATCCCTGATGGCCTTTGTCATCGTATTGCTTTGTATGTCCCATATTTCAAGGCGGTTGAGCTTTGAAATTACCAGGAACCGGTTGTCCTTGCTGACTTCAACTTTAAAGGCCAGGTCGGCATTTGTCTCAGTATCCTTCTTCAGGGTTCTCATGTTGATAATCCCGTTGGCAAGGTCGTACGATTTTGCAAACCCCCCTATAAACATATACCTTCCGTCGGGTGTAAAAGATATAGATGTCGTTGCAACATTATTATTGCCGAAATTTGTTACCAGTTGCTGGGAAAATAATATTCCGGCTGATATATGCAGGGTAGCAAGGAGCAGGAATAATGATTTCATATTAGTCGTTTTATCTGGAGTATACAAAAATAATGCTATTTACCATCGGCACAAGATTTTTTTGAATGATAGTGGTGAATGATTAAATTAGCTGAAATATTTTATCCTATGAAAAAGTTAATTTTTACGGCGATATCGTTTTTCATGATCTCTTCATTTCTCTCTTTTTCCCAGTCCTTCGACTGGAATATTCACGGTGGATTAAACCTTATGAAGGCTAAAAGCGGAGATTCAGATCTTGCCTGGCTTTATCATGCCGGTATTCAGGCAGGCGTAAGGATCACAAACATCGGAGTTTACGGGGAGATTGATTATTCGATCCAGGAAGATCAGTACGGTGGTGATCCGATTCCCTATCTTATTCCAGCGGCCCTGGTCAAAGCGTATACATTGAGGTTTATTTTTATTGAGGCGGGAGCAGCCTACCTGTCGAAACAGGGCGATTCTGATGTGGATCCTGACACAATGAATCCGGATGGAAAGATATTTATGCTGGCAGGATTGGGTGTACATGTATCGAAATTTGAATTTTCAGTTCGCACCGAGACAAAACAGTCGTATGGTGTAATAAGGTTCACCGCTGCCCTTAAATTCTAGTTGAATATCACCTGATCCGGATTTAACCATAAATCGGACCTTGTGACAGTTCATTTAACCCGACTGATCGATTAATCCCCTTCAGACTGGTCATCCATGATTTTATGTCATATATTTGCATTATATTAATTAAATACATAAAAACAAATTAGATGGATAATAATCAGTTCAATAATTTTAATCTGCCATCCGACTGGAAGAAATACGCTCCTATAATAAGGATTGTAATTATCGGTTTAGTGCTGGTGATTATTTCAGCTACTTCTTTATTTCAGATAGAACCTGAGGAAATAGGAGTGATTACACGGTTCGGAAAATATGTTCGGGGTGTTGACCCGGGACTAAATATGAAAGTTCCTTTACTTGAAAGGGTTTATAAAGTTCCTGTTGAAAGACAACAGAAGGAGGAGTTTGGTTTCCGGACAGTCAGGGCTGGCGTACAGTCTGAATTTACAAAAAGCGGAACTGCCGATGAATCGCTTATGCTCACCGGCGACCTGAACCTTGCTGACGTTGAATGGGTAGTACAGTACAGGATAAATGATGCGTACAGTTATCTGTTTAAAGTCCGCAATCCGGTCAATTCGCTCAGGGATATATCGGAAGCTGCCGTGCGCCAGGTTGTTGGCGACAGGACCGTTAATGAAGTGCTTACCGTTGGAAGGACGGAGATAGCAAACAAAGTACAGGAAGAGATCCAGAACATCTGTACCGAGTATTCTCTTGGCATCAAAATAGAGCAGGTTGTTCTACAGGATGTTAATCCGCCAGACCCGGTTAAGGATGCATTCAATGCAGTTAACCAGGCCCAGCAGGAGAAAGAGACCCTTATAAACCAGGCAAGATCGGAATACAACAAGGTAATACCGAGAGCCAGTGGCCAGGCAGACGAAACCATAAAAATGGCTGAAGGATATGCTATAGAGAGGGTCAATAATGCACTTGGCGAAGCTACAAGGTTTAACGCCCTTTATGGTGAATATGTAAAGGCTCCTGAAGTTACAAAGCGAAGGATCTACCTTGAAACTATGGCCACTGTTATTCCAAAGCTTGGAAACAAGATCATTATTGATGAGAAAGGAAATAATGTATTACCTCTGCTGCAGATGCAGCTCAATGAAATGAAATAGATACGAATATGAAAAATCTTAGAATAATTCTGATTCTTGTTCTCCTGGTTGTCGTCATAATACTGGTAGGGCAGAGCACATATATAGTTAAAGAGACCGAACAGGTAGTGATTACACAATTCGGAAAACCTGTGGGAGAGGCGATCACAACCCCTGGTTTAAAGCTGAAAGCACCGTTTGTTCAGAAAACCAACTACTTTGAGAAGAGATATATGGAGTGGGATGGTGATCCGAACCAGGTACCAACACTGGATAAAAAGTTCATCTTTGTTGATGCCTATGCAAGATGGCAGATAACCGATCCACTGCAATTTTTCAAACGTCTTACCAATGAGCGTGGGGCACAGTCGAGGTTGGATGATATTCTCGATGGCGAGACACGCGACTATATCGCAAGTCATAACCTTGAAGAAGCCGTCAGAAGCAGCAACAGGGAACCCATTAAATCGGACATGACAGGGGAAGAGATCGGTGACACTCTCTCTACCATATTTGTGGGAAGAGAGAAGATTCAGGAAATGATACTCGCATCTGCAAATCAGAAAGCCTCAGATCTTGGGATTACAATACTCGACTTCCGTATTAAAAGGATCAACTATGTGGAGGAAGTAAGGGAACAGGTATATGAAAGGATGAAAAGTGAACGTTACAGGATAGCTGAGAAATTCAGATCGGAGGGTCAGGGAGAAGCTTCAAAGATCAATGGTGAAAAAGAGAGGGAACTCAAGACCATCCAGTCTGAAGCCTTCCGCCAGGCTGAGCAGATTAGGGGAGAAGCTGATGCCAGGGCTACAGCTATTTATGCCAGTGCATATAACAAGACACAGGTATCCAGGGATCTTTACAGTTTCGTGAAATCGATGGAGACCTTCGAGCGGACATTTGATACAACCACCGCTGTTATACTTACCACCGACAGCGAATTGTACAGGTATCTGATCAATCTGAGGTAATCTCACTTGTTGATCAAGCTCACCCCATACGCCTCTCCTTCAAGAGAGGAGATTATTAGTTGATATACTGTAGTTTACCTCCCCTTCTCCACCAGGAGAAGGGGCCAGGGGATGAGGTCATATCTTTATAAACAACCTGTTCTTATAAAGCCAGTAGCACATATACCACAGTGCAGCCCATACACCCAGGCTGGTAATGACTGATAAAGTGAGGTCTCCGGCCCAGGAGAAGAAGAGCCTGCTGAACGGGCCAACTACCCTGCTTATGAGGTTTGCCCCTCCTATCTCGAAAAAGAGATAGATGAAGATACAATTCATACCTACTATAATAAAGAACTCTGAACCCCTGGTGAAGAGTTTTTTCACATCAATAAGCCAATAGCTGAAGCATAACGCCAGTATTGTCCATCCACCGCTGGCAAACACAAAGGAAACGGTAGCTATTTTCTTGATGATAGGAGTAATATTCAGTATGTCGAGGGTATACCCGGCTATCAGTGCTGCTATTCCTGCAGTGACAAGTATCCGGATCTTTTGTGCGGGTGTCCTGTTGCTCATCAGAAGCTTGCCGCAGAGAACTCCCCAGACAGTATGTGCAGTTGTCGATACAACATTAAGTGTTGCCCATGTGCTCGCCCTGTCAACACCTTCAATACGGTTATTGACCCACGCTCCCAGGTTTTCGAAATTAACCCATGGATGATTGAATCCTTCTACCGGGAAGAAGCGGTAAGCCAGGTCAATGAATACGAGAATTGCAAGGGTAAATATCAATTGAAATCTGAAACTCTTGTTCATAATAAGGAAGGCTACAAGATAGGTTACAGATAACTGGGCAAGCACGTTCTGAAACTGCCATACCAGTTTGCCTGCATTTGTAAAATACAGGGCCCAGCCAAGGAATAAAAGTGTCAGTGATCGTTTTATGGCATGCCTCGTGATCTTTTTCATTGTATCTCCTTTTTTAAGCCTGTTGGCCACGGCGAAAGGAATGGCAACGCCAACTATGAACATGAAAAAAGGCTGGATAAGATCCCAGAAATGGAGTCCGTGCCATTCATGATGGTGGAACTGTGCAGCAACAGCCTGCACAAATCCGCTGTCTGCCTTTAGAAGATGATTGTAGAGACGGGTAGACTCACCAGCCAGCAGAAACATTGTAAGGCCCCTGAAGAAATCGATTGATGCTACCCTGCCTGGTAACCGGGAAGCAGTAGCTTTATTTGATGTATCCATTGGAATATTATTTTCCTGAACGAATTTAACTCATAGCTATGTAAATTCATATTATCGACCGGATTTTATTTTGCTGCCTCATGACCGGCTGTAAGCATCAATTGTGTTGACCCATTGATACTTTCATTTTTCGACCGGAGATAGTGACTTATTGTTTTATTTATTATATTGGCTTCCGGGAAATAAAAAAAATAACCAAACCAGAGCAACATGTTACTTCATCAGCAGTTTGTCAGAATGGCAAAAAAACATGGTAAAAAGCCTGCGGTAATTGACAAAACTACAAATAGTACTGTAGGCTATTCCAGGGCATTGATAGGGTCTCTTATCCTTGCCAAAAAATTCCGGAAGTATGACAAGGGATTTATTGGGATAATGATACCTACTTCTGCCGGATGTGCTCTGGCAACGGTTGCTGCTTTGATGAGTGGCCGTATACCGGTTATGATCAACTATTCAACCGGCGCAGAGGCCAACGCAAAGTATGCTCAGAAGAAATGCGGGTTTAAGACAATAATAGCCTCCAGGGCGCTGCTTGAGAAGATAGAATGCCCTGTTGTCGAAGGGATGGTATTGATCGAAGACCTTATGAAGGGTGTTACCACCGGCGATAAGCTTAAAGCAGCCCTGAAGACAAAGCTTCCCGTAAGTACGATCCTTAACAGCCTGCATAAAGGTGATGAGAATGATACCTGTGTGATATTGTTTACAAGCGGCAGCGAAAAAGATCCAAAGGCTGTCCAGCTTACACACAGGAATATATCCTCTAATATCGAAAATTTCGGGAATTATGTCAAACTTTACGAAACAGACATCCTTCTTGCCAACCTTGTATTTTTCCATGTATTCGGGCTTACGGTAAATCTATGGGTACCGTTCTACTATGGGATGACAATGGTTTCTATCGCCAATCCGCTTGATTTCCAGGCTGTATGCACCATTGCACGTGAGGAGAAACCAACGGTCATGGTAGGAACACCCAGCTTTTTCTGGGGATATCTCCATAAATCGGAACCCGGTGATTTCGAATCGCTGAGAATAATGGTGGCAGGAGCTGATAAATGTCCGGATGCTCTCAGGGAAGGCTACATGCAGAAACATGGTGTGACATTGCTTGAAGGGTACGGTGCAACTGAAACTTCCCCGGTAGTCTCTGTGAACTCCCATGAGAATAACAAACCGGGAAGCATCGGGAAAGTCCTTCCAAATGTACAAGTTAGAATAGAACACCTTGATACAGGAGAAGAATGTAAACCAAAGGAGATTGGCAAGATCCTGGTTAAGGGAGATAACGTAATGAAAGGCTATTACGACGATCCGGAACTTACTGCCGATGCTATTGTTAACGGTTGGTATAACACAGGCGATATGGGATACCTCGATGAGGATGGTTACCTCTACCATGCGGGCAGGTTTAAGAGATTTGCCAAGATTGGGGGCGAAATGGTGTCGCTTGTAAAAGTGGAGAACACTCTTGAGAAGCACCTCCCGATAGGAGTGTCCTGCTGCGTGGTTGAGGTATCGGACGAAAAGAAAGGATCTTCAATAATTGCTACTGTAACGATCGAGATAGACAAAACGGAGATACTTAAAAAGATGGGTGAGGAGTTGCCCAATATTGCACTTCCGAAGCAGTTTGTAGTTATCAAGGAATTGCCTATGATGGGTACAGGCAAGATCGATTTCAGGGCTGTTACAAAGATAGTGCAGGACATAATGAACGGTGTGGAATCCTGATAAGAAACCAGCCCCAACATCCTTAAAGAATAATTACTTTTCGGGGTTGTTTTTTAATCCAACATAAGAGATTATGAACGCTAAGACCTCAATTCTGGCGAGACTGCAGAAGTTGGTTCCTGCCATACGGTGGTTATCCGGGTATTCTTTCAACCTTTTCGGAAAAGATGCTGTATCCGGTCTTACCCTGGCAGCATATGCCATACCGGTTTCTCTGGCTTATGCAACTCTTGCCGGCCTTCCTCCACAGTATGGTATTTACGGATACCTGATCGGCGGAATATTTTATGCACTTATGGGTTCGAGCAGGCAGCTGGCAGTAGGACCCACCTCAGCAATTTCCATGCTGATCGGAGTAACACTGGCAGATCTTTCCGGAGGTGATGTACAGAGATGGATCGATCTTGCTTCTTTATCAGCTTTGATCTTTTCAGCCATAAGTATTGTAGCGTACCTTATCCGCCTCAGCAGTGTCATTAATTTTATAAGCGAGACTGTTCTGGTAGGATTCAAGGCCGGAGCTGCAATTATGATAGGCCTGTCACAGTTACCCAAGCTGTTTGGAGTGGCAGGTGGGGGGGAATCATTTATCAGCCGGGTAACAACTCTTGGAAGCCAGTTGCCGGATACACAAATAGCCGTACTCATTTTTGGCATTCTGGCAATTATATTATTGTTAGCCGGTGAGAAGATTTTGCCCGGTAAACCTGTGGCAATTGTGATTGTGGCAATTTCCATCATTATTATCTCCATTACTCCTCTTGGAGGATCGGGATTTAAGACTGTAGGAGTAATGCCCTCCGGATTGCCGGAACTTCACTGGCCTACACTGCACTTGAAAGATATCGGACATATTGCTCCACTGGCTTTCGCCTGTTTTCTCCTGGCCTATATTGAAACCGTCTCAGCCGCGAAAGCAATTGCTCAGAAGCATGGGGATGATATTGATGCCAGGCAGGAATTACTGGCTCTCGGGATAGTGAACCTTGCAGTAGCGATTGGTCATGGATACCCGACCAGCGGAGGTCTTTCCCAGAGCGTCGTCAATGAGAAAGCCGGGGCAAAGACACCACTGTCACTGGTGGTGGCATCAATTGCAATAGGTATGTGCCTTATGTTCCTGACCGGGCTGCTGAAAAACCTTCCTATGGTCATCTTGGCATCCATAGTCCTCGTAGCGATAAAAGGGCTGGTCGATATCAGGGAAATGAAGAGAATGTACAGGGTGAACAAGTTTGATTTTGTTATCACGATGATAGCACTGGTCAGCGTTATCACATTCGGAATACTCCAGGGAGTGCTTATTGCAGCCCTCTTTTCCCTTACACTGATCATCAGGAATGTATCCAACCCGCATGTTGCCTTCCTTGGCCGTATCCCGGGTACTGACAGGTATACCGACATAAGGAGGCATCCGGATAATGAACTTGTGCCGGGAGTCCTGCTGTTCAGGGTGGAATCGCCACTGGTATATTTTAATGTTTCAGCAGTATATAATAAAGTATGGACACGGGTTCTGAAGATAGGCCCTTCGTTAAAGGTTGCAATTTTTGATTTAAGCACTTCGGCCACTATCGATTCAGGCGGGGCGAGGATGATAAAGAGACTCTATGAGAATCTTAAAGCCAGGGGGATAGAAATGAAACTGGCTGAAGCGCATTCAGAAGTAAGGGATACCCTGAGGGTTGAGGAAATTGAACATTTATTCGGACATGTGAGCAGACGCGATACGTTGCATGAGGTTATTGTGACTGCAATCGGAGAAGCCGAACCCGATGTAAAAAAAGCACTAGTCAAACCCATGAGCCTTAGGACTTCGGATATCGTGGCACAGATAATTCTGGGCAACAACTATTTTACACAGACTCACCCGCATACATATTTTGAAGAATTCAGCGATGACCAGAAGCCATACATAACACTTGTAACCTGCTGCGACTCCAGGGTGCCCCTCAATTCACTTCTTCCTGATACATCAAACAGGGTTTTTTCCATTCAGAACATAGGAAATCAGATCCTTTCAACGGAGGGGTCTGTCGATTATGGCATATACCATCTTAAGACACCACTGTTGTTTTTCCTGGGCCATTCCGACTGTGGAGCTATTAAAGCCTACCTTAAAGGTTTTGATGATGAGTCTTATAATATCAGGCATGAACTTGACTTTCTCCGTCCCACAATAAAAGAGCAAGCCAATCATCAGGATTTTAATACCTTGCATTCCGAAATTATTGAGAAGAACCTGGATTACCAGGTAAATATTGCATATAAGAAATATAAGGATCTGGTTAACTCCGGTAAGCTTACTATTATGGCAGGATTTTATGATTTCAGGGGAGAGTATGGCAAAGGTATAGGGGATATTGTTATTGTAAATGTCAATAAGGTGAAGGATATTGAACAGATGCGTAAGCTGCAGGTCTTTAACGAACTGTCGTCCGCTCAGAAAGAATTGCATATAGGCAGGTTTCCGAAACAGGATAATATAATTACATGACCATCTCGTATTAGTTCTTATCATTATTGAATATGGGTGAAAAGACTCTGTATAGAATTCATATAAAAGGAAGGGTACAGGGAGTAGGTTTCAGGTGGAGTGCTGCAAATGAGGCTATCAGCAGGGACATTACCGGCTTCGTTAAGAATCTTTTTGATGGGGGGGTATATATCGAGGCTGAGGGATCCAGGCAACAGCTTGATTCATTCCTTGAATGGTGCCGTGAGGGTCCGCGTTTGAGCAGCGTTAAATCAGTAAGCTTCGAAACCGGTGATCCTGAAGGATATGAAGATTTCAGGATTGAGCATTAGTCAGGCCTGAAAAATCCTGCACAGGGAGCGATAAGAATATCTTAGGGTTGGTCTAAGTAAGATGTTGAAAGCTTGTTCTTTGCGTTCTCTGCATATAAGACTCCGCATGCTTTGAGGTTAACAAATGAGTACTCTTCGGTTAACAAAAATCACTAGTCATTGTTGTTTTATTGATGAAATCTCCATCGAATTAGATTTCTTTGCAGAATACTTTTCCCGTAGATGAGAAGAAAAATACAGAAGACAAAGGCAGATTCGGATAAGAAAAGAGGGCTGTTCAGTGTTGTCCGGCCATACAGGGTAATAGTCACCGTACTTATTATTATGGCCCTTGCAGGAAGCAGTATTAACCTTGTCATTCCGAGAATAATTGCCAACGGGATAGATACATTCTCTGAGAACAGGTTCAATGCAGGACGAATTATTACTGAATTTCTTATTGCTGCTGCAGGAATATTTATTTTCACTTTTTTACAGAGTGTGGTCCAGACCCTGACATCGGAAAGAGTTGCAAGGGACATGCGCAATACTCTTTCAGATAAAATATCCCGGCAGAGCTATTCTTTTATCCTTAAGTCGAATCCTTCAAAATTGCTGACAAACCTTACATCAGATATGGACCTGATTAAGATGTTTGTATCCCAGGCTTTCATCACGATCATTTCATCTCTTTTTGTTATTGTCGGGGTAGCAGTATTGCTGATTATGATTAACTGGAAGCTTGCCCTTGCCGTACTTACTATTGTCCCCATCATAGCAACTGCTTTCTATATAGTATTCAGGAAGGTCAGGGTGCTTTTCAAACGCAGCAGGGAAGTGATTGATTCCCTTAACAGAGTTATCAATGAAAGCATTATGGGATCGGCCCTCATCAGGGTCCTTAATTCACAACAGCCGGAAAGTCAGAAATTCCTGGAGAAGAACGTAGAATCGCGCAACATCGGGTTATCGATTGTGCGCCTTTTTTCAGTCCTTATTCCAATAGTGATGTTCGTTACTAACCTAGCTGTTGTTACAATCCTCGCTCTTGGCGGACATTTTGTTGTTGCCGGATCACTTACCCTTGGAAACTTCGCGGCATTCAACAGCTATATTATAATGCTAATATTCCCGGTAATGATGATCGGATTTATGAGCAACATAATTGCCTCGGCAACCGCAGCATATGGGAGAGTCCGACAGGTCCTTGATGAGCCTCCGCCTGAAGAGACAGGGACAATCAACACTGATATCAGCGGAGATATAAAAGTGAAAAATGTCTCACTGAATTACGGAGAGAAGCCGGTGCTGAAGAACATTTCGTTCTCGGTAAGTGCCGGCAGTAAGACTGCTATCATTGGTCCTACAGCAGCAGGTAAGAGTCAGCTGCTGTACCTGCTTACAAACCTTATTCCCCCTACAGCAGGAACAATTGAAATCGACGGGATATCAATCGGGAATTATTCGAGGGAAGTGTTCCACAAGCAAATAGGATTTGTGTTTCAGGACAGTGTAATTTTTAATATGAGTCTCAGGGAAAACATTGCTTTCAACGAAGCCGTGACCGAGGAATCTCTGATGAAAGCAATTGAAACAGCAGAGCTGACAGACTTTATCGATTCATTGCCGGAGAAACTTGATACAATAGTCTCGGAGCGTGGAACAAGCCTGTCGGGAGGACAAAAGCAAAGGATAATGCTGGCAAGGGCACTCGCTTTAAATCCAAGGATATTGCTGCTTGACGATTTTACATCGAGGGTTGACAGGAAGACTGAGAACAAGATACTGTGTAACATCGAGAACAAATACCCGGAACTGACGCTTTTGTCTGTTACTCAGAAAATTGCGCCAGTAAGACATTTCGACCAGATTATCCTTCTTATGGAAGGTGAAATAATTGCCACAGGGACACACAAGGATCTGCAGGAGAGTTCTCCGGAATATATTCAGATATACAGTTCACAAAAGAGCACGCATCATTATGAATTATAATCTGAATATAGCATCAGAAAAAGCAGGGAAGAAGCTCCCGGTACTGGCTTCGCTGAGGAAACTGGTTGCAATTATTGGTGGTGAGCGCAGGAATCTGACCATTGCATTTTCCGCTATTTTCCTGAATGCGGGATTAAGCCTGCTGGGCCCATACCTTGTTGGCTATACAATCGATAATTATGTTCAGGCCAAAAATTATCACGGAGTGCTTGTCTTTTCAGGCATCCTTTTAGCTATGTATATTACTGCATTCATTGTAAATTACGCCCAGATGAGAATGATGGGTGGCATTGGGCAGCGGATGCTGTTCAGCCTCCGGAATTCGGTATTCGACAAGCTGCAGGAATTGCCGGTCGATTTTTTTAACCAGAACAAAGCCGGAGACCTAATATCACGTATCAACAATGATACTGACAGGGTGAACCAGTTCTTCTCACAATCGTTGATGCGGTTTATAGGTAGTTGGAGCATTCACCGGCATCACCATGATAG
>CAZQRQ010000030.1:0-41895 GCA_964595725.1 uncultured Rikenellaceae bacterium | reverse complement strand
GAACTGACAAGTATTGTAAGCAATGGCTACCTGCCTGTAAAATACAACCATGGTAATGGTGATGCAGGTCGTGCCACACTGGGTGCTGCCCAGATGCTTAAAGGATGGCTGCAGCTCTTCGCTGCAAGCCCGGCTTATAATTCAGCTGACCCCGCAGTGCCTGACGACGGTAACCACCTGCAGAGCTTTGCATCTCCGAATGCTTCGAGATGGGCTGACGCCGCTGCTTCGTTCAAGTATTTCATGGATACCTGGGGTCCCAGTGGAACAGGCGACTATGATCTCTTTGACGATATGACAAAATTCTGGTGGGAAGCCAACGAGTACAACGAGGAAGTAATATGGGACAGAAACCATTCAACCACCACGGATGCAAATACATTCGATACTTATGGCGGCCCTGTATGGATACACCATACATATTATACCTGGGGTAACTACTGCCCGACACAGGAACTTGTTGACGAGTACCAGATGGCCAACGGACTTGATATCGACGATCCTGCTTCAGGTTATGATGACCAGGATCCTTATACCGACCGCGAGAACAGGTTCTACCAGTTCATCGTTTATGACGGAGCTCCCTACAAGCAGGGATGGATGTCGGACTGGGATACAATATATACCCGTGTCGATAAGGTCAACCCGTCCGATAATGAGATCGACTTCGGAGGTGATGATGTCGGTAATACAGCTTACTATTTCAAGAAGAGGCTCGACTATGTTCATCCAAGGGGTGGTAACCTGTGCGGCGACAACCATGTTTATTACCGCTACGGGGAGGTCCTTCTCGGATATGCTGAAGCTCAGAATGAGGCTGTCGGACCCGACGCTTCCGTTTATGCAGCTATGAATGCGATCAGGCAGAGGCCCGGAACAGACCTTCCTCCACTTCCTGCAGGACTTACACAGGCTGAAATGAGGGATGCTATCCACCATGAAAGAAGGATAGAGCTCGTGTTCGAACATAAGAGACTCTTCGATATCTGGCGCTGGAAAGATGCCATGGTTGAAATGAATACTGACCTGCATGGCATGCTTATCGAAAATACAGTTCCCGATGATAACAGCGGAGTATGGACATATACACCGGTTTCACTCGTCCACCCGCATGTATTTACACAGAAAATGTATTTCAATCCGATACCACAGGCGGCTATCGACAGGAATCCAAAGCTAATCCAGAACTACGGATACTAGTGATCTAGAAATAGTATTTTAATGTTGTATAGGCCATAGAAGTTGCACTTTTATGGCCTATATTTTTCATAATTATCACATAGGAGGGCCATAGAATTAATAAGGTAGATCGGCTTGAATAATAGAACTAATTTGCTATTTTTGTCCAAATAGTTATTGATGGCATACAAATTAAACAGTATAAAAATAAGGTACATTTCGCTAGGTATAATTTTTTCATGTTACTTCCTGTATTTTGCCTTATTTAATGCATATCATATTCATTATCTTGAACAAAACCAATTATTTATCTGGAGTCTGGATTTTCTCAAGGAACAGTTTTCCATATCAGGAGGATTACCTCCATATTTAGGCAGCTTTTTTACTCAGTTTTTTATCTCTTCCTGGATTGGGGCATTTATATATACATTGAATGCGCTGGCAGTTTTTATGCTTTCACTATATATCTTTAAAAAGCATAAGTTCCCCGACATAATTATATCTCTCATACCTGTATGGTTTCTTGCAATACTACAAAGTAATGAGTCATACGAATTTGGACAGGCAATCGGATTTCTGTGCATTCTGCTTTTTTTTGCACTATATATATCTTATGAAAAACCGAGATCGCGATATATAATCTTCTTTGGAGGATGGCCTTTCTTATACCTGCTTGCCGGTGGTTTTTCTATCTTCTGCGTATTCTTATGCATCCTCCATGAATTGCTATTCAGGAACGAAAAGATGCGTTATCTGATTGTGGTTACTTACTCTGTGACAGGTGTTTTGGTACCTTATTTATCAGCACAATTATTTTTTTATATACAGCCAGATATTATTTTCACCAATCCTGTTAATTATCAATTACCTTCATTATTTCGGTATGCACAAATAACTCTTCTTGCTTGGATCCCTTTAATGTTGTTAGCAACCTTTTTAATAAACAAAGCTGAATCCCTGAAAAATTCCTTATTGCAGTGGAACATTAAAAACGTTATTATAGGTGCGGTAATAATTTTTCTGATGTCTTTTGTAGTTTATAAGCGTGCTTATAATAAAATGGCAGATATGATGCTTGGAGTCGATCATTATGCTCAGCAGGAGGAATGGGAAAAAGTGTTAAGGATCTCAGATCGGTACCAGGGATATAATACTCTGGTGATTTATTATAATAACCTGGCTTTATACAATACAGGAAAGCTACTGGATAGAATGTTCTATTATCCGCAAATCGGTGCGCAGGGATTAAGGTTGAGATGGCAGCGTAATCTGAACCTCTTCTTTGGAGGAGAAGTCTTTTCACAGCTTAGCTATAATAATGAATCAATCCATTGGGCGTTTGAAGCACTCGTGGCTAAAGGCAAGAATCCGCGATCTTTGAAGAAATTAGCTGTAGGATTTATTGTAAATGGCAATTATGACATTGCTGAAAAATATCTCAACATTCTGAATAAAACACTTTTTTACAGGAAATGGGCACAACAACATATCAAATATCTTTCCGATACCACCTTAGTAAAAGAAGATCCTGAAATATCACTATACAAGGACCTGCTTGTCAGGTATAATTTCTTTTCAGAAGTAAACGGGCTAAACCTCATTGATCTGCTCGATAATCATCCCGAAAATAAAATGGCCTATGAGTATCTTCTTGCTTCTTTGCTCCTTGACAGAAACCTTGATGATTTTGCCAGAGTAGTTCCTAATCTGAAAGACTACGGATACAAAAGTATACCATTACATGTAGAGGAAGCACTGGTCTTTTATAATTTCATAGAAAAGAAAAGAATTATTCCTGGAGGATATTCTGTCAGGCAGGAAACTCTCGACCGATTTGAAGATTATATTATGACATACTCCAGGTATAGCAGCGATCTGAATGTAGCTGCAATTGAACTCAGAAAAAAATACGCAAATACTTACTGGTATTATCTGCAATTTCAATAAAACTAGGCAAAATGACTGTAAAAAAATATTTAGGATCAAAGATTACAATATTCTATGTCGTTAATTTCATTATTATATTGTCTGCAGTAAGCTGCAGGAGCAAAATTCCTTCGTATAACGAATTGAATCAGGATGCTGTTATAAATCCTGATTATTGTTCAGTCACAATTCCTCCAAACATTGCTCCTCTTAATTTCAGTATAGATGACTCAGCAGACAAGTATATTGCCAGATTTTATAATTCAGACGGAATTGAATTCTTAGTCAGATCAGGGAATGGAGAAATTAATATTCCGAAGAAGAAATGGCATAAGCTTTTATCAACTTCTGTTTCGGGTCAATTTTCTGTGGATATTATAGCGAAGAAAGATAACAAATGGATCAAGTTTAATACAATTACTAATAATATCGTACAGGACTCCATAGATAAATATTTGGTATACAGACTTATAGATCCAGAATTCGAGACCTGGAATGTGATGGGCATATACCAGCGAAATCTTGAGAACTTCAAAGAGACACCAATAATACTTAACAGGGTTAGTGATGGTAATTGTATGAATTGCCATACATTTTGCATGAATAACAGTAATAAAATGATGTTCCATATGAGAAGCACACACGGAGGCACTGTTATTTATGATAATGGTAAACTCTCCAAGATAAATACCAAAACCAGTAAGACAATTGCAAACGGGATGTATCCTGCCTGGCATCCTTCCGGAAAATATATCGCATTCACGGTAAATAATATCGTTCAGAGTTATCATTCAATACCTGGAAGAACAGTAGAGGTATATGATACACTCTCAAATATTATTATCTATGACGTAAATAAAAATATCATTACTAGCTGCAACGCGTTATCAGATCCTGATAATCTTGAGACTTTTCCAACATGGTCACCCGATGGTCGTTATTTATATTATTGCTCGTCGGTTAAGCACGTCTTAAAAGAAGCTGATTACGAAAGCTTTATGGATGTGCATGGCAATATCAGGTATGATCTTCTAAGGATTTCTTTTAACGAAGAAAATTGCACCTTTGGAGATATTGATACTGTCCTGAAGGTATCGGACCAGGTTTGCAGCGTTTCTCTTCCAAGGATTTCTCCTGATGGCAGATATATTCTTTATTGTAAATCGGAACACGGCAATTTAACAATATGGATGCCCGAGAGTGATCTGTATCTGCTTGACTTAAATACCGGGATTGAATCAAAACCTGACATAAACAGTGATAAATCAGAGAGTTTTCATACATGGTCATCAACTGGAAGATGGATCGTATTTAGTAGCAGACGGGACGATGGTTTGTTATATACACGACCTTATTTTGCCTATTTTGACAAATCAGGCAACATGCACAAACCATTCGTACTGCCTCAAAAGAACTTGGATCACTACTTCAAAATTATGAAGTCATATAACCTGCCAGAGTTGGTTACTTCAAAAGTGGAATTGAATCCACGCAATTTGGCACACATTATTAAAGCTCAGGCAACAGATGCAGAATTTCAAGATTTTTAAAGGAAATATCCTGATACAAATTA
Organism: uncultured Rikenellaceae bacterium; assembly: GCA_964595725.1. Classification (GTDB taxonomy): domain Bacteria; phylum Bacteroidota; class Bacteroidia; order Bacteroidales; family VadinHA17; genus LD21. The sequence goes on along the minus strand of CAZQRQ010000030.1, from coordinate 37,217 downwards.
AACTTAACGATGTTTTTAATTCGGTTATTAAATCCCTCTTTATTCTTAACATAAAATATATTTATTTCCGGGGAAAGAAAATTTATAAAAAATTGTTATTCTCAGGTGCTATTAAAATTATACACCTTAAGTCGTTGCAGGGAAAATTAATTCCTATGTATAAACACATGGCATAATTAATACATTGCATACTTTTAGATTAAACTAAAATACATAATAAAATCAAATGTTTAACCTTTTAATTTTACCAGAATGAAAATAAAAAACCTGAAAACATGGGTTTTAATCTCTACCTGTTTTATAGTAATATCTTTTATACCAGGTAATGACAGTACAAAAAGGCCCATTTACCTTAACACTGCTTATTCTTTTGAAGAAAGAGCAGCCGATCTTGTTTCGAGATTGACTATCGAAGAAAAACAGAGCTTACTGGGAAACAGTATGGCTGCAGTTCCCCGACTGGATATTAACTCATTCAATGTATGGAGTGAAGCATTGCATGGAGTAATGGGTGGATTTGGAGCGGGACCGGGCGCAGGGTCACCTACTTCATTCCCAAACAGTGTAGCGCTGGGATCGTCGTGGGACCCGGCTCTTATGCAAAGGGAAACACGTGCCATCTCTGATGAGGCCAGGGCGCTGAATTCTCCTGTTATCAGTGGTCTCACATACTGGTCACCGGTTGTTGAACCCATAAGGGATCCAAGATGGGGAAGAACCGGAGAATCTTTTGGAGAGGATCCTTTCCTTGTGTCAGAGATTGCCGGTGGTTTTGTCAGGGGTATGATGGGTAATGATGCCACGTACCTTAAAACTGTTCCCTGTGGTAAACATTATTTTGCAAACAACAGTGAATTCGACCGTCACGTAAGCAGTTCAAATATGGACAGCAGAGATATGAGGGAGTTTTATCTGGCTCCTTACAAGGCACTGATTGAAAGAGATAAGTTACCATCAATAATGTCTTCCTATAATGCGGTAAATGGAGTTCCGACCTCGGCCAGTAAACTTTACCTCGATACAATTGCAAGAAGGACCTATGGCCTAAATGGCTATATCACAGGCGACTGTTCCGCAATTGAAGACATAGAAACAGGTCATTATTACGCCAAATCAGGAGCTGAGGCAACAGCTATGGGATTGAAGGCAGGAGTTGATATCGACTGCGGGAGTTACTACCAGAGATACGCAATAGAAGCAGTTGAGAAAGGGTTTATGGCTGAGGCAGACATGGACAGGGCTCTGGTTAATATCTTTACCATAAGGATGAGACTGGGTGAATTTGATCCGGCTGCAAGTGTCCCGTATTCCCTTACAGAATCTGTACTGATTGGCTCACCGGCCAATAAGGCCCTGGCAAAAGAAATAGCCATAAAAACACCTGTGCTTCTGAAGAATAATGTTGTGGCAAAAACCAACAGGAAAGCTCTGCCCCTGAATGCAGCAGAATTAAAAAAGATAGCACTTCTGGGCCCCCAGGCCGACGAAGTGGAACTGGGTCCATATTCAGGAAGACCATCGCAGGAGAATATGATAAGCCCGTTAGCAGGTATAAAAAAATATATCGGAGAAAAAAAGTTATCCACTGAAATAGTAACAAGTTCAGGTGCCAACACAGCGAACAAAAGCAACCTGTTTTATGTATCTGCCTTTGAATTGAAGAAAGTTAATGGAAGTATCTCCAGCTTTGATGCTACAAAATATAGTTCAGCTTCTGAGGGAATAACTGTTGGCTCAGGCATGGGATCATTAGACCAGGTAAGGACTATAGACGATGGATCATGGACAGCCTATGAAAATATAGACCTGACAAATGTAGATACAATAGGAATTAATATAAATATTCCTATTGATGGTGGTATCGTGGAGGTAAGAGTCGGTTCTCCGGAAGGTAATCTGCTTGCCACACTTCAGGCAAATGTTGCTGCGGGAGCAAGATCAGGAGGAGTATATGGTGCAGGCAGTCTTATGAAAGTGAAGGTAAACAGACTGGGGCTTAACGGACCACAAACTCTTTACCTGGTATATAAAGCAACACCCGATGCACCAATAGATAAAGAGACTATTGCACTTGCTGCTTCAGCTGATGTTGCAATAGTATTTGTAGGGACAGATGAAAAAACAGCCACAGAAGAAGCTGACAGGCTAACACTCTTATTACCGGGTAACCAGGTAGAACTTATAAAGGCTGTGGCGGCAGTCAATCCGAATACGATTGTTGTAATGCAGACACTGGGATGCGTTGAGGTTGAAGAATTTAAAAACCTTCAGAATATACCCGGCATTATATGGACAGGTTATAACGGCCAGGCACAGGGCGATGCCATTGCCAGCATCCTCTTTGGTGACACGAATCCTGGTGGAAAACTTAATGCTACCTGGTATAAAACAATCAAGGATCTGCCTGAGATAACAGATTATACACTCAGGGGCGGTAATGGTAAAAACGGCCGCACATTCTGGTATTTCAACAAAGATGTATCATACGAATTTGGATATGGTCTCTCCTATACAACTTTTGAATACAGTAATTTTAGTATCAGTAAAAATTCAATAACTCCTAATGAAAAAATCACTCTTAGTGTTGATGTAAAGAACACCGGAAGTGTGGAGGGAGATGAGGTTGTACAGGTATACATGACAACACCCGACAGCCCGTCCTCACTAGAAAGGCCTATCAAGAGACTGAAAGGCTTCAGGAGAGTGACCATAGCTGCCGGACAGACCAAAACAGTAGAGATCGGTATAAATTGCGCGGATCTATGGTTCTGGGATGAAAATAACGACAGGATAACATTCGACCAGGGAAAATACGTATTTGAGATAGGATCATCATCGAAGGATATCAGGGGCAGAGTAGAGGCAACTATGAGAGGGACATTCAAACCTGAACTCAAAACATTAGTCGCTGAATGTGGTAAAGTTGTCCTGAGACCGGGCAACACTGCTCAGACAAGCGTTACCGCGGCAATGTCAGACGACAGTTTCTACAACCTGGAGAATGCAAAAGTAGTATACAAAAGTAACAATCCCTCGGTTGCCAGTGTCAATGATAAAGGCTTTGTAACTGCAAATGGACCAGGCACGGCTTCAATAATTACCTATGTGACTATCGATGGAAAAACCTTATCCGACAGCTATGCTGTAAAGGTTGTTCCTGATCTAAAACCTGCCGGTATTACTGTCAGGGGAAGAAATGTAAATGGATTCAGCCCCGATGTCCACTGTTACAGCTATAACCTGTCAGCCTCTTCGAATGAAGCACCGGTCGTTGGAGCAACAGCGTCCGTTTCAGATATTGAAGTAAATGTTACCCAGGCGCAGGGTGTACCTGGTACAGCTATCGTTACTTTAACGGATAATTCAACTGTCGAACATAACGTTTTTTATATAAACTTTGGAACCAGGTCGGCAAACGATGAATTTAACAGTACCACTCTCGGTAACCAGTGGAGCTGGGTAAGAGAGAATTCAGCCGATTGGAGTCTTTTAAAAAAATCAGGCTCACTTACAATCACATCCAAAGAAGGAGACCTCCAGGCTGCAGCTAATAATGCAGAGAATGTCCTGCTTCAAAGCGCAAATACAGACTGGGTAGTCGATTCAAAGCTGGTATTCTCAAGAAGACCGTCAGGATTCTCACAGAGTGGAGGATTGATAGCATACCAGGATGATGACAACTACATCAAGCTGGCCTATAGCTCCGGAGGAGGCGGTGGCAGAGGATTCAGCCGTGGTGGTTCACAAAGTGGCTCTGTATTGCTCGTTACTGAGGAAAACGGGAATCAGAAAAATGCTGCTACCCTGAGCATGTCAAATATGATAAAAGATGACAACACTCTATACCTGAGGCTTGAGAAGAAAGGAGACACCTATACTGCTTCATGTTCTGTCGATGGAAGAAGATTTACTCCAATAGGCAGTGCAAATATTCTGCTGAAAGATATCAGGGCAGGGATCCTTGTCTGTGACGGGGCTCCAGATGCAAGATTCTCAAGGTTTATGAATATGCCCGGCAGGAATCAGCAGCAGGCACAACCGCAGACCCCGTTTGAGGTTTCGGTCGATTATTTCCATATTAAAAATAGTGGGGCAAGATAAGAATATCAAATCCTGAAACTAAAGACACCTGGACCAAAAACATATTAATAAGTTATGAAAAGGACATTTCAAGAAAGTGGTCTCCTGGTAGTGTTATGGGTTACCATGACATTGTTTATCGGGGGATGCAAAAGCAATGCAGGAAAACCTGTGTACCTCGATACAGGATATTCTTTTGAAGAAAGAGCTGCTGACCTGGTGTCAAGGTTGACGATCGAAGAAAAGCAAAGTCTTCTTGGTAATACAATGGCAGCTGTTCCAAGACTGGGAGTTAATACTTACTATGTTTGGGGTGAAGCTCTTCATGGAGTGGTTCCTATGTTCAATCCTTATGCCGGAGCCGCAACATCTTTTCCAAGCAGTTCCGCCCTTGGCTCTTCATGGGATCCCGAACTCATGCAACGGGAAACGGAAATTATTTCTGATGAGGCACGCGGATATAACAATCCCGTAATAGCAAGCCTTACTTACTGGTCGCCCGTTGTTGAACCTATGAGGGACCCGAGGTGGGGAAGAACAGGCGAATCATTCAGTGAGGACCCGTTCCTGATATCAGAGATTGGCGGTGGATTTATAAGAGGCATGATGGGATATGACCCGGTCTACCTGAAAACAGTGCCATGCGGAAAACATTATTTCGCCAATAACAGTGAATTCAACCGGCATATCAGCAGTTCGAACATGGATGACAGGGATATGAGAGAATTCTACCTCTCTCAGTACAGAACACTCATTGAAAGAGATAACCTTCCCAGTATCATGACCTGTTATAATGCTGTAAATGGTGTTCCTGTGTCGGCAAGTAAATTTATGGTCGACACCATTGCAAGAAGAACATACGGATTAAACGGTTATATTACCGGCGACTGCGGTGCAATACAGGATATAGTCACGGGGCACTTCTATGCCGAATCACCTGCCGAGGCAACTGCTCTCGGTCTGAAATCAGGTGTTGATACCGATTGCGGAAGCGTTTACCAGACCAGCGCCATTGATGCACTCAACCAGGGACTGATAACTGTGGATGATATCGACCGTGCACTTGTGAATATGTTCACAATACGAATGAGGCTTGGAGAATTTGACCCTCCGAAAAAGGTAGTATATTCTTCAATTGACACCAGCTCGGTGAATACTCCTGCTCATGCTGAATTTGCGGTTGAAGTGGCATCAAGGACACCTGTCCTGCTGAAAAATAATCCCGTGAATAATTCCGGAAAGAAGATACTTCCCCTGAATGTAACGGAGATTAAGAATATAGCATTGATAGGACCCCAGGTTGATAAAGTAGAACTTGGGCCATATTCGGGGATGCCTCTTGAAAAGAACATGATCACACCTTTAGCAGGCATTAAAAGTTACCTTTCCTCGAAGGGTGCAGGAGCTGAAGTTGTTTATAATATCGGTGCAAACACCGTAAACAACAGTAACATGTTTAATGTTTACTGGTTTGAAATCCTGAAAAAGGACGGGTCTACATTGCACGTAGATGCCACCGAATACACATCTTCTTCAAAAGGGATAATTTCCGGTTCCGGATTATTACCAATGAAGTCGGTTAAGAACATCGTTGACAGAAGCTGGACCTCATATAATAACATAAATATCAGCAATATAAAGAGCATCGACCTGAATATGACCATACCTGGTGACGGTGGTACAGTAGAAGTCAGGACTGGTTCACCTGACGGACCTCTGCTGGCTACTATCGATGGTACCGGGTCTCAAGGCATGTACAGCGCATTTATGCCAAGCACACTTAGTTCCGTGGTAAATCAGCCAGGTATTACAGGAAACAAGGCTGTATTTCTCGTCTACCGCGCTCCTCAAAAACCACCTATCGATGAAGAGACTGTTGCATTGGCAAAATCTGCTGATGTAGTTGTTCTTTTCGTAGGGACAGATGACCGGACAGCCAATGAAGAAGCAGACAGGCTTACCCTGGTTCTGCCTGGCAACCAGTATGAGCTTATAGACGCCGTGGCTGCCGTTAATCCTAATACTGTTGTTGTAATGCAAACTCTCGGGATGGTTGAAGTTGACAGGTTCAAGGATAATCCCAATATCGCCGGTATAATCTGGACCGGATTCAATGGCCAGGCCCAGGGGACTGCAATTGCAAAGATACTTTTCGGTGATGTGAATCCGGGAGGAAAGCTCAATGCTACCTGGTACAGATCAGTCAATGATCTTCCCCCAATAACTGACTATAACCTGAGGGGAGGTGATGGAACCAACGGCAGGACTTACTGGTATTTCGACAAAGATGTCTCCTATGAATTCGGGTATGGAATCTCCTACTCAACATTCGAATACAGTAATTTCAGCATAAGCAGGAACTCCATCACCCCCAATGACAGGGTTACTGTAAGTGTTGATGTTAAAAACTCAAGCAGTTTCGAAGGTGATGACGTGGTACAGGTTTATGTGAAAACACCTGACAGTCCCGCCACGCTCAAAAGGCCAATAAAAAGGCTGAAAGGATTTAAAAGGGTTACAGTGCCAGCCGGTGAGACCGTCAAGGTGCCTGTTGATATAGACTGTTCAGACCTTTGGTTCTGGGATGCAGAAAACGACAGGATAACATTCGACCAGGGAAAATACCTGTTTGAAATAGGTGCATCATCGAAAGATATCAGGGGAACAGTTGAGGCCACGATGCAGGGACAGTACAACGCAGTGCTGAAGACAGTGGTTGCAGAATGTGGCAAGGTTGTTTTAAAACCGGGAAACACAGCTCAGACAAGTGTATCAGCCGCCATGTCGGACGACAGCTTCCATAACTTAACGAATGCTGAAGTAACCTATAGCAGCAGCAACAAAGCTGTGGCAAGCGTGAACGACAAAGGATTGGTAACAGCCAATGGATCCGGTGTTGCGACTATTAAAGCTGAAGTGACTATTGATGGCGTTACAAAATCGGATGGTTATCCTCTTAAGGTGATGGCCGATCTGACTCTCTCTTCCATAGAAATGGACGGGGAGGAAATCAATAACTTCAGCCCTGATATGCATGCTTACAGCTACCTTACTGAAGACGCAGGTGCAAAACCACCGTCAATAACGGCTCAACCAACAGTTAAAGGTACCAGGATCAAGATTAAGCAGGCTGAAACAATACCCGGTACTGCAATAATAACACTTACTGATGATAAAGCAGGGCAGACAGGAACTTATGCAGTTAATTTTGGCACTCCCTCATACAGGGATAATTTCATGGCTGATACGATTGGGTTTCAGTGGAGCTGGGTGAGGGAAAATCCTGCCGGATGGAGTCTCTCTGAAAAACGCCGATACCTAACAATTACAGCGAACGAAGGAGATCTTAAAGGATCGTCAAACAATGCGCAGAACATACTCCTGCAAAGTGCAAATACAGATTGGTTTGTCGAATCAAGGATTGAATTCTCCAGGAGACCCTCCAGAACAGACCAGCAGGGCGGGATAATAGCTTACCAGGATGACGACAACTATGTCAAAATGGTATATATCTATTCCAGTAAAGGTTTTATGGGAGGCGATGAATATATTGAACTTCTTGTTGAGAATGAGGGTGCCCAGTATTCTGCAGCCAATATTCCGGTCAGCAGGCTGATATCTGACAAACTCGCTGTCATATTCAGGCTTGAAAAGACAGGCAGTCATTACACTGCCTCGTTCTCAACCGGGGGCGACGATTTCATTCCTCTTGGTTCAACAGATGTGGTCCTGAGCAATATCAGAACAGGAATTATTGCATGTAACGGCGGTCAGGCCCGGCAAGGTGATATTGTTGCCCAGATGATGGGCATAAATAATGGCGAACCTGAGCAGCCATTCAAAGTAATGTTTGACTATTTTGTAATTGCAAATTACGGTAATTGAATAAAATATTTAAAATAACACTGCTTATTATCGGAGGATTGTTATGCTTGTGCTGTGGTGAAAATCCATCCTCCGATAATAAGAGTGGGAATGATCAGCGGTCTTATCCTGGATACTCCGTCGAAATTACCGGCGATTCAGATGTTTACAGGGATATAGTATTCTATAACGACAATTTTCTGGCGTTCGGAACTGGAGGACGGATAGATCAGATGAACCTGGCAGGAATAAAAACCCCCGTAAGCAGTCAGGGTGATAATAACCTGAACTGTGCGACTATCTTTAATCAGGCGCTGATAATTGCTGGTGATAAAGGAACCATCCTTCATTCATCTGATGGCAGGATTTTTTCAGTCGAAGAATCAGGAACAGATGATGATATAAACGGGATAGCCTGCAAAAACGGATTAATTGTTGCAGGTGCTGACAATGGGAAATTACTGGTATCAAAAAACGGCATGTCGTGGAGCAGCACCAATACAGATGCCAAAGGGAATATTATTTCACTGGCTGCCAATAATTCGTTCTTCATCGGGGTATCAGACAAGGGTGAGGTAATAAAATCGAATGACGGATTTAACTGGCAGGTAACAGACTACAACAAGGTATATGCGGGATACAACAAGTATTGTTACTTTAAGAAAATTATAGCCGGACAAAACAGTATTGTAATCATCGGCATTCATGATGATGGTTCACCTGCCGTTCTGTTCTCAACCCTTGGAAACGTCTGGACAGAGAGAATACTTGTCTACGATGATGATAACCGGGTCATGCAATTCCTTACAAAAACTCCCAACGACATAACCTATGACCCTGACCGTGATCAATTCGTTCTCGCCTGTGATGGAGGAGTATTATTCAGCCTTCCGACATGCACTAAGTGCAATACGCTTACAACAGTGGCAGCCGGCAACCTTAGTGCTGTTACCTATGCTGAAAATTCCCTGGCAGTTGCCGGTGAGGATTGTTTATTAAATATTTTCGGTTTTTAAGACTGGCTCAGGGCAATATGGTAGTTTTGTCTTGTTTTTAAAAGTTCTGAAAACCGCTTCTACCTCTTGAGGGTGCCTCATCCTTAACATATTCAAACCAGTCATAATCGGCATTTGCATCTGGGCAAGACTGTCGAAGCAATAAAATTCTATTTGCCATTTGCAATCCGCAATTAGCCTGTATTCATTAAAAGTGGAGCACGATGATTGATATTATTCCATCAAGAAGTAAGATGGCTTTCTTCATGGAATCTGGTTAAATCATCAGGTTATTCTGAATACATAATATAAACAAGAAAAGAATATATGCACTTTCAAGTGATTAAATATGTTTATACTTCTCAAGCCCCCAGTTTGTCTTGAGCAAGATAAACTAAAGAAAAAAACCGCATTAATTTCGGGATTTTTTCGGTAATTTAATAAGCCGTTTTAATAAAATAGTTCTTCGCTTTAATATCTGCCAAATATGAAAAAACTGACTTCCCTGATATTCCTGTTCCTGTTTCTGGGCAAACTCTTATCGCAGAATCCGATAGTTCCTCCAGGTGTTTACATTGCTGATCCTTCAGCACACGTTTGGAAAAACGGGAAATTATACATTTACGGTTCTCGCGATGAGAGCCCTGAATACTATTGTTCACATAGTTACCATGTGCTTTCAACATCAGACATGAAAACATGGACCCTCCATTTAAATACTTTTTCCTCCCGGGGACCAAATGATCAGGTACCGTACAGTGACAGCTACCTTTATGCTCCTGATGCACAATATAAAGATGGGAAGTATTATCTCTATTATTGTCTGGCAAGTCGCTCCCAGACTGAAGGCGTTGCTATATCAGATTCTCCTGCAGGCCCATTCATTAACGGAATACCAATTAACACCGGTGGTATAAACCAGATCGACCCGTGCGTTTTTATTGATGATGATGGTCAGGGTTATTATATCTGGGGACAGTTTACAGCTAAAATGGCAAAGCTCAAACCTGATATGACTGAAATTGACAGCACCACTATCCATGACAATGTCGTGACCCAGAAAGAGCACAGGTTCCATGAGGGAGGATATATGGTTAAACGAAATGGAATTTATTATTTTGTCTATGCCGGCCTGAGCATGCATGATTTTGCATCATGCATATGTTATTCGACCAGCAAATCGCCGTGGGGCCCATTCAATTATGGCGGGGTTATTATAAATAATGATCACAGTGACCCGGAAAACTGGAATAACCACGGATCAATAGTCGAATTTAATGGTAAATGGTATGTTTTCTACCATCGTGCCACTCACGGATCAAACACAATGCGAAAAGCCTGCGTGGAGCCGATAAGCTTTAATGAAGATGGAAGTATAAATGAAGTTGAGATGACTACACAGGGTGCATCAGGTCCTCTCAATGCACATGAACAGATAGATGCTGAAAGAGCTTGCCTGCTCCATGGGAATGTTAGAATAGAAGCTTTTACAAGTGATAATGAAGAACTGACGAAGATGCTCACGGGTGATCGTGCTGCGTATAAATACATCGATTTTGGAAAGGGCGTTAGCAAAATAAATTTCAGAGTTGCTCCAGGACAGGACCCTGGGAGCATCACCGTTTCACTGGATGATCCATGGGCACAGGGCACAGCTGTTGTGCAGATACCTGGAGATGGTGATGGTAATACATGGACCACTGTATCAGTCCAGACAGACAAAATTACAGGGATCCATGCAGTATGGCTGAGATTCAATATAAAAGGGAATAACGGGTTCGGCCTTGACTGGTTTAAGTTTGAATAGAACTTAAAATTTGACTTCATTGGAATATGTTTCTATCTTACAATACATTTTATTAGAAAAACCGGAAATCATGAAACCAATCCTGCCAAGAACCAAGATAGTACTTCTGATAAGCCTTGTTTCTTTTATCACCTGTACAACCCCGTCAGATAAAGGGAAGGAAATAAGCTTCCCGGCATCATGGCTTGAAGAAATAACAATAAGCCAGCTTCAAAAAGGCTATTCAGATGGAAAGTATACAATTGCAGAAGTTGTCGGCGATTACCTTGAAAGGATTGAGGCAATCGATAATAACGGCCCGGTACTTAACTCAATTATAATTGTAAATCCCGATGCCCTTGATATTGCCAGGGAGCTAGATAAGGAACTGGCTTCAGGAAAGATCAGGGGGCCCATGCACGGAATACCGGTCATTATCAAGGATAATATAGATACTCACGATAAAATGCCTAATACTGCGGGTTCAAGAGCGCTTATGAATTCTTATCCGCCCAGCGACAGCTGGATAGCAAAAAAACTTCGGGAAGCAGGCGCTGTAATATTAGCAAAGGCCAACCTAAGTGAATGGGCAAATTTCAGGGCAAGTAGTTCATCGAGCGGGTGGAGCGGAATTGGCGGACAAACCAATAATCCTTATGTACTCGACAGGAATCCCTGCGGATCCAGCTCCGGGTCGGGAGCATCTGTCTCCGCTAACCTTTGCATGATGGCAATCGGCACCGAAACAAATGGCTCGATTGTATGTCCTTCAAACAATAACGGTATAGTAGGTCTTAAACCAACTGTGGGGCTTCTGAGCCGGTCGGGGATAATCCCTATATCTTTTACACAGGACACTCCCGGCCCAATGGGTCGTACCGTCACCGATGTGGCAATATGCCTGGGAGCACTAACAGGTATCGACTCGCTCGACAGCAAAACATTATTGTCGGACGGGAAATCATATAAAGATTATACGCAATTTCTTAAACCTGACGGACTGAAAGGGAAACGTATCGGACTTCTTAAGGACAGGCTTGGCTCATCACCGAGGATCGACACCCTTCTTAGGCGAGCGGTGAGACAGATCAAGAGTCAGGGAGGAGAAGTAATCGAAGTCGAATTTCCGAGGGGAGGTTATAGTAATGCCTCATACCAGGTTCTCCTTTATGAATTCAAGGATGGTATAAATAAGTACCTGCGATCTCTTGGCGATAATGCTCCTGTAAAAAACCTGGGGGAGCTCATTGAATTTAACAGGAACGACAGCATAGAAATGCGGTATTTTGACCAGGCAGTTTTTGAAGCTGCACAGGCAAAAGGTGGCCTGGATTCAGAAGAGTACATTAATTCTCTTAAAACAATGCATGAGGCTACCAGGGAAAACGGAATTGACAAGCTCATGAACGAAAACAACCTTAATGCGATAATGGCTCCTACCGGAGGACCGGCATGGAAAACTGACCTCATCCTTGGCGATCGCTCATCAGGAGGCAGTTCTTCATATGCCGCTATTTCCGGTTATCCGAATATTACAGTCCCTGGTGGTTTTATAGAAGGACTGCCTGTTGGTGTATCATTCTTCGGAAGAGCATGGAGTGAACCTGTGTTACTGGAGATTGCATATTCTTACGAACAGGTCTCGAAAAACCGTAAAACCCCTGAATTTCATAAAACTGACTAAGCCAATGCCCTTTTCTGGTCTTAGTATATCATTAACATGCTGGCGCTTATGTGGTATTTCGTTATTTCGTTTTCGATATATACCACTGCACCTTTACTAATTCCCCTGTTCCTCCAGTATACGTTCACTGTTCTGACGGTATTCAAGCACACGTAAATATCTTAAGGCCTGCCTTATTTTATAATCCTCGTATGCTTTGCTTGCCCAATCGACTGCAATGTCGAGTTTACCGTTTATCTCACTGATTATGGCCATATTGTAGCATGCGCGTCCTGCTATTTTCATCACTGGATTGGTTGTCTCCTGTAACCAGATTTCACCGGCCTGGTCCCAGTTTCCGGTCCGGGCTTTTCGCATCGCAACCCTGAAGTTATCATTGCCCTTGACAAAATAATCACGCGATACCCTGATTTCATATGGCAGCAATCTCCAGGCAAAGGCCTGCCCGGCCCTGCTTCCCACCTGTTTTACTGCTTCTTTCCTGTCGATGAGAGCAGCAACTGCTACGGCAGGTGTCAGTCCTGTTGCTGAAAATGTTATACTACGGTTAAGAGTTATCTCATCAAGGATAGACTTGCTTGATGGGTCATATATCCTCCACCCCGTCTTAACAAGTGTAAGCATATCAGCCTGCTGCTCAATACCTGCAATAGCACCCAACAGTGTTCGCTTGCTATCGGTCTTACGCACCTGGTAGCTTACCCTGGTGTCAGTATCGAAAAGCTCGAGTGAAAAGAGGGCATCAACTCCTCCTTCACGACATTTTTCATCCACCACAGTCCAGTTTAGAGGTGGCGGGAATATCCCGGGACCCTTAACCTGGTCGTCATTAAAATCGAGAGCTCGTACTTCCGCGAACCTGGCATTGCCCATCAATTCATCGGTGAGCGCAGAAATTGAAGCCGCAGCCCCCTCTTTGTCAAGTTCTTTTCCCTCCAGGGTTAAAACCCTGTCAAGCGCATCCAGTTCCCCGGCATCTCCTGTGGCCTCACTCCTGTTGATAACCCCGGCACTCTGAATATATTCGGGCAGTGTCACCGGTGCCGGTTCAACAACATTAAGGTATAGCTGCTGAGTTTTACAGGAAACAAGCATTATTGCTGCAGAAATGATTAGGATTAATTTCATAGTTTTATCAAATTGCTTGTGTCATGTCCAAATTTAAAGAATTATTTAATAATTTTATCAATTGACCTGTCCTCAGGAATAATTTAACTTATTTACGGAAAATCCGCAAATCCATGGCAAAAGACAGTGGGAAAAAAGTATCTATAAGAAAAGGGGATCGAAGGGAAGGTGAAAATCTCTACCGTGTTCTTTTTGAGAACGTTCACGACGGCATATATCAGAGTACTCCTGACGGTAGAATAATTACTGCAAATCCGGCTCTCATTAAAATGCTGGGATATTCAGACGAGGAAGAAATTAAAAAACTTAACATCGGTAAAGATATTTATGTAAATCCATCCGAAAGGGATGGTTTTACCAGTTTCCTGTCACGCACAGGGCGCCTGAAGGATGTGGAGCTGATCCTGCGGAAGAAGGACGGTGGCGAAATTATTGTTTTAGAGAATTCACATGCTGTAATAGGCAACAACGGCGAGCTATTATACTACGAGGGCACGCTTACCGACATAACAGAAAGGAAAAAAGCAGAAGAAGCTTTGCGTGAAAGCGAGGACAGGTACCATACTCTCCTGGAAACCCTCCAGGATGGCCTGTCGCTCTTTGACATGTCAGGAAAGATGAAATACTTCAACAAGCGTAAAAGAACAATGCTGGGGTATGATAGCGACGAAGAATTGATGAACGTCAGTACTTTCGATATGATTCATCCCGGCGATCAGGCTGCCCTTGAAAAAATAATGAATGAACTGATAAGTAAAGGCTCTATCAGCGATAAAGAACTAAGAGTAATGAGAAAAGACGGATCCTGGTTCTGGGCCGATTTCAGTGCAACACTAATATACGACAGGAACGGGAAACCTGCGTTTATCATGGATACCCTGAAGGATATAACTGACCGCAGGCAGGCAGAGGAAAAGCTGATGTTGCTAAAGGAGTCAATTGATTGCCATTACGACAGTGCATACTGGATGGATTCATCAAACAGGTTCATTTATGTTAATAACGCGGGTTGCAAGGCTACAGGATACACCCTGGATGAGCTGCTGGGTAAGCATGTCAGCCTGTTAAATCCTTCTGCTACAGATGAAACCATGGAAGCAATCTGGAAACACCTTAGAAAAAACGGATCAGGAAGAGGGGAATCGTTCCACCTCCGTAAAGATGGCTCCACGTTCCCTGTAGAAATTGTAACAACATATGTCAATTTCAAGGGAAAAGAATATAACTGCGGCTTCGCCAGGGATATCACGGAAAGGAATAAATTCCTGGCAGATATTACAGCAGCAAAGGAAAAAGCTGAAGAGAGCGACAGGCTGAAGACTGCATTTCTACACAACATATCCCACGAAATCCGTACACCTATGAATGCGATTGTTGGTTTCGCATCGTTGCTGGAGGCTTCAGATCTTTCGGAGGAAACCAGGAAACAGTATATCGATATCGTATACCAGAGCAGCAACCAGCTGCTTTCAATAATTTCCGATATTGTCGATATTTCAAATATTGAGACCGGCCATGTAAGAATTTCGGAAAATGAGTTTAACCTTAATTCAGTTATCGATACGTTATATGATCAGTATCAACTTAAAGCAATGCAATCTGATATTAAACTGGGATATATAAAAGGGCTGGAAAGCAAAGATGCAGTAATCAGCGCCGACGAAACCAAAGTGATCCAGATCCTTTCAAACCTTCTTAACAATGCCTTTAAATTCACAACCAGAGGTTCAGTTGATTTTGGATATACGATTAAAGGTAAGAAAGATATAGAGTTTTTTGTCAGGGATACCGGGGTTGGCATTACACCTGAATATAAGAAAAGAATTTTTGAAAGGTTCTACCAGGTCGATAGCTCGCCGGAGAAAAAAACTGAAGGAACAGGTCTCGGACTCTCAATATGCAAATCATATGTTGAAATGATGGGAGGAAAGATCTGGTTGTCCGCCAAAAAAGACAGGGGCAGTGAATTCTTCTTTACAATTCCTTATAAAAAATATACCGGTAAGATAATTACAGCCAGGAAGAAACCAGTAAGTGTAACATCTGAAATACCTGCCGGAAAAACAATCCTTGTTTCTGAAGATGATGATCTGAGCTTCAGGCTGATGGAAGAACTGCTGACCAAACAGGGGGCAACTGTGCTAAGGGCCTCCGACGGCCGGGAGGCAATAAGTACCGCAGATAATTGTCCTGATATTGACCTGATATTCATGGATATTAAACTACCACTTGTTGATGGATACAGTGCAGTATCAGCAATCCGAAAAAGAAACAAGAAAGTGCCTATCATTGCAATCAGTGCCTATACGGGAAATGAAGAAAAAGAGAAGGCTCTTTCGTCAGGTTTTAACGGATATATTTCGAAACCTGTCTCTATAAAGGATCTGCTCAGGACTGTCAGGGACTTCCTGGTTTGAAAGGACTTGCAAGGTTTGTAACTTGATAATATCCTTCCATTATAATGGGGAAACTATATGCAATAAGCGATATACACGGCTGCTACGACACTTTTTATGGACTCGTTATCAGCAGGATCTGCCTGCAAAAATCAGACAGGCTGATATTGCTGGGCGACTACATCGACAGGGGTGATAAAAGCAGGGAAGTGATCGACCTTATTCTGGATCTGACCAAGAAAGGTTATGATGTAACACCTCTGATGGGAAACCACGAATCGATGATGCTCGACGCATACAGGGACAGGAGTTTGCTGCCACTTTGGCTCTATAACAGCGGCAGTGACACTCTTCTAAGTTTCGGAATATCTGACCTTTCTGATATGGAGACCAGGTACATTGATTTCTTTATGAACCTCAGGTATTATGAACAAACAGGCGATTTAATTTTTGTCCATGCCGGTTTTAATGATGAAGCACCGGATCCTTTCGGCGATAATTACAAAATGATATGGGAAACCAGGTCCGGGTACAGTAACCCGGTTTTCGAAGGCAAGACTATTATTCACGGGCATCGTCCAAAAACCATTGATTTTGTTAATACCCTCATAAAGGAAAAATCCAGGGTAATACCGATAGATACAGGATGCGTTTACTCCAGGGAATCTGGACTTGGTTTCCTGTCGGCTCTCGATGTCGGTTCCATGCAACTTATTTCAGTCAGTAACTACTAATTTTATACCATGCGTAGATTAATCATAATTGCGGCAGGTTTAATTATATCAGGGCTTATAGCAAGATCACAGGAACTTCATTTCACAAGACAGGATACTCTGAGGGGTTCTGTTACACCTGAAAGAGCCTGGTGGGATCTCAAGTATTATCACCTTGATATTGTTGTCAACCCTTCAGACAGCACCATAAATGGTAGCAATACAATTATTTACGAAGTTCTCACTCCCGGCGAGGTGATGCAGATCGATCTTCAGCCACCTCTTGTGCTTTCATCGGCAAAACAAGATGGACGGGATCTGAAGATAGTGCACGACGGCAATGCCCACTTCATTCATATGGCCGAAGAGCAGGAACCCGGTTCGCTCAGAATGATAGTAGTTACCTATGGAGGAAAACCACATGTTGCATTGAGGCCTCCATGGCAGGGTGGAATAACATGGAAAAAAGACAGCGACAACCTGCCCTTCATTGCCTCTTCATGCCAGGGTGACGGCGCCAGCCTCTGGTGGCCCTGTAAGGATCATATGTACGACGAACCGGATAGCATGCTGATCAGTGTCAATGTCCCCCGTAAACTTATTGACGTCTCAAACGGCAGGCTAAGGAAAGTCGAAAAACTTAAAAACGGGACAAGAACATATCACTGGTTTGTCTCGAATCCGATTAATAATTATGGTGTCAATATCAATATTGGTAACTATAAACATTTTACAGAAGAATTTGAAGGCGAAAAAGGAACACTCGATTGCGATTTCTGGGTGCTGAAGGATAATCTGGCAAAGGCAAGGGTGCATTTCAGGCAGGTCTTCCTCATGCTTGAAGCATTCGAGTACTGGTTTGGCCCCTACCCTTTTTATGAAGACAGCTATAAGCTTGTTGAGGCTCCTTATCTGGGTATGGAACACCAGAGCTCGGTGACCTACGGAAACGGATATCAGAACGGATATCTCGGAAGGGATCAGAGCGGGACCGGATGGGGTGATTCATGGGATTTCATCATTGTCCATGAATCAGGGCATGAATGGTTTGCAAATAATATTACCTGCCGGGATATTGCTGATATGTGGATACATGAGAGCTTTATCAATTATTCGGAAAGCCTCTTTGTGGAGTATTATAACGGGAAGGACGCAGGGGCGGAATATGTTAGAGGTACAAGGAGGAACATCAGGAACGACAGGCCCATTGTCGGCATATATGATGTTAATTATCCCGGTTCAGGGGATATGTATTCAAAAGGCGGTAATATGCTGCATACATTGCGCCAGATAATAGATGATGACACCAGGTGGAGAGAGATACTGCGTGGTCTTAACAGGGAATTTTACCACCAGGTGGTTGATGGATCGCAGATTGAAAACTATATTTCAGAGAAGACAGGGATGAACCTGAAACCTATTTTTGACCAGTATCTCCGGGATGTAAGGATTCCCGTTTTCGAATACTATGTTGAAGGTAATGAGCTATCATTCAGGTGGAACAACTGTGTACAGGAATTCAATATGCCACTCAGGATTTGGGTGGATGATGCCGCAATGACAGTAAAGCCATCAACGAGGTTTTCCACTGTAGGACTGGATTCCGAAAATCCGGTGATAATTGTGGACAAAGATTATTATGTTGCATCGCTCAATATGATGGGAAACTGAGACGGTGTGGAATAATACGTATTAAAAACCGGCTTTAAATACGTATATTTTCTGCTCCGGCGCCAACCATTAAATAGCCTCCTTCTGCTACAATACTTTAACCCTTACGGGATAATTTTCGCTCCGAATTGCCTGATGATTCTCTCCCACTTCCCACTTCTTACTTCTCACTTCTCACTTCTCACTTCTTACTTCTCACTTCTCCCATTCACTCCAGCCGCATAACATAGAAGCACTTATCATCACCTTTGTCGTAATAATCCTTCAGGGTGGCTTCCAGCGTATAACCGGCACTCTCATAGAAATCCCTGGTAGGCTTGTACTGGTCTCTTCCGGAAGTTTCTGCAATAATCATTGTACAACCCAGCTTCCTGGCCTGATCGTATGTAACCCGGAGGAGTTTCTTTCCTATCCCCATACCGCGGTAGTCATTATGTGTCACTATCCAGTAAAGTTCGAAGCAAGACCTGGTCATCTCGTCATGACCAAAACATGAATATGCGGCTGTTACGCCGTCAATGTCAGCAAAAACAAAATGATACCCTGATGCAGCGCCTTTATTAAGCCGTTCTTCAATTAGCTCTACTGCTACATCAACTTCATGTTGGTAGAAAAATCCAGTTGACTCCACGATCTTCCTTATTGAATCGACATCTTCTGAAACCGGCTCTGTCCTGAATGATAGGTTCATATTTTTGATTTTTCCCGAAGTTATAATATTCCTGCCGATTAATATTGAGGTCTCCCATAAAATGAGCACTAAAAATGCTTTTCAAAAAAAAGGTTATTGATATCACAATTCATGGTCTCCAATTCATACTCTTTTATATATTTGCAATATGCTATACATTGGTATCAATTTATGAATTTCAATAAAACAACATCCTATTCATTAAGTATTCTGAGTTACATGGCCGTTCACGAAGAAGAGAGCCATTCAGCAGATGAACTCCATAAAAAACTGGATATTCCGTATCAGTACCTGCGGCAGCTTCTTACTACGCTTTCAAAATTTGGCTTCATTGAAAGTGTCAGGGGCAGGAATGGGGGATTTAGATTCAGCAGAAGGCTCGAACAGATAACGCTGGCAAATATTATAGATGCTACAGAAGGTCTTGAAAATTACAATAAGTGCTTTTTGGGCTTAAAGGAATGCCCGTTTGAAAATGTCTGCTCTATGCATGATACCTGGCAGTCGACCCGGGAGAATATTCTTAGGATATTCAATGAGACCACCCTTGCTGACCTGGTGAGAAAATAATTTTTTTATAATAAAATGCTATATAAATATATCAAATTACACTAATTAAAAACGGATACCCATGGTTGATTCAAAAGTTGTACTTACCGGACAGACACTGGCATATACATTTTATTGCCTTGTCATGATTTTGCTGGTAGCCTGGTTTGCATACAGGGTAACAGCCAGCGGTAAAAGCAGAGCAGTTAGACCGGCAGTCTTCTATACATTTGTTGCATTCCTGACATTACTGGGGGTTTCTCTGCACATCATCACCTATAACACCATTCCATGGTCGAAGGTGGATCTCAACAGATCGGATTACAATCCCGACAAGACATTTGTAATAACTGTAAAGGATCACGAATTCACCCTGCCTTCTGAAAAGCTTGTTATCAATAAGGGAGATATGGTGTTGTTCGATGTCAGATCAGAAGATCTCACTTACGGGTTCGGCCTGTTCAGGCCTGACAACAGTATGATGTTCCAGATGCAGGTTGTTCCGGGACACAGGAATGATATCCTCTGGACATTCGACATACCAGGTCTTTATTCCATACGATCAACAGAATATTCGGGTCCGAAAGGAGTATTTATGATCAAAAAAGATGTGGTCGAGGTAACTGACCTGCATGAGTGAGCATTATAAACATTAAAATCACAAAACATGAATTTCAAAGATACACTGATAAAGGGTGAAGGAGGGATCTTCAAGCCTGAAACCCTCACGCCGATGCAAAAACTTGTCTTAAGATTCGTAGTCGTAGGATTGATCTATTTTGGCTTTGTTGTAATCGAAGGTATGATCATGCGTATTTACGAGGTGAAACCTTTTGCACCAATAACGGAGCCCCAATTCTTTGCCATTCTGACAGCACATCCTCTTGTCGGAATATTTGGCTCAACATACTCAATTGTATTTGGAGCCTTCCTGTTCCTTGTACCATACCTGATGAAAAAACCACTCTGGAGCATAAAAATGGGAAACTGGACTTTTATTCTCGTCACCTCCGGAACATTCATTTTCTGGTTAGCAGGTTTCATAAGCCACTATTCTCCACTGTACACACTATACTGGCCTCTTCCAGCCGATTTTAGCCAATTCAGTGTCATCGGGGGAACATTTTTTATAGCCGGGATTGCGATCGTGATGGCAGGAACTGCGCTTTTTATTATCAACATATTCAAGACCATCACGTATACACCGGCCGGCTGGGAGAAACAGCCCGCTGCAGCATTGCTAGGATCTGCCCTTGGCGTTTCAGGACTCACCAACCTTTTCCGAAAACACAAGAGGGAGCACCTGGTTCCCTTGCCTGTTGCAGCGATTGCAAGGGGTTCAGTTGACCTGGCACTAAATACAGGAGTGATCTTATTTACAGGTGTTCTGATACTTGTTTACATGATTGGGGCTTTACTCGGATTTGATCTTAAAGAGAGTGCCATTGATGCATTGTTGTATAAAAACTGGTACTGGTGGGGTCTCGACCTGATAGCTGACGGTCTTGTACTTATATTTGTAGCTGGCACATGGTATCTTCTGGCAATGATGATCACAGGTAAAACACTCTTTATGCAAAACATAGCACGTGCTGCTCTGTTGCTTGAACTTGTAGTATCGTGGACAGTATGGTCTCATCACCTTCTTTCAGACCAGGCACAACCAGGTTTCCTGAAGGTGATCTCGGGCGAAATGGTTACTGCCTTTGAGCTTATAACACAGGGACTGGCATTCTTCATCACACTGGCAACACTCTGGAGTGCCAGGCCTTTAAAGATGATCAATCCGTTGAAATTCCTGCTTGGCGGACTTCTTGGTTTTGCACTTGCTGTCCCTGCGGGAATAATGCAGGCAGACGTCGGGCTAAACCGTATATTGCATAACACCCAATGGGTGGTAGGACCACATGTTCACGTTGCAGTGCTTGTCGGTCTAACAATGACGCTTTATGCAGCAATTTATATCCTCTTTCCCATTGTTACCAATGGAGCGAAAATATACAGCCAGAAACTGGTAAACATACACTTCTGGACACATCTGACAGGTGGTATAGGGATGGGAGCCTTCATGGGAATGGCAGGTCTGCACGGAATGCTGAGAAGATCGCTTTACGTTAATGGAGAGTTCAATACCTACATGGTATTAGCGGCAGTGTGCGGCACTTTTATCCTCATCGGGTTTCTTTCCTTTTTTATAAATATTGTTATGAGCGTAGGACTAAAAGGATTGATAGGTATTTTCACACCTGCAACCAATAAAACCGAAGACCTGGTTCCTGCAAAAACACAGTGATCAGGATCATCCCGGGGCTGAGCATCCTGAATATTACTCTGAATAACGACTCCTTTGAACTTTATCTTTGCCTGAGTGTTTGTTATTCAGAGTATTCTAATATTAGCAACTGATGAGAACGAAATACATGAATCCTTATATTGCAGGCACACTTCTGGGACTGGTATTGCTTCTGGCAATGTACCTGTCGGGCAGAGGACTTGGCGCCAGCGGGGGAATAAAGTATTGCGTGGTTTCCTTAGTAGGGGCTGTTGACAGGCCTCACGTTGAAGAATCAGAATATTACAGTAAATACTTCGAAGACGGACGTAAACCGATGAAAAACTGGCTTACTTTCGAAATTATGGGAGTACTTGTGGGAGGTTTCATTTCAGGGGCCGTTTCAAAAAGACTAAAGTTCAGGATAGAGAAATCACCGAAAATATCCAACACGCGGAGGCTGATATTCGCATTCCTCGGAGGTGTTTTTTTTGTGTATGGTGCACAGCTGGCAAGAGGATGTACAAGCGGTGCAGCCCTGTCGGGTATGGCAGTCCTGTCGGTAGCCGGTTTCGTTACAATGATCGCAATATTCGGATCGGCGTATCTTTTTGCCTGGTTTTTCAGGAAAAACTGGATTTAATGAAAGGTGCGGAGGTGCGGAGGTGCGAAGGTGCGAAAACAAAGTGGCGTAATATCGTAACGCAATAACGAAATAACGAAATAACAAAATAACATGGGACCTCTGAGTGTTAACGGATTAATGTCTGATAATGCAACCCTGTTTCTGGCATTTATAATAGGGACAGGATTTGGCTTTGCCCTTGAGCAGGCAGGATTCTCATCAAGCAGAAAGCTGGCCGGCATGTTCTATGGATACGACACAACAGTTATCAAGGTATTCTTTACGGCGGCGATAGTCGCCCTCGCCGGATCACAGATAATGAGCTACCTGGGATTGCTCGACCTCACCAAGGTATATGTAAATGAATTTTATATCGCAGCTTCTGTTGTTGGCGGAGTAATTATGGGTGCAGGTTTCATTATGGGAGGTTTTTGTCCGGGTACGGGCCTCAGTGCCATGTCGATCGGTAAAATTGATGCTATGGTCTTTTTTATTGGCGGTCTCACCGGTGCATTCCTTTTTGCTGAAACATACCCGCTGATATCTGACCTGGCCAACGGATCCTATAAAGGACCGGTAAGAATAAATGATATTCTTGGCATCTCCCCCGGGTTTGCAACCTTACTGGTAATCATACTTGCAGTGATTATGTTCTGGCTTGCCGAAAAAACTGAAAAGAGGTATGCAAGGCCTGAAATAACTAAAGAACTATAAAACCTTTATCATGAACTTCAGGATAAAATTCTCGATAGCACTTCTTGCAACCGGCCTGCTTGTTGCCTTTATACCCCTGTCGGGTAACCGGTCCCTTACTGAAAAGCCGGATATAGTCATAAGAATGATAGCCGGAGATGAGAGATCATTATCAGTCGACCAGGTGGCACGAAAAATGGTTATTGAAGACACACTTTTTCATCTCATAGACGTTAGGTCAGAGAATGAGTACAGTTTACTGAGCCTGCCAGGCGCTGTTAACATACCGTACGCGGAAATGCTTAAAACGAATCCTACCACATATCTTGCTGATGGAGATATTGTTAATATTTTCTATTCAAATGATGATTATGACGCAGGTTTTGCAATGGCGCTGGCAACAGGAATGGGATATTTGAATTGCGCGGTAATGAAAGGTGGTTTGAATGAATGGTTCAGAACGATTATGAACAGCAAATTTAACGGTGAACGTCTGACAGCCAGGGAGAATGCACTTTTCGAAACAAGGACCAGAGCTGCAAAATTATTTACCGGGATGAACAGCCTGCCTGATTCTCTTAAATCAAAGTACCTTAATGCAAGTCGTTTTGATCCCAAAAAACTTGATGGAGGTTGTGAATAGGAAGACACCCGTACAGATGCAGAATAAAATAAAAAATATAGCTATTGGTACTTTAATTCTGGTTGTCCCCGGAATGGTCCTGATAAGGAGTCTGACAAACAACCATTTTAAACCAGATGCCGAATTACATGCCATTCCTTCCTTTAATCATTCTGTTGTGATAACATGCGAACAGGTCGAAATAATGACAGGCAATAAGCTTGTTATTGATATTGACACTGAAGTCAATCACCTGGCAGACCTGAACGCTTCAGATACTGAAGAATTACATTCAGATGCAACATCATTGCTCAGCAGGATGAACCGGAGGAAAATACTGAACTTTAAAGGGAATGTGTTCCTGTTCTCTGACGATCCCGCCTTGTCTTCAGGATTATGGATGGTTCTCAGCCAGATGGGCAGAAAAAATCTATTTATTGTTTCGGATAACATTAAACCGGAAGTATTTAAATACGAATTCCGGCCTGATACTCTGACCCGGCCGGAATTATGATATTGATATTAGACTATTTTACAGTTTCAAAATCATTTACATCGCTCATATCAAAGGGTAACCAGGAAAGTGTATTTCTTTTCTCCTCCATCCTGTTGTACATAAAACTGTTATTTCCATACTTAAGTGTCCTGGCATCATAGCCCATGAGTCTCAGAAAAGCTGTGGCAAAAGCTGAATTGTGACCAGTTCCGCAATAAACCACTACCGTCCGGTCGAATGGTATTGTAGTCATTTCGTCCGTGAAGCTTAGGGTGGCGTCTGGTTTATACCTTACTGCACCCGGGATGTGTCCGTCTTCATATTTATCTTTCCGGTCGAGGTTGATAATGAAGTACCGGGATGGATCCTTAATTACTTCATCCACTGAAATAAGGACATTTTCCGATCCGCCGGCAAAAACCTTCTCAAATCTTGCATCAGCTATCTCACTACCTGTTGCAAAACCGGTATTCATTTCAGGCATACCCTTTGCCTGGGGTTTTGCAGTTGTTGTTGTATCAAGCATTGATTCATATCTCCCGGAAAGACCCTTGAGCCAGCCATCCTCAGCATACTTTTTATTCCAGCTGCTCATACCCCATCTCATGGCAAAAACATTTCCGTATCCTTTCAACCTTAACAATGAGGTGGTATAGCTTGAAAGCTGCCCGTCATCGCATACAAGTATTATCTTGTCATATTCAAAAGGTTTTATTCCTGACTCAAAGTAACCGGGAAGATCCTCGATCCTCTTGCTTATGGCCCCTTTTATATGACCGGCTGCATATTTCTGCGGGCTCCTGAGATCAATCACCAGATTATTGCCATTGAGCTCGTCATGTACAATAGATGCCCTTATCAATGAAGGGTATTCACGGCTGTTGACGTAATCACCATTCTCATCAAGATCCTTAAGCAGAAGCTCTGTTTCCTTACCAATGTTTACTTTCAAAACAGGCTGAACCAGGCCCTCATCTTCCTGCTTATCCTGTTTGCCGGAATTACCCCCTGAACAGGATGTCATCATGATCCCTGCAAGCAGTACGGTCAGAATGAAGTTAATTATTTTAATCATAGTCACTTACTAATACATTACTGGGCTAGGGCGACCATGTCCTTGTTAAACCTTAAAGTCTCGACACGGGTCCCGGCATCATCATATTTATACTCGGTAATTGCCACACCTGTATCCGGATGATTGATTATATTCCTGTCTTTGTCCATATTAACAGTCTCAACCAGTGCACCATGCTCATCGTATTTATACTGTGTGACAGGGACATTCTTGCCACCAAGGTATTCATCATCCTGGTCTAAATAAGCAGTCTCAAGAACATACCCGTTCCCATCGTACTTACTTAACCTTTTTGACCATCCCCAGTAGAGGTTTGACATCTGTCCGAAAACATTGAAAACTTCAAATTTCTCAACATCGCCATATTCATTCGGGGTAAACACAAAATATGATACACCTATATCCCCACAGTTTTCCGCTGTACAGTTATAAAGTGTATCTTCCATATAATTGGCCATCCTGGTAACATATCCTTTATCGTTATATGTAAACCTCAGTTCGTAAAAAGGACAAAATGGATTCATTACCGTTTCATCTCCTGCAAGGTTATACCTTACTTCCCTTACCATGCCATCGGGTAGAATACTCCACATATAGGAGTGTATTCCGTTTCTGTTCTCAACCATTTTTCCGTCCTTCCCGTGGAACATAAGGCCATTCCTTACACCATTATCATCAAGTGTATATACTGCTGTGTAATAACCCTGGGTCTCTGTTTGTTCATTCTTAGTGTTAAAGAACTTTTTAACCTGCCTGTTCCCGGT
Organism: uncultured Rikenellaceae bacterium; assembly: GCA_964595725.1. Lineage (GTDB taxonomy): Bacteria > Bacteroidota > Bacteroidia > Bacteroidales > VadinHA17 > LD21. The sequence continues at coordinate 11,113 of CAZQRQ010000030.1, read as the reverse complement.
ATATTCGTATGTAATTTTGGCTGCTCCGAGTGATCCGTAATCAAGAAGTGAATCATTTCGCACGTATTCTACAGATGAAAGCCTTCCCTGGTCGTCGTATGTGAATTTATAACTGTTAACCGTCCTGGCAAGTTCAGGAGTTATCTGGTGCGCTCCTCTTTCCAGATCAAAAGGAGTCTCACTGAACTGAAGGGTCCTGTAATATTCCACACCTTTCTTAGCTTCTTTCTTCGAGCCGCTGCCAGCACACCCCGCAACGCCAATTGCAAGTATTGCTGCTGCCGATATTAACAAAGTCAATCTGGTCAATTTCATAATTTAATTTTATTTTGGTTAATAATCTGATATCAATTAAAATAGCCCTGTCCTTTATCAAAAAGGTTGACATGACTATAACAAACAGATAATGAAATTGTTTAAATTAGAATGTTAAACGTCTCGTATGAAAAGAAAGTACATAACCCCCATAGTGGTCATACTACTGATATCCGCAATAATATGGATTATCACAAACCGGCGAATAGATGATGCAGCAACGTCAGCTATATCAATGCCGGTTCTTAAAATTAAGATAGGCTCCGTTGAAGAGGGATATCCTTATGACGGAGATCCGGATACTATCGTTAAACACACGGGATTTGACCTCTGCTATAACGAAGTGTACGAACAGGCTTCGTGGGTTGCATATATCCTTACCCGGGATGAGGTTGAGAGCGGCAAAGAAGAAAGAAGCGAAAACTTCAGGCCCGATACGGCAGTTGTTACAGGTTCTGCGGTTCTGAAAGACTATGCCGGCAGCGGATATGACCGAGGACATCTTGCGCCTGCAGCGGATATGAAATGGTCAGAACAGGCAATGAGCGAATCCTTCCTGCTCAGCAATATGAGTCCCCAGGTTCCGGGATTTAACAGGGGCATATGGGCGAGACTGGAGGCAAAGGTACGTGACTGGGCTTTACAGAATGACTCTCTCCTTGTAATAACAGGTCCCGTATTTAATAAAATAAACACATATATCGGGGAGAGTCGTGTCGGAGTACCGGGTGCATATTTCAAGGTCATTACCGATATCTCTTCCCCTGAATACAAGGTAATTGCCTTCCTGCTTGACAACAAGTCATCGGGCAAAGACCTGTTCAGCTTTGCCGTGACCGTTGATTCTGTCGAAAAGGTAACAGGATATGATTTCTTCAGTAAGCTGCCCGACCAGGAAATGGTGGAATGGTTTGAAAGCAGGCTTATAACCACGGGATGGCAATAATACAGAGAAAAGACCGGACCACTTATGACTTATTTATTATGACTACAAATAACAGGCATGAAAAACAAAATACTCATTATTTTCGCTCATCCAAGGTTTGAAAGGTCGTCAAACAATTCAGCCTTAATAAGGAACATTCCTGACTTACCTGAAATCACTTTTAATGATTTGTATGAGAAGTACCCTGATTTCAATATCGATAAGGAGTATGAGCAGAAGTTGCTGCAGGAAAACAGGATCATTATTTGGCAACACCCTTTTTACTGGTACAGCAGCCCTGCACTTCTGAAACAGTGGATTGATATTGTCCTTGAATTCGGGTGGGCATACGGACCGGGGGGCACTGCCCTTGAAGGCAAGATCATCTTTAATGCCATTACTGCCGGGGGGCAGGTTAAAGCGTATGTCCGCGAAGGCCGTAACCGTTATACTGTAAATGAGCTGCTGGTACCATTCGATCAGACAGCATACCTGTGTAAAATGATCTACCTGCCTCCTTTTGCAGTGCATGGCACACACCGGCTTTCGAAGGATGAAGTTGAAATATATGCACAGCAATATGGACTAATACTTAATATGCTGGTTAATAACGAATTTGAGATTGACGAAATAAAGAGATACCAGTATCTCAACGACTGGCTGATAAATATGCAAAACAAAACTATTTGATATGGAATTTTTATTGCAGGCGCTTGTATATCTGACAGCTGCCGTCATCTGTGTTCCCCTTGCGAAGAGGCTTGGGATGGGATCTGTCCTGGGGTACCTCCTGGCAGGCATGCTGATCGGTCCTTATGTACTGGGTTTCATTGGCAGGGAAGGAGAAGACATTATGCATTTTGCAGAATTCGGTGTTGTCATGATGCTTTTCCTTATCGGCCTCGAAGTTGAACCTGCCCAGTTCTGGAAGATGCGACATTCCATTCTCGGGATGGGGTCCATCCAGATGTCACTGACGGCCATACTGGTTTTTATCCTGTTAAAAACGACAGGACTTACCTGGCAGGTATCGCTGGCCGTGGCAATGGCCTTTTCCATGTCATCCACAGCGATAGTCCTCCAGACTATAAAGGAAAAAGGTCTTATCCAGACGGCTGCCGGCCAGTCATCATTTTCCGTGCTTTTATTCCAGGACATTATGGTCATACCTGCACTGACACTTCTTCCATTGCTTGTAACCTCCAGCATGAACCAGGGAAGTGATATCTCATCAGCAATAACAGGTAACCTGCCCGGGTGGCTCCAGGCAATTGCTTTTCTCACGGCAATAGCCATGATATACTTTGCCGGAAGGTATATAGTGGTACCGTTACTGAGGATAGTTGCCAGGACAAGGCTTCCGGAACTTTTTACAGCCTCGTCTCTCCTTCTTGTGGTTGCCGTTTCACTATTCATGCAGGTTATCGGGCTCAGCCCGGCTCTCGGAGCCTTCCTGGCAGGCGTGGTTCTCGCTACCAGCGAATACAGGCATGAGCTCGAAAGCGACCTGGCTCCTTTCAAGGGATTACTTCTGGGGCTTTTCTTCATTGGCGTGGGTGCATCAATCAACTTCACACTTATTGTATCCAAGCCACTTACCATATTCGGACTTGTGGCAGGAGTAATGGTCATGAAATTCGTTGTCCTATACTCGACGGGGGTTGTATTCAGGATCAATAACGACCAGAATCTGCTGTTCTCTTTCGCCCTTTCACAGGTAGGAGAGTTTGCCTTCGTCCTCCTCTCCTTCTCCAACCAGCTTAACATTGTAAACCGGGATCTCATGGATATACTCATGGCTGTTACGGCAATCAGTATGACTATTACACCACTTCTGCTGCTTATCAACGAACGGATCATTGATCCGAGGTTCGGTGTGAAAGAAAAACCGGAGGACAAACGCGCCGATAACATCGAGGAACAAAACAAGATAATAATAGCTGGCTTCGGACATTTCGGGAGTATTATAGGAAGGTTTCTCAAAGCAAACGGGATTACAGCAACGATCCTCGACCACGACTCCGACCGGGTGCAGCTGCTTAGAAAAATGGGATTCAAGGTATATTATGGAGATGCCACGCGCATTGACCTTCTGCAGTCAGCCGGTGCAGAAAAAGCAATGATATTGGTCGCTGCCATCGATTCACCGGAAATAAACCAGGATCTTATACGTACCGTACAAAAACACTTTCCCCATATACAGGTTTTTGCAAGGGCCAGAAACAGGGTTGATGCCTACGAGCTTATAGACATGGGCATTAAAGAGATATACAGGGAGAACCTTCATACTTCGGTGAAACTTGCAGTAGATGTCCTCACCCGCATGGGATACAGAAGCTACACATCAACCCGGCAGGGGCTGAATTTTATTAAATATGATGAGGATACACTTGTTGAGATGGCCGGGCACAGACATGATATAAAGGAATATGTCATCAAAGCGCGAGAAACCTTCAGGATACAGGAGGAATTGCTTTCCGCAGACCTTGAGCTTGATACCGTGGAGACTGACCATGCCTGGGATTCAGTAAGAATACGCGACACGCTCGGCAGGATTGATAATGACCAGGCAAGCGAACAAGCAACCGGCAAGGATGCCTGATCATTAATTTATTAACTGAATCATTTGCTTTTGTTAATTTTTTATTGTAAATTAAACATATTATTGCATTATTGAATTGTTTTATTACTTTTGCTTGATTTTATTTGTCAAATTATTCATTTTCCCTGTTAAACGCAGGGAAACTTTAAATTGTAAGGGAACAATTTATGTGCGGTATAATAGGTGTTTTTGATCTGAAGCAGAAGTACGAGGATATCAGGCCAGGCATCCTGGTTATGTCTAAGAAAGTTCGCCACAGGGGGCCTGACTGGTCTGGTATAAATTGCAGTGAAAATGCGATACTGGCCCACGAAAGGCTGGCAATAGTCGATCCTGTGTCAGGGGCGCAACCTCTTACCAGTGACGACGGTAATCTTATTCTCACCGTGAACGGGGAGATCTATAACCACATGGAACTAAGGGGCAAGCTCAGAAGCAAATACAATTTCAAGACAAAATCAGACTGTGAGATTATCCTGGCGCTTTACCGGGAAAAAGGGGTAGATTTTATAAATGAACTTAACGGGATATTTGCATTTGCCCTTTACGACAAACCGAATGACACCTATCTTATTGCCAGGGACCACATAGGGATTGTTCCACTGTACAAGGGTTGGGATAAATACGGTAATTTCTTTGTCGCATCCGAACTTAAAGCGCTGGAAGGTGTATGCCCCAGGATAGAGGTATTTCCTCCGGGACACTACCTGTACAGCAAGGATGGAATTGAAAAGAAATGGTACAATCCGGACTGGCACTCATACGAAAATGTGAAAGACAATAAGAGCAGTATCGGGGAGCTTCGCGAAGCGCTTGAGAGGGCTGTCCACCGCCAGCTGATGTCCGACGTGCCCAATGGTGTCTTGCTGTCAGGGGGACTTGATTCGTCAATTGTATCCGCTGTTGCCAGAAAGTATGCAGCCATGAGGATCGAGACCGAGGATCTGAGTGAGGCATGGTGGCCCAGGCTGCACTCCTTTGCCGTAGGGTTGGAAGGATCACCTGACCTGGATGCAGCACAAAAGGTTGCTGATCATATCGGTACTGTCCACCACGAGGTGGTCTTCTCGATCCAGGAAGGGCTGGACGCCATCCCTGATGTCATATACCACCTTGAAACATACGATGTTACAACAGTAAGGGCATCAACGCCGATGTACCTCCTGGCCAGGGTAATCAAATCTATGGGCGTTAAAATGGTCCTTTCAGGTGAAGGAGCCGATGAAATATTCGGGGGATACCTTTATTTCCACAAGGCACCCGATGCAAAGTCATTCCACGAGGAAACAGTCAGAAAACTGGGGAAACTCTATCTCTACGACTGCCTCAGGGCAAATAAGTCGCTGGCTGCCTGGGGAATAGAAGGAAGAGTCCCCTTCCTCGACAAAGAGTTCCTTGATGTGGCAATGAGCCTTAATCCTGTCGACAAAATGGCCTCTGACAGCAGGATGGAAAAATGGATCCTGCGTAAAGCCTTCGAGGACATGCTGCCTGAAAGTGTTGCCTGGCGGCAGAAAGAACAGTTCTCAGATGGTGTCGGGTATAACTGGATAGATACCTTGAAACGGATAGTATCCGATAAAGTGACTGACACCCAGATGGAAACGGCAAAATACCGTTTCCCGGTAAATCCCCCGCTTTCAAAAGAAGAATACTATTACAGAGCCATATTCAGCGAACAGTTCCCCTCAGACTCAGCAGCATCAACAGTTCCTTCAGTTCCGTCTGTTGCCTGCAGCACCCCGGAAGCCCTGGCATGGGATGCTTCATTCTCAAAGTTGAACGATCCTTCAGGAAGGGCCGTTAAGACCGTACACAGGGAAGGGTATAAATAATAAGGCGTGGAGGTGCGAAGGTTCGAGGGTGCGGTAGTGTATTTAGGTTATTGCGTTATTGCGTCTGACGTAGTAACGTAATACGCGGACTGCAATACAGCATCACTTGAAGAATGTCTGGTTAAAGAACATGCTGGGATACGGTCAATACTATCTTTTTTCTGATTCTTTTTACATAATTTAGGGCAGTCATTAAACCTTTCCTGTTCATTCTTATCAAAATGATAGAACACGTAAAATAATTTATCATGGAATTGAAGATCAAGAAAATTACGGGCGGATTACTGGCAATGTTACTGTTAACACTGGCAGTAAACGGGCAACAGTCTTCTCCCACCGGGCAACAGGGCCAGATGATACGAAACAGGCTGACAGAGGAACAGAAGACGATGCTGCGTAACGAGATAGCTAAAAGAAAGGAAATCCGGGAGGCATTCAAAGCCACCCTGTCGCAGGAACAGAAAAACATGCTGACTGATCCCCGGATGACGCAGGCCAAGCGGATTAAGGCTTTCAGGGGTTCACTTACCGATGCCCAGGTAAATATGATCAAGACAAGGCAGCGTGAGATGAAGGCGCTGCAGAGACCGATGAGGGCTAACCTTACCCAGGGACAAAGGCTCTACCTGAGAAGGATGTCCATGAACAGGACACAGCTTAACAGGCAGCTCTATCGACGGGCAAGAATTCGCCAGAAAATGGGTAGAATATGACAGTCAGCACTTATGTAACCTTTCACCTGCAAACCTGATACTTAACTCCTTAACCACGACCACAGAATGAAAAGGCATATCTTCCTTATAATATTAATAGTGACTTCACTTCCTGTTTTTTCCCAGGAGGAAGACAAGCTTGATAAAGCTCTTGATGAATTTCTCTTCGGAAGAGAATACCAGGATTCACTCCTGGAATCCATGATTTTTAACGATTTGGATATTACTGAAATAATAAGTGCGCTTTATGATACCAGATATATTTATGTAAGATCAGACTTTGAGAACAGGACATTCTTTTCCGGACAGGACCTGGGTATTGACCAGTTCAACATTTCCGGACAGGTGTTCTACCAGGGAGCAAAAGGGCTCTCTGTTGGCATTGCCGGAATAATGTACAGCCAGTTCGAGCCCAGGTATAATACTACTATTCTGACAGCAGGTTACAACAATAGGATAAGGGGCGTTAAAGGACTGAATATCAGAACATCATACTCCAGGTACTTCTTCGCAAAAATTGATTCGGTTGAAGGAAATTCCTTCAACAGCTCTGCAAATCTTGGTTTCGCATGGCAATGGAAAATATTTGGTAGCTCGACCGACTTTTCCCTTCTCATAGGGGATGAAATTTCGGGCCAGGCTAACTGGGATATTTTCCTCGATATACCGGTGATAAAGTTCGGATTATTTAATAAGATAAGCTTTGAACCAGAAGTTTCCTTCCTTCTCGGAAATGAGACCATAGTTGTTGGTCAGTATGTTAGCCTGCCGCGATATTCCGGGGAGATATATGCGGAACAGAATACATTCGGCCTGATGAATACTACCCTGAGAATCCCCTTATCTGTTTCCCTCGGGAATTTCGATCTGACTGCCGGCTATAATTTTAATTTTCCCCGCAGTCCCGGAACCGACGAGACTCCTGAAAGGACATCATTTTTTAACCTTTCACTTGGATACATCTTTGACCTTTAATACGTTGTTGTAGACTACCGGCCGGCCCGCAAGTTTATCCGGTACCGGTAAATTTTATTTTCATCGTAATAATCATGCACGATTGTTACTTTATTTCTTTTTTCTTATGTTTGTGCTTCTTTTAAAACAGATTACAAACATTTTTATAAAACTATACCGACTATGATCAGAAGATTTTTTGCAATTGTATTTAGTGCTGCGATTCTGTCTTCCTGCGGAAATACCGCCACAAAAGAAGCTGGTGCAGTAACAGACGGATCAGATGATGCCGTAAAAGTGGAATTCACATCACTAGTTGATAATCCGGGAAGCTATATCGATAAAAATATTTCTGTTGAAGGGAAAGTAGTTCATGTTTGCACAATGAGCGGAAAGAAAATGTTCATTGTAGGAGAGAATCCTGACATAAGACTGTTCATCTCTGCCGGTGAAGATATGCCAAAATTTCCAATGGAACTACTTGGAAGTGAAATAGTTGTTGAGGGCAAGCTAACCCGTGCCACTGCCGCTGCCATGATGGAAGGAGAAGTGATGGGCGAAGCTTCAATGGTATCGGGAGAAGACGAATCCTGTGAAACGGAGGAAGCTTTAGCAGCTCAGCCTGCACTAGCTGACATGATGATGGTATACTCCAGGCATAAAGTAAAATAACTACGGGCTATCTAATTTTTAAAAGGTCAGATATACTGGCCTTTTTTAATTTTCACAAAATGAAACTCTCAAAACTGAACCGTGTTACTCACCGTGATATTGGCTACCTTATTACCGGCCTGACATTAATTTATGCAATCTCCGGTATTGCCCTTAACCATAAGCACGACTGGAATCCCAACTATATCTTTGAAAACAGCTCATTTACAGTAAATACAGACATAAGCAGGGATTCCTTTGACGACCAGGCAGCCAGGGACATACTCAAGGATATCGGCCACCTTTCAGGTTATAAGACATTTTATTTCCCTACAGGTAACCGGCTGACCATTTTTGTAGATGGCGGATTTGTGCAGATTGATGCAAGGACTGGCTCAGGAACTGTTGAAATGATAAAGAAAAGACCTCTGTTCTACCAGTTCAATTTTCTTCACTATAATCCGGGAATATGGTGGAAATACTTCAGTGATATCTACTGTATTGCACTCATTACGGTTACACTGACGGGGTTGTTTATTATCAAGGGAAAGAACGGTATTACAAGGCGGGGTGCCATACTGACAATTGCAGGAGTAATACTGCCTCTTTTATTTCTGTTTATATATTGAGTTCCTCCAGTTGAACTTTTGGCACGTTCTGTTGTTCTGTCTTATATAATAACATGCTAGAATCATATTATAAAAACAGATACAGAATGTCATGAAAAAAACAGTAATAATAACAACAATCATTGTATTAATTACACTATCCGGACTTCTTGCTTTTGTAAATCTTACTTCGGAAGACTTATCACAATACAGTTATGCACAGGCAGAGAAAGGTCCCTTTGAAATAGTGGTTAGTGCTACAGGTCAGCTTGATGCTGAAAATTCAGTAGATATAAACGGCCCGGACATTGTCGCTAACAGGAATTTCAGGGCTACCGGAATCAAGATACTTGACCTCGTACCAGAGGGTACTATCGTGAAAAAGGGAGATTATATTGCGTCTCTCGACAGGACAAATTTCGATAATCGTCTCAAGGATGAGATGGAGAACCTCCAGAATATCAGGAATGATCTCCAGATGGCTTTGCTTGACTCGGCGGTAACACTCACAGGACTCAGGGATGAAATAAAAAACCAGGATTATGCTCTTGAGGAAGCTGAGATACTGCTCGATCAATCTGAATTTGAGCCACCTGCAGTTCAGTACAAGGCAGAGCTGGCCGTAGACAGGCAGAAAAGAACTCTTGAGCAGCAGAAGAAAACTTACTATCTCAGGTACAGGCAGACTCTTGCCAACATCAGGAACCTGCAGACGAAACTTGAAAGACAGGACAGGATTGTTACTGATCTTCAGGATGTGCTGGCTGGATTTACGATAATAGCGCCGTCAGATGGAATGTTGATTTATAAAAAAGACCGGCTGGGCAACAAGATTGAGGCAGGATCTACAATTTATCCGTGGTTCCCGGCCGTTGCCACACTCCCGGATCTCTCTTCAATGCTTTCAAAAATATATGTAAATGAGATTGAGATAAATAAGGTCAGGGAAGGACAGCCAGTACTGGTTACCGTGGATGCTCTTCACGGAAAGGCGTTTAAAGGTACAGTTGCCTCTATTGCAAACATTGGAGAAATTTTACCCAACTCAGACTCAAAGGTATTTGAGGTTCTCGTAAAAATAGATGATAATGACCCTGCCTTAAGGCCTTCAATGACAACAGGTAACCGAATTATTACCAAATCTTTTCAAGATGTTGTATATGTGCCTATAGAGAGCGTGCAGGCCGGTTCGGATAACATCCCATTTGTATATACTCGCGATGGAAGAAAGCAAATTGTTGTTCCCGGAGAATCCAATGACAAGAATATTATAATCGAACAGGGGCTGACTGCAGGCACATCAGTATGGATAGTAAATCCTGATGAACCATCAAAATTCAAGGTGTCAGGTGAAGAACTGATAGCCGTCAACGAGGAACGTGCAAAGACCAGACAGCTTGAAATGAACATGTCTGCCAGGAAAAAATCTTTGCTTACCGGGGCTGATCAAAATACAGGCACAATCAATGGTGGCGGAGGACAATCAACCTCTTCAGAAGCAGCTGAACAGTACTGATCATATTTATTATAAAAATCAAAGGGGGGCAATAGTATTACCCCCTTTTTGATTTCATCTGCTCCTTCAGATTAATACATCTTGTGTTATTAATCTGTTGAACTGGCAACAGTTTCTTCTTCTCCATGAGTCTTGTTGTATTTATAATGATATTTACTCCTCCAGTCTTTTTTACTCCTGTCATGAGAACCACCTGGAGCGATGCCGGTGAGCAGTATCTTTGAGAGCAGGAATAGTCCGGCTGTCTGCCAGAAATTCAATACGGGACCATTAAATAAGGACGGCACAAGCCAGTTCCAAAGGCTCATCGTAATGTAAACGGCAAGGAAGATGAATCCTGTTCCGAGTATTCCAAAGCCTACATACTTGAGTACATTAAGTGTTTTCATATCAGTTTTCCTTTAATAATTTATTGATTACTTTCAATTTATCCCTCAGTGCAAGAACTGCATAGCGTTTCCGCGAGATGAGGGTGTTGATCGTCACCCCTGTCTTTTTCGAAATATCCCTGAAGCTCATATCCCGGAACTCAGTGGCGATAAAAACACTGCTTTGTTCTTCCGGCAGTTCCTCAAGGGTTTCGTCAATAATATCCCACACCATCTCTTTCAGCTCTTCATCTTCCGGTGTGGAGCCAAGAGCAGGGAGTATTTCTTCAAGAGAGAGTGGTCCATCTTCGTCGTTACCCGAGTTTTCGCTATAGCTGACGTTAATGGTCCTCCGCTTCCTGAACTTGTCGATGATGCGGTTGTCGGCAACACGATACAGCCATGCTGTAAGGTTCTCAATTCTCCTGATATCCCTGAAGCCAATGGTAAGCTGGTAGAAGACATCCTGAAGGATATCCTCTGCCTCAAACCTGTCGTGAATTCTGCTACGAATATACCCGAGCAGGCGGTTTCGTTCTTTCCTGTAAACAGAACTAATCTTTTCTGACTCGATGGGACTCATTACAAAGCTTCTTTACCTGCATAGACGAAAAAGCAAGTATCAT
>CAZQRQ010000029.1:0-42120 GCA_964595725.1 uncultured Rikenellaceae bacterium | reverse complement strand
ACCAGGCTTTCAGGCCTTATGTCCTTGACATGTTTGAGCCCCAGGACCACCCCAACGACCTTCAATATCCCGGTGGACCGCCTATCCCTCCATATGATGCTGCCGGGTGGACCCTTGCGTTCCAGATGAGTGTAGCCTTCGACAGGATCCAGGATAATATTGAAGGACCTTTTAAAAGAATTCCGTTCGGTGAGGTTCAGTCTCCCCCTGCCCGGGTTGTACCTTCAGGAGCTAAAGCCGGATATATTATCAGTCCGAAAATCAACAATGCCTTTATTGTGGTGAATGATTTGTTGAACAACAATATCCGGGTATACAGGATACAGGATGCTCAGGAAGGTAATTCAGTTATTGAGCCTGGCGCATTTTTTATACCGTCATCGGCAAAGGCTTTACAGGTCCTCACCAGATCTTCATCGGAAAACGGTGTACCGGTAAGACCGGCAAGCCTGCGACCGGATGGACTTACTTCGATTGAGCCGGCAAGAATTGCAATATGGAACAGGTATGGAGGATCTATGAATGCGGGCTGGCTGAGCTGGATAATGGAACAATTCCATTTCCAGTATAAGATGATCTATCCCCAGGAAATAGATGCAGGCAAGCTGAAGAATAAATATGACGTGATTATCTTCATGGCGGGAGCTATTCCATCAGGCGGAAGAGGACCAGGAGGTTACGGATCATTTTCACGTTCGTCTTCCACTGACGACATCCCTGAAGATTACCAGGGCTGGACAGGAAATATAACAGTTGAGAAATCGATCCCCAAGATCAGGAAGTTCCTTGAAGACGGGGGAACAGTCATTACGATGGAAAGCAGTACCAGTCTTGCTTCCCTGCTTGAACTTCCGGTGGAAAATGCACTCACAAGGGAAGATGAGGATGGATCCCAGGTAAGCCTCAGGAACACTGAATTCTATATCCCAGGTAGTCTTCTTACCATGGATATTAATACGGATGAGGCATCAAACTGGGGGATGAACGCCAGGGCAGACGTATATTTTGATCAGAGTCCTGTATTCCGCTTTAAGCCGGGATTCGAAACAAGCGGTATTAAAAAGCTGGCCTGGTTCTCGACCGACAGTCCCCTGCACAGCGGCTGGGCACTTGGACAGCAATATCTTAAGGAAGGAATTGTAGCATTCATGGCTCCGGTGGGATCAGGAGAACTGTACGCCTTCGGGCCAGAGATCACATTTAGGGGTCAGACGCATGGCACTTTCAAGATGCTGTTTAACGAACTGTACAGGTAAGGAAAGTAGGGCTAGGGGAGGTTGATATTTCGTTATTTCGTTATTTCGTTATTGCGTTATTGCGTTATTTCGTTATTGCGTTATGCTGCTCCATCGCACCCTCGTACCTGCGTACCTTCGTACCATTTTATTTTCTACTGATATTTTTCATAATTAATCTGATTATTTAATTGTAACTTGTGTGAACTTAATAACATTAACCAGAAGGGGACTTATATAGCTTTCTGAAGCCCTCTAAAGTTAAAATTTAAAACCAATAAGATGCCTAAAGTCACCAAGGAAGATTCCCTGCTGTATCATAGCAAGGGAAGAAAAGGAAAGGTTGAAGTGATACCAACCAAGGCTGCCTGCACACAGTATGACCTGAGTCTTGCTTATACTCCGGGGGTTGCTTTCCCATGTCTCGAGATTGAAAAGAATCCTGATGACGTCTACCGGTATACCGCTAAGGGAAACCTGGTTGCTGTTATTTCAAATGGGACTGCAGTTCTGGGACTGGGAGACATAGGAGCTATGGCCGGGAAACCCGTGATGGAGGGCAAAGGCCTTCTCTTCAAGGTATTCGCCGATATTGACGTCTTTGATATTGAAGTTGATGAGAAAGATCCTGAAAAACTAGTTGAGATCTGTGCCAGTATTGCCCCGACTTTTGGTGGAATAAATCTTGAGGACATCAAAGCACCTGAGTGTTTCGAGGTTGAGGAAAAGTTGAAAGCCTTGCTGGACATTCCCGTTTTCCACGACGACCAGCACGGCACCGCAATTATTTCCGCTGCAGGATTGCTTAATGCCCTCGAAATCACAGGAAAAAAAATAGAAGATATTAAGATTGTCGTAAACGGAGCAGGAGCAGGAGCAATTTCTTGCACAAAATTGTATGTTACCCTGGGTGCAAAAAAGGAAAACATTGTGATGCTCGACAGTAAGGGAGTAATCAACAGCAGCAGGAATGACCTCAACAAATACAAAAAGGAATTTGTAACCGACAGAAAAATAGATACACTCGCTGAAGCCATCGAGGGAGCGGATATGTTCCTGGGTCTTTCAGTTGCCAGTATTCTCACAAAGGAAATGCTGGCCGGTATGGCAAAGGATCCTATTGTCTTTGCAATGGCCAATCCCAATCCTGAGATAACTTATGAGGATGCAATGTCGACCAGGGATGACCTCATCTTTGCGACCGGAAGATCAGATTATCCTAACCAGATCAACAATGTACTCGGATTTCCTTTTATCTTCAGAGGAGCACTTGATGTAAGATCGTCGGTGATTAATGAGGAGATGAAGCTGGCAGCTTCATACGCGCTTGCCGAGCTGGCTAAAAAGCCAGTGGTTTATGACGTGCTTATGGCATACAACCTTGAAAAGCTTGATTTCGGACGTGAATATATAATTCCGAAACCACTGGATCCAAGACTAATTTCCGATGTTGCATCAGCTGTTGCCAAGGCTGCTATGGATACAGGTGTCGCCAAGATTCCCATACACGATTGGGATGCCTATCGTAAAGATCTGGATAACAGGCTCAGTGAGCACATCAAGAGGATAGGAGAACTTTGTTGCCAGTAGGTGTTCAGGGCACAGGGTACATATCGCAGGTAAAACGGTCACTGTACTTCGTGCCCTTTGTGTTAAAATGTTTCCGGATATTAAAGTGAAGGTTTTATTTTACAGGGTAATAATTTTATTCTCGCCCTGGAGTCTTCCTGTCTTCTTTTCATACATGAGAGTTATGAAGTCAGCTGTCTCCTGAATAGTAAATGAGCTGCGGTTAATTGTAGCATCAAAAAGGTAGTCAATATTTAAAGGCTTTTTCTCGAGAAAGGTCTGGATCATTTTAAATCTTTTCTCATCGGTATCCACAACAAATTCTTCCGCTTCTTCAATATTCATCGACTTTTTCTTCATAACATTCTCCACCCTCCAGTAAAAGGGTGCAACAAGCCTGATGTGCAGTGAATTACGTACATCATATGCAATTGAGACACCTCCCCTGCCAACAAGCACAAGATGACCCTCCTTGCACATCGCCAGCACTACATCCTTTACAGCCTTTTTTACCCTGAGATCACTGACAAAGTTACCAGAAAAAGCCATTATCATCTCGGAAACATCTGATAACTCAATACCCTTGTAAAAATTCTCAACCCTCTGCGGATCAGTGTTCAATTCGGCAGCTATATTGTATATTATATCCTTGTCGAGCCATTTCCACTTTCTAATACCTGGCTTCCTGTTCAGGTTATCAACCACATTTTCGGCAACCTGCCTGGCGTCACAACCCGTCTGCCGTGAAATTGTTATTAGCGGTCCGTCTTCAGAAGGTGGATTGGATAAAATCGATTCCCTGTACCTGTTATCGAAGTAATCAAAGAACTTTTTCATCACTTAATATTTATCAGGTTTGCTGGATTGTGGCATAATTTACATGGCCACTTATTATAAATCAAGCACTTATCCCGTACTAACAGACGGTAATAATACCTGAGAATCAAAGAATTCTCCCGTAGAATTAATCCCGAATTAATTTACACAAAAAATTCCAGACTCTGAAATTTTTTTTAGCGCAGGGGCGTCCTGTCCCTGCGGGTAGTCAAACGAAGAAATCACTTTCTTTCCGGCTCACCGTAAAAACATGACTTTTCACCCTTTCCCGGGCGTTGTACATATAGTTTTTTTGATGATTATATGTGTTTTATTTTATCTTTACTCAGTAGTATAGAAAGCAATAAGTTAAATCGATAATACTATCAATATGTTAGAAACTATTTTTTCCAGACCGGAACTGTTATGGTTCCTGGCAGGATTGATCCTGTTCCTTCTGGAACTGGTCATCCCGGGATTCGTGATCTTCTTCTTCGGTTTCGGAGCATGGATTACGGCACTCATTTGTCTTGTATTTCATCCGGGTCTGAATCTTCAGATAATAATCTTTGCAGCAACATCTGTACTATCGCTTCTCGCACTGAGGAGGATGATACAGAAGAAAATTTTCTACGGTAAGAATGATCAGGCTCTTTCTGTTGAGGATGAATTTACCGGTAAAGTTGCACTGGCACTTACCGATTTCGGTAAGGGCAAAAACGGTAAAGTGGAATTCAAAGGAACAACCTGGAATGCTGAATCATCCTCTGAAATTGATGAAGGCCAGTCAGTTATAATAATTGAAAAACAAAATTTTAATTTAATTGTTGAACCAAAAAAATAAATAAACATGGCACCGTCAAGCACCACATTTATTCTTATCGGGGTAATTCTCCTGGGATTTATCCTGATAGCCACAATGGTAAAAATAGTACCGCAGAGAATGGCAATCATTGTCGAGAGACTCGGGAAGTATCATGCCACGTACTCAGCCGGATTCCAGTTAATTATTCCCTTTATAGACAAGGTCAGGTACAGGCATACCCTTAAAGAACAGGCTATGGATGTAGCTCCACAGATGTGTATAACCAAGGATAACATTGCAGTTGAAGTGGATGGGATCCTGTATCTGCAGGTTCTGGATCCACAGAAAGCATCGTACGGGATCGATAATTATAAATTTGCTTCAATCCAGATCGCCCAGACCACTATGAGGAGTGTAATAGGAAAACTGGAACTGGACAAAACATTCGAGGAGCGTGAAACGATTAACACCACGATTGTCGAAGCTGTGGATAAGGCCAGTGATCCATGGGGCGTTAAGGTGACAAGATACGAGGTCAAAAACATATCTCCGCCACAGAGCATTAAGGATGCCATGGAGAAACAGATGCGAGCTGAAAGGGAAAAGAGGGCCATCATTGCTGAATCGGAGGGTACAAAGCAGGCAAAAATAAACGTTTCGGAAGGAGACAAGCAGGAGCTGATAAAAAGGTCGGAAGGCGAAATGCAGAAGCGTATCAATGAAGCTGCAGGACGTGCATCCGAAATTGAACAGCTGGCAAATGCAACAGCTAACGGACTGCGCGCAATAGCTAAATCCATATCAGAGGAAAACGGACTTAATGCAGTTAACCTCAGAATAGCTGAACAATACCTGACTGAATTCGGTAAACTTGCCAAGGAAAACAACACGCTTATACTACCTTCTAATCTGTCCGATATTTCCGGGATTGTTGCTACGGCAACATCCGTGTTTAATGAGGTGAAAGACAAACAGGTAAAAAAGTAGTATCTGGTTAAAAGCTACCGTGCTCCGTTCTCCTGATTATCTCATCCTGAAGATCTTCCCCCAGGTCATTGAAATAATCGCTGTAACCGGCAACCCTTACTATCAGATCACGGTATAGTTCCGGGTGCTTCTGTGCCTCACGCAGTGTGTCAGCATTTACAACGTTGAACTGGATATGATGGCCGTCAAGGCTGAAATAGCTCCTGATGAGGGCAGTAATGTTGCTGTAACTGTCTTCATCTTCGAAAAAAGAAGGTGAGAATTTCTGGTTCAGCAGTGTTCCCCCGGTGAGAAGGTGGTCTATCTTTGAAGCCGACTTAATAACGGATGTCGGACCCTGATGGTCTGCACCCTGGACAGGCGATATCCCCTCGGAAAGCGGCAGACTGGCATGCCTGCCATCCGGGGTTGCACCCAGAACACTTCCAAAATATACATGTGATGTTGTTGGAAGCATATTTATCCTGTGAACCCCTCCCCTTGGAGTCGGACGGCCATTCACTGCATCGTAGAAGGCCTCAAAGACCAATACGGCATGCTGATCGGCATAGTCGTCATCATTACCATATTTCGGAGTGTTATAGATAAAATCATTCTGCATATGCTCATAGCCTTTAAAATCAGCATGAAGAGCCTCGCTCACCTCTTCCCAGGTATATTTTTGCCTCTCATATATATTATACCTGACAGAAGTAAGGATATCTGTCAGGCTTCCAAGTCCGACTCCCTGGATATATGAAGTGTTGTATCTTGCACCACCGTTATTGTAATCCCTCCCGTTAACAATACAATCCTCAATGAGAAGCGATAGAAAGGGAACAGGCAGGTATTTCCCGAAAAGCCTCTCAATAATATTATTGCCCTGTATTTTAATGTCAATAAGATAATTAAGCTGCTGCCTGAATCCGTTCAACAGCTCATCGAATGACTTGTAAGTCCCTGCAGAGCCTGTTTTCAGACCTACCTGTGTCCGGGTCCGCTTATCATAACCGTCATTAATTGTGAGTTCAAATACTTTTACAAGGTTGAAGTAACCCGTAAGCCAGTAGCATTCCGTTCCAAATGCCCCTGCTTCCACGCAACCTGAAGCGCCTCCATTTCGTGCATCAACAATATTCTTGCCCTGGCGAAGAAGTTCCTGGACTATTGCATCCGTACTGAATATGGATGGCTGGCCAAAGCCCGTTTTTACAATATCAAGCGCCTTGTGAATAAACCTGTCTGGTGATTTTTTACTCACCTGAATCATTGAACCAGGTTGAAGTATCATCATCTCCTTAACGACATCAAGAAGTATGTACGACATTTCATTCACAGCATCTGATCCGTCAGCTTTCAGACCTCCCAGGTTTATGAGGCAGAAATCTGTATATGTGTTACTCTCCTGGGCTGTAACGCCCATTTTAGGGGGTGAAGGATGATTATTGAACTTGACCCAGAAGCAGCCCAGCAAATCGTAAACCTCATCCATGGTAACCGATCCTTCATTCATCTGCTTCAGGTAAACCGGATACAGATGCTGATCCAGGCGGCCCGGATTAAATGAATCCCACGGATTAAGTTCAATTACAACACCAAGGTGAATAAACCAGTAATGCTGCAGCATCTCATGAAGAGTATCAGGAGGATTGGCAGGAACCTTCCGGCAAATCGCTGACATTCTTTCAAGTTCCTTCCTTCTTGCCGGGTCTTTTTCCTTCCCTGCCAGCTTTGCAAGTTCATCAGCATGCCTGCCGGCAAACATAATAATTGCCTCACATGCAATTTCCATACCTGTCAGTTCTTCATACCTGTCGAGGGCTATCGGATCATTTAAATAGTCAAGCTTTGAGATAGCTTCCCTGATTTCTTCCCTTAACTGATTGAATCCTGTCGTGAACATCTTATAGCCAAGGACAGTATGACCGGGTGCTCTCTGCTCCTGGAACTCCGTAAACACTCCAGCACTGTAAGCATTCATCCATTCCGGGGTCATAAGCTCCATTATCCTGTCGCGATTGCTTTTATTCTTCCAGAATGGTATGATCTTATTATCGTATGTTTCCATTACCTCATCACTGACTCTGAATGAGACTTTTGGCCTTGTATCAAGTATTCTCATATCTTCAAGTGAATGAAGACAGATTTCAGGATATGTGGGAGTTGCTTTCGGCGAAGGCCCCCTCTCTCCTACAATCAGTTCGCCCTCATTAATACAGATCTTCTTGTTCTTCAGGATGTATTCGAATGCCCTGGCTCTCCTGACAGGCGCCGACAGTTCTCTTGTTTCATCACTGCTGTAAAACTCTGTCAGGAGAAAGGCACGTTCTGCTGATAGAGTCTCTACAGCTTTCAGGCTCTGCTCCCTGAGCTTCCTGACCCTGTCTGAAAAAATCATCGTTTCTGTTTTAAAATGTTATGGTCACAATTCCGTAATATTACTGTAGTCATCCCCCTATTTTCACCTTAATTCCTGTACCTGAAAAGAATTCCACCAGGTCGCTCATTTTTTCTGCAGTGGGCCCCGGCATATCATCCATAATGAATTCCTTCTTCAATTTTTTATACTTGGACAGCCCTATCCTGTGATATGGTAAAAGGTTTATCGCCTTCACCTGATCTGTCATATTATCCATTAAGAACTTTTTTAGCGTGCCGATGTGATCTTCATCATCATTGAATCCAGGCACAACCGGTATCCTGATAACTATTTCAGAATGGCCCCTTGCAGCCTTTTTAAAGTTTTTTATTATCAATTCATTTGAAACCCCGGTATATCTTAGGTGCTTGTCTGGATCCAGGTGCTTAATATCGTATAGTAATAGGTCTGTGCAATCCATCACAGGATCAAGATATTCGGCCGGGAAATAACCTGAAGTATCAACAGCTGTGTGATAGCCGGATGATTTGCATGCCCGGAGGGCCTCCGTTAAAAACTCAAATTGCAGGAAAGGCTCACCTCCTGAAAACGTAACTCCCCCACACGACCTGTCGATGAATATCCTATCCTTATCAAGAATTGAGATCACTTCGAAGGCCGTTATTTCATAACCGACGGTCTCAATAAAGCCGAAATTCTTATTACCGATCCTGTTGGTCTGGACAATATCCTCCTTCTCATGATTCATACCTTCAGGGTTATGACACCAGTAACATGCCAGGAGACAACCCTTGAGAAAAAATGTCACTCTGATTCCGGGACCATCATTTACTGCGAATCTGTTTATATTGAAAATAAGGCCTCTCATTGAGAACCGATAGGTTAAAAGTCTGGAAAAAGTATAATTACCCGGGCATACGGGATGCAGAGATGTTCAGAAAGCATAAAGCATCAGGCACTCATATAATCTTCGTCCAAGGCGAAGCAACAAAAAGCAATGCTGCAATTTCCGAATCATTATGAATGTGTTTAGGGATGCAAGTTATGAAAAAAATAAATTCCTGTTAACTGGTTAACTGATTTGTTTCATTTTAATGATAACACCCTTATTGTCACTAATTTACAGATAGGCCAGATGTCATTAACAATACATTAACATAAAATACTGCAACAATACTTAAAATCACACGTCTATAAGTTGAAAAGAAAAAAAGAAGGACAGTAAAGAATGAAATTTTTGGACAGCTATTTCCGTTCAACATTTAATCCAAGAGGCCATGAAAAGAATTTTATTAGGTACGCTGTTGATCTTTGCATTCAGCATGGCTGCCAGTGCAAGAAAATTTGTTGCTGAAGGGAAGACCCATACATCATTAGGGAATTACAAAATAGAGATGGCAGATGAACCTGTTACTTTTATGGGTAAAGAGCTTAATGCTTTTGTAATATCCTGGGATAATTCAAATGTTGAAGTGACCGTTGCATTCGACAAAAGCCGTAAAGGAATGAAGTATTATGTACTTTCAGAAAACCTCTCAGTACAGTATGTTTGTAACAAATCCTACTTCGGTGTGGAAAAACTAGACAAGGCTCTCGAAAAAGAGGGATATAAAACGTCTGACGCATCACTGAACAGGCAGGAATATTTCCACCAGAAAGTCATTACTGAAGGTGGAAAATGCGATCTGGAAAATTCCAGGCTTATCGCTGCCTATTACCCGATGCTGCTTAACAACACTGAAAATATTATTGCCTCAAGGTAAAAATCTTCTCTCAGGCCGACCGGCCACTTCTACGATCAGGTTTTAGTTTACGGGAAGGAAAGGCGTTGCCAGATGTCTTTCCTTTTTTTCTTCTTTTAACCTGAAACCAGGTGAATTTGGTTTTTTTTATCAATTTCATTTCCTTATTTTGCACCTGTAACCCAACGCCTAACTTATCGTGTTATGAAATCAATACCTGTTCTTTTGCTTATCGCAATTATAACATTAACCTCTTGTTACAAAAAAGTGAAAAGTGACAATCCTCTTCTTAATGAATATGACACTCCTTTTAAGGTTCCTCCTTTCGAAAAAATACATGCCAGACACTTCATGCCGGCATTATTAAAGGGATTCGAGGAACAGAAGGCAGAGATAAACGCCATAATCACCAATAATGATGATCCCACCTTTGAAAATACCATAAAAGCCCTTGAATACAGCGGAGAATTACTGACCAAAGTCAACAGGATTCTGGGCGCCCTAAACTCGTCCAACACAAATGATTCCTTACAGGCGATCGCGAGGGAAATCGCTCCTCTTGCATCAAAGCACAGGGATGATATTAACCTTAACGACAGCCTTTTCCAGAGGGTTAAATCCGTTTATGAGAACAGTGATAAATTCAAGCTCACTGAAGAAGAGAAGAAAGTACTTGAAGATACATACAAGGGATTTGTCAGGAATGGTGCAGCCCTTTCTGCAGCGGATAAGGAAAAGCTGAGGAAAATAAACGAGGAGCTCTCTATGCTTTCAGTTAAATTCAGTGAGAATCTCCTTGCAGAGACCAACGATTTTAAGCTGGTGATAGACAACGAGGATGACCTTGCAGGTTTGCCTGATGGTGTCAGGGCTCAGGCAGCCTCACTTGCAAAAAACATGAACCTTGAAGGAAAATGGGTTTTCACACTCCAGGTTCCCAGCATGACTCCTTTCCTCCAGTACTCTGAAAAAAGAGATCTGCGCGAAAAACTCTTTACCGGATATTTCATGAAAGGTGATAATGATAATGACCACGACAACAAAGATATAATTGCCGCAATTGCCAGGTTAAGGGTCGAAAGAGCCAGGTTGCTGGGATATCAAAGCTTTGCAGCATTTGTACTTGAACGTAATATGGCTAAAACACCGGAGCGGGTTTTCGATTTTCTAAACCAGGTTTGGGAAGCAGCACTGCCTGTTGCAAAAGCTGAAGCCGCCGCCCAGCAGGAGATAATTGAAAGGGAAGGTGGAAATTTCAAGCTTGCACCATGGGACTGGTGGTATTACTCTGAAAAGATTAAGAAAGAAAAATATGACCTGGATGATGAGATTACAAGACCTTATTTCAAATGTGATAACGTAATTGAAGGGATGTTTTATGTAGCTAACAGGCTTTACGGGCTTGATTTTACAGCCAGGAATGATATACCAAAATACCACCCCGATGTTAAAACATTTGAAGTGAAAAGGGACGGTAAGCACGTTGGGATACTGCTGATCGATAATTACCCAAGGGCTTCCAAAAGAGGAGGTGCCTGGTGTGGAGCTTTCAGGAGTCAGCACCGCGATAAGGACGGCAGGATGATAACCCCGGTTGTGACAATGGTCACAAATTCTACTCCACCATCAGGAGACAAACCGTCACTGCTTACAGCTGAAGAAGCATCCACGCTGTTTCACGAGTTTGGACATGCATTGCATCAGCTGCTTTCCAACTCTACGTATCCAAGTGTTTCGGGCACCTCAGTGCCCAGGGACTTTGTTGAACTGCCCTCACAGATAATGGAACACTGGGTTCTTGAACCGGAGGTGCTCAAAGTATATGCAAAGCACTTCCAGACAGGAGAAGTGATACCTGTGGAAATAGTAGAAAAGCTGGATAAAGCCGGAAAATTCAATATGGGATTTATCACTGTCGAATATCTCGCGGCCTCTTTGCTGGATATGGAGTATCACACAATCACCGAGCCAGTGAATCTTGAAATAAGGAAATTTGAAAATGAAAAGATGGAAAAATATGGACTGATACCTGAAATTAAGCCAAGGTACAGGTCGACCTACTTCAACCATATCTGGGCAAGTGGTTATGCAGCAGGATATTACAGTTATATCTGGTGTGAAATACTCGATTCTGATGCTTTCCAGGCCTTCAAGGAGACAGGTGACATATTTAACAGGGAAATCGCTTCAAAATTTGAAATGGAAATACTATCAAAAGGTGGCACAAGAGATCCTCTTGAAATGTATATCGCCTTCCGGGGAAAAGAGCCCGGTATTGATGCACTGCTTGAAAACAGGGGACTCAAGTAGGTAATACTATAACATATTATTTCTATCTTCAAGGGGAATTATTGGAGCCGGAATGAGAACCGTTCTATGCATATTGCTATTATCCATCCTAAGTATTGCTGCAGGGAACAACGAGACTTATAGCCAGTCAGGAACAGCTGTCAAAGGTATTCTCGACCTCAGGAACAAGCAACTCGATAAGGATTTTATAATGACCATTAACGGTGAGTGGTCGTTCTACTGGAAAAGGATGCTATATCCCTACCATTTTAAAGGTAAAAGTGAACCTGTTCCGGATTTTTATGCCAAAGTGCCTGCCTACTGGACGGATTACAGTGGGAATAACATCAAAACTGAGAAATACGGGTATGCGACATATAACCTTAAGATTCTATTACCGGAAGGCTTTAAATCAAGACTGGCATTTGATGTACCCGTCTTCGATTCGTCATTTGACCTGTGGCTGAATGACTCCCTCTATTTCTACAATGGCCACCCTGATGTATCGGAAGAGCTTACTGAACCGGGTTATTCACCAGGGTTTTTCGCATATTCACCCCGATCCGATACCATTAATATTATTATAAATGTTGCCAACTACCATCACAGAAGGGGCGGTTTCTGGCTACCGCTGAAATTTGGTACTTTCTTTTCCATACAGAAAGATAAAGCCAAAAAATGGGCTGCTAATTATGCTGTTTTAAGCTTAATAGCAGGCTTTGCGATTTTCTTCCTTATCTTCTTCCTCCTGTATCCAAAGGACAGGCTCCTCCTGTTCTTTTCCATTGGATTGGCGGGCATCGCAATAAGGCCATTATTTACATCAGTGTATCTCATTAACGACTTTCTGAATTTCAGCTGGGACTGGATTGTCAGATGTGAATACCTTTCACTTTTTATTATTGTTATAGGATGGGTATGGTATATTAAATACCTTTATCCTTCCTTATTTATTAACCTGGCTGCCTGGTTTTTTACATTCCTGTTCCTGTGTACAACTATATTAACTCTGTTCTTGCCTGTCAGGATTTTCAGTTATTCCACCTTCCCCTTTTATGTTGCTGTCCTGGTGTTGCTGGTATATTCACTCGTAATGAGTCTTCCGGGAACTTTGAAGCGAAAATTTCAGGATGTCATGTTCTTTTCAGCTTTTATAATGCTCACAATAGGGGTTGTACACGATATCCTGATCTCACTGGGCAAAGCTCATTTCCAGACCGGGTATATAATGACATTCATAGTGGTTCTGTTCATTTTCATCCAGGCCGTGATGCTGCTTTATAAATGGGTACGTGCGTATTACGAAAAAGAGAAGCTCCAGGCTGAACTAAAATATCTAAACAGGAACCTTGAGGAGATGATCAATAAAAGGACAAGGGAATTGAAGGAAAGAAACAAGGAAATTGAAAACCAGAGCAACAAAATCGCATTGCAGAATCAGCAACTTACTGAGACAATTCAGTTAAAGAACAGGCTTTTCTCGGTAATTGCGCACGACCTGAGGAGCCCGGTCGTAAATATCCTTTACATGCTTAATCTTCTCAAGGAACCTGATTACAGGGATAAGCAAGAATCTTTTACTAATTCCAGCATTCAATATGCCCAGATGGTTATAAGCCTGCTCGAAAACATGCTTGCATGGGGCCGCGGACAGGAAGAAAAGATTAAATACTCTCCTGAATATCACGATCTTGCTTCAATAATTTTAACTAACCTGAGCATTTTCAAAGAGTCATCTGACAGGAAAGATATTTCAGTAAACTTCACCCAACGCGGTAACTCAACCGGATATTTTGACAAAGATCTTCTTGACATCGTGATACGAAACCTTCTCTCCAATGCGGTCAAATATACTCACCGCGGTGGCCGAATAAGCATTCTTGTAAAAGAAAAAACCTCCGGTGAAAAGGGGCTAATGCTAAAAATCTGTTATAACGGGGTTGGTATCTCACAACAAAAACAGGATGAACTCTTTTCACGAACAGAGATTGAAAGCACACCGGGGACTGAAAATGAGAAAGGAACCGGGCTTGGCCTCAAGCTATGCTATGAACTTATACAAATCAACATGGGAATGATTACTGTTGAAAGCAAGGAAAGTGAAGGTACATGCTTCATAATAGACCTTCCAAATAAGAAAGCTTCAGGTACCTGAAGGGACTGATCCTTAATAACCTTTCAACCTGTAATAAGATCAGCCAGCGCTCTCTTATCAAGTATTCTGATATTCTTTCTTTCTGCAATAAGTAAACCTTCCCCCTCCAACTCACCAAGAGCCCTGGCTACAGAAGGCCTTGCCACACCAAAGAAATCAGCCAGTTCATTCTGTGTCATATCGAGATGAAATGAATCTCTTTCCTTCCCTGCCTTCTGGAGAAAATAATATGCAAGCTTGCTTTTAATAGTTTTAAAATTCAGGAATTTGATCTTCTCCGAAAGGAACTGTGACCGGTTGGAGATCATGTCCATGAAATTAACCAGTATTTTGTCACTGGCCATGATCATTTTAAGAAAGTCCTCTCTTTCTATTACCAGAAGCTCAGTGTCGGTTACTGCAATCACATTTACAGGAAAAACATTTCTGGCTCCGAACAGGAATGCGGGAGCCAAAGCCCCCGGAGATGGGATATCCTCGATCTTAATCACGCGTCCGGTATAATCGACCATCTCCCCTTTGGTAATGCCGCTGACCACTATTTGTAAGCGATCCACAGGCTCCCCGCTGAAAGCTATCATTTCCCCGGCCCTGTAACTTTTAAAGCGGTGCTGTATGGTTTCCAGTGTGCTTTCGATCATTTTAACATCAAAGCCCCTGAAAAGCGGTGAATTTGCAAGAATATCGTAGTCCATTTTTTCCAGTAAAATTATCATTTTGTAACATATGTTACAATCTGCAAATGCTAAAAGTTACAATTTTGTATTAAAGACTTTTAATGTATTAATGAAATAATCTGATAAATAATATTATGAAAAGAGATATCCTGAAAATAGACGAGGAATTATGTAACGGCTGTGGCCTGTGTGTGCCTAATTGTTATGAGGGTGCTCTTCAGGTCATTGACGGCAAGGTAAGACTGGTAAGTGAACTGATGTGCGATGGTCTCGGTGCATGTATAGGACATTGCCCGGAAGGAGCAATAACCATTGAACAGCGTGAAGCCGAACCATACGATGAGATTAAGGTTATGGAACAGATGATCAGCAAGGGCAGGAATACTATAATAGCTCACCTTAAACATCTGAAAGACCATGGTGAAAAAGAATATCTGAAGGAAGGAGTGAAATTCCTTAACGGGAACAGCAACAAGCTTTCTTTCAACCTGGATGATGCTCTGGCCGAAGTTCACAATCATGCAGGAGACAAAATAATGGAAGCAGCAACAGCAGGGGCTGTCACTCACAATTCACATTCACAAACTCACTCTCATTCTGCTCAAGCTGCGGTTTGTCCCGGATCAAGGACCATGGTTATCGACAAACCTGTTACGGGTGAGGTCAGTACTGAAGATTATACCTCTGAATTACGCCAGTGGCCCGTACAAATGCACCTTATAAATCCAAATGCATCATATTTCAGAGGCGCAGACCTGCTGCTTGCAGCCGATTGTGTGGCATACTCGGTGGGTGGTTTTCACAATAACTACCTCAAAGGCAGATCACTTGCAATAGCCTGCCCGAAACTGGACCATGGAACAGAAATATATATAGAAAAGCTCAAGGCTATGATAGATGTGGCCAGGATAAACACCATAACTGTTATGGTTATGGAGGTTCCATGTTGCTCAGGGCTGTTGCAGATGGTGAAAAAAGCCGTCAATGATTCTGCCAGGAAAGTACATGTTAAACTTATGGTTGCCGGTATTGCCGGGGAAATCCTTAAGGAAGAGCGGGTATAACAAGTTATAATTATTGGCCTCTGGAACAAGATAAATAACGGGCATAAGTATATTAAACTTTACTGTTATGCAGCATAAAATCCAAGTCATAAAATGAAGCATTATTAATATGACAAATATCACTTATTTCCTTATTTAAATTGGTTCTAAATAATATAAAATATACATTTGATTGGACAATTCATAGTGGTAGAATCTTCTGTAATCGTATCTAATAAAGGGTTTGTTATGGGTCAAGAGTCGTTTTCTAAATTTTCCGGTGATAAGGTTTTGCTTGGATTTGATATAGGATCAGTTTCCCTGAATACTGTTCTGGTTGACACTAATTATAATATAATTGAGGATTACTATGATTATGTGCATGGCAAGCCTTTTGAAGTGCTCAGAAAGAGAATCTCTTCAATACTTGAGAGAATACCTTCTGGATCGATTCAGGGTATTGCAATAACAGGTACCGGAGGAAAATTAGCCACGGAACTTATAGGCGGCATATTTGTAAATGAGATTATAGCTCAAGCTACCTCTTCATCCAGACTTTTTCCTGAAGCAAGGACGGTTATTGAAATGGGTGGTGAGGATTCAAAGCTCATTTTCTTTGAAGAAGATCCTGCCACAGGAGAATCCAGACTGGTCGATTTTGAGATGAATAGTCTCTGTGCTGCAGGCACCGGGTCATTTCTTGACCAGCAGGCAAGGAGGATAGGTGTTCCCATTGAAAAGGAATTCGGCGAGATGTCTCTCAGATCTGAAAATCCGCCCAGGATAGCAGGACGATGCAGCGTTTTTGCGAAAAGTGATATGATACACCTGCAGCAGATAGCAACCCCGTTGCATGATATAGTAGCCGGTCTCTGCTTCGCACTGGCAAGGAATTTCCGAAGTAATGTTGCCCGTAGTAAAGAGTTTATAAAGCCCGTAATCTTTTCAGGAGGTGTGGCAGCTAACATAGGGATGGTGAGAGCTTTCAGGGAAATCCTCAACCTTAAGGAGGATGAATTGATAATACCAAAACATCATGCATCCATGGGCGCGATCGGTGCAGTTATGTACGCCCACTCCAACAAGCTTGAAATGGATAATTTCAAGGGATTAAAGGAGCTTGATGATTACCTTCATGAAGATTCCTCGTCTTTTGCAAGCCTCCCGGTCCTTAAAGAATCTGAGGCAGTATACAATAAGGAAATACATTTCAGGAAAAACGGTCAGAAAAGGCTGCCTGTTTACCTGGGTATTGATGTGGGATCACTGAGCACAAACGTGGTTTTAATTGATAAGGACCATAAGGTTATAGCACGAAGATACCTGCCTACAGCCGGGAAACCGCTTGAAGCCATCCAGAGGGGTGTAACTGAAATTTATGACGAGGTTGGAGAGGAAGTGGAGGTCATAGGTGCAGGAACCACAGGATCAGGCAGATACCTTACAGGCGATTTCATAGGGGCCGATACTATACAGAATGAGATAACAGCACAGGCTACGGCGGCAATCGACTATGATCCGACAGTCGACACTATATTTGAAATAGGCGGTCAGGATTCAAAGTACATCAGCATAGAGAATGGTGTTGTAGTCGATTTTGAGATGAACAAGGTATGTGCTGCCGGAACAGGATCATTCCTCGAGGAGCAGGCTGAAAAACTGAATATAAATATAGTTGAGGAATTCGGCAAAATGGCATTATGTGCCGAATGCCCGGTCAAGCTTGGTGACCGGTGCACAGTATTCATGGAATCTGACCTGAATACCTACATGCAGAAAGGAGCCCGTAATGACAACCTGGTTGGAGGACTTGCCTATTCGATAGTATATAATTACCTGCAAAAGGTTGTTACTGAAAGAAAAGTTGGCGACAAGATCTTCTTCCAGGGAGGTGTGACCAATAATAAGGCTGTTGTGGCTGCATTCGAACAGGTTCTCGGTAAGAAGATTACAATCCCTCCGCATTTCGATGTCACCGGAGCGATCGGAGCAGCAATACTGGCCCAGAAATCCATGGCTGAAGGACAAAAAACACGATTCAAGGGTTTCGGCGTAAGAAACATACCGTATACAATAAGCAGGTTCACATGCAATGCCTGTACTAACCACTGCGAAATCAGGCGGGTAAAAATTGAGGGTGAGAAGAAATCACTCTATTACGGCGGCAGGTGTGAGAAATACGAAACCGACGACAGGAAAAAAGTCAACCTGGGGATCCCAAATCTCTTCGAAAAGAGGACCGAAATGCTAATGGATGGATTTGTTGATCTGCCTATGGATAAGATCCCGGAAAAAGCAGGATCGGCCACTATCGGAATACCCCGGGAACTTATGGTATACTACCAGCAGTTCCCTTTCTGGCGTACATTTTTCGAAGATCTTGGCTTTACAGTAGTACTATCGAGAAAATCCGACAAGGCTCTTGTTACAGAGTCTATTGAGGCTATGACGACTGAAACATGTCTTCCCGTGGAATTGATGCATGGGCATGTTATTGATCTTGTCAAACAGGGTGTTGATTATATATTTCTTCCCTTTATCGTAAATGCAAAACCGAATAAATTTAAAAAGACTTTCAACTGCAACTGTCCATGGATCCAGACTTACCCCTTCATGGTCAAAGCCTCGCTGCGCGGAAAGATTGACGAATCGAAGCTATTAGTCCCTACCCTCCATTTCAGGTTCTTTGAAAGAGCCCTGGTTAAAGAGCTTTCAGCCTATATGAACAGTAAATTCGGGATTTCAAAAGAGAGGATAAAGAAAGCTATTTATAAAGCAGATGAGGCACAGGTGAATTTTGAGAACAGTCTGGTTGAATATGGTAAGGGAATTCTCGACAGGGTACCTGAAAACTGCAGGCCTGTAATCATCCTGGGAAGACCTTACAACAGCACGGATCCTTATCTTAACCTGGCACTGGTTGAAAAGCTCATTACTCAGAATGTAATGCCCATTCCGATAGACATGCTTGACCTCTCGGGTTATAACATATTCAAAAACTACAGGAATATGTACTGGCCCAACGGTCAGAAGATACTGGCTGCTGCCCAGATGGTAGCCCAAACAGAAGGTTTGTACGCAGTCTACATCAGTAACTTCAGGTGCGGACCTGACTCATTTATACATCATTATGTAACAGAGGAGCTTAAGGGCAAACCCTTCCTGCATCTGGAGGTGGACGAACACTCAGCTGACGCAGGTATGGTAACCAGGATAGAGGCATTCCTTGATAGCCTCAAGGGAGCTGAACAGAATGAGAAAAAAGATGTGGAAATCTTCAGGCCGCGGCCCAGTCCTTCATCACCGCCAAAAGACAGGGTACTCTACTTCCCCTATATGAACGACGGGGCATATTTCCTTGCAGCTGCTGCAAGATCGTGCGGAGTACCTTCGGAAGTGCTTCCCAAACAGGATGAAGAGGATCTGGCGATCGGGAGGAAATACACATCTTCAAAAGAGTGTTTCCCCATGATATGCACCACCGGAAGCTTCATCAAAAAGCTGCAGGAACCCGGAGCTGATCCATCAAAGATGAGCTTCTTCATGCCTGATCATAATGGCCCATGCAGGTTCGGACAATATAACCAGTTTCACCGTATCCTGTTCGACAGGCTTGGATATAAGGAAGCGGAACTTATAACACCTTCAAACGACACTTCGTACGAGGATCTGGTAGGTGAACACGGCCAGAAGTTCAGGATAAATGCCTGGAAAGGGTTTATCGCTGCCGATTTTTTAAGGAAGATCCACAGGGAAACAAGACCCTATGAAATTAATAAAGGTGATTCAGACAGGTTGTATGACGAAGCATACAAGAAGATCGAGAAATGTATTGAGAAAGGATCAAGAGGTCTGACCAGGCTGCTTGAAGAAATAACTTCTGAGTTCAGGGCTATACCAGCCGACAGGAGTGAAAGGAAACCTGTGGTGGCTATTATCGGGGAGATATTCATGCGCGACAATGCGGGGTGTAACGGCAATATTGCAAACAGGCTGGAAGATCTTGGAGTTGAGGTTGTTGTCGGCCCATTCTCGGAGTGGATATATTATTCCACTTACAGGTTCACACGCGACAGCAGATGGAAAAAAGACAGAAAAGGTGTCATCAAATCAAAGATACAGGGTTTTGGCCAGGACGTTATTGCGTACCAGATGCTAAAGAACATTAAGAAATATACTGATCACGAGAAAGATATTTCGCTGCACGATATGCTGAGACTCTGCAATACATATGTAAACGAGTTTTACGATGGTGATCCCCCGATCGCTATGGGAACATCGGTAGCCCTTTTTGAAAAGGGTGTGTCAGGACTGGCAGCAATTCTTCCGTTCACCTGCATGCCAGGGACACTGATTGCTTCGGTAAGTGACACCTACCGGAAGGATCATAACAATATACCGTTTATAAACATTGCATATGACGGACAGGATACGGTATCGCTTGATACAAGATTGCAGGCTTTTGTATTTCAGGTTAAAGAATATGCCAGGTCTAACAGGGTGATTAAGCTGCCCGAAGGAATAAGGATACCACAACCTGAAGAAGAAACCGTGCAGGTAGCTGATGTTATCTGATACTTAACTTAAATCCCATTGCTGAAAGTTTCCTGGTGTCATCATCTGAAGCACCATTGATGCTGATGGTATATGCAGGAAATTCCCTCCTTGCCGGGTAATTACCTCTCTGCTCCTCGAATCCGGATGGAGAAAGCCTTAGCCTGGTGTCATCTGCAGAAATAATATATGTCTGGTTTACCGCTTCGCGAAGAATATCTTCGAAATCCCTTCCTCTGGCATCTATATGAATTACAGGATTATCCGGTTCCTGAATTCCTGTCGGATACCATTCTTTAAGAGGCAGGCCGAAAAATCCTGATGCCCCGTTAACAATCATGGCTGTCCCGTTTGCTTTTCCGTCACTTGAATAACCCGCAATGTGAGGCGTGGCAATAAATGCCAGGTTCATGAGTTCCGGATCGATATATGGTTCATTTTCCCAGACATCAATGACTGCTCCCTCAATCCGGCCTCGTTCAAGAGCCTTCTTCAACGAAGAAGTATCAGCTACCTCTCCCCTCGAAGAATTGATTAGCCATGCATTCTTTCTTACCTTTTCCAGTTTCAGATCATCAATCATATGATAGGTCCTGTGCTTACCCGACATTGTGAGCGGGACATGAAGGGTTATTATATCAGACTGCTCAAAGAGTGTATCCAGGTCGGTGAATTTTTCATTTCCCTCCTGGATTGCCCTTGGAGGGTCATTAAGTAGCACATTCATGCCAATAGTCCTTGCAAACAGTTCCACCTTTGATCCGACATGCCCGACGCCGATAATGCCAATTGTCTTTTCTTTCAGTTTTAACTGGAAATCATCAGATATCTTAAGTAAGGCAGTGATCACATACTGTTGTACTGATGATGAATTGCAACCCGGAGCATTAATCCACTCAATACCATTTTTGCTGCAATACCCTGTATCAATATGATCGTACCCTATTGTTGCAGTGCCGATAAACTTTACAGCTGATCCTTTGAGTAATTCCCCCGAGCATTTTGTCCTGGTCCTCACCAGCAAAGCATCAGCATCTTTTATATCGTCTGGTGTAATGCTCTGCCCGGGTAAATAACCTATCCCGGCATATGGTTCAAGAACGTCTTTAAGAAACGGAATTTTGTTGTCAGCTATTATCTTTATCATCAAAATAGTATTATCTCAGAAAGTTAACAAAATTGTGACAAATAATAATCCATGATATTAAGCTGTACTCCTATTAAAGTTACTTTTAAATTAAAATCAAACCATGACGAAACAAAAACTGACCGGCTTCTACGGCTGTATTAAGAGTCTTCAAGCTGTTATTGAGGCACAGGAGTGCGATTGCCGTTAATACTATAGCTCACAGTATGGTAATTTATTCATTGTTGAACGCAGAAGGTTATTACGGGGAAAGAGGTGAAATACCTGCCATGTTATTTTTTCTTGTCAAATTATTAATATCCTCAGCTATTATATTTTATAACATTTTTTACCTGATAAAGGACACGGGATAGGTTTTACAATTCTATTTTAGTTATTTTGTCAGCCAGATATCCGAAATCCTCAAATACCCTTATGAATCAGAAATACTTAGTATTTTTATTTTTATTTTTATTCTTCGTCTCCATCCCGCTCTTTTCTCAGCCCCAGATACAGGCAGTTTTCACGCAATCACCACCCGGTATTGACGGATTTGTAAATGAATCCATGTGGAATGATGCTGCTGTGATAGATGAACTCTTCCAGAGAGAACCCAGGCCCGGAGAGCCCGTATCAGAGAAAACAGAATTCCTGTTCCTGTACGACAGGAATAATATCTACATCGCAGTCCGTTGCCACGATGACCCCGAAAAAATTACTGCAAAAGAACTGGCCAGGGATGTAAGCCTGGGGGAAGATGACCGGGTACAGGTCATTTTTGATACGTTCCTCGACGGGAGAACAGGATACTGGTTCCAGATTGGGCCCAGGGGGAGTATCGGTGATGCCCTCATTGGTGAGAACGGTAAGGATTTTAACAAATCATGGGATGGTCTGTGGGACGGTAAAGCAAGGATAACAGCTGAAGGATGGGAAGCTGAGATGATAATACCATTTAAGACAATGGGATTTAAAAAAGGACAGGATACCTGGGGTTTAAAGCTTATCAGACACATAAAGCGAAAATCAGAATCATCATATTGGCCTGTCACATCGCTCAATATGGACAGGTTTGGAGTTTCTGATGCAGGGCGGATTACAGGGCTCAGGGATATAACACAGGGTATAGGACTTGACATTGTAACATATGTAACCGCCGGGTCGAGCAAAGATGAAAATGTTAACGCCAAGCCGCTATTCGATGCAGGTGCGGATGCTTTCTACCAGATAACCCCCTCGCTGAAAGCTGCTTTAACAATAAACACTGATTTTGCCCAGACAGAAGTAGATGAAAAACAGATTAACCTGACCCGGTTCAGCCTGTTCTTCCCTGAGAAGCGGGATTTCTTCCTTGATGGTGCCGGTTATTTCAGGTTTGGCATCAATGGA
This sequence comes from uncultured Rikenellaceae bacterium, assembly GCA_964595725.1. Taxonomy (GTDB): domain Bacteria; phylum Bacteroidota; class Bacteroidia; order Bacteroidales; family VadinHA17; genus LD21. The sequence goes on along the minus strand of CAZQRQ010000029.1, from coordinate 19,374 downwards.
GACCAGGCTAATCCGCAAAGCAATGCCATGATACCCTTCTTCTCGAGAAGGATCGGTCTTAATGAGGATGGTAATCCCGTGGCAATAAAATATGGGGGCAAGTTTACAGGGAAAATAGGAAAGTGGAACATGGGGTTCCTTCACATCAGGGATGACAATGAATGGGATAACCCGGGGTACACGGTAGCCAGAATTTCGAGGAATATTGGCAAACAATCCTCAGCAGGCATTATAGGTACTAACGGAAATGCACTTTCTGATGCCGTTAATTATCTTGCAGGAATCGACCTTAAACTCGCTACTTCTGAATTATGGGATAACAAGCTGGCGGTTTTATGCCTTTACGGCCTGAAGTCATTTACAAATAATCTTGAGGGAAATGACTTTTCTTTTGGAGCCGAACTTAGTTATCCTAACGATTTCCTGAATTTCCGTGCCGGATACATGCAGATAGGAGAAAACTTCACCCCTGGACTGGGCTTTCTTCCAAGAAGAAATATTTCATCGCTTTATAGCAATATTACTCTCGGACCCAGACCCGATGAATCGATTATCCTGCAGGTTAAGACAGGTATTGGAGAATCGTTCATAACAAATCTCAGGACCGGTGAACCTGAAACATTTACTCTTGACATTAAGGCTATCGAGCTGATGTTTCTTAGCGGAGACGCTATCTCGTTAAGCTCACAATACCAGTTTGAATCTCTTAATAATGACTTCGTTATATTTGGAACCCATACGATAGTACAGGATGATTACAGGTTCTGGAGACATTCCCTTCAGCTGAGTTCAGCAAAAAGAAGAAACCTCTGGTTCTCATCAAGGATTTCTATAGGGAGCTTTTATTCAGGCAAAAGAACCGATCTGCTGCTCCAGGGAGGATATAAGATAGGAGTCCCGGTATTTGCAGGAGCTGAAGCAGACCAGAAATTTGTGGATCTTCCCGATGGAAAGTTCCAGGCAAGGATATACAGGATAAATCTGAACATTCTGATAAATCCAAGGATCACGTGGTATAATTTTGCCCAGTATGAAAACCTGAACGAAAGGATTGGATGGCAATCGAGGTTCCAGTGGATATTTAAGCCAGGCAAGGAAATATTTATAACATACAATTCCCCGTTTATTGATCCGCTTGAAAGGTTCAGACCTGAAATATACGAAGCCAGGGTTAAGGTGAAGTATACAATACGGTTCTGAAGCCTCTATTCAATAATAGTCATCTCTTTAAGAAGATAGCCCGCACCTGCAAATTTATCGATAAGGAATAATGCATACCTTATATCCAGGCTGATATTACGGCTCTGCTCCGGATTAAATGCCATATCGCTGGCGACTCCTTCCCATGCCCTGTCAAAATTTACACCTATAAGCTGACCATCTGCATTGATAACAGGACTTCCGGAATTACCTCCTGTTGTATGGTTGGTTGCAATAAAGCATACTGGCACCTCACCGTCCTGGGTATAAGGACCGAAGTCCCCGCTCCTGTAAAGTTCCTTGAGTTTGTCAGGAACATCATAATCATAGATTTCGGGGTTATCTTTCTCCATTATGCCCTTTAGGGTGGTATAATGAGTGTAATAGACTGCATCTCTTGAAAAGTAACCTTTAACCTCTCCATAGGTTACACGCAGGGTGGAATTTGCATCCGGATAAAATAGTCTGTCTTTTTCAAACTCCATCTGCGCCCTCATGTATACCGGATCGAGTTCCTGTATCTCCCCCCTGAGCTTCCCGAGTGGCCCACTCAGATTTGCATTAATAAACTCACCTGCACTCAATCCCAGGATATATAAAGCATCTTTTTCCAGCTTCTTTATCGAAGACTTATTGAAGCCTTCGACAAATGATTTGAACCTTGCCTGGTCGGTAAACGGAGATTTACTATATAGTTTATTTGCCAGTGATTCAAAGTCGCCCTTACACTTCTCCTTTACCTCAATATAACCCTCGCATTGCCATTCTGGTTCAATATTTGTTCCGTATAAAGACATAACTGCCATAAAGAGTTTCTTATCAGTTGGATTATTATAATTTTTGAAAAAATCATCAGAATATGAAATTAGTCTTTCCTTGAAAGATCTGATAGCATCCTCGCCGGCACCTTTTCTGGTAAGATCGACAAGATTCATCATGTTCCTGGCCAGCCCGATAGCTTCAGCACCGTTAAATACCTCACCCATGTAACTGTTAATAAGATAATAGACTTTATAATCGTTATATATTTCCTTGTACCTCGGCAATAAATTCCCAAATTCTGTCTTCCTGACATTATCAGCGTTTATCCAGTCGGTTATTCTTTTTTCATATTCTTGTTTTTTACTTATGGTATTCATCTTTTCGAGTCCCTGTATCTCTCCCATCCACCTTTTCCACGAGTTCGCAATACCGGACTTTTTTGTGGAGTACTGGAGGCGGATCAGAGGATCTGTAGCCATTGCAGCTTCCATGATATCTATCTTCTTTGTTCTTATCTCAATGAGCTTCGGATTGACATAATTCTTAAACATATCTATGTAATACGAAGGGACATATTCTGATGTAGAGCCGGGGTACCCGAACACCATTGTGAAATCACCTTCCTGAACTCCTTTCAGTGATATCGGGAAATAGTATACAGGCTTATATGGTACATTATCAGGTGAATAATTTGCTGGTTGATTGTTCTTATCAGCATAAATCCTGAAAAGGGAAAAATCCCCGGTATGTCGCGGCCATATCCAGTTATCGGTTTCTCCTCCAAATTTTCCAATCGCTGATGGAGGAGCTCCCACCAGTCTTATATCCCTGAAGGTTTCGTTTACAAAAAGGAAATACTGGTTACCCATAAAAAACGGACGGATAGTTGCTGAGTATCCTGTCGCCTCTACTGCCTTACGTCTTATCTCGCTCTGGTTGGTGGATATAAGCTTATCCCGTTCATCGGAATTCATATTGCTTGTCACACCCTTCAGAACCTGGTCAGTAACATCCTCCATCCACTTAAGAAAAGTGACTGTAAGACCAGGGTTTGGTAATTCCTCGTCATGCGACATCGCCCAGAAGCCATTTGTCAGATAGTCATGTTCCAGACTTGAGTGCATCTGTATCTGTCCGTATCCACAGTGATGATTGGTAATAAGCAGTCCTTCGCGACTTATAACCTCTCCTGTGCATCCACCCCCGAAGCTCAAAATAGCATCTTTCATGCAAGCTTTGTTGACGCTGTAAATATCCTCGGCAGTAAGCCTGAATCCCTTTTCCTGCATCAGTTTTATGTTGTATTTTTCTATCAGCAGGGGAATCCACATCCCTTCATCCGCCTTAAGAGTACTTACTATGATCAGTAAAAGAAATGCTGTGAACGCAAAAAACCTGTTTCTCATGATTTATCTGATTTTATAATTTGTCTCCCAGTATAATTCTCAATTCACTAATAAGCCGCTGGACAGGCAGTCCCATTACATTGAAGTATGATCCCTCAATACGGCTGTTCCCGACAATACCTATCCACTCCTGTATCCCGTAGGCTCCGGCCTTATCAAATGGCCTGTAGTGACGTATGTAATAATTTATCTCTCCATCAGAAAGCCTGCAAAAAGTAACCCTGGTAGTTTCAGAAAAGGTATGATATCCCTTTGATGTGACCAGGCAAATACCTGTTATCACATCATGCGAATTGCCAGAAATAGTTGAAATTATCCTGAAAGCTTCCTCTTCATCTGAGGGTTTATCCAGCACCTGGTCATTGCACCATACAATAGTGTCTGCTGTTATAATAACCTGATTATCAGGTATTTTATCATCAGGAAAACAGGAAGCCTTAGCACTTGCAAGGTATTCAGCAATCTCCGAGCCTTTTAAATTATCGGGATAAGTTTCCTCGAAATCTCTTTCTATAACCTTAAATTTAATCCCTGCATCCCTTAACAACTGCTGCCGGCGTGGTGATTTCGAAGCCAGGTAAAAAAGGTAATTATCCGGGATCCCTCTGAGCATCCTCAATAAAGGTTATAGGTTATAATTATCTTTACGACAACTGAATACAGGATACCGGTGAGCATAACTATCTTCATACTGTTGCTGGCTATGTGGATCTGCTTCTTATTCTTACTGACAGTAATCTTGTAAATCACCCAGGCCAGCGGAAATGTAATTGCAAGCGAAATATAAATCAGTGTGATCATATCATTCAAGGTAAAATACCATATCAGGTACAAAGCTGCAACAGTAACTATTATCAGGCTTATTGCAACAATCCTCGAGGCAAGAATTCCAATTACGACAGGAATAGTGTTCCTTCCGTAAGCAATATCTCCTTCAAAATCCTCAATGTCTTTTATAATTTCACGGGTCAGGGTAGTGAGGAATGCAAACAGGGAAAAACCCCCGACCCAGTAGAATATTATTGCAATATCAGGGGCATCATGCAAGTTAAAACCATAATAACTGAATAATGCCGGTGCCTCAAAGAGAACAACCAGCATTGGTACCATACCGGTTAGAACCGCAACTATGATATTACCGACGAGGAACTGCCTTTTATAACTTGCTGAATAGAAATACAGTAATCCGGACACCATGAGGAAAAGTAATCCCATCCAGATATACCCCGCTTTCCATGAAATATATATTCCGGCTGCCACACCCAGTATATTAAATATGCTATGCCACAAAATTGCCTGCCGCCTGGGGATCCTGGTCCCTACAATGACTTTCCCCCTGTTAATCAGGTCGGTTTTGATGTCAAAATAATCATTAATTACGTATCCTCCGGCTGTAATAAAGACTGTTGCGGCAACCAGGAGAGCGAAATATTGCCAGGGCAGCTGTAAGGAAAGAGGAATTGTCATCATTTCAGAACCTTCTAGAACGATTGAAAGGCGGCTTAGTACAGGCTGGATAACTGCATACCTCATCAATACCATTGTAAGAATTACAATCAGCAGGTTCTGCCACCTTATAAGCTTTAAGAATGCTTTCATTTTTGCTACCATATGAATGCGTCTGAATCCATCCATTTATTGTGAAGACGCAGGACCTGTTCAATTATATCCCTTACGCATCCTTCTCCTCCTTTACTGTCGGATACATATACAGAAATCTGTTTGATTTCACTGTCAGCATCCGCCGGACAAACTGGAATACCTGCAACCTTCATTATTTCGTAGTCCGGTATATCATCTCCCATATATAAAACTTCAGAAATGTCGAGACCATATTTCACAATAAACTCCCTGAACTGCTTGATCTTCGCCTTTGAATTCAGATGAATATCTTTCACTCCAAGGTATTTAAGCCGTTTCTGGTAGTCCTTTGAATTACCTCCCGAGATGACAGCAACATGATATCCTTTCCTCACTGCAAGCTGCAGTGCATAACCGTCACGTAAATTTATTGTCCTGTTCGGGACACCAAAAGCGTTGAGGCTTATCGTTTGCAGCGATAACACTCCATCTATATCAAACACAAATGCCTTAACCTTAAGCAGCTCTTCCTTAAAATTGCCCATTACTGTCCCTCTCTTTTGTAGTAATCCATAATTGACTCTGATAGTTCCCTGTATAGCTTAGCCAGTTCTGGCGAGAAAGATAATAAATCCAGATGCTTTTCTATAGTATTTAAGTCATATCTTAATGCGGGACCTGTTTGTGATTCTTCAGGACCTCTTTCAACAGCCTTATTCATTGTCTCCCTGATAAGCGGTTCAAGAAGGCTGAAATCGAGACCAGCCAGATCAGTAATCCGCTTCCCGGATACAAGCATATAGTTGGTAAAATTACAGGTAAATACTGCCGCCAGGTGGAGTAATCTCCTTTTTTCCGTATCAGTCACCAGGTAAGATGATCCAAGCGATTCTGCAATTGAGGCAAGTTTAATCTCCGCAGCTTCATCTGAGCCCTCAATAAATACAGGCACCCCGGAGAAATTTGTTATTCTTCCGGCGGAAAATGTCTGCAGGGGATAAAAAACACCTCTGTTTACAATAGTATCCGGAAAAACCTCAAGCCCGTAACTACCGGCTGTATGAGCCACCAGCGATTTTTTATCGCATTTTATCTTTTGGAGCACATTCTCAAGAGAATGATCAGGGACCGAGACAATAATAATATCTGATAATTCAGAAAATACAGGCTCGGAAGACCATTCAGCACCACAAGACAGAGCAAGCTCGCTTCCGCTTTCCTTGTGCAGTGAAACAATCGTCTCTATTTTATAATCCCTGCGGTTTAGCTCCCGGCACAGGATACCGGCTACCTTCCCGGCACCGGCAAATGAAACAGTATACCGGACCATCCGTATTATTTTTCTGAAATATAATAAATTGAAAGGATATTACCTGAAACCGGACCGTATTACTTTCCGTAATTATCTTCAGTGATAGCAGTTACATCAACCTGATATACAGGAGGTATCTGGTAGTAATAATTTCCTGAATTATAAAGATAATTGCATTCGTAATAGACCTTGCCGCGGATCAGAAGGTACTGATCTGTATCCATCTTTTTTAATGTATCCATCCATTGCCCGGGATTACAGAAGTAGTATGTTGCTCCCGTAGCTGTTATAGGATAAAACATTATCGTATTTGAGGCTTCATTAAGCTGTATATATACAGCATCATCTTCCAGTTCAAAGATAACATCCTTACCACATCCGCACTTGGGTTGCTTTTTGCAACCCTGATCTGTAAACAGCGGGATCAGTATGATCATAATAACCGCCACTTTCCTTATAATATCAGCTCTCATCCTCCCTGCAACTTATTCTATTATAACATGCAAAATAAAGATTTATTTTTTGTGATACCAAAAATAAATAGAGACGTCATTTTTGGACGTCTCTACTAACATGATAGATATTTATTTACGCTTGTGCAGTTGTTCCTCCAAAAGTTATGGGCATTACCGGACCTGATCCCTGAACATCCTTGATCATGCCGTGGGCAGCTTCATATTTATTGATATTATCCTCAAGGGCGCCGAGCAGCCTTTTTGCATGTTCCGGAGTAAGAATTATCCTGGATTTTACCTGGGCCTTCGGTGTGCCGGGCATGATCCGGACAAAATCAATTACAAACTCTGAAGCCGAATGAGTAATTATCGCAAGGTTTGAGTAAATTCCCTGTGCTACTTCCTCGTTCAGTTCAATACTTATCTGGTTCTGATTTTTGGGATCTGACATAATAATAAATAATCTTTAATAGGTTTATTCAACTTCAGTCTCTGTCAATTGCTCTTCCTTTATCAGGTTATCATACTCATCCAGAGAACCGACAATAATACTGCTGTACTCGCGGCTTCCAGTTCCTGCCGGGATCAGGTGACCGACAATAACGTTCTCTTTCAGACCTTCAAGCTTGTCAACCTTGCCAAGTATGGCGGCTTCATTAAGGACTTTCGTTGTTTCCTGGAATGAAGCAGCTGAGAAAAAGCTGTTTGTCTGCAGTGCTGCGCGCGTAATTCCCTGGAGAACCTGGCTTGATGTGGCAGGTATTGCATCACGCGCATCCACCACCTTAAGGTCACGTCTCTTCAGGAGTGAATTCTCATCTCGCAATTTACGTGCGGTAATTATCATCCCGGGTTTGAGTGTTTGAGAATCGCCTGAATCAATAACAACCTTTTTGCCATAAATCCAGTCATTCTCGTCCATAAACTCGAGCTTGTCGACAATCTGACGCTCAAGGAATTTGGTGTCACCCGGATCTATAATCTCAACTTTCCGCATCATTTGCCTGACTATGATCTCGAAATGCTTATCATTAATCTTTACACCCTGGAGACGATAAACCTCCTGTATTTCGTTAACAATATATTCCTGGACTTTTGTCGGACCCTTGATTGCAAGGATATCCAGCGGAGTAATTGCTCCATCGGAGAGCGCTGTACCTGCCCTGACATAATCGTTCTCCTGAACCAGGATCTGCTTTGAGAGCGGAACGAGGTACTTCTTCATCTCCCCGGTCTTTGATTTGATAGTAATTTCGCGGTTCCCTCTCTTTATCTTTCCGAAGAGGACTTCACCGTCAATCTCAGAGACAATAGCAGGATTAGAAGGATTCCTTGCTTCGAAAAGCTCGGTGACCCTTGGTAATCCACCTGTAATATCACCGGATTTACCGACAGCTCTTGGTATTTTAGCAAGAATATCACCTGCATCCACCAGTTTATTGAGGTCGGTCACCAGGTGAGAACCAACAGGGAGGTTATATGAGCGGATCTCCACTCCATCCTTCGATAGTATCTTTATTGCCGGGTTCTTTGTCTTATCTCTGCTTTCAATTATGACCTTCTCCTTAAATCCGGTCTGCTCATCCGATTCCTCACGGTAAGTCACACCTTCAATCAGGTAATCGAAACCTATCTTTCCGGCTACTTCAGATATAATAACGGCATTGAAAGGATCCCACTCACAGATAAGAGTGCCTTTCTCTATCTCCTGCCCCTGCCCGATATATAATTTTGATCCGTACGGAATTGTATGTGTTGTAAGCGAGATGCCGGTCTTCTTGTCTATTATTCTCAGTTCTCCCAGACGGCCGATAACTACGTCAATTTTTCCTTTATCCGGGTCATTCTTTGGAACAGTCCTGAGCTCCTCAATTTCAGCAACACCTCCATAGCGTGCAACCAGGCTGGATTCAGTGGTGATATTCGAAGCGGTACCTCCCACGTGGAATGTACGAAGTGTTAGCTGGGTGCCGGGTTCACCGATACTCTGTGCTGCAATTACACCTACTGCTTCTCCTTTCTGGACCATCTGGCCGGTAGCCAGGTTACGTCCGTAGCACTTGGCACATACACCTTTCTTCGATTCACAGGTAAGCACCGAACGTATCTCAACCTGTTCAATGGGAGATTCCTCGATCAGCATTGCCAGGTCTTCAGTAAGTTCCTGTCCGTTTTCAACAATCAGTTCTCCTGTAAGAGGATGGTAAACGTTATGGACAACAGTCCTTCCAAGTATCCTGTCGTACAGGGTCTCAACAACTTCTTCGTTCTTCTTGATGGCTGTGGCCACAAGTCCTCGAAGCGTACCGCAGTCTTCCTCGTTTATTATTACATCCTGCGATACGTCAACCAGACGTCGTGTCAGGTATCCTGCATCAGCAGTTTTGAGAGCAGTATCCGCCAGTCCTTTTCGGGCACCATGCGTGGATATGAAGTATTCCAGGACTGATAATCCCTCCTTAAAGTTAGAGAGGATCGGGTTTTCAATGATCTCTGATCCTGTAGATCCCGATTTCTGAGGCTTGGCCATAAGACCCCTCATACCTGAAAGCTGCCTGATCTGTTCTTTCGAGCCCCTGGCTCCGGAATCAAGCATCATGTAAACTGAATTGAAGCCCTGCTTGTCGTTCGAAAGCTGCTTCATAAGAGATTGCGTGAGACGTGCATTGACATGTGTCCAGATGTCAATTATCTGGTTGTAACGCTCGTTGTTGGTAATGAATCCCATGTTGTAATTGGCGAGTACTTCTTCGACCTGATCATACCCCTCCGATACGAAATTAACCTTCTCGTCAGGTATTATTACATCGTCGAGGTTGAAAGAGAGGCCTCCCCTGAATGCAGACATGAATCCAAGGTTCTTGATCGCATCCAGAAAATCAGAAGTCTTGGCGGTGCCTGACGCTTTCAGGACCCTTCCAATGATATCTCTCAGCGATTTCTTGGTAAGTATTTCATTAATGAATCCTACCTCTTCGGGCACACACTGGTTAAACAACACTCTTCCGACTGTAGTCTCGATAAGGTGTGTAACGGATTGGCCATCGACAATATCATTTACCTTTGCCTTGATTATTGCATGAAGGTCAACTTTGCCCTCATTATACGCAATATTGACCTCTTCAGTAGAATAGAATACCGAATCTTCTCCTCTAACCTTATCAGTGCCCGAGCTTTTCTTACCCTTGGTCATATAATAAAGTCCGAGTACCATGTCCTGTGAAGGAACTGTTATGGGAGCACCGTTAGCGGGATTAAGTATATTATGAGAGGCCAGCATAAGTATCTGGGCCTCAAGTATTGCAGCATTACCCAGTGGCAGATGAACCGCCATCTGGTCACCATCGAAGTCAGCATTAAATGCTGTACATACAAGCGGGTGGAGCTGAATAGCTTTACCTTCAATAAGCTTCGGCTGAAAAGCCTGGATACCTAGACGGTGAAGAGTCGGTGCCCTGTTTAGCATCACCGGGTGACCTTTTAGAACATTCTCAAGAATATCCCATACAACAGGATCTTTCCTGTCAACTATCTTCTTGGCAGATTTTACTGTCTTTACAATTCCTCTTTCAATGAGCTTACGGATAATAAATGGCTTGTAAAGCTCAGCAGCCATGTCCTTGGGAATCCCGCATTCGTGGAGGTTAAGTTCAGGACCAACCACAATTACTGATCTCGCCGAATAGTCAACCCTCTTTCCGAGAAGGTTCTGGCGGAAACGGCCCTGCTTACCTTTAAGACTATCGCTTAGCGACTTAAGAGGCCTGTTGGCGTCTGTCTTCACAGCATTGGCTTTCCTCGAATTGTCGAAAAGTGAATCAACGGCTTCCTGGAGCATCCTCTTTTCATTGCGCAGAATAACTTCAGGAGCTTTTATCTCTATAAGCCTCTTTAACCTGTTATTTCTTATGATGACTCTCCTGTAAAGATCGTTAAGGTCGCTGGTTGCAAACCTGCCACCGTCAAGAGGTACCAGCGGTCTGAGTTCAGGCGGAATAACAGGAACAACTTTAATAATCATCCATTCGGGCTTATTGACATGCTTTGAGTCCCTGAAGGCCTCTACAACCTGCAGTCTCTTAAGAGCTTCATTCTTACGCTGCTGAGATGTCTCTGTATTTGCCCGGTGACGAAGTGAATATGAGAGTTCGTCGAGATCGAGACGGTTGAGTAGCTTATGAAGAGCCTCAGCTCCCATATCTGCCACAAACTTATCAGGATGACCATCTTCGAGATACTGGTTCTCTTTGGGCAGAGATTCCACTATCTCCAGGTATTCCTCCTCGGTAAGAAAATCGAGATATTTGATGCCATCCTGCTCTTTAATTCCAGGATTGATAACAACATATCTCTCATAGTAAATTATTGAATCCAGTTTTTTCGTTGGCAGCCCGAGAAGATATCCGATTTTGTTCGGAAGGGACCTGAAATACCAGATGTGGGCGACCGGGACGACCAGCGAGATATGCCCCATCCTTTCGCGCCTTACTTTCTTCTCTGTCACCTCAACTCCGCATCGGTCGCAAACAATACCCTTATATCTTATCCTTTTATACTTGCCACAATGACACTCATAGTCTTTCACCGGACCAAATATCCTCTCACAGAAAAGCCCGTCACGTTCGGGTTTATAGGTACGGTAATTTATTGTCTCCGGCTTCAATACCTCACCGCTTGAGCGGTCGAGTATTTCTTCAGGAGAAGCCAGACCGATAGATATTTTCGAGTAACTGGTTTTGGTTTTGTTATCTCTTCTGAATGACATATGCTGATCTTTATTATTTCTAAATACTATAAATGATACTGGTACAGGATCCCTAGTCGAGAAGTACACTAAGACCCAGACCTCTTAATTCATGAAGGAGAACATTAAGTGATTCCGGAATACCTGCAAGAGGCATTGGTTCTCCTTTTACTATAGCCTCATATGCTTTTGCCCTTCCTATAACATCGTCTGACTTAATAGTCAGTATCTCCTGAAGGGTATGTGCTGCCCCGAATGCTTCGAGAGCCCAAACCTCCATTTCACCGAAACGCTGCCCGCCGAACTGGGCTTTTCCGCCAAGAGGCTGCTGTGTTATCAGTGAATATGGACCTATAGACCTGGCGTGCATCTTATCATCGACCATGTGCCCCAGTTTCAGCATGTAAATAATACCAACTGTTGCAGGCTGGTCAAAACGTTCGCCCGTACCACCATCGTAGAGGTAAGTTGTCCCGTATCTCGGAAGCACTGCCTTGTCTGTGTACTCTGTTATCTGGTCGAGAGTGGCACCGTCAAATATGGGTGTTGAAAATTTCAAGCCCAGTTTCTGGCCTGCCCATGAAAGAACCGTCTCGTAGATCTGTCCAAGGTTCATCCTTGAAGGCACTCCCAGGGGATTAAGTACGATATCAACCGGAGTGCCATCCTCAAGGAACGGCATATCCTCGGCCCTTACGATCTTGGCCACAATACCTTTGTTACCATGGCGACCCGCCATCTTATCTCCCACTCTGATCTTACGTTTCTTGGCAACATAAACCTTTGCAAGCCTTACAATACCTGCAGGCAGTTCATCGCCGATGGTGATATTATATTTCTTGCGCTTGTAGATACCATCAACCTCCTTGTACTTGATAATATAATTGTGAAGGAGCTGCTTAATGCTGTCATTTTTCTTCTTATCGGTTGTCCACTTGTTAGGATTGATATTAAGAAAATCAACCTCCTGCAACTGTTTAAGGGTGAACTTACTTCCCTTAGGTATAACATCAACATTAAGATAATCCTTAACACCCTGTGATGTCTTACCGTTTACAAGTATGAACAGCTTGTCGACAAGCCTTGCCTTAAGGTCATCAATACTCCTGTTAAAATCTGCATCAATCTTATCAATAAGTGGTTTCTCTACCGATTTGGATTTTCTGTCTTTTACAGCTCTAGTGAACAGCTTTTTGTCAATAACAACACCTTCGAGTGAAGGACCGGCTTTGAGGGAGGCATCTTTCACATCACCGGCTTTATCTCCGAATATTGCACGGAGCAGCTTTTCTTCCGGCGACGGGTCTGATTCTCCTTTCGGAGTGATCTTACCGATAAGAATATCCCCGGGCCTTATTTTGGCACCTATCCTGATAAGTCCGTTTTCATCGAGGTGTTTTGTGGCTTCCTCGCTTACATTCGGAATATCTGATGTAAGCTCTTCCAGGCCACGTTTCGTATCCCTCACTTCCAGCAGGTACTCGTCTATATGTACAGAAGTGAACATATCTTCCTGAACAACTTTTTCGGAGATCACTATAGCATCCTCGAAATTATATCCTTTCCATGGCATGAAAGCCACTTTCAGGTTACGCCCCAGAGCCAGTTCACCGTTCTTGGTACCATAGCCTTCAGTAAGTATCTGTCCCCTGGTTACCTTCTCACCCTTCTTTACAACAGGGACAAGGTTAATACAAGTATTCTGGTTTGTCTTCTTGTACTTCGGAAGTACATATCTCTTTATATCATCATCAAAACTTACGAATTTCTCTTCGTCTGTTCTGGTGTATCTTACAACTATTTCGTTTGCATCAACATACTCAACTACCCCGTCTCCTTCGGCGACATACAGAATCCGGCTGTCACGGATCACCTGGGCCTCCAGGCCTGTGCCTACAATAGGAGATTCAGGATTTATTAGAGGTACAGCCTGGCGCATCATGTTAGATCCCATTAATGCCCTGTTTGCATCGTCGTGCTCCAGGAAAGGAATAAGTGAAGCGGCTATTGAGGCTATCTGGTTGGGAGCAACGTCCATCAAATCCACCCTGCCTGATTCTTCAAAAGGATAATCGGCTTCATAACGGCATTTGACCCTGTTATTAGCGAAATTACCCTCATCATCGAGAGGTGCATTTGCCTGAGCAATCATCTTTTCCTCTTCTTCCTCGGCGCTCAGCCATACCACCCCGTCATTTGAAAAATTAACCCTTGCCTCGTTAACCTTCCTGTAGGGAGTCTCGATGAAGCCGAGGTCATTGATCTTGGCATAAACACATAATGAGGAAATAAGACCAATATTCGGACCTTCCGGAGTCTCAATCGGGCACAGGCGGCCGTAATGAGTGTAATGCACGTCCCTTACTTCGAATCCGGCCCTTTCTCTTGAAAGACCACCGGGACCCAAAGCTGACATTCTGCGCTTGTGAGTCATTTCAGCAAGCGGGTTAGTCTGATCCATGAACTGCGAAAGCTGGTTGGTCCCGAAGAATGAATTAATAACTGAAGAAAGTGTCTTCGAGTTAATCAGGTCGACAGGAGTAAATACCTCGTTATCCCTCACATTCATCCTTTCGCGGATAGTCCTGGCCATACGTGCAAGGCCTACACCAAACTGTGCATATAGCTGTTCACCGACTGTGCGTACTCTCCTGTTGCTCAGGTGGTCAATATCGTCGATATCGGTTTTGGAGTTAATAAGCTCAATGAGGTAACCTATGATCTTAATAATGTCTTCCCGTGTAAGTATCTTGGTATTAGGATCGGTGTCGAGGCCAAGCTTCTTATTGATCCTGTATCGTCCGACCTCTCCCAGGTCATATCTTTTATCTGAGAAGAAAAGTTTCTCGATAACGTCCCTGGCTGTGGCTTCATCCGGCGGCTCGGCATTCCTGAGCTGGCGGTAGATATAGATTACAGCCTCCTTTTCGGAGTTACAGGGATCTTTCTGTAATGTATTATATATTATCGCGAAATCTGAAAGGCTGATATCTTCCTTATGTAGAAGAATGGCCTTGGCACCTGAATCAACAATCAGGTCAACATGTTCAGATTCAATAATAGTCTCTCTGTCAAGGATTACTTCATTACGTTCTATTGATACAACTTCTCCTGTATCTTCATCCACGAAGTCTTCAATCCATGTCTTAAGTACCCTGGCAGCCAGCTTACGGCCTACCAGCTTCTTTATATTTGTTTTTGAAACCTTATGTTCTTCGGCGAGGTTGAAAATCTCAAGTATCTCCTTATCACTTTCAAAACCAATTGCACGGAGAAGAGTGGTAACCGGCAGTTTCTTTTTCCTGTCGATATATGCATACATCACATTATTAATGTCTGTAGCAAACTCAATCCACGATCCCTTGAAAGGTATGATCCTGGCTGAGTAGAGTTTCGTGCCGTTTGCATGAACGCTTTGTCCGAAGAAAACGCCTGGTGACCTGTGGAGCTGTGATACCACAACCCTTTCAGCCCCGTTAATGACAAAAGTACCCCTTTCAGTCATATAGGGAATTGTCCCCAGGTATACATCCTGTATTACAGTATCGAAATCCTCATGTTCGGGATCGGTACAGTAAAGTTTCAGTTTTGCTTTCAGCGGAATGCTGTAAGTAAGCCCGCGTTCAATACATTCATCGATGGTATAACGCGGTGGGTCGATTGAATAATCGAGAAATTCTAAAACAAAGTTATTTCTGGTATCAGTGATTGGGAAGTTTTCCTGGAAAACTTTGTAGAGTCCCTCTTTCCTCCTGTTTTCGGGTGTTGTTCCAAGCTGGAAAAATTCGCAAAATGATTTCAACTGAACTTCCAGGAAATCAGGATATTCCAACTGATCTCTTCTCGTTGAAAAGCTTATTCTTTCGCTATTATTTGAAGACATTTATAATCGGATTATGTGAACTTATATTTTATAGACAAAAAGGCCTAGTCCCGAATACTCGGGACTAAACCTGTAAACCCAGCAATCAGGTGTAACTTATTTAAGTTCAACTTCAGCTCCTGCTTCTACCAACTGATTTTTAATTGCTTCTGCTTCATCTTTACTTACTCCCTCTTTTACTGGTGCGGGAGCAGCGTCAACCACTGCTTTGGCTTCTTTAAGGCCAAGGCCTGTGATGTCTTTAACCAGTTTAACTATCTGCAATTTCTGGCCACCGGGAGCTGTCAGGATTACATCAAAAGTTGATTTTTCAGCTTCGGCCGGTGCATCACCAGCACCGGCAGGTGCTGCAACAGCTACAGCGGCAGCTGCCGGTTCGATACCATATTCCTCTTTTAGGATGTTAGCAAGTTCATTGACTTCCTTGACACTCAAGTTAACCAGTTCTTCTGCAAATTTCTTAAGGTCTGCCATTTTTATTGATTTTTGAATTATTTTATTATTACCGTTATTTTTTGGACAGTGTTTCAAGAACACCGTGTAATTTATTTCCACCTGATTGCAGCGCTGATATCACATTTTTGGCGGGAGACTGCAGCAGCATGATGATATCACCGATAACCTCTTCTTTAGTTTTTATTGAAACAAGAGTATCGAGCAGATTATCACCAACATATACTGACTCCTGAACGTAAGCGGCTTTCAATACAGGTTTATCATGTTTCAGGCGGAATTCCTTAATAAGTTTTGCAGGAACATTTCCGGCATTTGCAAACATGATGGACGTGGTGCCTTCAAGAACATCAAACAGTTCTCCGTAGTCACCTTCAGACTGCTCAAGCGCCCTTTTCAGTAAAGTGTTTTTCACGACAATTAGTTTGATGTCCTTTTCAAAACACTTTCTTCTGAGGTTGCTTGTATCTGCAGCATTCAGCTGAGCTGTATCGGTCAGATAAAAGTGGTTGTACTCTTTTATTTTCTCAGCAAGGCTGTTTATGATAGCATTTTTTTCTTCCCGTCTCATAGTACCTTTAAGTTTTACAATTTTAAATGTTAATCATCAAGACCCTTGGGATCCACTTTTATTCCCAAACTCATCGTGCTCGAAAGAAAGATACTTCTTATATACGTTCCTTTTGCGGCAGTAGGTTTGAGTTTGTTCACCATGGATATGAATTCCCTGGCATTCTCAACGATCTTCTGAGGTTCAAATGAGACCTTTCCTATTGAGGTATGAATGATTCCGCTCTTATCGACCTTGAAATCAATCTTACCCTGCTTCACTTCTTTAACAGCCTTTCCGATTTCCATGGTTACAGTACCACTTTTCGGGTTTGGCATCAGTCCTCTCGGACCGAGTATTCTACCTAGCTGACCGATCTTACCCATCACAGACGGCATGGTAATGATCACATCCACATCGGTCCAGCCACTCTTGATCTTTTCGACATAATCGTCAAGGCCAACATGGTCTGCACCAGCTTCCTTTGCTTCAGCTTCCTTATCGGGAGTACAGAGTACAAGTACCCTTGTTTCTTTACCTGTCCCGTGAGGAAGTGAAACAACGCCACGAACCATCTGGTTCGATTTCCGTGGATCAATACCTAACCTTACATCCAGATCAACAGAAGCGTCAAATTTTGTCTTGGTAATTTCCTTGACAAGCATGGATGCTTCGGTCAATGTATAAAGTTTATCCCTGTCGAGTTTTTCGAGGGCAAACTTTTGATTCTTGGTAAGTTTAGTCATTTTTGATTCTGATTAGATTTTTACCGGGAACTCACCTTTTATGTTGATTCCCATACTTCTTGCGGTACCAGCTACCATTCTCATGGCAGATTCAACTGTAAAACAGTTTAAATCCTCCATCTTTTCTTCAGCAATTCCCCTGATCTGGTCCCAGGAAACCGAGGCAACCTTATCACGGTTAGGTTCTGATGAACCTTTTTTTGCTCTCGAAATCTCCATAAGCTGAACTGCCACCGGTGGTGTTTTTGTGACAAACTCGAAAGATTTATCACTGTACACTGTAATAACAACCGGTATGATCTTTCCAGCTTTGTCCTGGGTCCTCGCATTAAATTGCTTACAAAAATCCATTATGTTCACCCCCTTTGAACCGAGCGCCGGTCCTACTGGAGGTGATGGATTTGCTCCTCCGCCACGAATCTGTAACTTGATAATCCCAGCAACTTCTTTTGCCATAATTAATAATTTGCTTGTTTATTGCGAGAGTCTGATGGTTGCTCTGGAAGCATTATATTTTTCACAACCATCAATATCTTCTGTTAATTTTCCTTTTCTACCTGCATAAAACTGAGCTCAAGAGGCGTTTTACGCCCGAATATCTTCACCATCACCTTGAGCTTCTTCTTTTCATCGTTAACCTCCTCAATGATACCGGTGAAACTATTGAAGGGTCCGTCAATTACTTTAACTGATTCACCGACAAAGAATGGTACGTTAATCTCTTCATCGCTGGCATTCAGTTCGTCAACTTTACCGAGGATCCTGTTTATTTCAGATTTTCTGAGAGGGACCGGTTCACCTTCGTGCGATCCGAGGAACCCGATAACATTGGGTATGTTCCTGAGCAGATGAGGTATTTCACCTACAAGTACTGCTTCAACAAGAACATAGCCAGGAAAGAATGTTCTCTCCTTGCTTATTTTCTTTCCCGATCGTATCTGGTATACTTTCTCGGTTGGTATAAGAACCTGTGAAATAAGATCTTGAAGTTTAAGACGGTTTACTTCGTTTTCTATGTATTCCTTTACCTTTTTTTCCTTACCCCCAATAGCACGAAGCACATACCACTTCTTAACATTTTCAGTCATGAAATACCCTCTTCCCGGTTTAATATAACAAACTGTAAATCATTTCCATTATCCTGCTAAAGGCAAAATCCATAGCAGCAACGATAATTGCTATTATCAGAGTAGCCACCATAACCAGGGTGGCGCTGTTCTGAAGTTCACTCCATGTTGGCCAGGTTACCTTATGAACCAGTTCTGTAAATGACTCCTGAAAATATCCTTTTATCTTCATTACGTTATAGTTTTTGCACGGGAGGAGAGACTCGAACTCCCGACACCTGGTTTTGGAGACCAGTGCTCTACCAACTGAGCTACACCCGTATCAGGTCAGCATCCTGGTCTCCAGGATGCTGATTTTATTTCCAAAACCCTTAGTCAAGAATTGCGGTTACCGCTCCGGCACCTACAGTTCTTCCGCCCTCACGGATCGCGAATCGCAGTCCGACATTTATAGCTACTGGGTAGATAAGATCAACAGTCATCGAGACGTTATCACCGGGCATAACCATTTCTGTTCCTTCAGGAAGGGTTATTTCACCGGTTACGTCAAGAGTCCTCAGGTAAAACTGCGGACGATACTTGTTGTGGAACGGAGTATGGCGTCCTCCTTCTTCTTTCTTAAGGACGTATACTTCAGCCTTTATCTTCTTATGTGGTGTTATGGATCCCGGTTTTGCGAGTACCATACCTCTCTTTATCTCTTTTTTATCGATACCGCGTAGAAGAAGACCAACGTTATCACCAGCTTCTCCCCTGTCGAGAATCTTACGGAACATTTCAACACCTGTACAAACTGTTTTGCGTTTTGAAGCGCCCAGACCTATTATTTCAAGTTCGTCACCTGTAAGAACGACACCGGTTTCTATACGACCCGTAGCAACTGTACCACGTCCTGTTATCGAGAAGATATCTTCAACCGGCATCAGGAATGGCTTTTCATTATCACGAGGTGGTATTGGGATATACTCATCGACTGCATCCATAAGTTCCATGACCTTATCTTCCCATTTTGCTTCCCCATGCATTGCGCCCAGAGCAGAGCCACGTATAACGGGTGCATTGTCTCCGTCAAATTTATAGAAGTTGAGCAGATCACGAACCTCCATTTCAACCAGTTCGAGAAGTTCTTCATCATCAACAGCGTCAACCTTATTCATGAAAACAAGTACTTTAGGAACGTTTACCTGGTGAGCCCGCAGGATATGTTCGCGAGTC
>CAZQRQ010000028.1:0-42577 GCA_964595725.1 uncultured Rikenellaceae bacterium | reverse complement strand
AGTATTTTCTGACATTCATTTAACCGGAGCCAGTGGATAGCGAAAGTGTTACGCCTGTGTCCTTGGGTGACAATTAAGGTATTGCCATGCACATTACACGGAAATAACTTCATACCTTTAAAACTCATTTTTACTTAAATAACCCTGAAAAAATTTTGAAATCTTAAACCTGTACATTATTTTTGACCCATTAATTAAACTATTTGGTTAAACTATTTATTTAAACAATATGGTTAAACAATGACAGAACACGAGAAACATACGGAAGAGAAGATATTCGAAGCTGCAACGGAAGTATTTGAAGAGAAGGGCTTCAGCGCTACAAGAATGCAGGATATCTCTCAAAAGGCCGGTATAAACAAAGCCCTGCTTCATTATTATTACCGGACTAAAGAACAACTTTTCAATGCGGTGTTCGAAATGCTGGCAAAAAAGCTTTTTAACAGGTTTTCCCCGATCTTCGAAGAGAATCTATCCCTTGAAGAGAAAATCAAATACTTCCTGCGTGAACACATAACCTTCCTTCAGAAAAATCCTCGTTTACCGTCATTCATCCTGTATGAGATAAATCAGAATCCTGAAAGGGTAGAAAGACTGTTAGACAGTCTAGACATGGTTTCAAACATGCAGAAGCTAATGGAAATGCATAAAGAAGAACTTAAGGAGTATGATATAGAAGAGAAGAATCTTCCACAGGTAATGACAAGTATTGTGTCACTTAGCGTTTTCCCTTTTGCAGCAAAGGGGATTCTGAATACAATTTTTGAAAAACTGGGTTATGACTTTAACTCATATATAGAAGAAAGGAAAGATTTTGCAGGCGAATTTGTAATAAAAGCAATCAGAAAAAGATAAATAACGATTAAATCAATAATAGATGGAAAAAAGACTCATTGTCATACAGGTTGTCATACTTGTCATATTACAGCCTGTATTACCGCAGAAAGTACTTGACCTGGAAGAGTGTTACCAGATGGCATTGCAAACAAATTCCTTAAATAAGGAAAAGGAGACATTCAATGATATCTGGAAACTGAAGGATGAAAACCTTGCGAAAGGCTGGCTTCCAACGCTGGATGCCAATGCCAGCTTTATGTATAATTCAGAAGTAGTTGATATGAGTGGTGCTTTTGCGTCCATACCTGTTCCGGGATTTGCAGATGCAATTAAGCCTCTCCCTCATGAACAGTATAGGGTAACCATTGATATTAACCAGGTATTATTTGATGGTGGCGCAATAAAAGGAGCCAGGGCCGTGGAAATAGCTGACCTTAGCGTTAGCCAGCAGCAGGTGGAGACAGATCAGTATAAATTAAAAGGACAGGTAAACGGGTATTATTTTTCGGTCCTGATCCTCAACAAGCAGAAGGAGTTGCTTGAGTCATACCTCGAATTGATCAGTAAAAGGATAAAATCAATGAGCTCAGCCCTCGATAATGGTGTTATCCTTAAATCGGACATCGATGTGCTGAATTCAGAAAGGATAAAACTTGAACAACAGATTGCGGAGAACACGATCAGGAAAGCTTCAGTCATTAAGAACCTGTCAGATCTTACCGGAATTACTATTAACGGTGAGACTAGTTTTGCTATACCTTCAGTTACAGGGGATCGTTCAGGAAATTTAAGCAGACCGGAACTTAAACTTTTTGACCTGAGAAAGGAACAGATGGATGCAGGACTGAACCTCCTGAACAGCAGAAGACTTCCGAAAGCGTTTGGTTTCGCAACTCTAGGTTACGGCAATCCTCCAGGCAGCAACTTCTTCAGGGACGAATTTGCTCCGTATTATATCATAGGTGCAGGTATCAAATGGAATATTTTCGACTGGAACAAGACGAAAAATGAAAAGCAGCAATTAATTATGCAGAAGGATATTATTGAGAACAGGAAGGCAGACCTTTCTGAATCATTGAAAAGGATGCTGGAATCCAAAGATGCAGAAATAGAAAGCCTGAAATCAATGATTGTGAAAGACAACGATCTTATTGAATTAAGGAAAAGGATCTCAGCAGTTGCCGAATCACAATATGACAATGGGATAATCACTGCAACTGAATATCTCAATGAGGTTAACTCGGAAAAGCAAGCCCTGATTAATTACGAAATACACAAGATCAGCCTTCTAATGGCCCGGGTCGAGTATCTGAATATCAGCGGGGAAGATCTCTACCCTGAAATCCCATAAAGAGACTTTTTGGATGATTCAGAAACCTGTTGAATGAATGTAAAGACAGAAAATAAAATAATAAGTAAAATAAAACTATATTAGTATGAAAGCCACAACAATGATCATCCTTGGGGCAATGATGCTTGCAGGATGCAAAAGCAGGAATGGTGATGCTGATGCGTACGGTAATTTTGAGGCAATTGAAATAACCGTCTCGTCTGAGACTGGCGGGAGGATACTGAAATTCCAGCCTGTAGAAGGTAATGTTATAGAGAAAGGGAGTGAACTTGCCCTGATCGACACTACACTATTAAGTCTTCAAAGAGCTGAGATTGATGCAGCTATATTGGGTATCAGGACCAGGCTCAGTTCCACAAATGCACAGAATGATATCCTCAACCAGCAGATTGCAAACCTGAAGGTAAATATCGCAAGGATCGAGAATATGCTAAAGGATGATGCTGCCACGAAGAAACAGTATGATGACCTTACCGGGCAGGTTGAAGTACTTAAGAAACAGATTGCTGCAAATAATACTCAGAAAGCTTCTATTCTCGCAGAAGCTTCAGTTTATGACTCAAAAAAGGCAACTATCAGCGAACAAATAAGCAGGAGTAGTGTCACGAGTCCCCTTAAGGGAACGCTTATTGAAAAATATTCTGAAGAAGGGGAAATTACTTCTGCCGGAAGACCACTTGCCAAAATTGCTGATCTTTCTCTGATGAAACTGAAAGTTTATGTAAGTGGCGGTCAGCTGGGTGGTGTAAAGATTGGTCAGTCATGCACCGTCAGAATTGACGATGGCAACAAGGGCTTCAAGAATTTCAGTGGTACCGTCAGCCATATATCTGAAAAGGCGGAATTTACACCAAAAATTATCCAGACCAAGGAAGAACGGGTCACACTGGTTTATGCGGTTACTATCGATGTATCAAATGACGGAAGTCTCAAATCAGGAATGCCCGGGGAGGCAATTTTTGGACAAATCAATCCATGAGGAAATGAATACGATAGTAAAAGCTGAAGATGTTACAAAAAGTTTCGGTGTCACAAAGGCACTTGACTCTGTTTCATTTTCTGTAAACGAATCGGAAATATTCGGCTTTATTGGTCCGGACGGTGCCGGAAAAACAACCCTGTTCAGGTTAATAACAACATTGCTTGTACCCGATTCAGGCAAAATAAATGTACTTGGCAAAGACTCAGTATCGGAATTCCGTGAATTAAGGAAGAACATAGGTTATATGCCTGGCAGATTCAGCCTTTACCAGGATCTCACCGTTGAAGAAAACCTGAACTTTTATGCAACGGTGTTTGGAACCACAATAAAGGAGAATTATGACCTGATAGCAGACATATATTCACATATTGAGCCATTTAAAAAGCGTCTGGCCGGAAGATTATCAGGTGGCATGAAACAAAAGCTCGCCCTGTCGTGCGCACTTATACATAAACCGGCCCTCCTTATCCTGGATGAACCCACGACTGGCGTTGATGCTGTTTCAAGAGTTGAATTCTGGGAAATGCTGAAGAAGCTGAGAGTCCATAATATCACTGTATTGGTTTCAACACCATATATGGATGAGGCCATGAGATGTGAAAGGGTGGCGTTGATACAGAATGGCAGGATATTGTCCGTCGATACTCCGGAGAATATTAGAAATGGCTTCGGCAGAAAGCTTTTCAGTATAAAAGCCCGGGAAAAATACTTGCTCATAAACGCTCTTCGCATGTTCCCTGGTACTATCACGGTATTTCCCTTTGGGGCATCGATACATGTCACTTTCCTGAACGACGAATACGACGAATCACTTTTTGAGTTTCTCAGGGACAAAGGCCTTAGCGATATTACTATTGAAGAGAGCCAGGCTGGCATCGAGGACCGGTTTCTTGAATTAATGGAAAAATAATATGGCAGAAACGGTAATAAATGTAAAAAACCTGGTAAAAAAATTCGGAAACTTCACTGCCAATGATGACCTGAGCTTCGAGGTCTATAAAGGTGAGATATTCGGCTTTCTGGGAGCTAACGGTGCAGGGAAAACAACCGCCATCAGAATTCTTTCGGGCTTATCAGCGCCCACATCAGGAAAGGTTATTGTGGGCGGTTATGATGCAGAACGGCAGCCGGAAATGATAAAAAAACAAATTGGCTATATGTGCCAGAAGTTTTCTCTTTACGAGGACCTTACAGTAAGAGAGAATATTATACTCTACGGAGGTATTTATGGGATGAAGATTGGTCTTATAAAGCAACGTATCGAGGAACTTCTCGACAAGCTTGATTTCCGGAAGTATAAGGACAGGATCATTTCAGATCTACCGCTCGGCCTTCGACAAAAACTGGCTTTTGCGGTTGCAGTTCTTCATGGACCAAAGATTGTTTTCCTTGACGAGCCAACCGGGGGAGTTGATCCCATAACGAGGAGACAGTTCTGGGAAATGATCTATGAAACAGCTGCAAGGGGAATAACTGTTTTTGTGACAACACACTACATGGATGAAGCAGAATACTGTGACCGGGTTTCCATAATGAATGAGGGAAGGATTGTTGCACTTGATACCCCTGCAAACCTCAAGGAACATTATAACGCGGGATCGGTTGAAGAAGTCTTTATAAAAATTGCACGACCTACAATCCCTGGCAAAAGGGGCTTAAAGCCTGAAATTAATTAACTATGAAACGATTCTTTGGATTTGTAAAGAAAGAGTTCCTGCACATTTTCAGGGATTTCAGAACATTGATAATCATTTTTGGGATACCTGCAGCACAGATTCTGATTTTCGGACTTGTTGTAAGAACCGATATCAAAAATGCAGAAGTTGCCATTCTCGATATGTCAAAAGATGATATAACCAGGGAACTTTCAGAAAAAATACTGTCATCCGGTTTCTTTATGAAAAGCTATGACATTCTGAATTACAACGACATAGATGCCGTGTTTAAAAAAGGCAAGGTAAAGGCTGTCTTCATATTTGAAAAAGACTTCGGTCGAAACCTGGTAAGTGAAGGCAAAGCCACTGTCAATATTATTACAGATGGTTCAGAGCCAAATGTCGCCACTCTTGTAACCAACTATTCCATGGCTATAATCGCTGACTTCAACAGGGAGTTTAATAAAGGTCTCATATCCAATGCTGCATTGATACAACCTGAAGTCAAGATGTTCTACAACCAGAATCTCGAAAGCCATTATATGTTTGTGCCGGGAGTAATAGCCCTCATACTGACCCTTATATGTGCATTAATGACCTCTGTTACCATCACCAGGGAGAAGGAATTCGGAACAATGGAGGTTCTCCTCGTTTCACCTCTCAGGCCGCTACAGATCATACTGGGAAAAGTAACGCCTTACTTTATACTGTCGCTTATAAATGTGGTAATGATTCTGCTTCTTTCGTGGCTGGTGTTCGGGCTTCCTGTAAAAGGCAGCATTCTTTTGATGATGCTTGAGACAATGCTTTATATCCTGATGGGGCTATCCCTCGGAATACTTATCTCAACAGTTTCGTCCACTATGATCCAGGCAATTTTTATATCATTCCTGGGGTTGATGCTTCCAACGATCCTCTTATCCGGATTCATTTTCCCGATAGAGAATATGCCAAAGATATACGACTATGTGTCAATGATAATGCCGCCGAGATATTTCCTGGTAATAATCAAGAATATCATGATCAAGGCGACAGGTATTGCATTTATTTGGAAGGAAACGCTGATTATCCTTGGCATGACTTTGATATTTATAGGTATTAGTGTCAAAAAATTCAAAGTAAGGCTTCAGTAATACCGGAAACAATAACGAATCTTAGAATATGAGAACAATATTATATCTTATCAGGAAGGAGTTTCTTCAGATCTTCAGGAATAAATTCATCTCAAAGGCTATTTTCGCTGTACCTATAATCCAGATGCTTATCCTGGTTCCAGCTATCACATTTGAGATCAAGCACGTGGACCTATGCATAATTGATAACGATTTCAGCCCGGAATCACGTGGTCTTGTGAACAAGCTGGAGGGATCAACATTCTTCAGTGTATCAGGTGCGGTCTTTTCAGAAGATCAGGCTAATAATCTTCTCCACAGGAATAAATGCGATATGATTCTTAATATCCCTTCTGGATTTGGCAGAGAAATTGGTAAAGGCAGGCCATCAAAGCTAATTGCATCAGTAAATGCTATTAATGCCTCTACCGCACAACTCACCTGGGCATATCTGAATGCCATCATATCTGATTACAACCGGGATATCCTGCTTGAAAGCAAGACTGTAAACCCTGTCAGCCAGGCCTCACTCGTACAAACAACAAACCGATACTGGTATAATGAAATGCTTAACTACAAGTATTATATGTTACCAGGAATCCTAGTAATACTGGTTACCGCAATAGGCTTCCTGCTTGCAGGTTTGAATATGGTAAGGGAAAAAGAGATAGGGACCATCGAGCAGATCAATGTCACACCCGTACGAAAACACCAGTTCATTATTGCCAAAATGGTACCTTTTCTTATTATCGGTCTCATAGACCTCTCCCTGGGAATGGTGATCGGTAAACTGACATTCAACATTCCGTTCGAAGGTAGCATTTTGCTGCTCTTCCTTGGATCGACTCTGTTCCTTGTGGCTGTTCTCGGGCTGGCTTTATTCATCTCAACAATGTCTGGCACCCAGCAACAGTATATGTTTACAGCATTTTTCTTCATGATAATATTCATACTGATGAGTGGTATATTTACACCATTCGACAGCATGCCGGTATGGGCCCAGAAATTCGACCTTTTAAACCCTGTGGCCTACCTGATACGCATCAACAGGATGGTTATGCTCAAGGGATCCTCTTTCAGCGATATTAGAACAGATATCCTTTCACTGATGGTCATAGCCGTTGTCTTTACCACATTTGCAGTCAGACGCTACAGGAAGACCGCATGACTATTTTTCAAAAACATCTTTAACAGGAGATCCGGCATATAAGTTATTTATACAATAACCGGTCATTATAACCAGGTGCATCTCAGTATTTCAATGTAGCTGTAACCGGCGAGTGATCAAAAAGATACACCTTCCCTTAGTTCCTTAAAACCAAAGTAATATCTGTTACCTTCATCCCTCTCCTGATGAAGATGCTGTTTTCATATGCAAATAATTTCTTCAAAAATAACCAATTATTAACTTTGTGCTCTTTGTCCCGTCTTGCGGGATCCGACATGGTCACTTTTTTACATTATTAAAACAAGCTTTATAAATGCCCGATATTATCAAGCTGTTACCCGATTCAGTTGCAAACCAGATCGCAGCCGGAGAAGTCATCCAGAGGCCGGCATCGGTGGTAAAAGAGCTGATGGAAAACTCGGTAGACGCAGGCGCTTCAGTAATCAGGGTGATTATAAAGAATGCCGGTAAAACTCTCATCCAGGTAATTGATGATGGGACAGGTATGTCTGAGACTGATGCAAGACTTGCATTTGAAAGGCACGCAACCTCAAAGATAACAACGGCAAATGATCTTTTTGCAATTGGTACCAAGGGATTCAGGGGTGAGGCCCTGGCTTCCATAGCTGCCGTAGCTATGGTTGAGCTGCGGACCTGCAGAAAAGAAGACGATGCAGGGACATGCATTGTTATAAACGGATCCAGGGTTGAATCTCAGGAAATATGCTCCTGTCAGCAGGGTGCAAGCTTTTCGGTAAAAAACCTTTTCTTCAATGTGCCTGCCAGGAGAAAGTTCCTTAAATCTGATAATACGGAGATCAGACATATTATCAGCGAATTCCAGAAGGTGGCCCTGGCGCACCCGGAAATAAAACTTCTTCTATTTCATAATGATGCTGAAATCTATAACCTTCCCTCTTCAAATTTCAGGCAGAGAATTGTTGGGTTATTCGGAAAAAGTATAAACCAGGACCTTATAAGCATTGATACAAGCACGACGCTGGTAAATATTTCCGGCTTCGTAGGTAAACCTGAGAATGCCAGGAGGACATTAGGGGAACAATTTTTCATGGTCAATCGCCGCTATATAAGACATCCATATTTCCATAAAGCAGTAATGGAAGCTTACAAAAATATACTCCCCGCTGATGTGTTCCCCGCTTATTTTATATATCTGGAAGTAGATACGGAACATATTGATATAAATATACACCCGACAAAAACAGAGGTTAAATTCGAGGACGAAAGGGCAATATGGCAAATACTGATGGCTTCTGTAAGAGAGGCTCTCGGAAGGTTCAATATCGCCCCGTCGCTTGACTTTGAAAATGAACTGCCAATTGACATTCCTGTACGATCAAGATACACAGACACCCCTGAAGTCCCTAAAATTGAAGTCGACCCATTATTTAACCCGTTTAAGGGAGAAGAGAATGAAGCCGGTAAGAAATTTACTGACAGGTCTGAGCGACCGGTATTCAATGGCTGGGAAAAACTGTATCCAGAATCTTACAGAGATTCAGCTATACCTCGGATGGAAGGTACAGAAACAGATCGGGAGAGAAAGTTATTCCAGATAAGAGGGAGGTACATAGTATGCCCGGTGAAGTCCGGGTTAATGTTTATCGATCAGAAAAGGGCTCATGAAAGAATCCTTTATGAGAAATATATGATGAGTATGGAGAACAGCACTGCTGTCCCCCAGAAAACTCTATTCCCAGAGACTATTGAGATGAACCCAGCCGATTTTTTTGTGTTAAAAGAAATAGAGGAAGCTCTTAAAATTACCGGTATTGAAATCCAGCATCTGGGTAACAATGTTA
This sequence comes from uncultured Rikenellaceae bacterium, assembly GCA_964595725.1. Classification (GTDB taxonomy): domain Bacteria; phylum Bacteroidota; class Bacteroidia; order Bacteroidales; family VadinHA17; genus LD21. The sequence goes on along the minus strand of CAZQRQ010000028.1, from coordinate 33,649 downwards.
TTTCTGTGAACACACTGCCGGATGATTGTCAGTCGTCAGATGCAGCAGAAATACTTGATCTGATACTGGAAGAATATAAAAGCAAGCAATCCTCCGATCCGGCAGCCGATTTGAGAGAAAAGCTGGCTACAGCACTTGCCAGGGCTACTGCGATCCCTTATGGAAGAGTGATGATAAAAAGTGAAATGGAAGGTCTTTTCGATACCTTATTTGCCTGCAAGGCCCCAAATTATTCTCCTTCGGGTAAACCGGTGATAAATATATTTACTATTGAAGAAATTGATAAGAGATTTAAATAAAGGACATGTGACATATTGTCGGGATTAAGCATTAAATGTTTTTTGGCCCGACTATTGAGGTATTTTAAATTCATTAAAAAGTTACAGATGAACGGATATGGCAGAGGATTATTCGGGATGCCCCCAATTGTAAAGAACCTGATATTTATTAATGTATTGATGCTCCTTGCATATTATGCTGTAGGGAGCGTTTTCGATATTGATCTTAACAGGCTGCTGGGACTGTATTTTCCCAAGTCGGAAATGTTCAAGCCTATTCAGATCCTTACGCACATGTTTATGCATGGAGGATTTACACACCTTTTCTTTAATATGTTTGCCCTCTACATGTTTGGACGGGTTCTTGAACAGGTCTGGGGTCCGCGTCGTTTTTTGTTCTTCTATTTTGTGTGTGGTCTCGGGGCAATGGTGGTTCATGAGGGAGTGATTGCCTACCAGTATCACCAGGTAATGTCTGTGATAAATCCCGAACAGCTGCAGGAAGTACTTGATAATGGATACCAGTATGCAATGCAGGGGAAAGTATATACAGATCCTTTGATGGGAGAACTGCAGTCAATACTTAGTACTCCTACGGTAGGTGCATCAGGGGCTATTTTCGGTGTTCTCCTGGCCTTTGGAGTCCTATTTCCAAATACCCAGCTTATGCTACTTTTCCCCCCGATTCCTATAAAGGCAAAGTACTTTGTTATGATATATGGCGGTCTTGAACTTTACCTTGCTGTAACACAGCCCGGAAGCTCAATAGCGCATGCTGCTCATCTGGGAGGTATGTTGTTCGGATACATTCTTATCAGGATATGGAGGAAAACTTCAAAAACTCTATACTGATGGGTATTTGGGATGATATAAAGTCGACTTTCAGGCATGGAAGCAGCCTTACAAGGCTGATATTCATCAATATAGGATTCTTCCTTGTAATCACGATAGTAAGTATCATCGGATTTCTCATTGTAAACCCTGAACTGATAAACCAGACTATCAGGTTCCTGTCTGTGCCTTCATCCCTGATAACGCTCCTGTTAAGACCCTGGACCCTTATTACTTATATGTTTACACACAAGGAACTGCTTCATATACTGGTAAACCTGCTATGGCTCTACTGGTTCGGAAAGATATTTCTTCTTTACCTTGACCAGAAAAAACTCGTGGGCGTATACGTCCTGGGAGGTATTGCAGGTGCCGTGATGTATGTCGTTTCATATAATATCTTCCCGGCATTTTCAAATGTTGTTGGTGAGTCAATCCCCTTGCTGGGTGCCAGTGCTTCAGTTATGGCAATCGTTGTGGCAATAGCTGCCTATGTACCGGATTATACTGTTTTACTTTTTCTTATCGGAAAAGTAAAGATCAAATACATAGCTCTGGCTGTTTTTATACTGACTTCGGTCTTGGATTTCTCAGCTAATTCTGGCGGTAAGCTGGCTCACATCGGAGGAGCAATATTCGGATATATTTTTACCCTGAGGTATCGCCAGGGGAGGGATATCACCAGGTGGTTCAACAGGATACTGGATTCTGTCGTCACACTCTTTAAGCCGGGTAAAAAGATGAAGGTAACCTACAAGAAGCCTGTAGATGATCTTGAATACAACAGACAAAAGATAGAACACCAGGAGGAAATAAACAAAATCCTTGAAAAGATATCCAAAGGCGGTTATGACAGCCTTACAAAGGAAGAAAAAGACATGCTCTTCAGGGAAAGCCAGAAAAGACACTGAACCACGATTTTTGGCGGTTTACCCAACTTACAGACAGGGTTATCAAATATATGGGGGAAGCTTATCAATAATCCGGCAAATACTCTTATTTTCGAAAATAACTAGATGCAGGTAGTTGAGAAAAATAATTTATAGAATCTTCCTGGTTATAAATGGAGGTTTTGCTCTGGCATTGCTGATCTCTTACCTGGCTGTACATATAAATCCAGACAGCTTTGCCTTACCGGCTTTTTTTGGATTGGCCTATCCATACCTCCTGCTTATCAACATAATAATTGTAATAATATGGGCTGTAAAATTTAAGTATGAAGTATTCATCTCGGTTGCAGCAATAGCCCTTGGCATAACTCATTTCTCCAATTACATAAAGCTCAGAAGACCGGGAGAAGACAGGGAAAATACCTTCAAAGTGATCAGTTACAACATTCATGATTTCAATTATCCCGACTTCTCGAAAAGATCTGACACAAAAGACAGGATACTCGAAGTCCTAAAGGAACAGCAGCCAGGCATCCTTTGCATGCAGGAGTTTTCCGTTACGGGCGACTTCAACCTGACTGACAGTGAAATAAAAGAAAAGCTGGGAGGGAAGTATTATTCCCATGCTAAAATGATCAATAACGGGAGATCAAGGAAATATGGTATTGTGACCTATTCAAAGTTTCCAATAGTCAGGAGAGGTGAAATCACTCATCCCAGTTCATCAAGCCTGTCAATATTTTCTGATGTCCGGATAGGTAAGGACACCTTCAGGATCTTCAATAATCATCTTCAGTCTTTCAGGCTCAGGAATATGGAGGGTACATTTATGGAGGAGCTTATGGATCCTGAATACAAGAAAACCATCAATGAACTGAAGTCACTCTATTCAAGGCTACGTGAAGGTTTCAAGAGAAGAGCATTACAATCGCAGGTGGTAAAACACTATATTAACAGTTCTCCATACCCTGTTATAGTCGCAGGAGATTTCAACGACACACCGGTTTCATACTCCTATCGTAAAATAAGAAAAGGACTTAAAGACTCCTTTGTCGAATCAGGATCAGGAGCTGGTTTTACTTACAGGGGTAATTACCCTCCCAACAGGATTGATTATATTTTATATGACAGGAGCCTTGAATGCCCGAGTTTTGAGATCCTCAGGATCAAACTGTCCGATCACTACCCAATTATTGCCTGGCTCAGGAAGCCCCGGGAAAAGGAAGGCTCGTAAGGTCAACATTCCCCCCGGTTATAATCAGCCCTGCTGATTTACCCCTGAAGAGACCCGGATTCTCAAGAATAACAGCAAGTGTTGTTGCCGAAGAGGGTTCTACAATGATCTTCATCCTTTCCCATATCAGCTGCATTGCACTTATTATTGAATCTTCGCTTACAGTGTAAATGCTATCAACATTTCTCTTAATGATATTGAAGGTCATATCGCTGAGCGAAGTTAGTAATCCGTCAGCTATGGTCATCGGATTAACTGAAGGAACCAGTGTTCCGGAAATGAATGATTTATAGGCATCGCTGGCATTCAGAGGCTCAGCACCAATTACTTTTACCTTATCAGAAAGGCCTTTTGCCGCTGTAGAAATACCGCTCATTAATCCTCCCCCGCCAATCGGAACGATAATAAAATCGAGATCCGGTTTTTCCTCCAGGAGTTCAATACCAGCTGTTCCCTGACCACATATAACATTAAAATCATCGTATGAATGGATTAGCGTGGCACCTCTCTGCTCTATTATCATCGCGGTTGTTTCCTCCCTGGCCCTGAGGGTTGGCTTACAGAATGTTATTTCGGCTCCATATCCTGCCACCGCATTCTTCTTGACTTCAGGAGCATTCTCAGGCATCACGATATATGCCTTTATCCCTACTGATGAAGCAGCCAGGGTAACTGCCGCTGCATGATTACCTGATGAGTGTGTAACCACACCTTTCTTTTTTACATCGTCAGCAAGCTGCAAAACCGCATTGGTGGCACCGCGGAATTTGAATGCGCCAATCTTCTGGAAATTCTCACACTTCAGGTAAGTTTTTGAGTCAAACATCCTGTCGATCAAAGTTGAACTTAATACAGGAGTTCTGTGAATATAAGGCATGATACGCTTATGAGCAGCCCTTATATCATCGAAGGAAGGATAAACCATGGTTAAGTTTTTAAAGTCATAAAATTAAGTATTTCTGCAACTAAATGATTTTAGTTGCCGGCAGATTATTTTAAGTTTTTTAATTCCTGCACAATAAACAAGGGGCACCAGATATGATGCCCCCGAAATAATAGAATATAATTATTCTCTACAGAAGTTTCATAGCTACTGTCAGACCAGCCATTACAACTGACACCATCGACATCAGCTTGATAAGGATGTTGAGTGACGGTCCTGATGTGTCCTTAAACGGATCTCCAACAGTATCTCCCACTACACCTGCCTTATGAGCATCACTTTTCTTACCACCATAATTACCTTTTTCAATGAATTTCTTGGCATTATCCCAGGCACCGCCGGCATTGTTCAGCATACTGGCAAGTGTAAAACCTGTGGTCATGCCACCGACAAGAAGCCCGACAACACCGGGAACACCGAATAGTATTCCAATAGCAACAGGCACAATAATAGCAATAAGTGAAGGTACCATCATCTCCTTCTGAGCTCCGGCAGTAGATATTTCAACACACTTTGCATATTCAGGTTTTGCAGTCTCTTCCATTATACCAGGAATCTCACGGAACTGGCGTCTTACCTCGTCAACCATCCTGCCGGCAGCCCGTCCAACTGCTTTCATCGACATGGCACAGAATACAAAGGCCATCATGGCACCAATAAAAATACCTCCAAGCAAAACTGGGTTAAACAGTGAAAGATTATATGCTTCCACAAAGTCTCCTATATGTGCCTGAGTAACATCAACCGCCCTATGGCCCTGTTCTATAATTGCCGGGGCATGGCTCTTGTAGAAAATTATATCGCCAATTTGTTTTACACCATCAGCACTTTTATCTGCAAGCTTACCTACCCAGAGTTTTACCTCTTCCATGTATGCAGCTATTAGCGCCAATGCAGTAAGGGCAGCTGAACCGATTGCAAATCCTTTTCCGGTAGCAGCAGTTGTATTCCCAAGCATATCAAGTGCATCTGTTCTCTCTCTTACCTCTTTTGGAAGATGCGACATCTCAGCATTACCTCCTGCGTTATCAGCGATTGGACCGAAAGCATCGGTTGCCAGGGTAATACCCAATGTTGAAAGCATACCAACTGCGGCAAAACCAATACCATATACTCCCATTGCAAAATCCTTAAACCCACCTGCAAACCCGAATGCGGCAATAATACCAGCCACTATTGTTACTACTGGGAGCCATGTTGAGAACATCCCGACAGCCATCCCCTCAATAATAACCGTTGCCGGTCCCTGCTGTGCCTGCTTTGCTATACCTTTCGTTGGTTTATACTCGTCAGATGTGAAATATTCCGTTGATTGTCCTATAATCACACCGGCTAACAGGCCCGCCACAACAGATCCAAACACGCCCCATGTTATCCAGCCGGCATAAGCCATAATAGCCATCGCTACAAGTATAAGAGAAGAACTTCCCCCGGTTCCTATCAGAAGCGCGTTAAGAAGATTCTTCTGTGTAGCTGATTCTTTGGTTCTTACCATATATACCCCGATTATTGAAAGTATTATTCCAATTGCGGATACGATCATCGGAGCAATTACTGACTTCATCTGGAGATCGCCGGATACAGCCGGAAGAGCGGCACCCAGAGCTGCCGTGGCAAGAATTGATCCGGCATATGACTCATACAGGTCAGCACCCATACCGGCGACATCACCAACATTATCACCAACGTTATCTGCAATGGTAGCTGGGTTACGCGGATCATCCTCAGGTATTCCTGCTTCAACTTTTCCGACAAGGTCAGCACCAACATCAGCAGCTTTAGTGAATATACCACCGCCGACACGTGCAAATAGAGCCTGTGTCGAAGCACCCATACCGAAAGTAAGCATTGTAGCTGTAATTTCAATAAGTTTCTGGTGATCATCTGTTCCCGCATGAACAAAAGTAAGTCCCAGGAATTTCAGACCACCCTCCATATGTTCGGGTGTGAATATCAGGTTATTAAGCAGAAGAAACCACAGTGCGATATCAAGGAGTCCGAAGCCCACTACCACAAGACCCATCACGGCACCACTTCTCAGAGCTACCTGAAGTCCTTTATTAAGCGATGATGATGATGCCCATGCTGTACGGTTTGATGCGAATGTTGCTGTTCTCATGCCAAGGTAACCGCACAGGCCTGAGAAAAATCCGCCGGTAAGAAAGGCTACAGGCACAAATGGATTCTGAACACCCAGGTATGCGAGGAATGTCAGCAGAATAACAAGAATTATAAACACCTTACCTACAACTGAATACTGACGTCTTAGATAGGCCATGGCACCCTCTCTGACATACTCTGCAATTTCTTTCATCCGGTCAGTTCCTTCATCCTTTGTAATCATATTCCTGTAGAAGATCCAGGCAAAAAACAATGCCAGGAGCGCTGAAACCGGTACAATCCAAAAAAGATAATTGATCATAAATTTTTGTTTTAGGTTTTATAATTAATATAGTCTATTTTAATGTTAATAAAATAACAATAATAATACTATCCCCCTGATTATCTGCCTATTAGCCTACGAGGCAATATTTCAAAGGTCGATATTAATAAAAATATTTTGATTTTCCGGTTCCCGTTGACAAATTTCAACGTTTTTTAACTCATGACTACAGGATATTCAGTTTACAAGGTTTTATCAGTTCTTATCAGATAGCCCTGAAAAATTCATAGTTAATATCCTGAAGTTCCTTCATTGAAGGATACCGGTAATAGATCATTTTGTCTTTAGAACCCACATAGAATCCCGACTCGATCGACTGGTAAAGAAGAGTGCCTGTAAAAACCCTTCTTACAGTCTTCATTTGCTTGTCTTTTTCTGTCCTGAGTATTTCGAGACAATCGCGTAGATGCCCGGTATTAAGGTAACAGAGATGATCGACTGATCCATCAAGCGGATTTGTCGCCAGTTCTCCAAGCTTCAGCTCCACAAATAAAAGTTTTGGAAGTACTATCGGGGTTGATCCGTCGGTAAGCTTCATAAGGAACTCTGATGGCGGTAATAAGCTGGCAACAAGAGGTGATACAGGACACAATTCCTGGTACAGATGCAGAGTATTGCCAGATTCTTCAGCAGAATCATAATCAGTCTTATTTAATTCAAGTATCAGGCCATTATCCGTTGTGAGATAAAGGCTTTTCAGAGCATCAAGAGGGATAGTCTCAAGTACTTTATAAACTGACAGATAAACAGATGATTTAGGGCTGCCATCTTCTTTTGCAACGCACCTGGAATCCAGGCTTTTCATATCGATAAGACCTTTGACCTTCTCGAAATCAACCTCGAAGAATATTACCTGGCTTTTATTACGCTTCTTTGTTCCGGCTGAAAGGTAAAGGCCAAACAGTTCCGGGGGCAGCATTGAACCGACAAGCGCTTCTGGTGTACAGGTAAGATAAATGAACTTGCTCATAACTCTATGCTTTAAATTAAAGAATATATAGATTCCCTGGAGGGCTAACCTGCATACAGTATTCGGTCTTCTCTATCAAATTTACACCACTTTTTTCAAATGACAGCTCTATTACCGGTTCTTAACATATTTATTCATCCAGTTCAGTACTTCCCAGTGCTTGTGCAGGATTGATTCCCGTGCCGCATACCCGTGACTTTCATTCGGTAGCATTACGAGCCTGGCCGTTGCTCCGAAGCCTTTCAGTGCTGAATAAAACCTTTCACTCTGTATCGGGAATGTGCCGCTGTTATTGTCGGCCATACCGTGGATAAGCATTATAGGATCCTTGACCTTATCAGCAAACATGAAAGGAGACATACCGTTGTATATCCAGGGAGCTTCCCAATAGCTTCTTCTTTCATTCTGAAAGCCGAATGGTGTCAGCGTCCTGTTATAGGCACCACTTTCAGCAATACCCGCTGCAAATAATCTTGAATGAGCAAGTAAGTTGGCAGTCATGAAAGCTCCGTAAGAATGGCCACTTACAGCAACTCTTTGCGGATCAGTAACGCCCATTTCAACTGCCTTATTAATTGCCGCCTCCGCATTTGCAACAAGCTGTTCAATAAAAGTATCATTTGGTTCCTTTTCATCCACACCAACTATGGGAAATGAAGCATCCATAAGTATAGCATATCCCTGTGTCACATAGACCAGTGCCGACGATGCACTTATCCTGGTGAAGGTATATGGTGAACCGCTTACCTGGCCCGCTGCAGAAGGGTCATTAAACTCACGGGGGTAAGCCCACAGGAGTGTTGGCAGTGGTCCGTCTTTATCCCTGTCGTACCCTGACGGAAGGTAAAGTGTAAAAGAAAGGTCAAGACCATCGTTACGCTTATACTTAACCAGTTCCTTAGAGACTCCGGAAAGCTGCGGATAAGGATTCTCAAAATTTGTAACCTGAGTCAATATGCCATTCCTGAGATTCCTGATGAAGTAGTTGGAGACCTCTGTGACAGACTGCCTGCTTGTAAGTACCAGTCCTTTTGAAATGTCGATAACCGATGATACGGATTCATAGTAAGGAGCTTCAGATCTCCATATTCTTACAGACTTGCCGGATGCAATATCGTACCTGTCAATAAACGGGCGATCTCCCTCAGGCGATGATCCACCGCCCGTAAGATACAATGACCTGCCCCGGTCACCAAAAAGCAATACATCCCGGCCCCATTCATTGGCTTCCGTAACGAAACGGCCCGGATTATTGTACCTGTCGTCACTGTTGTATTCCTGTATCTTCCTAAGAGTCTTCTGTGGATCGGCAGGGTTGAATGAACTTACGACCCTCATCCTGGTTTTACTCAATCCCTGGTAAATAATTGCAAATGTCTCATGCCCCCAACTTATTCCGTTGTATCTCATCTCCAGCTTGATTAACTCCTGTGGCGCAGAGGTAAACGGAGCTGACAATGTAAAAACTGCATCATGATATTCCGTTTCCCGGGAATAGTCGCCACCGTCAAGTGCCTCAACCCAGCAGATTGTAGCCGGCTTATCTGATCGCCAGAAATATCCTCTCGGCCCCGGTAAAACCATATCATACCCTCGTGGTCTGTTTTCAATCAGCGGTTCTTCCAGAAGGACCTTCACAGTCTTGCCATTTATATCCCATATCTCAGTTGTATTAGGGAAACCGTTATATGGTACGATATATGAAAATGGTCTTTTCAGCTTGTTGACCATTACATAATTACCATCAGGTGAGGGATCTATATTCGTAATCATGTCAGGATCACCGAATCTGACCGATGATACACCATTCCATAACATAACCTGTGACCGTGCAAAGAATTCAAATATTTCCTCATCAACAGGATCTTTTAGCAGATCCTGGTACGTCGCTGCCTGTCCCACTTCTCCAAGGTTCTCCTGTACGACCGGACCTTCAGGTACAATGTCTCTTACAGGTCGGGTACCCCTGCCGGGGTCTTTAATAAAGTAAAGGATGCTTTTATTATCCGGCAACCAGCTAATAGCACCCCTGAACACGAGATTCAGATTATCAGCTATTTTTTGTGCCCTGAGGGTTTCCATGTCACATATCCATAATTCATAAGAAGATGATGCCCGGTTAGTAAATGCTATTTTCTTTCCGTCGTTTGACCAGATGGGAGACCCAAGTCCGGGATCAGAAGGTAATCCTGATATTTGCTCCTTATCAGTACCATCAATATTCATCACCGTGAATCCCTTATTATATGTTTGCCTGCTGGGACCACTGAATGCCGGATTGATCCTAAGGCCTGCAATCCTGAGCTCTTCCTGCGATAATTCCCTTATTGTAATCAGGTCCGGTCTGTCAATAAGGATTATCCTTGAATTATCAGGGCTTACTGAAACAAAAGGAGTCTGTGGCGCATCAACAATTTTTACTATTTCATCGGGTGGCAGCTTATATTTAAGGGCCCCCTGGGCACTCAGCTTCATTGCTGCCATAAAGATGAAGATCAGACAAATAAGTATTTTCCTTTTCATGATTAGAATATTTGTGGAATTATTATATTTCAAAGATATTCATTTCACAACAGCAGGATATGTTTTTTGACCGTTTGTGAATTAAACGCTGTTGCCTTTTATTAAGATGTCAGGTACTATTAATTTACTATTTTTGTCACTATAAATAATTAACATGAACTCTGTAGATGTCAAGCTAATTGAAGAAGCCTGGAATAACAGGACTATACTGAATGAAGTTTCTGTAAGGGATGAGATAAACAAAACGATTGATCTTCTTGACAAGGGTTTAATCCGTGTTGCTGAGAAGGGAGAGAACGGATGGACGGTAAATCAATGGGTAAAGAAGGCCGTGATAATGTATTTCCCCATCCGTCAAATGGAAACTTTAGAGGTCGGGCCATTCGAATTCCATGACAAGATCTCACTTAAAAAAGGTTACAGGGATCTTGGGGTGAGAGTGGTACCTCATGCTATTGCAAGATACGGCTCTTACCTTGCAGAAGGAGTTATCATGATGCCTTCATATGTGAATATCGGGGCTTATGTTGACGAGGGGACCATGGTTGATACCTGGGCCACGGTAGGATCATGCGCCCAGATCGGGAAGAACGTCCATCTCAGCGGCGGCGTGGGTGTAGGAGGTGTCCTTGAGCCTGTTCAGGCTGCACCTGTAATAATTGAAGATAATTGCTTTATCGGCTCCAGATGCGTTATCGTCGAAGGTGCTTTCATAAGCAGTGAGGCTGTGCTTGGCGCCGGCGTGGTTATAACCAACAGCACCAGGATAATTGATGTTTCGGAGAAGGAACGTAAAGAATATAAAGGTTATGTACCACCGGCCAGTGTGGTTATCCCTGGTTCCTATTCCAGAGAATTTCCGGCAGGCGTCTTCAATGTACCCTGTGCACTTATAATAGGTACGAGGAAAGAATCGACCGACAAAAAAACTTCTTTGAATAATGCCCTCCGCGAATACAGTATAGCGACATAATCATCCGGAGATATAATATCAAATAAGAAGAAAATAGATACTACTTAAAGCATTTCGATAAATATTTGTGTTATTTTTGTCTTTACACTATTAGACTGTCTTTATGCCTCAAATTTCAGCTGTAATCATTACCTTTAATGAAGAGGATTTCATTGGACAATGCCTGTCTTCTCTCGTGGGAATAGCTGATGAAATTATTGTTGTTGACTCATTTTCAACAGATTCTACAGAAAAAATATGTAATGATTTTAATACAAGATTTGTCCAGCATGCTTTTGAGGGATATGTTGAACAAAAAAACTATGCTCTTTCATTAGCTACATTTCCTCATGTTCTTTCCCTGGATGCTGATGAAGCTATCAGCGACAGGCTCCGGGAATCGATACTGAAAATAAAGGAGAATTTTGAATATGACGGTTATGAATTTAACCGTCTTCATAACTATTGCGGAAAATGGATAAGGCACTCAAGATGGTATCCCGACAGGCAGCTAAGGCTGTTTGACAAAAATAAAGGGAAATGGATGGGTTTTAATCCTCATGATAAGTTCAAGCTCGATCGGGGAACTACAAAAGGAAGGCTTAAGGGAGACCTGTTTCATTGGAATTACCTGACTTACGAAGAGCATATGGACAAAATGAACATGTTTTCCTCAATAGGAGCCGAGGCATATTTCAAGGCAGGTAAAAAAGCAGGCATTTGTACTGCTTCACTTCACATGTGCTGGAGTTTCTTCAGATCATATATTCTTTGCGCGGGCTTTCTGGACGGTTATACGGGATTTGTAAGCTGCTCAATAACTGCCTATGCCAGTTTCCTCAAATATGCGAAGCTAAGGCATCTGATACAGGAGAATAAGAAAGTCGCAAATATACCCACATGACCATCAGCGATGATATAGAAAACTGCCTCGGAGTTTTACTGAACGGCGGAGTAATTTTGTATCCAACTGATACTGTTTGGGGATTAGGATGTGATTCCACAAACAGTAAAGCGGTTAAAAAGCTCTTCCGGATAAAAAGAAGGCAGGAAAGCAAGAGTCTTATACTGCTGTCCGACAACCTTTCGATGGTCGGCAGGTATGTAACGGATATTCCGGATAAAGCTTCGCAGTTTATCGTGTCATCAAAAAGACCGGTTACAATTATTTACCCTGGGGCAGTAAATCTTGCAGACGGGATTGCTGCAGAAGACGGATCGGTTGGGATCAGGATTACAAATGATAAATTCTGCCAGCAGCTGATCAGAATGTTTCAAAAACCGATTGTATCAACGTCCGCTAATATAAGCGGGGAAAAAACACCTGCCCTTTTCGATGAAATATCAGCAGAAATAAAAGACTCCGTTGATTACATAGTCTATCACCGGAGAAAAGACCGGCGAAGACATAAGCCATCACCGGTCATTAAAATAAACTCTGATGGTGCTTTTACTGTATTAAGGAAATAACCTTCCCTACCTGGACCTTACCCTTCCAGAGCCGGATGATCTCACATTTATCCTGGGACTGCCTGAATAAACTACATTCCCGCTACCTGAAATACTCGCACTAAGTGATTCCGTAACATTACATGAGCAGCTGCCACTTCCTGAAATACCTGCAACAAATACTTCAATCTCGGCATCTTTACCAGAGTAACTGCCAGATCCGGAAATTGAGAGATCTGCTTTGCCAATCTTACCCCCATTAATTACAATATCCCCGGAGCCTGATATTGAACATTTTAGGTCATTTGCTGTAATGGATGGAAGTTCAATTCTGCCACTACCACTCACACTCAGGTTCAGCCTGTCCGATTTTAATCCATTTTCGACTATTGCCTTACCGGATCCTGAAATAGAGAGAGACTCAACCTCGGGCATCGTTATGTAAACATTAACCTTTTCGTTGTTAAAGTTAAACCTGAAATTTCTCTCATGCCTGATTATCAACCTGCCATCTCTGACAAATGTCTCAACATCCTCTAAATAACTGTCATTACCTTCGAGTGTAACATCAAAACCTGAACCGGTTTTGATATAGAGATTCCCTGCAAGTCCAAAACTGACTCCAGTGAAGCCTGACTCGTTCCTTTTCTCCCTGACTGCCGATTGGGCGTAACACTCAACAAACAAAAACGTGATCGCAGTGAAAAGAAACATAGACCAAATTACCTTTTTCATTATATTAAAATTAAGTTAGTGAACCTTATATTATAATGACAGTATTTTTTCAAGAACGCTGCATTAACTGAACTTAAAACTGACCCTCCTGAGGGCCTGTTTTTATGTGTCAGTTTATTTCTGTCAGTCCTTCAGGCAGCAGCATTGTGATATTTTTCTCTTGCGGATCAATTTGAACTACCAGGTCTTCATGGAATGGCACCAGTACGCTTTCACCCCTGCCGGTAACGACTTTGAGCAATAATTGTCCCGGGTTCTCAATAATTTCTTTGATTTTCCCGATCTCTATGTCCTCCGAAACGACCTTATAACCAATAAGATCTTTTAGCAGCATACCATTATTATTATTCTGCGGCCATTTTCCGGCAGCTAATATGGAGCAACCTGTGAATTTCTGAACCTCCCTGGCCGAGTTATAACCATCGAATTTCATACGTATAAATCCCGGACCGGCTGGTTCACTATATTCAATAAAAAAAGGAACCTTTTTACCTTCAATCTCAAGGAAAATCGATTCCATTTCCGGTAATTTTCCAGAAAATTGCTTTTCCAGCTTTACGGTAACGGCGCCTTCAAATCCATGTACCCTGGTGATCCGCCCTAACAATATAATGTTTTGAGAAGTCATCGGATCAGTGATCCTTATGACCCGGCTTTTATTCCTGAGGTTTTTCCTCACCCGCCGGTTCGGAGGCTGTGTCTTCAGATTTTGTGCTTTCCGAAGGTGCATCCTCTGTTTTTTCTTCTTCCACAGGAGTTTCTACAGCAGTTTCTGCAGTAGTTTCTTCAGAAGTCTCTACATTAGTTTCTTCAGGAGTCTCTAAAGTAGTTTCTTCAGGAGTCTCTAAAGTAGTTTCAACAGGAGTCTCTGCAGGAGTTTCCTCAGCTATTTCTTCGACAGCTTCTTCAGGAACATCAGTAGCCTCAGCAGCAACTTCAGCATCTGTCACTTCTGCAGCCTTATCTGCGGCTTTTTCTTCCGATGCTTCAATTGTTTCCTCTGCTTCCCTGGCAGCAAGCTGTGCATTCTTCCTGGCTATTTCTTCAGCTCTTACCTCACTAAAACGTTTCTCTGTTTCAACCTGCTTTTTCCTTATATCATCAGCAGTTTTCTCAAGCTTTGTCTTTTTGTCGTCGATTTTCGATTCCTGCTGCTTTATCCATTCCTCAAACCGCCTTTCGGCTTCTGTTTCGTCGAAAGCTCCTTTTTTGACACCTTCCAGGAGATGCTTCTTTAATAAAATACCTTTGTAAGATAAGATAGCTCTACAAGTTTCCGTAGGTTGTGCGCCCTTTTGCAGCCAATCCAGTGCTTTATCGAAATCCAGTTCAATTGTAGCCGGATCAGTAATCGGATTATATGTTCCGATCTTTTCAATATATCTGCCATCCCGTGGCGACTTGCTATCTGCTACCACGATGTGGTAGTAGGCCTGCTTCTTACGGCCTTTCCTAGCTAATCTGATTTTAACTGCCATTAAATTTTTACGCTTAGTTTTTACCTACTTTTTAAAATTGTGGGTGCAAAGATATAATAAATATTATGAAATCAATTCATCAGCTGATAAAAAAGAAGGCGCCCTGAAAGGGCACCTTCCATATTTAAAATGATATTAGCTACTAGTATCCAGGATTCTGTTGTCCGAGGAGCCCGGTATTGGCATCCATTTCCCTCTGCGGGATCGGGAAAAGAAGCTTTTGATCATCATAAGGTCTTGCACCTACATCAAGATGAAGTCTTTTCATATCGTGAATCTTGTGACCTTCGAAAGCCAGTTCAAGCCTTCTTTCCAGGAGTATATCATCCAGAGTAACCGAGGCCACAGGAGTAAGACCTGCGCGTGTATGAGTCACATTATAATCGTTTGTCGGAGTATCTCCTACAAATGATACCTCTGTCGGATCGAGTCTCTCGTTGCATTCAGCCCTGATGAGATACATTTCTGCCAGGCGTATAAGGTTTATGCAACCATACTGGTTGTTCCATTTGCCTGTTCTCATAGCGCCATTCCCTAAAAAGAACAGATCAAGTCTTTCATCACCCGCAGGATAAAGGTCCAGGTGAGCCTGAAGAATATCAATATCACCGTCCCTTCCGCCGTAAATAGGAACAGAGAAAAACTCATTCATAGAACTGGAAATGTCCTGGGGGGTTATCTGGGTGGCAAATATATCTTCAGCAGTGTTATTATCCTGGTTAAAGCAGTCTGCATAGGAATTTAGTATTGCGAAATCCCCCGATTCAATCACAGTATTAGCTGCGCTTCGGGCATTGGTATAATCTCCCTTCTGAAGGTATACTCTTGCCAGTAAGGCATAAGCAGCACCGCTGGTAGCATAAACATCGTTATCAGGCGGAAGAATTGAAGCTGCTCTTGTCAGGTCAGCAATGACCTGGTTATATACTTCTTCAACACTGTTGCGGCCCACGTAGCTGTTATCGTTAATCCCCCTTGTAGGTGTCAGGATAAGAGGCACTCCATAATCTGTGCCGGCTGTGACTGACTCATACTGTTGACCGAAGAACCGAACAAGGTCAAAATAATTTAAAGCACGAAGGAATAGGGCCTCACCCTCCACTCTGTCGCGATCTTCAGCATTCACGACATCGAGGGCACTTAACACATTATTCACTGTGTTTATCAGTTTATATGCATCTCTCCAGTGCACGTTTGCTTCCGAGTTTGTAGAGATCATATCCTTGTTAAATATCTGGCGCGGATCAATGTATGTTCCAACCCACTGAATCTCACCATCACCACCCAGTAATTCCGCATCACGTAATATGAGTCCTCCATAAAGTCCGGCGCTTGAAGTTGGAGTTGTTGGATAGTAATTAAGTAATACATATGCTCCAAGCAGCACACTTTTAACATTCTCGTCTGAATTAAGCGCAATGCTCTCACTTATACTCTGCGATGGCTCCAGATCGAGATATTTGTCGCATCCAGTAGAGAAGAATATTAATGCGACCAGTGAAATTATTGAAAATAGTTTATTCATGGTTTCTAATTTTTTGCATTATTATAACCCGATGTTAATACCAAACACAATCGACCTGGGCATTGGGGCCGAGTAAAAATCGCAGCCTGAAATAACATTTGTATTCAGGAAGTCAGTTGACACTTCAGGATCCCATCCTTCATATTTTGTAAACATAAAAAGGTTCTGGCCCTGGAAGAAAATCCTCATCCTGTTGAGTCCAAGCTTGCTGATAACATTCTGCGGGAATTCATAACTCAGGCTGAGTGTACGGAGCTTCAGGTATGAACCGTCTGAAAGATACCTGCTGTTACGGCTCTGGTCTCCATTGTCCCAGGCTAAACGTGCTTCAGGCACATCTGTAATATCGCCTGGTTGTTTCCAGCTCCTTAACTGCGATTTAAGCTGGTTGTCGAACCATACGCCGTTTGCTCCCATCCACTGATCGCCAACAAGGTGAATCTTGTTACCTGTAACACCCTGGAAGGTGAAGGTAAGCTCTATGCCTTTGTATGCGAATGTGTTAGTAATAGCTCCCATGATATCTGGTGTCGGTGAACCCAGCACAATAAAATTAGCTTCAGTAAAATCGTTTGTGGTAGCACCAGGATTTACAATATTACCGTTTGCATCTGTTTCGTTCACGTACCAGATTGCGTCTCCATTGTCTGGATCAACTCCTGCATACTCAGCACCATAAAATACACCTATAGGTTCACCCACTTTTACAACATTCATGTAACGTGCGCTACCATCATCTATGATATCCTGTTTCCCAAGATCCGTAACTTCATTCCTGTTGATTGAGAAGTTCAGGCTGGTATTCCATGTAAACTGGCCGGTGAGGTTATTGGTATTGAGGACAAACTCAAAGCCTTTGTTTTCAACTGAACCTATATTCTGGTACTGTGTTGAGTATCCCGAAGATGACGGTACCGGAACACTAAGAAGCAGGTCGTTTGTGTATTTATGATAAACATCTATCTCACCAGAGATCCTGTTCTTAAAGAATCCGAAGTCGATTCCTGCGTCGATCTGTGTAGTTGTTTCCCAGCCCAGTTTCGGATTCGGTATCTGTGACGGATAAAGGCCTGCGAGACTGTTATAGTTGCCGACACCATAAAGTCCGAGATGCCCGAAGTTCGATATACCCGCATTACCTGTCAATCCATAGCTGGCCCGCACCTTCAGAAAACTTAGCGTGTTATTGCCTGCAAGGAAATTTTCCTTGGAAATGACCCATCCGATGGAAGCGGCCGGGAAGAAACCAAAACGGTTATCTACCCCGAAACGCGACGAACCATCAATACGTCCGGCAAGGGTAAGAAGGTATTTTGCCTTATAGTCAAGGTTAACCCTCGAGAAATAGGAAAGGAAACTGTATCGTGTAAGAGTAGACGTTGCATAAGTAATCAGTCCGGCACTTGCCAGGGTCTTGAGTGCATCAAGCGGGAATTGCTCACCGTCAGCCTCGAGTCTTTCAACTGTAGTATACTGGAACTCTGTTCCAAGAACAGCACTTGCTGAAATGTCGCCATAACTCTTGTTAAAATCGAGATAAGATTTTGTAGTAATATTCTGGTTCTGACCATAGTTGGCGAATCCAAAACCATTAACGGCAAGTCCCGATTCTGTTTTTTTGCCATACCTGGCGTTTTCTTTAAGGTTATAAAGGTCAAATCCGAATTCATTCCTCCACTTAAGGCCATCAAGCAATGTAAACACAAGATAACCGTTGAATAAAGACCTGTATTCCAGGATATTTCTTGTGGCATATTCTGTATCGATCAGGCCATTATAATAAGTTGTTGTGGGGGTATTATAAAGTTCTCCATTCTCATCACGTACGGGAGTAATCGGTGCCAGTGCAACAAGCTGCATAGGTGTTGCGAAGGCATTGTCAGCTGCCACCTGATTAATGTTTGTTCTGTTTAAGCTCAAAGCAAAGCCGATATCAGTAAATTTATTTACCTTATTGTCCACGTTCAGTCTTGCAGAAACCTTTTCAATGCTGTTTGCGACGAGAATGCCTTCCTGATTGTTATACGATCCGCTCGCATAATACCTCAGCTTATCTGTTCCTCCCTGTGCTGAAAGGTCTGCAGAGAATATCTTACCTCTCTGGAAGGCCTGGTCCTGCCAGTCGGTATCAACCTCAGAACCAAGGTAGTTGCCGCTTCCATCCATTATTGCAGCCCATCCTGAATGTCTTTCGAGCCTGTATTCAACATATTCCTGGGCCCATGTATTAGTCCCGGGAGGATCACCGTAGTAGGCATCATCTTCAGCATCTCCGCCTATGGCAGACAGCCTGAAGTAATCAATATATTCCTGCGCATTCATAAATTCCCTTCTCCTGGAAGCTTCATTGAAACCTGACTGGATAGTAAAGTTGAGACGTGTATCACCTGACGCTCCTTTCTTCGTTGTTATAATCACAACGCCATTAGCACCTCTTGAACCATATATAGCTGCTGATGCAGCATCCTTGAGGATCTCAATGGACTCAACGTCGTTGAAATTAATTGAGGTAAGAGGGTTGATAACGGCACCTGACTGGTTAAGCGCCTCTGTTGTTATTGGAATTCCATCCACAACAAAAAGTGGCTGGTTATCTGCTGTAATTGATGACGATCCGCGGATCCTCATTCTTGTTGTACCGGTAGATTTCCCATTAACAGCGCTGATAAATACTCCGGCAGACTTTCCCTGAAGGGCCTGTTCAACTGTCGGAACCGGTATATTTTCAAGTGTGGTCCCTTCGACTTTGGCGATGCTGCCTGTCACTTTGGACTTAATCTGGGTCCCGTAGCCTACAACAACAATTTCGTCCAGGCCGACCTGTTCGTATTCCATAATGACATTGATAATGTTGGAAGTGCCAACAGTATACTCCTGCGTGGCCATACCAACATACCGAAATTCAATTACGGCTCCTTCGGCAGCCTCTATCTGGTATTTCCCATCCAGATCAGTGGCTGTACCTACTGTTGTCCCTTTTACCATCACTGTTGCACCAATAACCGGAAGGTTATCTTCAGCTGATGTTACAGTTCCGGTAATTGTCTTCTGCTGTGCCAGAGATGACAGCAAAAAACCACAGAACAAGAAAAACACTAGTAATAGTCTTTTCATAACTTTTAGATTAGGTTAAGTAATAAATTATCCAGGAATAAATTCCTTTTACTGTCCATAACGCAAAATGGCATTATAAGACAAACATATTTAAAAAAATTAAATTTAACAAATTAAATGCAACCCAGACTGAGAGTGTGAATAAATAAATAATGGGAAATACCTGATTTTATCTATTTTTGTTCAACCAATTCAATTATTAATTACTCCGGTCTTATGCCTTCATTTACTCATCTACATGTCCATACTCAGTATTCAATCCTAGACGGTGCTTCAAATATTCCTCTCCTGGTCGACAAAGCTAAAAATCTTGGAATGGAGGCCCTTGCAATAACTGATCATGGGAATATGTTCGGGGCAAAAGAATTCCATTCCATTGCTGGCAGGAAGGGTATCAAACCGGTGATCGGTTGTGAGATTTATGTTGCCAGGAGTACAATTGAAGAAAAGAGTGGCAAAGAAAACCGTTCAGGTGATCACCTAATCCTCCTTGCAAAAAACATTACGGGATACAAGAATCTTGTCAAGCTTGTCTCCCTGGCATGGATAAAAGGTTTTTACTATAAGCCAAGGATAGACAAATTATTACTCGCAAAATACTGTGAAGGATTAATAGCCTCTTCAGCATGCCTGGCAGGTGAGATTCCTGATGCAATATTAAATAATAGCATGGCTGAAGCCGAGGAGGCTATCCAGAGCTATTTAGATATTTTCGGAGACGACTTTTATCTTGAGATCCAAAGACATGAAACCACTGATCCTGGGGCGGACCAGTCCGCTTTTCCACAGCAGCAGAAGGTTATCGAAGC
Organism: uncultured Rikenellaceae bacterium; assembly: GCA_964595725.1. Taxonomy (GTDB): domain Bacteria; phylum Bacteroidota; class Bacteroidia; order Bacteroidales; family VadinHA17; genus LD21. The sequence goes on along the minus strand of CAZQRQ010000028.1, from coordinate 13,475 downwards.
ATACAGGAAACTCGCTGTTAAATATAATATCAGGATTATCGCCACCAATGACGTGCATTTCATCAATGCTGAAGATGCCGAAGCCCACGACAGGCTCATCTGCATAAACACGGCCAAGGACCTTGATGATCCTGACAGGTTAAGGTATTCCAAACAGGAGTATCTAAAATCGGAAGAAGAGATGAGAAATATCTTCAGTGATATCCCTGAAGCTATTGATAATGTTATTGATCTCGTAAACAAAGTCGAGAAATATAAACTTGACCACAATCCCATAATGCCGGATTTTGAGATTCCTTCTGATTTTTCATCCAAAGATGAGTACCTCAGGCATCTTACCTACGAAGGCGCAGGAAAACGCTGGGGCAATCCCACCGGGGACCAGAAGGAAAGGATCGATTTCGAGCTTGATACTATAGCCAAAATGGGTTTCCCGGCATATTTTCTTATAGTGTGGGATTTTCTTAGAGCTGCCAGGGAAATGGGTGTTGCAGTCGGTCCCGGGAGAGGGTCTGCTGCGGGATCAGCAGTAGCCTTCTGCCTCAGGATAACCGACATAGATCCTATTAAATACGGACTTCTCTTCGAAAGGTTCCTGAACCCTGACCGTATTTCCATGCCTGATATCGATATAGACTTTGATGAGGACGGGAGAGAAGATGTCCTCAGGTATGTTGTGAACAAATACGGGCATGATAAGGTAGCTCATATTATTACTTTCGGAACTATGGGAGCCAAAATGGCAATAAGGGATGTTGCCAGGGTCCAGAAGCTTCCATTACCTGAGGCTGACAGGCTTGCCAAGATGGTGCCGGAAAAACCAGGTATAAGTCTCGCTGCAGCTTATGATGAAGTTCCCGAACTGGTAAAAGAAAAGGAATCGAGCAATGAACTCATTTCACAAACACTCAAATATGCCGAGGTACTCGAAGGATCAGTAAGACAGACAGGAGTGCATGCCTGCGGTATAATAATAAGTAAAGAACGTCTTGACGACTATATCCCCCTCAGCACGGCCAAGGATACAAATCTATATGTTACCCAGTATGAAGGTAATCATGTTGAGTCGGTGGGCTTGCTTAAAATGGATTTCCTGGGTCTTAAGACATTGTCAATAATCAGGGATGCCATCGAAAACATAAGAAAAACGCGAGGAGTAAACATAGATGTCGATAACCTGCCCCTGGATGACCAGAAGACCTTTGAGCTTTTCAGTAACGGGGAAACTACCGGGATATTTCAGTTTGAATCTGTCGGTATGAAAAGGTACCTCAAAGAGCTTATGCCTAACCGCTTTGAAGATCTTATTGCCATGAATGCCCTTTACAGGCCAGGTCCTATGGAGTATATTCCACAATTCATTAAGAGAAAACACGGACTGGAAGATACTGATTATCAGTTGCCTGTTATGCAGGAGTACCTATCAGACACTTATGGTGTAACTGTTTACCAGGAACAGGTGATGCTCCTTTCCCAGGAGCTTGCGGGGTTTACCAAAGGTCAGGCTGACTCACTCAGGAAGGCTATGGGTAAGAAGAAAAAATCGCTGATGGACGAAATGAAAACTCTCTTTTTTGAAGGATGCCAGAAAAACGGGTATGAAGAAATCCATGTTCAGAAAATATGGAGCGACTGGGAGCATTTTGCACAATACGCATTCAATAAGTCTCATTCTACATGTTATGCCCTTGTTGCATTCCAGACCGGGTATCTTAAAGCACATTATCCTGCCGAATATATGGCTGCTGTACTCAGCAGAAACATAAGCGATATTAAAAAGATTACCACTTTGATGGATGAGACCCGAAGAATGGGAATTGAAGTACTGGGGCCTGATATAAATGAGAGTGATGTCAAATTCACTGTAAATAAGGATGGAAATATCAGGTTCGGACTTGGAGCAATAAAAGGAGTTGGTGAAAATGCAGTACTGCAGCTTATAGAAGAGCGTGAGAAGAATGGATTATATTCTGATATATATGATTTCGTGGGGAGAGTGAACCTCAACTCGGTAAACAAGAAAACTCTTGAGGCAATGGCTGTTGCTGGAGCATTTGACCTGTTCCAGGGTATCTCGCGAGCTCAGTATTTTGCCCTCGATGCAAAAGGGTCTAGTTTCATTGAAAGCCTTATCAGATTTGGAAATAATCTTAAAAATGTGGTGCAGTCCAGCCAGAATACACTGTTCGGAGAAAGCGGAGGTTTTACCATTATAAAGCCTGAACCTCCAAGCTGCCCGGATTGGCCCAAGCTTGAAAAACTCAATAAGGAAAAAGAAGTCATAGGGATTTACCTGTCATCGCACCCCCTTGACGAATTCAGACTCGAAATAAACACTTTCACTAATGCCACGCTTGCTGAACTGCAGAATATGCGCGATTTCCTCGACCGTGATGTAACTATCGCAGGAATGGTAATAGACACTAAAAGCGGGATCGGGAAGAACGGAAAACCATACGGATCAGTAGTAATACAGGATTACACTGATTCCCTGAGAATAATGACTTTTGACAAAGAGTACGTGGAATATAGCAAGTTTTTCATTATGGGTTATTACCTCCTGATAAAGGGCAGAGTGCAAAAGAGAAGGTTCAATGATGAAGAGCTCGAATTCAGAATTAAAACAATCAATCTGCTGTCAAGTGTAAAAGATGAGCTGATTAAAACAGTTACCCTGAAAGTAGAAACTGAAAACTTGAATAAACAGTTTATTGCTGAACTTACTGAATTTATAAAAGAAAATCCGGGAGAAACTGAACTCAGATTCATCTTCTACGATTCTGACGACAAAATATCGCTTCCAATGTTTTCGAGGAATGTAAGGGTAAGGTTGAACAACGAGCTCATTTCATTTCTTGATGATCACCCAAGTATTGAATATAAAGTTAATTAACTATATTTGCATCTGATAAATATTAAATTTCAAACAACTGATTATTATGGCTTTAGAGGTAAATGATACTAATTTTGATGAAGTTGTCCTTAAGTCGGATAAGCCCGTAATGGTGGATTTCTGGGCTGAGTGGTGTGGACCCTGCAGGGTTATTGCTCCCTTTGTTGAGGAAATAGCTAAAGAGTATGAAGGGAAGGCTCTCGTGGTTAAGTGCGACGTTGACGAGAGTCCCGGTGTATCAGTTAAATTCGGGATCCGTAATATACCTACTGTTATGTTCTTTAAAGAGGGACAGGTTGCCGATAAGCAGGTTGGTGCTGTTCCAAAGGCAAATTTTGTTAACAAGCTAACAGCACTGCTTTAGCTAAAAATGATAAAACGAAATGCCGTTCGCTCAGTTCGAAACGGCTTTTTTATTGATACATTATGAGAGTCTGTGTATTTGCCGCATCAAGCAGCCGCATCGACGGATCCTATGCTGCAGCCGCTTCAGAACTGGGAACACTATTTCCCGGAAACAAAATTGAAGTGGTATTTGGCGGAGGCGGAATAGGTTTAATGGGGATCCTGGCAGATACAGTTCTCAGGGAAGGAGGTAAGATTACAGGAGTTATTCCTGAGTTTATGCAGGATGAAGGATGGGGGCACAGGCATTTAACAGAGATGATAGTGACTCCTGACATGAGTGAAAGGAAGAAGATGATGTTCGAATTATCTGACGGGGTTGTGGCTCTTCCCGGGGGCATTGGAACACTGGAAGAACTTACAGAAGCTATAACTTTAAAACAGCTGGGTCTGTTCAGAGGACCGGTCATTATACTGAATATAGCTGGCTTCTATGATCATTTTATTGAATTCCTCGAACACATGGTGTCAACTCGTTTCATGAGATCGGAACACAAGAGGATCTGGGAAGTTGTCGATACACCGGAAGCAGTTATTCAATCGCTCCTGAAATACGACGGATGGTGTGAGGACTTCAGAAAAATTGCTAAATTTTAACGTTTGGGGATCCTGGACCCAATAAATAAAATATCGTCTACCTGTGGAAGATCTCCTTTCCAGGCTATTATTTTACTTTCAAGAATGGCCCGTTGTTCCTGTACAGGCAAACTGTAGATTTCGGACAGGATTTTTTTCATATTTCCAGTCTTGAATTTCTTTCCATCAGCAGCTCCGAATTGATCTGCATATCCATCCGATGTAAGGTAGAGCATATCTCCAGGCTCTATGTCAATTATAAAGTTGGTGAACCCTTTCTTCTGGCCAAATGTAACCATCCCTATCGGAAACCTGTCTGTTTTATGTGTAATCACATCTCCATTCCTGACCTGATACAAAGGATTATATGCACCAGCAAGCTCGAGGGTAAAGTTTTTTCTGTCAAATACTATCAGGGTCAGGTCCATACCATCATTAATTCCCTTTTCCTGGCTCTGCAAGATTGCCTTATTCACTTCAATGTTAAGTTGGTCAAGGATTGCTGCAGGTCTGGTCAGACCATATTCCCTCACTACCTTATTAAGGGAGTTATGTCCTATTATCGACATGAAAGCACCTGGTACGCCATGGCCTGTGCAGTCGACAGCTGCTATAAAACTCAGGTCGCCGTTATCGTACATCCAGTAAAAATCTCCGCTTACAATATCTTTCGGAAGGAAAAGAACAAATGTTTCCATAAAAGAGTCTTCCTTTGGAAGCATTGCCCGCTGTATTCTCTCGGCATATCTTATACTAGCTGTAATGTCCCGGTTCTTTTCTTCAATGATCTGGCTCTTCTGAACCACCTCCGCTGTTCTCTCCCTGACTTTTTCCTCAAGTATAATTTTCTCTTTTATCAGATTTTGTTCTCTAATATGAATGTATGCAATAACGCCCAAAACGATTGCCATGGATGTTATCAGGATGAACCACCAGGAAAAATAAAAAGGAGGCCGTATTGTAAACTGGAACGAGGCAGGCTCGCTGTTCCATAAACCGTCGCTGTTACTCGCGATTACTTTGAAATTATATTTTCCCGGGGGCAAAGCTGTCTGAATAAATCTTGTTTCCTCTGTAACCGGTCTCCAATCCTCATCTGCTCCTTCCAGCATTACCCTGTATCTCACTGCATCAGGATTCGTAAGACAGATACTGTTATAGTCAAAAAGAATCGATCTCTCCTTGAAACTTAGCCTGATGCCGGGATTCATCGCCCGCTGCTCATAATTGATCTGCATGCTGAGAATGTGTGTGAGAGGCTCAAGTCCTTTTGAATAAAGGCGTGAAATATCCAGACGGGTTGCACCATTTGCTGTACCGAACCATACCTTTCCGGCACCGGCGGTAAAAACAGCACTCGGCTTTGTTTCTATCCCTGTAAAACCGTTACTCTCTGTATATGAATACATTCTACCTGTCGCAGGGAAATATCTGTTCAAACCGTTATTTGTCCCGATAAATATACTACCGTCGCCTCCGTCGGCGAGCAGATTGATATTATCTGAAAGCAAGCCATCATCCTGTGTAATAACCGTATGCACAGAATCATTCTTAAATGCAGTAAGTCCTTCACCAGTTCCAATCCAGAGGATCCTGTCCTTATCCATTACCATAGCCTTTGGAATAATCCCCGGTAGAGCTTCGATAGGTATAAAATGCTCCGAATCCTGGTCATACCTTACCAGCCCCGGCTTCCCGGGCCGTGTTTCCGTCCCTATCCACATATCTCCTGAATGATCACAATATAATGCGGTTACATTACTGATTGTAAGACTGTCAAGAAGTGTATATCTCTCAAAATTGTTTTCGCCTATTGTTCCTACTGCCACCCCCTGAAGAGTTCCTATCCACAGGTGATTATGATGATCAATCTCCATTGCCGTAACCTGCCCTCCCTCATATAACCTTGAGTTTATATAAGGCTGTGATTCAAACATCCCCGTTTTCATGTTAAATTTGACCACACCGCCATTGTTAGTACCTATCCACAGGTCACCATTATCATCTTCACGGAAGAACCTTATCTCTTCAAATATTGAGTTATTTTCCTGGTTATATATTACTGGTTTTTCCCCTGACCACGGGACATATCGGGAAATGCCGGCATTAGTTCCAAACCAGGTTGCACCGTTCTTATCCTGGTAGATCGCATAAACATTCGGATCAGGAAGTATCTCTGCTTCACTTATGGTAATGAAAGCGTCACCCTTAAAAATAGAGAGGCCGTTATCAAAATCGGCAATAAGAATGTTTCCTTCAATATCCTCAACAATATCACATATTTTGCCTGCCCTTAACCCGTTAACCTCATTAAATATCGTAAATTTCTCTCCATCAAACATGCCGATGCCCCCACCCCAGGTCCCGATCCAGATCCTGCCGCGGCTGTCCTGGGTTATTTTTGATACCCAGTTGGTTGACATGCCATATTTGATAAGATCTATCATCTCCATCCTGCTCTCCGACATCACATACTTGTAGATCCCGCCGTTAAAAGTTCCAAACCAGATATTACCCTGCCTGTCTTCGAGCAGGCACGTTGGGTTGAAGTAGGTAGTCATGTGGGGCATCCGGAAATTCTCAAATATCAAATCCTCACTGTTGAACCTGCGCATTCCCACATCAGCAACGCAAATAAATGAAGTATCCGTCCTGAGAGCGGATCCATAAACCTGGTCACTGAGGCCATCCTTACCCCTGAATTGCCTTGATTTGATATTCCTGATATCTGTCACAGGCCATTCGGCATAAATAGCACCATCATTTGTTGTAGTAAACCAAAGGTTCTTACCTTTTATCTCCTGTATACTGGTAACATCACCTGTAATTTTAATGGAATCAAACTCAACCTGCTCAAATTTATTCCCATCAAAATGACTTACACCTCCATTCAAATGACCGAACCAGATATTACCCTCAGAATCTTCAAGAATGCTTTTTACGCCCCCGATTGCCAGTCCATTACGTGAAGAAAAATTCTCAAATCTCTTGCCGTCGAAACGGGATACACCATTTGCTGTTCCTAGCCAGATGTAATCCTTCGAATCCTGTATTATCGTGTATACTTTCTGTGCACTGAGTCCCTGTTTTACCCCGTAATTATCGAAGAAATACTTCTGGGCATTTATTGAATGGAATGGCAGCGCAGCAAAAAGCAGGAGCCAGGCAATGTAGAATACCCGGCTCTTGAATGATTTTATTACTGACATATCTGATGTCATTTTGCTATGAAGAAGAATGTACCATTTTCATCCTGTAATCCTGCAATCTTTCCAAATTTAGGTTTCTGCTGGTTGGTATTCGTTACAGCAGCTGAAACAGTTCTGACAATTGTCTCAATTGGGATACATGCATTCTGATTATTAATCAGCGTATTTGCAAATGTCTGGGTGAATTGTGATTGGTCCACTGCAAGTTCATATCCGGCTGAAGAAAAGACCTGGGCTGATTTGAAAGCTGTTGCCTGATAATCATCGCAGGTGGGTTCTTCATTTGAGGATCTCATAGCCTGGTAAAAACTCGGGCCTGACTCACAAGCATCGGTAACAACCAGCGTATGAACAACTGATGAATATGCCTGCATGCCCGCCTTAAGAGTGTTTATATTGAAATAGGAAAATTCATTATCCCTTTCAGCATCTACCGGTATCCAGTATCCCACCTCGTTAATGAACTTGCCATGACCGGCATACCAGATAAGAAGCGACTTTACCTGGTTTAATTTCAAGTCATCGCGCAATTCTATAGTGAAATATTTTTCCATTTCTTCCTTGGTCATATCCTTCTTAAGGATAAACCTGTGTACCTGGTAATTGTCAAGTGCCCTCTGGATTGCACTAACATCTTTGATAGGGCCGTCGAGGCTGGCAAAGGTCTCATAGCTTGAATTCTCTATAAAAACAACCCAGGTCTTACCCATAGGATTGTTTGCAGCCAGAAGCGCTGCCTGCCTGTTAATTGCAAATTCCTTCTGAAGTACATTGCCATAGATATCTTCCACAATAACAGGGAACTTATTAATATTAGCAATGTCGAAACTAAGGTTGAAAGAAGGATTCTTCTCATTGGGATCAAAAGCTGCAAATGATCCTGCCACCTGTATGGATTTTATCGGGCTTTCGTCCTCCACTTTTCCCTCAAGAAACAACCTTGGCAGAATTGCATCAAGGTATACCTCCGCTCCATCCGAATAGGGTACACTTATTGTAACCTTTGGCGGATTGATCTCCGTGCGGAATATCTTAAGGTTAAGTGATTTCTCATTGTTATACTCATCACGTGCAAAAATCTTTATTTCATCAGTACCCGTAATATCAACATTTGCAATGAAGTCATTTTCGCCATTCGTTTTCTCACCGAACATCACCTTATCATTATTTATCAGGAGTGTGTCAAGCGCGCTCCTTTCCGTTATTTTCCCCGAAATAGTGATCGAATTAAGATTGCCCTTCACCTGTATTACATTATCCTTTATTTCAGGACTTATTATTGCAATATCAGGTGGAACAGTTTCCCTGTTAAGCTCATAAAGACGGGTTTGTGCCTCTTTGAGCATTTTCCTTGCTCTCATGTCGAACTCCGATAAAGCTGTTATCTTCCGGTAATCCTCCATTGCTTTTTCAAAGTCCATTATCTCTTCATAAGACCTGGCCCTGGCAAAGTAGGCATCCGGGTTGTCAGACCTGAGTGTAATATATTTTGTGAAGTCATTTATCGCATTTGTATGCTGGTTGAATTCCTGGTAGGTCTGTCCGCGTAACAGGTAATACTCCGGATTTTCAGGATCAATAAGGATAGTCTTTGAAAGATCGTTTATGGCACTCGGGTAATCTATCATCTTCTTATATATAGTGCTGCGAACCACGTAAGCTTCAGTATTCCTGTCGTCATTCTCCAGGATATCACTTATTTGTTCCATTGCACCGTTCGGATCATTATTCCTGACAAGAAGCCTGGCAAGTTCAAGCCTTGGTTCAACGAGTTTCTTGTCTTTGGAAATTGATTTTTCAAGTTCTCTTTTACCAAAAGCATCATTGTTAAGATTTATAAAGCAGATACCCCGGTAATAGTAATGCAATGCATCATCCTTAAGGAGAATGGCTGTATCCGAAACCTTCAGGGCCTGTTCAAACATTCTGAGACCTAATAGTGTGTTGACCTTTTCAGGATAAATGGCTGCGTTTCTCTTTTCCATTCCCGAAGCTTTGTTCAGAAGCGCAAGGGCGTCATCATATTTACCCATTTTATTGCATACCCGTGCGAGGTCTACCATCAGATCTACCTCTTTTGGTTCGAACACCATAGCTTTCTCAAAATCGGCATAAGCTTCATCAAATTTATTGAGCATCTCATAAGCCTTCCCCCTGGCTTCATAATAATCGGCATTTGACGGATCGAGCCCGATAGCACTTGTAAATTGTACGATTGCATCTTCATATCTGAGATTTTCGACAAAATCCTCACCTGCCCTGAAAGACCTTTTCGCGTTCTGGCAAAAAGTTGCAAGTGCAAGCGTTATAAATACTGCCGATAAAAAAACTTTCTTTTTCATAATATCAAGTTTATAGTTAACTTAACTACTCAAAAATACATATTAATTGCAAGAATTTCAACTATTCAGGTTCAGCATATCATCATTATACGTGACTTGAAGCCTTGTTGTTTCAAAACACTGAAAAGACTTCTGAATACCTTTCAGCTTTGGTGCCATAATTCCATTTTTAAATTCGGTAGCACCAGTAATAACCCTTGCTTCATCCCATAGCCCGTTCTCAATGAAATGGTTGAGTACCATTGCCCCGCCTTCAATAAATAATGACTGTATACCTTCGCTGTAAAGATAATCCAGTATTTGTCTGGATGCCGGATATGTGCTTTTCAATAAAACTTTCAAAGCGGGTGATTCAACAGAGTTTTCATTTTCTGTGAATACAATTACTTTATCATTACTTCGATAAAAATCAAGGTACCTGCCTATATCACCAGATCTGCTGAGTATAAGTTTCAAAGGATCTTTACCTGTCCAGTCCCTTACATTCAGTCCCGGATTGTCCTTGCGGATAGTTTCACCTCCGACAAGGATGGATTGTTCTGTTGCCCTCCACCTGTGTACAAGTATTCTTTCCGGCTTACCTGAGATCCAGTTCGGTTCCAGAGGTGTGTTTCTTTCCCTGATGATATCGATAAATCCATCGGCACTCTGCGCCCACTTAAGAGTAACATAAGGCCTTCTCTTTTCGTGCCACGTGAAGAACCGCCGGTTTATCCAGCGGCATCTATCCTCAAGGATTCCCATAATAACCCTGCATCCTGAGTGTTCAAGTATCCTGATACCGCTCCCGGATACTTTTTCACTTGTATCCTTCGTCCCTATTACAGCAACGGGAATTCCCCAAGAGACTATAAGATCTGCACATGGAGGCGTCTTCCCATGATGTGAACATGGCTCCAGTGATACATAAATGGTGGATTCCTTTAAAAGTGATTTGTCCTTAACCGAATTTATGGCATTTACTTCAGCATGCGGTTCTCCGGCCCTGAGATGATACCCTTCTCCTATTATCCTGCCATTGTGTGTAATGACTGCCCCAACCAAGGGATTGGGATAAGTAAGACCTTCCGCTTTAAGAGCAAGATCGAGACACCGCTGCATGAATTTATTATGACCCGGCTCTTCCATTGCACCTATTTTACTAATTTTGATAAATGTGTACTAATATACAAACAATAAAAGATATCCGTAATTATCTTTCAGCCCGTCTCTCAGTTGTTTACCCCATGAGGGAAGTAAGATCAATAGTAAATATTATTATCAAGACCTTATTTGAAACAGACAGGTTGCACGTGATTCAGGAAGAAAAGTTGCTTGTTACACCCGATATTCTGAGCCGACTGACTGATATTACCAGGGAGCTGGAAACAGGCAAGCCGATTCAATACGTTCTTGGTGAAACCGAATTTTATGACTGCAGAATTTTGGTGAAGGAGGGTGTACTTATACCCCGGCAGGAGACGGAAGAGATAGTGGACCTTGTTATCAGGGAAAACAGAAGTTTCACTGGTAACATTATTGACATTGGAACCGGTTCCGGATGTATAGCTGTTGCCCTGGCAAAAAATATGCCTTCAGCCAGGATAACCGGCACAGACCTGTCAGATGAAATATTATCTGTTGCCAGATCTAATGCTGAGATTAACGGAGCTGAAGTGACGTTTACTAAGGTGGATATTTTACAGCCCGATTACAGTGCAATGGGCAGGCATTCTATTGTCGTCAGCAATCCACCGTATGTAAGGGAATCTGAAAAACAGTTCATGAGTATGAATGTACTTGATTTTGAACCTGAGTCAGCGCTTTTTGTACCTGATGATGATCCGCTTCTTTATTACAGAAAAATTCTTGAATCAATTCCTGACATATTGGAGGCAGGCGGATCTGTTTACTTTGAGATTAACGAAGCTATGGGAAGTGAAGTTGAAGAAATGATGAAGAATTTTGCATTCAAGAAAATTTCTGTCATCAGGGATCTGAATGGGAAAAACAGGATCGCAAAAGGAATCTACGATGGCAGAAAGTGAATTATACAGTGTACTTCTGAATAAGGCCATGTCTCTTTGTGCAGCGAGGGAAATGTGTTTTTCCGATATGATGAAAAAACTCAAAGCATGGGGTGCTGGCGATAAGGAAGCAGATAGTATTCTCAGGCACCTCGAACAAAACCGTTTCATTGACGAAAAGCGTTTTACCCTTGCTTTTACCAGGGACAAATTCAGATATAATAAATGGGGAAAGGTCAAGATTGCCCATGCATTGAAACTGAAAAATGTTCCTGGCAATATTATAAAAGAAAGCCTCGGTGCAATTGATGAAGAGGCCTATCTTGAAACACTTAATTTCCTCATAACTCAGCACAGGAAAAAAATCAGGGCAAAGAACCAGTATGATCTTAAAGGTAAATTGCTTCGCTATGGATTATCAAAAGGATTTGAGAGCCACCTTATTTATGACCTGTTAAGTGAGGAGTATTAGCTACCAGTCCCAGGAAAGGATATCAAGCTAAGCACCAATTGCCTGAAGAAGGGATAAAACACAACTATAAAAATGATTGCTGAAGCTGCTATGTCATAAATAACAAGTTCTCTCTGCTGGTTTTTATCACTGAAATAATATACTGAAAAGGTGATTCTCATCAATAGTTGTGCGGCAAAAAACAGGAATACACGTAGTCCATAAACATTCCATTCATATGCTTCGCTGATGTGGCCTCTGACAATAAGCGAAAAACTGTGTGACAATCCGCATGAAAAACAGGGTAAACCTGTTATTTTCTCATGAATGCAGATAATCGGATAGTTGTCTTTATAGGGTGAAAAAATGCCGGAGTATGCAAATATCAGCATTATCACTCCGGCAAATACCAGATTTACTACAATGTAGGGCTCATTCCTGAGCTGAATTTTATTACCAAAGACTGTTTTAATTAGTCTTTTCAAGTGAGTCGCTTTTCGCTTTTGTCAGTGTATCACTAGTGTCTTCATCAGCTCCCTCAAGATCTTCAAGAGTCTTTTCAAGATCTGGGCGCCGTGACCTGGCTTTAATTTCAACAACATCACCATCACTTTCTATCTTAATGTTGACAGTGCCATCCTGCAGGTCTTTCATTACCTCATCCTTTGCATCTTCAATTACGTTTCTGATCTCTATGGGCCACTTACTTGAATCTCTTGCCAGCCTTCCCGCAACAAATAACTGGCTGATAGCAATCATCAAAGCAATGATCCCGATTACCAGTCCAGCAACCAGCATACCTTTTGGCGCATCACTTCTTGAAGCCTGGGATAAGCCAACAGATGCCAGGACCACCGCTACTATACCAGGAATAATAGCCAGAGTACCGATACATGGGATTACTGCCAGCACAAAAGTCAAAATTCCAACTATAAGGGCAGCTACACCCAGATTCTGTCCTGCATTTGATCTAACTTCTTCCATGATTTAACTGTTTTTATTGTTTTTCATTCCTTGTCAGGATATTAAGCATATCCTGTTCTAAAGACGTGGATGGAGTCTCAATGATGCGTCCCGTTTCAACTTTATTTCTGAAAAAAATGAATGTAGGTACTCTTTCTATCTCAAGAACATCGTAATCTTCTATAGGAGAGATCTTTACATTATCAACCCCTATAAACTCAATCTGGTCGCGGGGAAATCCTATTAAATCTATTATTCTCATGAACCGAGGGACCTCCCTGCGGCTGTCAGGACACCATGTGCCCAGAACAATCTTAATCGAAATATCTTTATTCCCTATCTCACGGAGTTTGTCCGTGAATTCACTTTTCGGCTGATAATCGTCATACTCCTGTATATACCATTCTGAGTATGGAGGTTGAAGCAAACGGTTTAAACTGAAATACCCCAAAAGCCAGGTGGCCTGATCATAGTATTTAAGTTTGGGATCAATCTGAACTGCTGTTTGCTCCTCACTTCCGGCATAGGCAACCACTGCCAGGTTCTTTTTGGACTTACATCCTGAAAATAATATTACTGCGTTTATAATAAACAGAACCAGGTATTTCATTTTAACATTTTGATTAAAGC
>CAZQRQ010000027.1:0-43224 GCA_964595725.1 uncultured Rikenellaceae bacterium | reverse complement strand
GCATTAAGCATAAGACCCGGGGTGTTCCCAGGAAGATAAAGACGTGATAACCGTGATCTTTCCCTGTCAGTGCTATAAAGGTTCGTTCCCGACATTTCGGGAAGGTACTCATCAATATCCTTTTCTATCTGCCTTACGGCCGCTTCAATTCTGGCTGATATCACAAAAGGCAGAGCACCTGAATCCTTAACAGAGACCACAGCATTTGAAATTTTGAAATATTTCATCAGCTTCCTGCACTGTGATTCTATTGATTTTCCGAATAATGACAAAACCTTTGACTGAAGGTTAATTGTAATCCCTCCTGATTCCCTGATTTCAATCGTAACCTCGCAGTCAGACCTGATCTTAGGCCCTGAATTTCCAGATTTCCCAACCATGTTTTGCATATATTGCGATTTGTTTATTTAAATCCTAATTACCTGAATTATGCTCGCACAGTTCAGTGAGAACCCCGAATGTTGACCCGGGATGAAGGAATGCAATACTAAGTCCTTCAGCTCCCTTTCTTGGTAGTGAGTCAATAAGCCTGACACCCTCTTCTTCAGCCATCTTTAGACGGGCCGGCAAGTCTTTCACTGCAAAAGCAATGTGATGTAATCCTTCACCCCTTTTCTCAATAAATTTACCGACAGGTCCTTGAGGGTCTGTAGACTCAAGAAGTTCAAGTTTTGTATCCCCAAGCCTGAAAAAAGCGGTTCTCACTTTTTGCTCTTCAATCTCCTCAATCCTGTAACATTTCAGACCAAGGATCTTTTCATAAAAAGAGATTGCATTTTCCAGATTGGAAACAGCAATTCCAATGTGCTCGATATGTTTAATATTCATACTCTAAATTTACCAATTTTTGAAGATTCTTTACCTGATTTTAGACAGGATTTCAGAATGGGAACTCATCCGGCAGTGTTAGTTCCGAAGGTGTATTCTCAGGTTTTTTAGCTGCGATATGCTCTGTATTACCATTCACATAAATAGCTTTATAAGGTGTTGTGGGGCAGGCAAATTCACAATGGCCGCAGCCAATGCAGATATCGTCTGTCGTTTCAGGGATTACCAGTGTTCCCTCATAAGGAACCATATGTACTGCCTTCGTCGGACAACTCTCGGCACAAGCTCCGCACGCTGTTTTTTCAGTTCTGACAATACAGTTTTCTTCGATAAAGACAGACTTCCCCAATTGTGTGAGTTTCTTGGCTTCCAGTTGCAATGGAAGAAGGGCCCCTGTCGGGCAGACCTCCAGACACCTGATACATTCATAGGCACAAAATCCCTTGTGGTAATCCATATGCGGCTGCATCATTCCAGCCAGTCCATATTCCATTACAGAAGGTACGATAACATTATTCGGACAAACACCAATGCACAGCGAGCAAGCTGTACAGTTGCTGGTGAAGTTGGAAATGCCAGTTGATCCCGGTGGAGTTACCGGAGATGTTTTATGTTCCCTTATTGTTGAAGCTTTTTTTGGAACCGGGGTCGTTTTTTCCTGCCCGGATGATCTGTATGACAATCCCAGCAATATGAACAGGGAACCCAGTACTGCCTTCCTACGTGATTCATCAGTTGCCGATAACTTCTTCCTAAAAGAAGCTATCCCATACCCGATTGCTTTGTCATTACATGATGATATACAATTGAAACAACTTACACAGCGGGACAGGTCTATCTCCTTATTCAGGGCATCAATGCATGATGCTTTACACGCGATGGCACATCTGCCACATTTAGTGCATCTAGCATCGTCAAACTTGATCCTCAGGATTGAGATTTTGGCAATTAAACCAAGGAAGGTACCTACCGGACATAAGGTATTACAAAACAACCTTCCTTTTGTAAAAGACATAATAAAAACAAGGATTAAAAAAGCTGCCGGTAATATATAAGCGGTCAGTGGAAACCAGGCAACAGGTGTGTGTACAAAAGTATAGATGTCAAATCTCCCAAATAAGTTCGAAAGAAGGTTATTCAACGTTATAGCAACCGGTCTCCCGAAGTATGTTATTATCCTGCCAAAGATACTGAAGGGATCGAGCAGAGTCAGGAGGTAAATCCCCCATATCATGGTTACTACAAGAGTAACGGCAAGCAATAAATACCTTAGAACCGTATGTGGCTTTTTAAAACCAAACCGACGGAATCTTTTTTTGAACTTCCCTCCTATCCTGCTTATAATGTCCTGCAATATGCCAAGCGGGCACAGAAAGGAACAGTATGTACGGCCACTCAGGAAAGTTAGTATGATTACAGCTATGAAACCGGTAGCTGCCACCTGTCCGGCATTAATGAATTTATTCGCGGATGGAATAAACTGCAAGTACAGTAGGATGTTGATATATTTTTCAGGTATAAGCTGCCTGATGTCTATGAATATTGAGGTTATCAACATCAGTACAATTATTGAAAAGACGATACGGATTTTGCTTAAAGCCTTAGATCTCATCAGGATTCACATTTTAATCCTCTTGATATTCAATGATTCCAGATTCATATCCCCTATGCCCATCTGGTATGCCAAAGGAATGTATTCGACAGAAGAAGGATCAAGTCCCAGCATTTTTGCACCTGCAGCATCACCTGCGACCCAATCAGGAGTAATAATCTGCGACTGGAGATTTGCCACATCCTCTTTTGAAACACCCTGCGGACCATTCTTGGTAATAACATTGTAACAGTCTATAATATTTAATGCAGGTTTTTTTGAAAACAGAGCATAATCTGCAATGCACTGGTTAAGATTGTTCCTGTGCCAGAACGCCCTGTCCCATACCACTCCCATCATTCCCTTCATACAACATGTCATTCTGGTTGAATCATGATTTTTTAGTACGGGAACATTTATGAATACGTCAGCTTCGAGCACCAGTTCATGCACTTTAGCACTTTTCAGTATCCTTGCTCCTGGAATGGTGATCGCCTGGTAATAATTTTCCGAATTTGCCGGAACAACTTTAGCGCCTCCAGCCCTGGCACTTTTCTCGATACCTGAATTTTTGTAACAATTTGCCCAGTTGTCAATTGAATGATCAAAGACATAAACCTCTTTGGCCCCCGCTCTGAAACAGTGCTCTATCACTCTCTTTACAAGTTCCGGGTGAGTGTTTGCAGCGTATTCTGGTGTACGATCCCAGCCTATATTCGGTTTAATAATAATCTTCTGCCCCTTCTTGATAAATGTCCCCATGCCCCCGAGCTCCTGAATACCAATGTCAAACATTGAGGCTGGATTACCTCCCATTATCGCAACCATATCGTATCCCGTCATTCTTGATGGTGACGGCCACAGCTTTTTGAAACTGCCGATACTTAAAGCTGCGCCTGCAGCCAGACCAGCACCCACAGAATTTTTTAAGAAAATTCTCCTTTTCATTATATACTTTTTTGCTGCGCCGATTTGGTTATGATCCCGAAAAATACGCTTTTTTTTGTTATTCTGTAAGGAATGGAAGTAGTATATTCGCGTGGAAAACTAAGTTTTACAAATCTTGAAATAGATCTTGCAGCTTAACAACCTTTTTTAAAATCGTTTGTTTTTAATATATAGCACAGGCAAAATGAAAATTCTATATTATGACTGTTTCTCAGGTATAAGCGGAGACATGAATCTGGGGGCAATGGTTGACCTGGGGGTCGATGAAAATTACCTGAGAGCCGAGCTTAACAAGCTAAATATAAATGGATGGGAATTAGATGTAACCAGTGATCAGAGACATGGTATTAAAGGAACATGTGTATCGGTAAGACAAACAAAACATGAACACAGCCACAGGCACCTGTCGCATGTCAATAAAATTATAGATGACTCAGGTCTCGATCAGACTGTAAAAGACCTTGCAAAGGAAATCTTTATGAAAGTTGCAGTTGCAGAGGCCAAGGTTCATAATATTCCTGTTGAGAAAGTGCATTTTCACGAGGTTGGGGCAATTGACTCAATAATTGATATTGTAGGCGCTGCAATATGCTACTCGGCACTCAAGGTTGACAGGGTTTTCGCTTCAGCTGTCGAGCTGGGTGGAGGTAAAGTCAGATGTGAACACGGGTTGTTACCTGTTCCGGCTCCTGCAACTGCTGAAATTATAAAGGATATCCCGGTTAAGGTGGGTGGTGTGGATTTTGAAGCTACAACACCTACCGGGGCCGCAATAATTTCTACCCTGGTAACCTCTTACTCAGCTTTGCCACCTTTAAAAATCAATAAAACAGCTTATGGTGTGGGCCATAAGGATCATCCTGATGTCCCTAACCTCCTCAGGGTGATGCTGGGTGAAACTGAAGATATGGATTTACCTGGCCATGAAGCCATGCTTATTGAATGCAATATTGACGATATGAATCCGGAATTCTATGAATACATATCTGAAAAACTCTTTAATGCAGGTGCATCTGACGTATACCTCACGAGCGTCATAATGAAAAAAGGGCGCCCCGGAACTGTACTTGGAGTTATTTGCGAAAAGGGATATACAGACCAGGTTAAAGAGATCCTTTTTTCAGAATCAACAACGCTGGGGATAAGAATATTTTCTTTCCGAAAGGAAACCCTTGTCAGAGAATTTGAATCAGTGAGCACTGAATATGGTGAAATAACTGTGAAAAGATCATTTTACAGGGGTAAGGAAGTTTCCTGCAAACCTGAATTTGAAGACTGCAAAAGAATTGCATCTGAAAAGAACCTTCCGGTCAAGGAGATTTACCAGAGGATATCTGAAATAACAAATAATCCTTCAAAGCATTAAAAGAATGTTAAAAAAGAAATTAGAAAAATTAGACAATATTCTAAGTGAGCTTAAGTCTTTTGTTGTAGCATTTTCAGGTGGTGTCGACAGTACCTTTGTACTTTACAGAGCGTCTAAGATGCGGAAGGTCAGGAGCTTGGCGCTGACCATCAGGACTCCTTATATACCTGAACGTGAGATAAATGAAGCTGTTGAATTCTGTGAAATTTATGGGATAGAACACGTAATACTCGACATTGATTTTCCCGAGGTAATCAGGAATAATCCGCGAGAACGCTGCTACATGTGTAAGAAGATGCTGTTCGGTCATATTAAGGAGTATGCAGAAAAAAATGGGTTTAACTACATAGTAGACGGGACAAATGCTGACGATTCAGGGAATTTCAGGCCTGGCCTGAAAGCGCTGCAGGAGATGAAAATAAGGAGTCCTCTGATGGAGGCGGGTCTTGTCAAGCATGAGATCAGGGAAGCTTCGCAGCTTGAAGGATTATCAACATGGGATAAACCTGCATATGCATGCCTGCTTACACGTATACCATATGATACAAATGTAACTGATAAGGATCTTCGAATGATTGAAGAGGCGGAACTGTTTCTTTTCAATGAAGGATTTATTGGCTCCAGGGTCAGGCTGCATGGTAACATTGCCAGGATTGAATGCCTGAATGGATATCTGGAGCGCATGATTATCAATCCTTATCGTGAAAAGATCATAAAACGGTTCAGAGAAATAGGTTTCAGATTTGTATCTTTGGACCTTGAAGGTTACAGATCGGGTAGTTTTGATGAGGAAAATATTTAAGGGATGACAGTAAATGATCTTGAAAAGCTTCTTAATGAAGTAAAAGAAGGCAGGAAAAGCGTTGATGAAGCTCTCAGCGAGCTAAAGTATTTTCCCTATACTGATCTGGGATTCGCCAGGATAGATCATCAGCGTGAGGTAAGGACCGGTTACCCTGAAATCGTGTATTGTGCAGGGAAAACTATTGAACAGGTGATAGAAATTTTCAGGGTAATGATCGACAGGGAAAACAATATTATCGGTACCAGAGCTGATTCATCCATGTATGAAGCGGTCAGAACTGTAATCCCTGAAGCAGTATACTACCCTGTTGCAAGGATAATAAGCATTAAAAGGAAGGAACCTGTATTCTCCGATACCAGTATCGCTGTTATCACAGCAGGCACATCTGATATTCCTGTAGCTGAAGAAGCCGCAGTAACCGCCGAGCTTCTTGGCAACAAGATTGTGAGGATATATGATGCAGGGGTAGCAGGTATTCACAGGCTGGTTGACAAATTGCCTGAAATTAAAAATTGCAGGGTTGTAGTTGTAATTGCAGGAATGGAAGGAGCCCTGGCCAGTGTGGTTGGTGGCCTGGTTGATAAACCTGTAATCGCTGTTCCTACAAGCGTGGGTTATGGAGCGAATTTCGGAGGTGTCTCAGCCCTTCTTGCAATGCTGACCAGCTGCTCATCAGGAGTTTCAGTTGTCAATATCGACAATGGTTTCGGTGCTGGTTATTCAGCAAGTATGATCAACAAAATAAAATGAATTATCCCGGATGACAGAAAGAGTTCTGCTTTCGTCAGCCTATTTCCCTCCTGTGCATTATATGGCTCTTATCTCAAGAGCATCCAGGGTTCTACTTGAAAGGGAGGAAAATTACCATAAACAAACCTACAGGAACAGGTGTGTCATTCTCTCAGCAAACGGTCCTCATTTTATGACTGTTCCGGTTTTGCTTGGTAGCTTCCATAAAAGACCTGTAAAGGAGATCAGGATCGATTATTCCAAAAGATGGCAGCAGCTTCACATGAGAGGTCTGAGAGCATCTTATGCTTCTTCACCCTACTTTGAATATTATATTGAGGATGTCGAAAAGGTAATATTAAAGGGGCATCGGTTCCTTATCGATCTCAATATGCATTCATTGAACGTTATTATGAAACATTCAGGCATAAGTACTTCAATTTCATATACAGATGTATTTGAACCGGTAGTGGATGAAAAATATGATTTCAGGTACATGATATCACCCAAGAAGAATCTGCCCCCGGAATTATTCACCTTTCCCGCATATACACAGGTCTTTAGTGACAGGTGGGGCTTTACGGAAAAACTGAGCACGCTGGACCTGCTGTTTAATGCCGGTCCTGAGTGCCCAGACCTTCTTGATGCAATTATTCCCTAAAATTTAAAACCAAGTGTTGCTGCGAAAGTATTCCTGCCTGTTTTGATGGTGGCAGCATCCAGGTATGGAGGATCATTATACATGAAGTACCTGACCTTGCTCGACAGGTTTGTAAACGACATGTCGAAAAAAAAGTTGGACTGCCTGAATCCTATACCTGCGGAGATTGAATTATAGACAAGGTCATCATTCTCCTCTCCCTGTTTGAAAGCCTTCCCATACAGACCATACCCTCCTCTCAAATAGAAATTACTGAGCCTGAATTCAGCACCTAATCTTAAGTTTGATGAGGATTTGAGTATGTTCTTGACAGATTCATTCTCATTATAGTAATTATAGTCGTCACTGGCGTTGCTGAACCGAGCCATCCTGTAATCAATAATCTCATAATCAGCTGAAATAATGCCAAGTTTCTGCAGCTGTACAGAGACTCCTGCCATAGCTTTAAAGGGTGTGGTAAGAGTATATGAATATCTCAAGGGATCATTTGTAAAGGGATATTTTGATCCGTCATCAAACTGTGAAGAAATATTGTCGTAGTAATATTCCTTAATCCTGTAAATTACCGGTGAGTGGAATGCCAGACCAATACGAAGAAGTTCAATAGGCCTGATGATAGTACCCACTTTAATAGAGAATCCTGTTCCCTCAGCTTCAAAATGGTCAGTGTATGTAAAATTACTGAAATCGGGGATTACTTCGTCGTAGTCGGCTTCAAGATGTTCATAATGTCCCGTATAGCTCAACTTTGCAATTCCGAGGGTGGCACCGAAAAATACCTTATTGGAGTAGTTACCGCCAATTGAAAAAGCATGTTCACCGCTGTAACCGTCATTACTTATCAGTCTGCGCATTGTCTGGCCGTAAGTCGAATTAGGATTATCCCCATAATTGGAGAAAACTGTTGCATAATGCTGTGCTCCGGTTCCTGTAATGGTATCGATCACCCAGGCATCATATGCCAATCCTGCCGTACCCGAAAGGTCCTGGTAATAAATACCATCAGAAGAAATAGCCCAATAATCAGCCATCGAACTGTTGTTACTTATCCCGTTTATTGTTACATTTTCGCTGAAATTATTCGTTCTGACATAAGAATATGCGGCATTAAGTGTGACCAGGCCTGCTGAATTATCATTTGATATCAGGTTAGCCACCACACCTGCCTGGTTAAGTCCGAATTCGTAACGAAAATCTGTTGATGTAGAATTATTAAAAACAGTTGAAGTGTTGTTATACAGCAACTGAGGTGTAAAGCTTAGCTCGAATGACCTGTACATGCCGGTACTGGCCGGATTCAGCGCTATGGCAGAAAGATCCGCGCCAAGGGCAGTAAATGCTCCTCCCATCGCATTGAACCTTGCAGTTCCCTGGTAAAAGGTCCTGGAATATCTCAATGCATCATCTATGTTCTGTGATTTTGCACTAATAATCAGCAACATAAATGACAATGCAAGTATTATTATTTTTTTCATTTCTAAAGTATATTTATAAGACTCTCCTGTCATCCCAGTATAGAATGTATTTAGTAAAAATTATATTAGACTGATAAGTTACCTCCTCGTACCAGATGACGAACTTGACGATGATCTGCCTCCAGAGCTGCTGCTCGAAGAGCTGGACGAAGATGATGATCCTCCTCCTCCGAATGATGAGCTGCTCCTGCTGAAGGATGACGAGGAACCGGAAGATCTGCCGATACTACTTCCTGTACCCGACCTTGAGGGCACAGAATAATTTCCGGAATTAGACGGAATGATTGATGATCGTCCCGTTGAGAAAGAAGAGCTGCTTCTCTGTGTCGAAACGCCTCCCGGAATAGCGGATCTTATTGTATTTATGATACCGCCCGATCTTGAGGTTGAATTAGTGCTGTTGCTAATCCTGCTATTATTGTAAGATGGCCTTTCACTCATACGTGGGTTACTGTAGCTTGGAGTGTAGGATCTGTTTACAGAATTATACTGAGGCCTGTTAGCTGCTGCATTACTTATTGTTGATCCTTCCCGCCTGGTTTGTGTTGTAGTCTGGCTGGTGCGAGCTGTAGAATTATTCAACCTTGTGGAGCTGTATGTGGCGTCTGTTCTTCTTGAACTTGCAGTACCGGTTTGAATATCTGAGTTTGAATTTCTTCTTGAGTCGGTCGACGACAATGTTGAATAACCAGATTTTCGAGTGGATGAACCGCTGTAATTACTGGTAAGTGTACTGTACCTGTCACGTCTTGCTACCGATATGTTATTGTAATCCTTGCTGCTGCTATAATAATTGTATGGATAATAGTTATAATAAGAGCTTCCGTAAGGATAATATCCAAAACTACCATAATATCCACCGTAGTACCAGCTGTTTATGCTTCCATAGCCGTAGCTGTAATAGAATGGATCGTAAAAGCTCCTGTATGGATCATAATATCCTGCACCCCAGTAAGGATCATAATAATTGTACCCGTAACTAGGGAATCCCCAGCTATAGTAAAAGGGATCTCTCCAGTAAGGGTAGAAGTAATTACCGTAAAATCTTCTCAACCTGTTGGAATAGGAATAATCGTCCATATATTCAAAGACGCTGTTATCTTTACTGTAGAATTCTGAATTACCATAATTAACAGCATCATTGTATTCATCTGCGATCAGAGTGTCCGCAGCATAAATATTGTCATAGTATTGCTCTGCTTCAATATCTCTGGAAAAATTCTGATTGCTGACGACTTCCCTGACTGCAGGCTGATCAGAAGGTGAATAATAAAGATCATCATATTCACTTCCAAGATACAATCCACTGGTAGCACATGAGCTTACCAGGAGCATTATAAGGATTGATATGTATAAGAGTACTTTCATTTTAACCTCCCCTTGGTTTTACTTGATATAGAACAAATTTTGTACCAAACAATCAAAATTCCTAATATTCTTCCTTCAATGAAACAAATTTAACATTTTATTTTAAAAGAGCTTTCTTAAAACAGCAAAAGCCCCAAAAGAGGCTTATTACTGTTCCGGATATTATTTACGCCTTCCGGTAGATTTGGACGCACTGCTTTTACTCGAACTTGATGAACTCCTCGCGCGTCCTGATCCTACTGTACTGCTCCTGGAAGGTAGGCTGGAAGATCTGGTTGAAACCGAACGGGATGATGATCTGGAAGATACTGACCTTCTAGAAGTAACAACAGAGCTCTGGGACCTGGGTGCACCACTATTTACTGATCTTGAAGTATTTATGTTGATAACACGGCTCCTGGATGGCTGGCTTACAACAGGACTACTTGATCTGATATTACTACCCTGGCTGGTACCGACCTGCCTCTGGTTAGTGTTCCTGGAAGAGTTCGAATTGATAATGCTGTTTCCCCTGTTAACATTATTTGTATTACCAGGATTCAGGTTATTGTTATTGCCATTGTTCCCCTGGTTCTGATTACTGGTTGTTCTCCGGTTTACATTATTTGAATTGCCCGGATTTACATTATTGTTATTACCACGGCTACCAGTATTAATAGATGTTCCATTGAGATTGGAAGGATTCGTGTTTCTCCTTGTTTCACCAAGGTGAAGACCGTTGTTGGTTTTATCAGATGAATTCCTGTTAATATTTGTTTGCGTTGAACTTACCATGTTTGACTCCCTTCTGGAGTTAACACTGCCTGCGTTTGATGTTGTCACAGAACTGCTTCGCCGTGAACTGCCTGAATATAATCCACCGTTGCTATAGGAATTGCTGTAATAATAATTATTTACATTATAAATCCTGTAATTATTATAATACCTGTTTCTAACGTTCCAGCTGTAGTATGTCCGTGGCCAGAATCTGCCGATTCTCACGTTGATTACGACAGGAGAGTACCAGTTGTAATAGAAAGGAGAATATCCCCAATAGTATGGGTCGCTATAATATGGATAATCCCAGCCATAATTGTAATAAACAGGATAATTATATGCGATGCCTAAGCCAAAGCTGCTTCCTCCATAAATAGTTATACCCCATGTAAATGGCTGATAATTATACCAGTAAACATCGGTAAATACCGGGGAATAATAGCTGAAAGTGGAATAGGACCGATGGAATCTGTTGATCCGTGAACTAAAATAGTAATCCTGATCATAATAATTATTTATCACCAATCCTGCGTTATCATTCCGGTAACTCCAGTCATCCCTGATCTGGGCATTTGAAAGGAATCCCGGCATCAGCATTACGCTTATTAATCCGATATATAATTTTGCTTTCATGGTAAACCTCCCGATTTTTTTGTAAGTTTTTTGCCTATTTTTGCGCAATCTATTTTATTAAATCAAATAAAACAAATACCATACCAAAATAATGGCTAAGTTTTTAACAAACCGGGACGAGAACTACGCACAGTGGTACAATGACCTGGTAATCAAAGCGGATCTGGCTGAATATTCTGTCGTCAGGGGATGTATGGTGATCAAGCCCTACGGTTACGCTCTATGGGAGAAGATACAGGCTGAACTGGACAGATTGTTCAAGGCGACAGGACATGTTAACGCATATTTCCCTCTGTTTATTCCGAAATCTTTTTTTTCGAGAGAAGCGGCTCATGTTGAAGGTTTTGCAAAGGAATGTGCTATCGTTACACACTACAGGTTAAAACGTGATGAATCGGGAAAGGGTGTTGTGGTTGATGAGGATGCAAAGCTTGAAGAAGAACTGATAATACGGCCTACTTCAGAGACGATTATCTGGAATTCATATAAGAACTGGATTCAATCATATCGTGATCTGCCTATTTTAATCAATCAATGGGCCAATGTTGTGAGGTGGGAAATGAGGACGCGCCTGTTCCTGAGAACTGCTGAATTCCTGTGGCAGGAAGGGCATACAGCTCATGCTACGAGTGAAGAGGCTCTCGAAGAAACACACAAGATTATAAACCTCTATGCAGGTTTTGCAGAAAACTCTATGGCCATGCCTGTTATTAAAGGTTATAAAACTGAAAATGAAAGGTTTGCAGGAGCAATTGACACTTTTGCAATCGAGGCATTAATGCAGGATGGTAAGGCACTCCAGGCGGGAACAAGTCATTTCCTTGGCCAGAACTTCGCGAAAGCCTTTGATGTTCAATTTACAGATAAGAACGGCAAGCTCGATTATGTATGGGCAACTTCGTGGGGAGTGTCAACCAGGCTATTGGGTGCCATAATTATGGCTCATGCAGATAATCATGGACTTGTTCTGCCTCCAAGGCTGGCCCCTTTACAAGTGGTGATTATTCCGATATACAAGACAGAAAGCCAGATGGCAGAAATTTCCAACATCGCAAACATGATAAAAGACGACCTTGAATCCAAAAGCATAAGTGTTAAATATGATGGCAGGGATACTCATACACCCGGGTGGAAATTTGCCAATTATGAATTGCAGGGAGTTCCTGTCAGGATTGCAATCGGGCCACGGGATATTGAGAACAAAACTGTTGAGATAGCCAGGAGAGATACCATGACGAAGAATACCATACCTGCTGATCATGTAAGTAAGCATATACCTGAACTACTAGAAGATATCCAGGAGGCAATCTGGAAAAAAGCGCTCGGCTTCAGAGATGAAAATACATATTATCCTGACAATTGGATTGAATTCAAGAAGATACTTGATGACGGAGGTGGTTTCATCATGGCACATTGGGACGGAACTACGGAAACTGAAAACAGTATCAAGGAAGAAACCAGAGCAACAATCAGGTGTATACCGTTTGACAGTCCTGAGGAGGAGGGAAAGTGCGTTTTTTCGGGAAAACCTTCCAGGAGAAGAGTTTTGTTCGCCAGGGCGTACTAATATCCTGAAAACTAGTAGATACAAAAAAAACCGGCAAAGTATCCGGTTTTTATTATGTGATTATTATTTATTACTTTAGATGTCCTGAAAACAAAGAAAACCTACATACCATGTCCGAGACAAACGATAAGAAGCTGAAGATTATCGGAACCCTGAAAGAGAAGTCTATTTTGAAACAGAAAGTATATGACAACACTCTTGACACCTTCAATACTTTAAAGGATATCCTCAAGAATCTTTCAAAGGATATTAATCCTTCAGTAACCGCCATTGACCCAAGGATTAAGATGGAATACACTGACAGAAGCAATTTTGATGCACAGCTGAAGGTTGCAGCAGATATACTTCTTTTCACCATGCATTCGAACATTTTCCAGTTCGACAGGGAACACCCTGCATGGAAAACAACATACATTCAAAAAAATAAGTTCAATGCCTATTCCGGCATTATAAACATCTATAATTTTCTGGCTGACTCATTCAAGTATTCACGGCATGATGACCTGGGCTACCTTATTGCAAGGATCTTCATAAACCATGAAAACCAGTACTTTGTGGAGGGAAAAAGACAGATGGGCATGTTGTTCAGCAATTATGGGAACGAGGAAATTAGCAAACAATCAATACTGAATATTATACTGACTGCAATTCAGTATGCCCTTGAATTTGACCTTCTGGTACCACCTTATGATACGGTAAAAATTGCATCCGTTGGACAGGCCGAAGCGAAAATTCAACACTCAAGGTTAATAACAGGAAAAAGGCTGGGATTTCAGTTTAATTCTGATGACGTTCTTGTTGCCAATCCCAATAATACCTGATGAATGGCTTACGCTATAGATGCATTCATCTTTATAAGCCATTAAATATATTGGTTCTGCTGCTTATATCCGGCAGATGTTTCACACAGGACCTTCCTGAACAGGATACCACCCTGAAAGTTGCAAAAGGATCTTATATACGAATGAAGGGTATCACGTCATTTATCTCATCCGATACTATCATCCTTATACCTGCTTCACTTGTGCGTGCAGAAAATACCAGGAGTAAGAAGACAATGACATTTTATGATTCATTAAAGGTAAGGGCTTCAAGATCCAAGTTTGCGAGGGTGCTTTATGATCTTGTTATTGTGTCTCCCGATTCAACTGATCAAAGGAGGCTTAATAACATGACTGTCTTAGACTTCAATGAATACTCCGGGCTGTTAATTAACAGCATACAGATCAGAAGACTTAATGTCTTTGGAACTGATGTTAATAATCCGAGTCTCTATTCACCAAAAGGGATTGAAAAGATAATGAATTCAACCCATATTAATACCAATGAAGGAATTATCAGGAAGAACCTTCTCTTTAACGAGGGAGATACCATATCAACTCTAAAACTAACTGATAATGAACGAATTCTAAGACAGCTTCCTTTCATAGATGATGCAAGGATAGTTGTGGTTCCCCTTTCGGATCAATCGGCAGATATAATCATCATTACAAAAGATATATATTCTCTTGGTGCCGACTTCACATATCGTGGAGCTGATAAGGGTTCAGTATGGCTATTTGATAAGAATATATTTGGAATGGGCCACGAGTTTAAAGTTGAAATACCATATTCGGGAGACACTAATGATTCACCCGGACTGGGACTTGATTACTATATAAATAATATTAGGAAATCTTTTATCAACATGAACCTGAACTATTACAACGGTCTAGGTAAGAAGAACTATGGATTTAATATTACCAGGAATCTTGTAAGTTCAGAGACCAGGTATGCCGGTGGTATTTCAATAAGCCAGACGATCACTTCAGAAGATCTTGACACGCTGGCAAGTCCTGAGCCACTCAAATATAATTTCCAGGATTACTGGCTATTGAGGTCTTTTCTTTTAAACAGGGAATCAGTCATAAGGCTGATTGCCGGTATAAGGTACATCAACAATAACGTGTATGAGAAACCACTTATCAAACCCGATGAATACTATGCTCTTCAGAGATTCCGCTTATATATGGGTTCCCTGTCGTTCTCGATGCAGAAATATTACAAAACTAACCTTATTTACAGCTACGGTAGAACAGAAGACATACCATATGGGGCCCTGGTGAGCCTGACCGCAGGACTGGAAATAAATGAATTCAAAAGGAGAAATTATATCGGTACTGATGCTTCAGTGGGGTTTTCAATAAAGAATGCAGGGTATATAAACTTATCAGGAGGAGTGGGAGCTTTTCTTAATGAAGGAAAAGCAGAACAGGGGGTAACATATCTCAAGCTTATATACTTCTCCAACCTCATACCGGTTGGAAAACAAATGATAAGAAATTTTGTAAACATAAACTATACAAGGGGATTTGACAGGTATGATGATGAGTATCTTACCATAATAAAGGAGAACGGCTTTTCGGGATTTGCAAATGACTCTCTCAAAGCTTCCCAGAGGATTACGGCCAGTCTTGAAACCGTTATATTCAATCCTATAAACATTTACGGTTTCAGAATTGCCTTCTTTGGATTTGCAGATATGGCATACCTCGCAGGAACAAAGCAGGTTGGCAGAGATGACGTGTTTTTGTCGAGTCTTGGAATCGGGCTCAGGTTGCGTAATGACAACCTTGTTTTCAGGACATTCCAGATCAGGATAGGTTATTTCCCTTCACCACCAGATTATTCGAGAACCAGCAGCATCCTGTTATCAGGTGAGCAACTTTTACGTCCTAAGAATTTTGATCCCGGGGCACCTGCACCAATTATTTACAGATAATGCGAGATAAGTTCATAAAATATATCTCAGAAAATCATCTTGCGGATGGAAGCGATAAAATTCTGCTTGCTGTGAGTGGTGGTATCGATTCAATGGTAATGGCTCATCTGTTTATTTCCACCTTCAAAAACACAGGAATAGCACATTGTAACTTTGGATTAAGGGGAGCTGAATCTGAACTTGACGAAGCTCTTGTCAGAGAATTCTCGAAAGATAATGAATTACCCTTTTACAGGAAATCGTTTGACACAACCGGTTACTCAAAGGTAAAGGGTATCTCCATTCAAATGGCAGCAAGAGACCTTAGATATTCATGGTTCGAGGATATCAGGGCAAAGAACGGTTACAATTATATTGCTATAGCTCATAATCTGAACGATGTAGTTGAAACTTTTCTTTTAAACCTTTCAAGAGGTACCGGTATCTCAGGACTAGCGGGAATCAAGCCCAGACAAAAAAATATAATAAGGCCGTTATTATTTGCTTCCAGGCATGAAATCATTGAATACCAGAAACAATATAATATCAAGTTCAGGGAGGACAGTTCGAACTCTGAAACCAAATATACAAGAAACAAGATAAGGCATTCAATCATACCGCTTTTCAGAGAGATCAATCCTTCATTTGATAACACGATAATTGAGACAGCCAGGAGATTTTCAGAAACAGAAAACCTGTTATCAGCTTTTATCAGGTCAATAGAAGAAAGAGCTTTGCATATGGATGGTCAGAATATGGTCATCAAACTTGATCCTTTTTCGCAGGAGTTTGAAAATTCAACTATACTATTCGAGTTGTTCAGAAAATATGGAATCGGTCCTTCACAGCTGGGTGAACTTGAAAAACTTGTTAAAGCAAAAACAGGGAGCTGTCTTAATACCGGAACCCACAGGCTTATTAAAGACAGGAACAGGATCATTATTACTGCAGCTGTCAATGGAGATGCTGAATTGTTTACTATAGAAAAAGCTGAAGACTTGTTACTGATACCGTTTATTGATTCTGTAGAATTCTCTGAGTATGATAAGAATTTTAAAATCCCCCGGGAACCGGATATTGCCTGTCTGGATGCTGAACTAGCTTCATTCCCTTTCCTGATAAGAAAATGGGAAAAAGGCGACACATTTTATCCACTCGGGATGAATGGAAAGAAAAAGATAAGTGATTACCTTATTGACAGGAAGATACCTTTGCCTGATAAGGAAAACACATATGTCGTAGTGTCAAAAGGTAATATCATCTGGGTGGTTGGTGAAAGAATTGACAACAGGTACAGGGTAACTCCATCAACGCATGACATCATAATAATCCGGAAGAAAAAGACTACCTGACTAACGGGAGGCTTTATCGACAAGGTAGAGGTCGCAAAGCGCTACAGATACAGCAGCTTCAATAATTACTGGTATCCTCAGTGCTATACATGTGTCATGTCTTCCTTCAACTTTAAGGGTTGTAACCTCTTTCCTGGCGAAATTAAATGTCCTCTGTTCACGACCTATTGATGAAGTCGGTTTAACGGCTACTCTCATGATAATATCGTTGCCATTTGTAATTCCGCCATTAATGCCAGAGGCATTATTCGTTAAAGTTTTACCTGTTTCATCCACAAATGGATCATTATGTTCAGAACCTTTCATCTTTGCTGCACCGAACCCTGATCCAAATTCGATCCCTTTAATTGCCGGTACGGAGAATACAATATGGCTTATTGCTGATTCCACTGAATAGAAAAATGGTTCACCCAGTGCTTTTAATGTGTTTTCAACCCTGCATTCTATAATTCCTCCTATGCTATCTCCTTCCTCAAGAGCTTTCGCCACCTGTCCTTCTATATCGGTTGATCCTCCGGCTTCGATAAGGGAAGCAATAACCTGCATCGGGCTGAAGATTTTTTTTGCGATAACCCCGGCGACCACAAGTCCCCATGTTATACGGCCAGAAAAATGACCACCTCCCCTGGGGTCTGCAAAACCAGAGTATTTCTGTTCAGCTGTAAAATCAGCATGGCCTGGTCTGGGAATATTTTTAAAATCTTCATAAGCCTTTGAGTCAACATTGGTATTTCTTGCTATAACTGTAATAGGTGATCCGCTTGTAAAACCATTATATACACCGCTCAGTATCTCAGGCAGATCAGCTTCTGTTCTTGGCGTGGTCCCCTTTTTTCCACTTCTTCTTCTTGACAGGTCTGTTTTAAAATCTTCTGCTTCCAATGGTATACCAGGGGGGCAGCCATCAATAACCACCCCTATTGCCGGTCCGTGTGATTCACCAAAAAGTGATACCCTGTATAATTTTCCAAATGAGTTCATTTTTAAAATTTTATAGTATTCTCATGTTCCCTCCAAGGTTTACAAAATCGTTAATGAATCCCGGATAGGATTTATTTATAGATTCCATTTCCTCAATTATCACAGGTTCCCTGCAAAGAAGTGCTGCTACAGTATTGGCCATTGCGATCCTGTGATCGTTGAATGAATTTACTGAACCTCCTTTAAGTTCAATACCACCTTCAATTTCAATAGTATTTTCACCTGTGGTAATATTAGCACCCAGTGCCGACAATGTCTCATGCAGTGCCTTGCTCCTGTTGCTTTCCTTGGCAAGCAGTCGTCTTGTTCCCCTCAGAACAGTTTTTCCTTTACATGCAAGTGCAAGTACTGCCAGGGGTGGTGCAAGATCGGGGCAATCAGACACATCAAATTCAAATCCTTTCAGTCTGCCGGCTGAAACGATTATACTCGATGAAGCCTGACGGATTTTTGCCCCTGCAAGGCTAAGGGCATAGTATATCGACTTATCTGCCTGAGTGGAGGCAAGATTCAAACCAAATATTTCCACCGGACCGCTTAAAGCTCCCATTACCATAATGAAAGCTGCCCCACTCCAGTCACCCTCAACATTGTAAGATCCGGATCTGTACTTTTGCTGGCCCGGTATCTTAAAACTCCGGTACCCGTTATTGACAATTTCAATACCAAATTCTGACAGTAAACTGACAGTCAGGTCAATATACGGTTTACTGACAAGATTCTCTACAGTAAGAATACTGTCTGTACCAACTACTGGTAAAGCCATCAGTAAACCGGTTATGAATTGTGAGCTTACAGAACCGTCTGCAATAATGCTGCCCCCTTTTAAAGGTCCTTTAACCATAACCGGAAGAAAACCACCTGTCGATTCCACGGCAACATTCATTTCGGTCAGTGGTTTTACAACCATATCGACCGGACGGCTGAGGATAGATCCCTTGCCCGTAATCCTTACCGGCTTGTTATGAAGAGCGGCTATTGGAGTAAACATTCGGGTTGCCAGTCCCGATTCCCCGCAAAATATTTCTTCGGTGTGTGGATTAAATCCTCCTTTTACCAGTACCCTGTCATCGCCTATCTTAACTTCAGCACCAAGCCCTTTTATTATTTCAATTACAGCCAGTGAATCATCACAGAATGAAGGTGAGAGAATTTCAGATGATCCGTTAGCCAGAAGAGTGCCCGCAAGAATTCTCTGCATGGCACTTTTTGAAGAAGGGGCTTTTAAGCTACCCCTAATCTGTGACCTATTAACCTCAACCTTCATTAATACCGCTTATATTTCTGTAAAGACTTACCAGTTCACTTATGTGTATCTTGTCTATCCTTGCATTTCCTAACGATTCAAGAAGCACAAAGCTCACCTCATTCTTGCTTTTCTTCTTATCTGTCAAAAGCATCCTTTCAAATGTTTCAGGAGTTATTGAAAATTGCGTGCAGAGTCCAAAATTTCTCAGCAGTGTCACCATCCTGTCTCTTTGATCCGTATCCAGATATTTCCTGAGAACCGAGATATCTGCTGCTATTTCCATGCCTGAAGCCACTGCGAATCCATGCTTTTTACCAGATACAGTCTCAATTATATGGCCAAAAGTATGTCCAAAGTTCAGGATCATCCTGAGCCCTGTTTCCTTTTCGTCCCGGGTAACCACAACTGCCTTAAGTTTTACAGACCTGTCAACCAGCTGCGCAAGTAATACCTGATCCCTCTTCATCAAGCCAGTATGGCTGGTTTCAACCTTTTCCACAAGGTCCCTGTC
Organism: uncultured Rikenellaceae bacterium; assembly: GCA_964595725.1. Lineage (GTDB taxonomy): Bacteria > Bacteroidota > Bacteroidia > Bacteroidales > VadinHA17 > LD21. The sequence goes on along the minus strand of CAZQRQ010000027.1, from coordinate 23,664 downwards.
CATAATGAATCCCATCTTAATAAGCTCAGCAAGACCTGACAGGTATTCTTCCTCTGATAGAGTATGAAGCATAGATGGATCACATATTACGAAATCAGGCTGACGGAAATTTCCTATTATGTTCTTTGAGTTACCCACATTAACAGCATTTTTCCCTCCTACGCTAGCATCAACCTGTGACAGAAGAGTTGTGGAAACAAAACCAAAACTGATGCCCCGCATATAAATTGAAGCAAGGAAACCCGCAATATCGCAAACTACCCCTCCTCCAATAGCAAGAATGAAACCTGACCTGTCGATACCCTGATTCATCAGGTCTTCAGCCAGGTTTTCCACCACAGACAGACTTTTGCTGCTTTCGCCAGGAGTTACTGACAACACGGGAAATTCCGGGAACTCATGACCGTATATTCTGAGGACATTATCATCAGTAATAATAACGACTTCTCCATGAGGTATATACCTTGTGATATTAGTCCACTTCTCACCAACATATATATTCGAGACATGGGAGCCGGTATCTATAACTGTATGTTCCAAAGTTTTAAATTAAAATGCCAAAGTTAAGAAAAGCAGCATTATGTAAACAAAAACAGATAAATTATATTCAAAGATAAAAAGTGTTACCTTAACCATGCCATAAAACAGTAATTCATGGTATTAAAAGAAAGATACAGGAGAACTATCGAATACTTCCTCAAAAATGATCCTGAACCGGAAACTGAACTCTTATACCATGATCCCTTTGAGCTTATTGTGGCAGTTATACTGTCAGCACAGTGCACGGATAAAAGGGTCAACATGATAACACCTGCCCTGCTCAAGGCTTATCCCGACGCCAGGTCATTTTCAGAAGCAAGTCATGAAGAGGTATATGAATATATTAAATCATGTTCATACCCGAATAACAAATCAAAACATCTTATTGGCATGTCCAAGGCACTGATTGAAAAATTCAATGGCATTGTTCCGGATGATCCACAATTATTGCAGGAATTACCGGGTGTAGGAAGGAAGACAGCAAATGTTATAGCATCAGTTATTTACAGGAAACCTGTTATGGCTGTCGATACTCATGTTTTCAGGGTATCGAGGAGGATTGGCCTTGCAAAGAAGGCAAAGACACCTTTGGATGTTGAACGCCAGCTTTCCATGCATATTCCTGAGGATTTGATGCATAAAGCACATCACTGGCTTATCTTACATGGCAGATATGTATGCAAGGCAAGAAATCCATTATGCAGAGAGTGCGGACTTTCTACTTTTTGCCAGTATTTTTTGAATGAGAAAGCCGGAAAGACTAAAAGTAATTAATCAAGACGCCAAAAAGCAGGTATAAATTTTGGTGATTGCATCTATTTGTTAATTTTGAATCGATAAAAGTCAGTCAATGCCGCTTAAGGGTTTGTTCAATAAAAAATCGGGTTCCGGAAAATTGTGGAAAAGAAATGCGTTTTTCCCCAATTACAAATCAGGCATTAAAGGGGATTTGCCAAAGGAAATGGCGTTCAAGGCATTTCACCATGCTCCACAGCTGATGGCTATTAGCAATCTTGAAACCGGCGTATATCTCGATGTTAACGAATCCTTCCTTCAGACACTAGGATATGACAAATCGGAGGTTGTCGGACGCACTTCAGATGATGTTCTGGTATTCTCCGATATGGAGTCCAGCAATAAATACCTGAAATTACTTGCGAAATTCAGAAAGGTAAAAGACTTTCCTGTGAGCCTGAAGACGAAAAACGGCAAAACGAAGCCTTTTCTTTTTTCTGCTGAGGCAATAGTCCTGGGTGATGAGAACTACCTGATGACCACTTTCAGTGAACTGGTAGCCGATTCTGACAATACATATAAAACCACTACAGATTCTATCCTGACCGAGATATTTGAAACAATTACCAGTTACCTGATACTGATCAGTGTAACAGCTGATAATAAGTTTATCATTTACGATCTTAACAGTAAGGTTGAAGATATAGAAAACCTGACAAGATCAGATGTAGTAGGTAAACCGGTTGATGAGACTCCTCTTCTTTCAAGGAGCAAACTGATGGAACTTCTCCATCATATCAGGATAACCGGGGATCCCCATAAGCTATCAGCTTCACCCGACGGGGATGACTCAAAAGGATTCTACATGGGATTCCAGCTTTCCACCGGCGACATCGTTGTGACATGGGAGCCAGGCACTGGCAAAAAAGGTATAGGCGACAGGATTGAAAGAAACGGTATCATTTACGACAGGCTGGCGGATATGTTACCCGAGATAATATATGAGGTTGACCTTGAAGGAAAGATTACTTACACCAACTCACAGGGAATGGCCCACTTTGGTTTTTCCTGGGATGATATAAAAAGAGGCTTTTTTATAAGTGATATTTTCCCACCTGACGAATTACCAAAAGTAAAAGGCAACCTGGGCAAAATCAATATTAAAACCCAGAGTATCAGTAACGAATATGTAGCTATCAAACATGATAATTCCCGGATAAATATCCTTACAAGAACCTTTGGAATATTTGAGGGAGAAAAACTTGTTGGTTACCGTGGTGTGGTTACCGATATCACGGAACAAAAAAAACATGAGGACCAGATAATCAAGGAAAAAGCATTCCTGGAGCATCTGATCAACTCCACACCAGAAGCAATTGTCATTACTGATATTCCAGGTAAGGTAACCCTGATAAATACGGAATTCACCAACCTGTTCGGTTATACGCAGGAAGAAGCCATTGACAAATACATCGATGATCTGATAGTACCTGAAGAATTAAAGGATGAGGCAGAGTTGATCGACCAGAAAGCCATAATAAGCCGGAAAGAGGTGCTTCAGACAGTCAGGATGGATAAATACGGAAATAAGAAAAATGTTTCGCTTATTGCTGCAAATATTGTTATTAATGATGTAACAGTATCTCTGCTGGGGATATACAGGGACATTTCCACTGAAAGGAAGAATCAACTTCTACAGGAAATACTATACAATATCTCGACAGCCGCCCTGAAACAACTTGATATCAAAGACTTGTACCCCACAATTGTGGGAGAACTCAGCAAGATATGGGATACAAATAACTTTTATATTGCAATTTATGACAAGGAAAATAATACTCTCTCTATGCCTTTCTTTGCCGATGAAAAGGATGACTTCAATGAGATACCTGCAAAAGGTACTATAACCGGATGGGTAATAAATAACAAGAAATCTGTCCTTCTGAAAGATGATGATATTAAGAAGATGGAAGAGGAAGGAGAAATTGACCTGGTCGGTACCCCGTGCAAGGTATGGATGGGAGTTCCGCTGAGAGTTGATAAAGATATAATTGGTGTTATGTGCTTGCAGGATTACAGGTCCGAGGATAAGTTCACTTCAGAGGATCTGAATGTTCTGGATTTTATAGCTAACCAGATTGCAATAGCCATTCAGAGGAGAACTATGCTTGATAACCTTATTATTGCGCGACAAAAAGCTGAAGAGGCAGCACAGTCAAAGCAGCTCTTCATGTCGACGATGAGCCATGAAATAAGGACTCCGTTAAACGAGGTTATCGGGATAACAAACCTGCTGATGCAGACCGAACCAAAGGAAAACCAGCTTGAACTTATCAAGACTCTGAGGTTTTCCACAAATCATCTCATGACCCTTGTTAATGATGTTCTGGATTTCAATAAAATGGAATTAGGGAAAATTGTGTTCGAGAAGACACAGTTCAACCTGGTTGAATTCCTGGAGGAAATTAAGAAATCTTATTCTTACAGGGCAAATGAGAAAAAGCTCGATTTCAATATCGTCTGGAGTGACAATGTTCCATCCGATATTATCGGCGACCAGATAAGGCTAAACCAGATACTATCCAATCTTTTGTCCAATGCACTCAAGTTCACCATCAAAGGCGGGATAAAGGTATTTGTAAACGAACTTGAAAGAAATGACCATGAATCAAAGCTGAAATTTATTGTGAGGGATACCGGTATTGGTATACCAAAGGAAATGCAGGGTGAGATTTTTGATATTTTCACCCAGGCATCTACGGATACTACCAGACGCTTCGGAGGCACAGGCCTTGGTTTGCCTATCTGTAAAAAGCTAGTGGAGCTTCAGGGAGGAACACTTGAAGTGGAAAGTGAGCCTGACAAAGGTTCATCCTTTTCATTCATACTGACATTCGGACTATCCAAAACTGCTGAGAAAACCGGTTTAAAAGGGGATACTGACAATTATAATGGACTGGAAGGCAAGAGGATACTGGTCGCTGAATACAATAAGATTAACTTCTTCGTAGCAAATAAATTTCTTACAGGCTGGGGTGTAGTGGTTGACCATGCTGAAGACGGGCAACTAGCTCTTGAGAAGATTGAAAAAGAAGATTATGACCTGGTACTTATGGATCTTCATATGCCTATCCTTGACGGTATTGAAGCGACCAGGATAATACGGAATTCTTCCAATCCAAAAATAAAAGACATACCCATTGTTGCTTTAACTGCGGCAATAATGTCAGAAAATCACGACAGGATCGAAGGTCTCTTTATAAATGATTATGTACTTAAGCCATTTAAGCCGCAGGACCTCTACCAGCGTCTTCTTAAACATATCAGGTGAGAAATACCTCAGGGGAAAATAATATTTACTTAATGCAATTTTTGCTGATATACTGGCTGGCTTTCCTGTTTCCCAGAGAAAGAGATTTTTTTAAATCATAACAGGCATCTTCAACTTTTCCCATGTTAAGTAAAGCCACACCCCTGTTCAACCAGACATCAGGATCAGAAGGATCAATATCTAAAGCCATTGCATAATCATTGGCAGCAAATTCCCATGAACGGGCTGACATATAGGCATTTGCCCTGTCAACATAACATACCGGGTCTCCCGGGTGCAATTTAAGATTCTGTGAATAATAATCAATAGCTTTCAGATTATCGCCTGATCTAATCTCGATCTTACCGGCAAGGCTCAGAGCTTCCCTGTTTTCAGGATATAGTTCCAGGTATTTGGTAATATCATTCCGTGCTTTCTGAATCTCATCGGTATTAACGTAACATTCAGCCCTCCTAATATATAACTCTGCATCAATTACTTCCAGGTTCATCAACCTGCTGTAAGTTGATGATGCTCCTGCTGAATTGCCAGATGCCTGCTGCACCCTGGCGAGTAACCTGAGATATTTTTCATTTGATCTCTCATCTGCAGTGATCTCAGCTAACAGTGATGCAGCCTCTGCATACTTCTTATTTGAGTATTCAATAAGTGCAAGAGCATACTTAGTCTGGTTATCACCAGGATAATCTGCCGCAAGCTCCTTATATGTGTTCAAAGCCTCAGTGTTATTTCCGGTCGAGAGTGAATATTCTATTTCCGGTATTTTCCTGTCGAACATGCTATATCGCTCCTCTTTCCAGAATTGTCTCCAGGCAGGTGTATTTTCAATAATGCCGAATGCAGGATCAAGCATTATATCTTTTTCACTTTTTCTGAAAGGAGAGTTAATATTCTTTTCAAGGTGCCTCAGAGCTTCATCAGTTTTTCCAGTCATGGAAGAAATCCTTGCCAGTCCATATTCTCCGATACCCTGAATCATGTTATTTGCCTGCTGAAAGTCAGAAATAGCTTTCTGATAATTATTCGATCGAAGCAACACTTCAGCCCTCATCTCATAAATTCGTCCATCCTGCTTTATTTTCAACGCATCAGTCAAACTGTTTACTGCCTCATCATACCTGCCGGCATCCATTAATGCCTTTCCTGCAAGAAGCTGGTCGCTAACATTCTGGGAATAAATCCTTAAAGGCATTATTAATAATAACGACAGTAATACGCGGACAACCATCCTCATTTTTATTTTCAGGATCATTTTTTATATTCCTCCTTAATCACTTTTGCCCCTTTTTCGGTAATAACATGAACAAACCCTGACAAATGGAAAGTTTCAAGTCCTGTTATACGCCTCTCGCTAACATCGCACTGATAAAAATAAACCCCGGGTGATACAATTTTGCCCTTATAAGTACCATCCCAGTTAAGTCGCGGATCCAATGTCTGGAACAGGACCTGTCCGTTCCTGTTAAATATCTTGAAATCAACAACTTCAACCAAACCTGACGTTTTTGCAATAAGCCTATCATTAATATCATCGCCATTGGGTGTGAACACATTGGGAATTTCGTAGAAATTACAGGAATCAACACATATCATTATGGACAATTCACTCTCATTACCAACCAGGTCAAATGCTGAAACCGCATAACATCCTGCGATAATTTCGCCCGGATAATGACGATACTGAAATATATTTTCATCATTTATTGTTATAAGAAGCGCAAGATCCTCTTCAGTAGTTAATTTGTAAAATATATTATAACCGGCGATGTCATCAATACATGCAGGATCCGGAAGTGTCCATCTCAACGTGTTGTAAAGGCTATCGCATTCCGTTGTAACACTTAGTATCGGGGTACAAGGCGGTTCGTTGTCAATCGGGATGGTACCTGCTTCTTCTGAAAAATTCACAAGATTCTTAGGATATTCGGGATGCTGATAGTTCCCAGTCGACCGTACATAGTATTTATATTCCGTTCCGTTTTCCAATCCGGTGTCAGAGTAAGTAAGTTGATCGGTAGAACCAACGGAATCAAAAGCCATTGTTGATTCATTATATCGGAAAATATCATACCTGCTGTTAATCCAGGGGACATTGCGCCTGATAGAAATATTTGATTTCCGGTCACCGGGATTTACTTCAATAAACAGAGATGAAGCATAGGAAGGCTCTCCAATCGGGAACCTGTTCCCGACTTCATTATTATAAAGTTCAATCCTGTATATGAATGCTTTTGCACTGGTATTAATAAGAGTATCGACAAAAGTAGTGTCGTTGAGATTTGCTGTCTGGATGGTTTTTATCTGGTGATAGTAAGTACACTCAACACATTCTGATCTCAAGATAATATATTCATAAGTTCCATTTGAAGAAAAGGAGTGGTGAATTAAGAACAATTACTATTCGAGGTATATTGATCCGTGAACAGGGTCTGTATTTCTGACACTTACTCTCTTAATTATGGGAGTGCCAGGTATCAGTGTTGATGCAACTTCATTTGACGCCTTGCTTTCAGTACCGTTTGGATACACTGCCACAATCCTGTACGTATATTCCTCGCCAAATTGCAGGCCCTGCCCGTTATCTGTGTCAATAAAAGATACTACATCGCTGCCTTCGATATAGCCTACTTTTTCAAATCCAGTAAATGCTGGAATCCCTGAAGTACATGAATCAGGAGAGAATCCTGATCCTCCTACTCTTCTGTATATGCTGAATCCTGTAATTACGGGTGTCCCATAATTTTCCCAGGTAAGTCTTATAAACTTACCTTCCGGAAAAGCATTCATAAGAGTCGGGGATGGCCCCAGTACTTTGATCCTGAAATTATCTATATCAAAAAGCCGAAGATCGGAATTATCGTCTTCCGATTTAATAATTATGTCATATGGCTGGCTTCTTACATTCTCGTGACATGTTATCCAGTAGAATCGTGATGCTGCGCTACCGGCAAGTGAATCAATTCCTATAAACCTGGCCGCGCAGCCCGGGAGCTGGAAAACACCTGAAGTAGCTTTAAGGTAAACCCTGTCATTATCGGAATCTGTACTGGTAACAACAATATCCACAGTATCTCCGGCTTCAACGCAAAGGTCTCCCAAAGGACCGTTAACCGGCGGATTATTGTCAGTATTATATACTTCAATCTGCATATCACGGACCACAACGCCAATTTTCTTTCCATTCCTCCATTCCTGAATTTCCATTGCAACGTTGTATTTACCGGTGTCAACAGGTGCATCCCATACAAGATCACCGCTAATGGAATCAACATAAAATTTGTTCGATGCCTCAGGATATGTATAGTTTTCAATTGGTTTACCGTCTTCACGTGTACAAACGGTAAGCTTGTATGAAAGGCTGTCACCGTCAGGATCATAAGCGGCAGGATTATGAATGAATATATGCCCGAGAGCAGCTTTATCATATGGTGGATTTAACAGAACAGGAGTGCTGTTGTAGCCCATGGCAGGGTTGACTGTCAGGATAGTTTTAATTGAAAAGACAACATTAACCGAATTAGGTATATTGACCACTCCGAAATTACGGTTTGGATCCTGGACCACAATCACATATACGCCAGGACCAGGATAAGTATGCCTTATCGTATATACATTTTTCCTGTAATAATTTGGCAGGGCAGTAATTTCGTTTCTTTGTGCAACTGAAGCTGTATTATCTCCCCATTCTACCGTAAGCTGGGGCCTGTCAGCGTAGCTCAGGGTGTAAGTGAAAGTTGTAACTGTAATTTCATATGTAAGATCAGATATCTGGACATATGTTATCTCCCCTGCCCTGTTGTGTGTGGCAAGAAGGCTGCCAAAACATATCCAAACTGCCACTGCTGATAAAATCACTCTCTTCATAATACTCTCGTCACCGAATTAATTCACATTAAAGACATGGTCGGTCTTTTCTGCCGTTAACTTGATGGATTCTTCTTTACCTTTGTTAAAGTCAAAATAAGGTACCGTCTTTCCGAGACAACTAACATGCACAGGGTTCATTGGAAACCAGAGCATAATAAACAACAATCTTAACATCCCAACTCCTTACCGGTTATTACATATAACAAAAATCAGACCATAATAGTTGCTAATCAATAATACTTACACGGTCTTTCAAATAATTAACTGAGCCAACTTCAATAAATGAAAAACCTGATCCCCCCGAGAAGTTTCCGGCGAGTACAACAATAATATCATCACCTTTAAGATCATGTTTCTCAGTGAGATTTTTAAGGGCAATATGAATAAATTCATCAATAGTTTTTCTCTTCTCCTGATAGCTGGCCTCCACCCCGTATGAGAGAGCCAGTTCACGCATTGTCCTTAATTTATAGCACTGTGCGAGAACCAGATTCCTGCCCCTGAAAGATGCCATGTCCTTTATTGTTCGGCCGCCAAGAGTATCAGCAATTATACCCATGGCACCTAGGCGGATAGATGTTTTTACGGCTACTTTGGCAAGATAAGAAGAAACATCGCCTGCTACATTGCTTGAAGGTTTCTCTATGAAGAGCTCCTTACTATGCTCAACCTCAAGCGCAATTTTTGTCATTGTCTTCACTGACTCAACCGGATAACGACCTGATGCCGTTTCTCCACTAAGCATAATCGCATCTGTCTGAGAATAAACTGCGCTTGCAACATCGTTTACTTCGGCACGAGTAGGTCGCGGATTTGAGATCATGGAATGAAGCATCTGGGTGGCAACTATTACGGGTTTGCATTGCGCAATACATTTAGCTATAATCATTCTCTGTAGCCCAGGAATCTTCTCAAAAGGCATTTCAATGGCCAGATCTCCTCTTGCAACCATGACCCCATATATATTATTAAGAATATCATCAATATTTTCAACGCCTTCCTGGTTTTCGATCTTCGCTATTATCTTGATCTCACTTCCGGCTTCATCGAGTATTTCCTGTACGTCCAGTACGTCTCTGCTGTTCCTTACAAACGAGTGGGCTATAAATTCAATATTTTCAGCAATGCCGAGCCGGATAAACTGCCTGTCTCTTTCTGTAATTGAGGGCAGAGAAATCCTAACGCCCGGCACATTAACACTTTTTTTCGAACCCAGTGTGCCATCATTTTCGACCCTGCATTCAAGACTGTCACCTTTCTTTCCCAGCACTTTAAGCTCCAGTTCACCGTCATCTATAAGAATGCATGTTCCTTCAGGCACCGCTTCAGGGAACTTTTTGTATGAAACAAATATATTACCATCCGTTGTCTGGCCTTCAGGATCTCCCGTTATCTTAACAACAGTATTCTTCTTCAGCTTAATGGGAGAACTGCAAAAAGTTGTCCGTATCTCCGGTCCCTTGGTGTCGATTAGTATAGCTATCGTGTCAGATACCATCCTTGTGTTTCTGATGATCTTAAGGGCGCCATCCGTGGTAAGATGAGCTGAATTAATACGGACAACATTCATGCCCGCGTCAAAAAGTGATTTTAAAAAATCCGATTCGCAATTTTTGTCTGAAATTGTTGCAACAATTTTAGTTCTTTTTTTATCCATGTAATAACTATTCTGATGTCCTGCTTTTTTCGATCATAGCCACTATAGCCAGCCTGTAGCCCAACAGTCCAAGACCTATTATGCTGCCTGTGCAATACCTTCCGACTATACTGTTATGCCGGAATCCCTCCCTGGCGGATATATTTGTTATATGTACTTCTATCACAGGCGCATTAACTGCCGAAACTGCATCTGCAATTGACACGGAAGTATGAGTATACCCCCCTGCATTCAGGATTATCCCGTCGAATTCAAAACCTGTCTTGTGAATCTTGTTTATGATCTCACCTTCCACATTCGACTGGTAATAATGGAGCTCAACAGAAGGAAACTGTTTCTTAAGTGACTCGAGAAACTCATCAAATGAACTGGAACCATATTTTTCAGGTTCTCTTTTACCAAGGAGATTGAGATTTGGTCCGTTTATTATCTGGATTTTCATGATGTTGCAGTTAGGTTTATTACGGAATATAATTCCCCGATTCTGCAAAGTACAGCAAAAAAATCGTTTTTTTCTCTCTTTTCATAACTTTGAGACAAGAAGTATCTTATAAATCTGTTATCTGCAACATGAATCCCTTATGGAAGGAGTCAATCAAGGACTTTGAAATATATCTGAAGCTTGAAAAGTCGCTATCGCCTAACAGTATTGAAGCCTATTCAAACGACATATCCAAGCTGGAGAAATACATCAGGGATACGGGCAAAGATATCAGGCCTGACCAGGTTACATACACAGACTTGAAGGAGTTCCTGTCATGGTACAACGAATCCAGCAAGAATGCCAGAACTCAATCCAGGGTATTATCAGGGATAAGGGCTTTCTTCAGGTACCTCCTTGTTGAAGGAATAATAGATGAAAATCCATCCTCATTAATAGAATCACCCAGGATCGGGTTAATACTTCCGGAAGTACTTTCAGTCGAAGAAATAGATCAAATAATAAGTACCATCGATCTCAGTAGTCCTGAAGGCCACAGAAACAAAGCAATTATCGAGACTCTCTACGGGGCAGGTTTAAGAGTTACTGAACTGGTTAATCTCAGGCTCACAGATATACACCAGGAAGAAGGTTATATTATTGTAACCGGAAAAGGAACCAAACAGAGGCTCGTTCCGATTGGCAACAAAGCCCTGAGGGAAATTGAATTATATAAACATAGGAGGGACACTCTCCCTGTCATTAAGGATAAGAACGTGTTATTTCTCAACCGAAGAGGTTCAAAACTGACTAGGGTGATGATATTCACCATAATTAAAGACCTTGTAATGAAAGCGGGGATCAGGAAGAAAGTGAGTCCTCATACATTCAGACACAGCTTTGCCACGCACATGATTGAAGCCGGAGCTGACCTGAGGGCTGTCCAGGAAATGCTTGGCCACGAATCAATCATGACAACCGAGATTTACACCCACATAGACAGGAGCTTCCTGAGAGACACATTGATGTTGTTTCATCCCAGGTCGTAAATATCATAAACATTCCCGCACCTTTAATTGTTATCTTTACAATTAATTGAATTTCATCTGAATTAAACATGGTTGAGTATTTAAAGGATTTCGGAACGGGGTTTGCTTTCATACTTACTGAAATGTCCCCATATCTTTTACTAGGATTCATTTTTGCCGGGATTCTTCATCTTCTCTTCCCTAAAAGCAAAGTACGGAAGTACATGGGGCAAAACAACTTCAGATCTACGCTTAATGCTGCAATCCTTGGTGTTCCTCTTCCTCTCTGCTCATGCGGTGTAATTCCGACCGGGATATCATTTTATAAACATGGTGCTTCAAAATCGTCAACTATCTCTTTCCTCATATCGACACCCCAGACAGGAGTCGATTCAATATTTGTGACATATTCACTGCTTGGATTGCCTTTCGCAATCATAAGACCTATAGTTGCATTTATCACAGGTATTTTCGGAGGATTTGTGACCAGGAGTATTGATAAACAAAAGGAGAAACCCGATGGCAGCAGAGAAGACGAGAAGGATGAGGTACCTCCGGGTTTTTATCCAAAGATCAGGGAGATGTTTCGCTATTCCTTCATAGAGTTTTTACAGGATATTTCAAACTGGCTGATAATTGGTCTTGTTGTTGCCGCACTGATCTCTGTATTTGTACCGGATAATTTTTTTGCCGACAAGATCCCGAATAGTCTGCTCGGAATGTTAATCATCCTGGTTGTAGCGATTCCGGTGTATATTTGTGCCACGGCATCTGTACCCATAGCAGCTGTTCTCATGCTTAAGGGTCTCTCCCCCGGTGCAGCCCTGGTACTTCTGATGGCCGGTCCTGCAACTAACGCAGCAACGATGACCATGATAGGCAAAGTGCTTGGTAAAAGATCACTCATATCCTATCTGCTGGCTATAATAACAGGGGCTATTCTTTCCGGGTTATTAATAGATAATTTTCTGCCCCGGGAGTGGTTTTCCCTTTCAGAACATTTCGCTCACCTGAATCACAACCACGATATACTTCCGCTATGGATCAAAAACGTTTCGGCCATATTATTGGGGCTGCTTATTTTAAACGGGTATATTCAGAAGTATTTTAAAAAGAGAACCATGAGAGAAGAAAATCATTCAGAAAGTAATTTCTATACCGGTAATATTACAGTAATGAACGTCTCCGGGATGTCGTGCAACCACTGCAGGCAAAATGTTGAGAACGCAGTAAGGTCTGTTAAGGGTGTGGACGATGTTACCGTCGATCTTGTTAGCGGAGATGTTTCAATAATGGGCAATTCTCCCGACTTGTCTAGGATCAGGAAGGAGATCGAAAGTATTGGTTACAAAGTGAAAGATAAGGAGTAGCAAAACCCGCTTTTCTCAGCCTCTCATTTAACACATTTGCTACGGTTATTTACATGTTCCGAAATTCATAATAATGTATTAACTTTGCACCTTATTTTCTGAAAATACACTTATACTTAAATATTCAAATTAATAAAATTATGTCACACGTAAAAAGAGTTTACACCTTTGGTAACAAAACAGCTGAAGGCAGGGCAGACATGAAGAATCTGCTAGGAGGTAAAGGAGCAAACCTGGCCGAGATGTGTCTTCTTGGGTTACCGGTACCAGCCGGATTCACGATAACCACAGAGGCCTGCACCGAATACTATGATAATAATGGTGAATTGCATCCTGACCTGATGCCTGAAGTATGGTCAGCTATGGAAAAAACAGAAAAAATCATGGGAATGAAATACGGAGATCCGGAAAATGCACTCCTTGTTTCCTGCCGTTCAGGTGCCCGCAGTTCAATGCCTGGAATGATGGACACGGTACTTAATATTGGGCTATGTTCCGCAACTATCCCGGGATTTCTGAAAAAAACCAATAATCCGAGATTTGTCTGGGACTCATATCGCCGACTGATTATGATGTATGCTGACGTTGTGATGGAAAAGGCAGAAGGTGTGGAACCTGCTGACGGTAAAGGAATCCGTAAACAGCTTGATGAAATGCTTGATAAATTCAAGAAATCCAAAGGCTATGAATCTGATACACAGATAAATGCAGAGGAACTGCAATATCTTTCTGAAGAGTTTAAGAAGAAAATAAAGGATGCACTTGGGAAACCTTTCCCGGACGATGCAAAGGACCAGCTTGTTGGTGGGATTAAAGCTGTTTTTAAAAGCTGGAATGGTAAAAAAGCAGTTTCTTACCGGAAGATTGAAGGTATTCCCGACGAATGGGGTACAGCTGTGAATGTGCAGTCGATGGTATTTGGAAACATGGGTGATTCATCTGCAACTGGAGTAGCTTTCACAAGGAATCCTGCTACAGGAGATAACCTCTTTTATGGAGAATGGCTTGTCAATGCTCAGGGAGAAGATGTAGTTGCTGGAATCAGGACTCCAAGCCCTCTTAACGATGATACAAAAAATGAGCAGAACAAACATCTGCACAGTATGCATGAAGCCATGCCCGGTACTTACAAAGAACTGGTTGATATCAGGGAGACGCTTGAAAAATCGTTCCGTGATATGCTCGACATCGAATTCACCATTCAGGAAGGAAAATTATATATGCTTCAGTGTCGTGCCGGTAAACGTACGGGAACTGCTGCACTGAATATGGCAATGGATATGCTCAAAGAAGGTCTTATAGATGAAAAGACCGCTGTATTAAGGGTAGATCCTTCACAACTTGATGAGCTTCTTCACCCTATCTGTGATCCGGCTGAAGAGAAAAATGTAGATCCTTTAGTTAAGGGTCTTCCTGCCGGACCGGGTGCATCTGTCGGAAAAGTGGTTTTCACAGCTGAAGATGCAGTTAAATGGGCCAGGAAGGGTGAAAAAGTGATCTTACTCCGCGAAGAGACCAATCCTGAAGATGTTGAAGGAATGCGAGCTGCTGTTGGCATTCTGACTGCCCGCGGAGGCATGACATCACATGCCGCACTTGTTGCGCGTGGCTGGGGCAAATGCTGTATAGTAGGTGCAGGAGCATTGAATGTTGATGCAAAGAACAAGACCGCCAAGGTTCCTGGTTCCAACGTGGTTATCAGGGAAGGAGATGTTCTTACTCTTAACGGAACAAGGGGTAACGTTTATACAGGCTCTCTTAAACTCATGGATGCAACTGAGAATCCTCGTTTCCAGGAATTTATGAGGATCGTTGACAAATACAGGAAGATGGGTGTCCGCACAAATGCCGATACTCCAGCTGATGCAAGGGTAGCCCGCGATTTCGGAGCAGAAGGGATCGGTCTTTTCCGTACCGAACACATGTTCTATGGCAAAGGATCAGAAGAACCGCTGTTCCTGCTGAGGAAGATGATTCTTAGTGAAGGGTTGGCCGAGAGGCGTAAAGCCCTTAATGAGCTCTTCGCTTATGTTAAAAAGGATATCAAGGCTACTCTTGAAGCAATGGACAAGCTGCCCGTTACATTCCGCCTCCTTGACCCTCCCTTGCATGAATTCGTTCCACAGTCGGCTGACAAGCAGGCTGAACTTGCAAAATCCCTGGGTATCAATCCCGAGGAAGTTACAAAGCGCGGAGAGGCACTTCATGAATCCAATCCTATGATGGGACACAGAGGTGTTAGGCTCGGCGTAACCTATCCTGAAGTTTCGGAAATGCAGATCAGAGCTATATTTGAATCAGCTGCTGAACTTATTAAAGAAGGTAAAGAGCCTCATGCTGAAATTATGGTCCCTGTGACATGTGATGTGTCGGAACTTGATTTCACCAAGAAAATAGTTGACAGGGTATATACCGAAGTCTGTAAGAGCTTCGGAATGAGCAGTATCGAGTACAAATATGGTACCATGATCGAAATACCCAGGGCAACCCTGCTTTCGGACAAAATGGCTAAGACAGCCGAATTCTTCTCATTCGGAACGAATGACCTTACACAGATGACTTTCGGCTTCAGCCGTGATGATACCGGTGGTTTCCTTCATGATTATCTTGACAAAAAGTTACTTTCAGCAGATCCTTTCCAGACAATTGACCAGGACGGTGTAGGCCAACTTGTCAAAATGTCTGTCGAAAAAGGCCGTGCTACAAGACCCGACCTTAAGGTTGGTATCTGCGGTGAACAGGGGGGTGACCCTGCATCTGTAGAATTCTGTTTCAAAACAGGACTCACATATGTCAGCTGCTCTCCTTTCAGAGTGCCAATAGCCAGACTTGCTGCCTCGCAGGCTTCAATAAAATTTGGCAAATAACTGCCATTAAATTATTAAAAGGTGCCCTGCAGGGCACCTTTTTCATTAGATAATATTTTATACCTTTCGCCCTATAATAAAAACTTTTATGATTGCCAGGGAAGACTTGGAAGTTTACGGGATAACGGATGCTGATGAAATAATATACAATCCGTCATACGATTTGATATTCAGTGAGGAAACAAGTGAAGGACTTGATGGATATGAAAAAGGCGTCGTAACAAACACAGGTGCAGTAACAGTTGACACCGGGGTATTTCATGGAAGATCGCCGAAAGACAAGTACGTGGTTCTTGATGAAACGACAGAGAATACCATCTGGTGGAAATCGGAAAAAGCCATCTCGTCTGATAATAAGCCCATCCTCTACGAAACGTGGGATTACGTTAAGCAAATAGCAGCCAGGCAGCTTTCAGGTAAAAGGCTTTACGTGATTGACTGCTTCTGTGGTGCGAATGAAAATACCAGGCTTAATGTACGTTTTATTATGGAGGTGGCATGGCAGGCCCATTTTGTAAAAAACATGTTCATCAGACCAACACAACAGGAACTCGACAATTTCAAACCAAATTTTGTTGTCCTTAACGCATCAAAGGCCACGAATCCTATTTGGAGGATACAGGGGCTTAACTCAGAAAACTTCGTATTCTTTAACCTGACCGAAAGGATGGCTCTCATAGGTGGAACTTGGTATGGAGGAGAGATGAAAAAAGGTATTTTCTCAGTCATGAATTATTTCCTTCCACTACAGGGAATTGCCGCCATGCATTGTTCTGCGAATGTGGGTAAGGAAGGAGATGTGGCTCTCTTCTTCGGACTTTCCGGGACTGGCAAAACAACTCTTTCGACTGATCCTGAAAGGGCTCTTATAGGTGATGATGAACATGGATGGGATGACAACGGGATATTTAATTTTGAAGGGGGTTGCTATGCAAAATGTATCAACTTAAGCAAGAAAAATGAGCCAGATATTTACAACGCTATCCGGCGCGACGCCCTGCTTGAGAACCTTGTCGTGCTTCCGGATGGAACGATAGATTTTAACGACTCTTCGAAGACTGAAAATACAAGGGTCTCTTACCCTATTTACCATATTAATAATATTGTTAAACCTGTTTCAAAGGCCGGGCATCCAACAAAGGTCATCTTCCTTACAGCCGACGCTTTTGGAGTTCTTCCGCCCGTAAGCAGGCTGACCGAAGGACAGACAATGTATTATTTTCTCAGTGGATACACAGCTAAGGTAGCAGGAACCGAAAGAGGGATCAAGGAACCTGTACCTTCATTCTCCACATGCTTCGGTGCGGCTTTTCTGATGCTAGATCCTCTTATCTATGCCAGCGAACTGATGAAGAAGATGAAACAATATGATGCCCAGGCCTGGCTTGTAAATACAGGCTGGCTGGGTGGAGCTTACGGATCAGGGCGAAGGATAGACCTGCCCTCAACCCGTAAGATAATAAATGGAATCCTGGATGGTTCGCTTCTTACTAAGGAATACGTTAAATTACCGGTCTTTAACCTGAACATCCCGACGTATATCGACGGTATCGATCCTAACCTGCTCGATCCTTCCAAAGCATGGGGAACATGCAGAGACTGGATTAATGCTGCACGGGATCTGGCAGGAAGGTTCATAAGTAATTTCAATAACTTTACTTCAAATCCCGAGACAGCCGAACTGGTTAAGCACGGACCAACAATCGATTGAATTTTGTATGATGGAAATCCTGTTAATGATTATCATATTTATGTTTGCCTATATGTTCGGATCTATTCCAACAGCTGTATGGGCAGGAAGAATTTTCCATGGTATAGATATCCGGGAACACGGCAGCGGCAATGCCGGAGCAACAAATGTTATAAGGGTCCTGGGATGGAAGACAGGGATTCCTGTTTTGATTGTTGATGTTGCAAAAGGATGGGCTGCTGCGATGCTGCCAGTCTTTTTCAGGCTTGAATACTATTCAGGCGGAGATGTGGTCAACTACCAGATCTTTGCAGGTATACTTGCAATTGTTGGGCATATCTACCCGGTTTTTGCAGGTTTCAAAGGAGGTAAAGGCGTGGGAAGTACCTTCGGCGTTCTTCTTGCTTTAAATCCATTGCTTACATTGTCATGCATGGGGGTATTCCTGGCTGTGCTGTTTATTTCAGGCTATGTATCGGTATCGTCAATGAGTGCAGGAATTGCCTTTCCAATTCTACTGTTAACATTATTCCATACTCCATCAATGATATTTAAGGCATTTTCTATCCTGATAGCTTTCTCTCTTATATTCACGCACAGGAAAAACATAAAAAGACTCATCAGGGGTGAGGAATCCAGGTTCATCAGGAAGGGAACAAAGAAAAACTAATATTGCTCCAGTATCTCTATCCTCCTTGAAATTGGGGGATGAGTCGCAAAAAGGTTTGAAACAGATACAGACTTCTTTTTATTGCCGATCTGCGGATTCTCAATAAACATCTGTGCAACATCTCTTCTCTCAACTGCCTCAATAGTAGGGTCTTCTGAGATCTTTTTAAGTGCTGATGCAAGCGACTGCGGTCTTTTAGTTAATTCAGCGGCTCCGGCATCAGCCATATATTCTCTTTTCCTTGATATTGCAAACCGGAATAAGGTGGCCACAAGGTAACCGATAAGTGCCAGTAAGATGATAATAATTATTGCCGCGCCACCATTCTTCTTGCCTTTTCCCATCCTGCCAAATCTCATGGATCGAAGCAAAATTTCCGACACAAATGCAAATATCCCGACGAAAACGATGGAGATTATCAGAAGTCTCACGTCCCTGTTCCTTATGTGAGTCATCTCATGGGCAATAACAGCCTCCAGTTCATCGTCGTCAAGTTTGTTTATTATTCCTCTCGACAATGAAATGGTATATGTCTTGCTGTCAATTCCACTTGCAAAAGCATTTAACGAATCATCTTCAATAATATTTATAGCCGGCATTTTTATACCTGCCGCAATACTAAGATTTTCAACCAGGTTGTAGACCCGTTTATTATCCTTACGTTCAAGAGGTTTGGATCCTGTAGCTGACCTTATCATTGCAGAATGAGAAAACCATGCTATTGTAAACCATATAAGGACTGCAATCGTAATAAAAGGGAATGTATACAGGAAATTATGGTTAACAAGATCAATACTAAAATTCTCGTTAACATATGCATAGATAAAGAAAAACAGCCATGTCAGTCCGTAAAACACTACAGGAAACATTAATAACAAAACGGCTGACCTGGTATTGTTTTTCCAGATCTGACTCTGAAGGCCTACATATTTCATCCGATCAGAACTGTACTTTCGGAGGCTCCTCTGCAGCTGCTCTCATGTCTCCCAGGTCAAACATGGTCTCGCGTTTGAAATTAAACAGCACTGCCACCATATTAGCAGGGAAAACTTCAACGGCTACATTATACTCTTTAGTTGCCGAGTTAAAGAATCGTCTTGCAGCGGCAAGCTTATTCTCGACATCCGAGATCTCATTCTGAAGATCCATGAAATTCTGGCTGGCCTTCAGATCGGGATAAGCTTCCACAGATACTTTCAATCCCTCAAGAGCCGATGAAAGCCTCTGCTCAGCTGCTATTTTCTCATTAATAGTACCTGCCTTCATTGCATTTGCCCTGGCTTCTGTAACTTCGGTCAGCACTCCCCTTTCATGGCCCATGTAACCTTTCACTGATTCCACGAGTTGCGGAATAAGGTCATGCCTTTGCCTCAACTGAACATCTATGTCGGCAAAAGCCTGTTCCCTGTTATTCCTCAAACGAATCAGCCTGTTATAGATGCTTATTCCCATCAGTATAACAAGAAAGATGGCGGCCAGAATTATTACAAGTATTAACATATCAATCAGGTTATTTAATAAACATAAAATTTGAACTTTTAAAGATATTAAATTTTAGTATATTTCAATTCAGAAAATACCTGGTTGTGAATACCTGCTGAATTAAATGACCGATAATCATTGTCTGTTTCACCTGTCAGATATTTTAGAACACATTAAATAACCAAAAAACCGATAATATGGAAAACAGTTTAAAAGGAACAAGAACCGAACAAAATCTGCTAAAAGCTTTTGCCGGAGAATCACAAGCAAGGAACCGTTATGAATTTGCAGCAAAGGTAGCCCGGGAAGAAGGGTATGAACAGATTGCAGCAATCTTTATGGAAACAGCTTCACAGGAACAGACTCATGCCAAGCAATTTTTTAAATTCCTTGAAGGAGGCATGGTCGAGATTACGGCTTCCTATCCTGCCGGTACTATAGGAACAACACAGAAAAACCTTGAAAATGCTGCAGCCGGTGAACATGAAGAATGGAGTGATTTATATCCCGAGTTTGCAAGAATAGCTGAGGAGGAAGGATTCAAAAAAGTGGCAACAGCTTTTAAAGCCATCTGCGTGTCTGAAAAGGGACATGAAGAAAGATACAGGAAGCTGCTTTCCAACCTTATGGGAAATAAGGTGTTTGAGCGTGAAGATAAAGTTTTCTGGTATTGCAGGAAATGTGGCTATATTCATTTTGGCAGCAAACCATTGAAAAATTGTCCGGCCTGTAACCATCCAGAGGCTTATTTCGAATTGCAGGCTCAAAATTATTAAATCCAGCCAGGTATGAAGAATATTTCTTTTTTAGAGCTTGTTAAGTTACGTCAAAGCGACAGGAGCTACCGTAAGCAGGCTGTTGAAAAGGATAAAATAGACAAGATAATTGAGGCGGCGAGAATGGCACCATCTGCCTGCAATGCCCAGCCCTGGAAATTCATTGTGGTGGACGACCCTTCGCTGCTTAAGGATCTGGCAAAAGCTGCCTCGGCAGGAGTAATAGGGATGAACCTTTTTGTTGAGCAGGCTCCGGTCCAGATTGTAGTGGTACGGGAGAAGGCAAATTTTTCATCAAGAATAGGATCAAATATTAAAAGAAAAGACTATTCGTTAATAGATATCGGGATCGCATCGGAACATATCTGTCTCCAGGCTGCTGCCGAAGGCCTTGGATCATGCATGATCGGGTGGTTCGACGAGAAGAAGGTCAAGCAACTGCTTAAAATTCCGGCTTCAAAAAGAGTCGAATTACTGATCACTTTAGGATACCCGGCAAAAGACACAAGAGAAAAAAGACGTAAATCAGAAGAAGAGACAGTATCGCGAAACAGGTACTGATTATCTTATTTCAATTCTTCAAGAGCTCTTTTGATCCTTTTTACCGCTTCAATAATATTTTCATCCGATGCGGCATAGGAGATCCTTATACAATCAGGTGCCCCAAAAGCTGAGCCTCCGACAACTGCTACCCTGGCTTTATCAAGGAGATAAAGTGCCAGGTCATCAGAGTCCTTAACTACATTGTCGCCGTCAGACTTTCCAAGAAAGTAAGTGATATCCGGCATAACATAAAAGGCTCCCTGGGGTACTCTTACCATCATACCGTATATTTCATTCAGCAATCCGCAGATAAGGTCGCGTCTCCTCCGAAATGCTTCCCTCATTATCTGCCTTGAATTGCTGCTGCCAGTCAGGGCAGCAAGAGCTGCTCTCTGAGCTATAGAGCATGCACCCGAAGTGAACTGTCCCTGAAGTTTATTACATGCCTTTGCTATCCAGACGGGAGCCCCGATATATCCTATTCTCCATCCCGTCATGGCGTATGCTTTTGATACACCATTAACAGTTATAACCCTGTCATAAATAAAATCGAAGGATGCCATGCTCACATGCTCACCGGAAAATGTGATATGCTCATATATTTCATCAGAAATTATAAATAAACCCTCATGCCTGGACACTATCCTGGCAATAACCTCCATCTCTCCACGTGAATACACCATACCTGTCGGATTTGATGGTGAGTTAAAAATAATAAGCCTAGTCCTGTCAGTTATTGCTTTTTCAAGCTGTTCAGGCTTGATCTTAAAATCATTATCAAGTGACGCAGTAATAATGACTGGCTTCCCTTCTGCAAGTATTACCTGGTCGTAATAGCTTACCCAGTAAGGGGCCAGTATTATCACTTCATCGCCAGGATTGACCAGTGTCAATATCACATTTATCAGGGAGTGCTTGCCTCCAGCCGAAACAATGACCTGATCAGGTGCATATGACAGGCCGTTTTCTTCCCTGAATTTCTTCGATATAGCCTCCCTCAGGTCAGCATAGCCGGTTACAGGAGGATACTGTGTGTAATTATCATCGATGGCTTTCTTTGCGGCCTCCTTGATATCCTCAGGCGTAAAGAAGTCAGGTTCTCCAAGGCTAAGACTAATGATATCTATTCCCCTGGCTTTCAACTCCCTGCTTTTTTGAGCCATGGCAATGGTCTGAGAGACCGATAACGATTTGATTCTATTCGACAGGTATTCCATATCAGATAATATGAGGTTGACATCAAAAAAGTGCACGAATCAAAATTATAAAGTTAAAACTAAAAACAAAACGAGGTCAGGTAATCGTAAATACACCGTAAGCGATTTTGTAAGAACCCGGAAATATCTTAGGTTTGTATAAAATATTCAATTCATAAAACAATGGATTTTCTCATTGACCTTCTGCAGATTACAATTCCTTCTCTGATTGTCTTCCTTACTGCATGGCTTATCCTCAGGAACATGATAAGGAATGATCAGGACAAGCGTCGCCAGGAACTCATTCTCCAGAACAGCAGGACGGTTACACCTATACGGCTGCAGGCTTATGAAAGAATAGTCCTTTTCCTCGAAAGAATATCGCTTGAATCACTATTGGTCAGGACAAAGAATACCGGCATGAGCGCCTCGCAGCTTCACAGTGCTTTGCTAAATTCGATCAGAAGCGAATTTGAGCACAATCTTTCCCAACAGATATATATGACTCAGCAGGCCTGGGAAATTGTAAAGAATGCCAGATCCAGTACAATTAAACTTATCAATACTGAATATGAAAAAATGAAGGAAGATGCCAGCGGCCTGGAATTCAGCAGGAAACTGCTGGAAAGGATCATGCAGCTGGAAAAAGAGCCCACTCGGACAGCTATTGAATTTATCAAAGCTGAAATACAAAGAATTATTTAGCTGTAATAAGTGCTGCGGTTAACTTCCCGGAAGTTTCTCCTGTGATTAAACCGCTTAAAGTAGCTCCACACTCCTTTTAACAAACTGGCTCAGCTCCTCTCCTCTCAGCATATTGTTCGACAGGAGTGCAAGATCAATAAGCTGCTTAACCAGTTTCGTATCACCAGCAAAACCGCCAAGAATCTCTTTCCTTGATCCGGTAATCTTGTCGAGCTCTGATCTTAGTTTGCCCAGGTCATCTTTTTCCACCTGTGAGATCTCATCTTCTTTCTTTGATTTATGTTCCTTCTCCAGAAAATCAATCTCTTCCTTAAGCCTGTTCATCTCAGTCGTATTTTCTTTAAGCTTATCTCCAAGTGATTCCTTAATACCTTCAGAAAGCTTCACCAGAATATCATGCCTGCCATTGAGGACTAGGTTATAACTATCGGGTAATTCTCCATAGAAGTTCATGCCTCCTCCAAGCTGAGACATGTCTTTCATCCTCCTCATAAACTCGGATCGTGTTATAATAACAGGGGCATCATTTTCATCAAGAGCTTCAAAAGTAACAGAATAATGATCTTTCTCCTTCAACTGGCTCTGAAAAACGATCTTAAGATCTTCCTGCTGATCATCACTTAATTTTGATTCCGAGAAAGTGTCTTTCTGTATAAGTTTTTCAATGACATCAGAATCTACTCTAACAAACCTTGTGTCCTTTAGTTTCCCTTCAAGATGATTTATTAAATGTATATCCAGCTGGCCATCGAGAAGCAAAACATCATAACCTTTGGTTTTTGCCTT
>CAZQRQ010000026.1:0-43798 GCA_964595725.1 uncultured Rikenellaceae bacterium | reverse complement strand
CTGGGAAGAGAGACAGGATATACACAATGGTAAAGGGCCTGCTTGACGCGGGTGTTCCTGTTCATGCAATTGGTATGCAGAGGCACGATGAAATAGGTAATCCGACAGAGGAGAACCTCAGGGGAAAGTATACCCCTTGCTTTTCGATGAGAACCTGAAGCCTAAAAAGGTATTCTGGGAGATTGTAAAATTTTGATAATGGTAGTTGAGAATTACATTTTCAAGCCTAATAATTATTCATTTTACCGTAACAAACCTAATATTTTATTACTCTTTCAGATGACGACAAACAACTGTCTATATAATTTATTCAGAAAAATTAAATAAGTACCACATCGGATATACTACCGATATCCACAATAGGCTTAATAAGCACACAGGAATATCCAGAGGATTTACCAAATGTGGTAAGTACTGGAAATTTATATATGCCGAATCATCTAAGAAAGCAGTAAGTAATAGCAAAAAATAGCCTGTTGAAAAACTGGAAGTACAAGGATAAACTTCACAATTTGATCAAATCTGTTTCAGAGTATTCCGCCTGAAAATCGGGAAAGTCGGCGGTTCGACTTTACCAGCGCCGTGTATCAAGACTTAAAAGTGTAAATAAAATGATAAATGATTTTTAATTACTTTTTCTATAACACATTTTATGCTATCATTTCACCGGGCGGAGCAGCAGGTTCAAACTACTGCGTTGGCGTAACGGCGATAACAAATGTTGTGACGCTGCCAGGAGCCAGAGTCGCTCGCAGTGTGTTGTCAGCAATGCGAAGTTCACGGAGACCCACGAGGTCTTCTGTCTCTGAAGTCCTCCATGGCGCTGCCGAGAGTGCATTGACACCAGCCAGGTTAAGTTCCAGCTCCCGGGGATTTACGTTCTCATTGATTACCACCACAACAAGCTTTTTGTCCGGTTCACTTTTATAAGCCGAAACGAGTACGCCTGCACTCAATTCAGAATTCGTTTGTACCCGAATATAGCCTGGCCTCACGAACCGGCTATAGTTGCCCATGGTATAGAGGCGCTTGTCCACTGTATATGTCTTATTTTGCGAATCAAGGTGCACCATTCCCTGGCCGGATCTAGGGAAACTCACGGCCCACCAGTATAACCATGCGTTGGTGTTGTTTTCTGCCACGTGGGTGTGCAGTACCTTAGCCCAGTACAGTCCGTCGCGTAGTTCAGGGTAATTAGTGCGCAGGTTGCTGACCTCTGTCTGCCATATCTTCTTTTTTTGTGCCTGTGTCTCCACTAATTGGCCGGAGCGTTGCGACACAGGGGGAAAGGGATCCTGGTCGACAGTGTGATACGCATGTACACCTACTATATCCACACGTGCTGCAGTCACGGAATCTGCAAGAGATTCCAGTACCGGGTTCTCGGTCCATCCAGCGTGTTCTCCCACGATCACTTTGGCTGTTATCTTGTCGCGTTCGAAGACCGGGATCAGAAATTTGAGGAAATCGTGAAATTCCTTTCCTGTCCAATGGCAGGATGAGTACCTCACATTGACATTTGGTTCATTGGCCAGGGAGATTGCATAGATATCAATGTTGTGATGTTCCTTGTATCCTCGTATATACATCGAGAGGTACTCTGCGAAAGCCAGGTACTTATCGGGCCGCAAGCGACCACCGACAACGTCGTTATTGGTCTTCATCCAGGCAGGCGGGCTCCAGACTGTACTCATGTACCGGGTGCAACCCCGCTTGCCTGCCTCTTTCATCAACCAGATCTGATCTTCATCAACAGTCCAGTCCCATACTCCTTCCTGGGGCTCAATTGTGGGCGAAGCACCTCCGACAGTCCCGCCGTCACCGACGATATTGCGAACGATGGAGAGACCGGCACCCTTGCTCTGTGAAAACAGTATGTCCAGTATCTCGGTACGCTGGGGTTCAGGAAAATTCATCAGGTTTCTCGCCATCTGAAAAGCACCTGAAGCCCCGAAACCGTCTATCTCCTGGGCTGTCCTGTTGCAATCCACTGTTCCGGAACTGCTTGAATTGGGATTAAGTGAGGCAGCTCCCGAAAATGTAGGGACAGGAGTTGGACGACCAGTCTGCGACAACGCTGTATAAACCGCGACAGTGGTCAATATTGCGGTTAAAACCAGTGTTAAGATCGTTTTCTTTCTCATGATTAATGTACTTTATTGGTTAATTGGGAAATATTTGGTTGCTTATTGATGGACTATTGGTTCAACTCCAGTAATTGTTACTTCCAGAATAAGTATGTTACTGCCATTAATAGTGAGGCCAGTTCAATGAGCCAGGTTTTGTACCTTAATAATTCAATTCAAGTTAATAAAAATCTTCAACAAGGATAATGGAATTATTTTGTAAAAGACTCCTTACTAATTGTGGGAGCACATTCCCTCCCCTTCGTTTAGTTAAAGAAATTGAACATTAATACTGTTATTTTGTCTAATATTATTAGGTAATACCAGGATAATCCTTAAATAATATGAAACCAGTCCAAATTGGAGACACACTAATAAACTTAGGACTACCTGATAACAATCAGAACCTGCTGGAAATTAGCAAATACTTTGGGAAAAAGAATGTCGTATTGATACTGTACCCCACCTCTGAAAAGAACCAGTGTGGATCGGGAGATTGCTGTCTGAGCAAGATTATCGGTAATTTTAATAATGATAATGTCCGGATATTTGGCATTAGCGGAAAGTCTTCAGTTACAGATTGTGCTCTGGGTGATGATATTCACATACCGATTTTAAGTGATCAAAAAGGGCAAATCAGGAGGTTGCTTGGTGTTCCATCAATAAATTTCGGCAAATACACAAAGTTATTCTACGATATATCCGGTCTGAATCCTGCACGTATTATTGTAGTAATCAACACAGAAGGGAAGGTGATATATATAACAGAAACAAAAGGATGGAATAAATGCCAACCGGATGAAGGTTACAGAATAAGCCTGATCCTAAACAGGGAAGGAAAAATCAATTAGTCATTACCCGGGTTTCTGAATTAATAACCTGGAGAGATTTAAACCAGGCTCTAATTCTGTTTTTTATCCAAGCTTCGCTTTTCAGCTTCCTCCATCTCTAGTTTTTCGGCAATTGAGAATTCTTTCCCGCACTGTGTGCATACATAATTAATCAGAAATGCTCCGGCATAGTATTCCTTCTCTATATGCGGATGATCACACGGCTTTTTACCCCAGGATTCTTTTATTTTTTGTGCTTCATAATATTCCATTATATCATCTTTGAGATGTATTTTTCAGATTGGCAGGGGGCTTGTAAATTCCTGATTCCTGATTCCTGATTCCTGATTCCTGATTTCTGATGCAAACCTAAAATATATACCTGATTGAAAGAGCACCTCCATCACCAAAGAATTTACTATAACCGATAAGATTAAAGGCAGGTTTCCAATCGAGGCTCAGGTTTATTGGAATTTCTGAAAAACTATATTCAAGTCCCAGTACCAGGTCTACTCCTATTACAGTGTAATTTGTTCCCGGATCTCCCCAGCTTGTATAATCACTGTCATAGAATCCGACATGTCCTCCGGCACCATAAAACCATTTGAGTCTGTCAACATCGGCCAGGGGATTATGTATCTCATATAATCCGGTGACTTCGAAGCCGCTCCACCTTGTTGCCAGAATGCCTTCCAGTGCAGCTTTCTCACCAACAAAATGCTTAACTGTTAATCCATTATACAATCCACCTCTTAAGCCAATTCCGGTATTATAGTCCTGTGCATTTGAAGTTATTACTAAACTGAATGCGATAACGAGCAAGAACACTAATTTTTTCATGTCAACAATTATGGCAATTATTATTAAATATAGAATTACTGTCCAAATTTAAATAAAAACGGGGAACATAGAATTAATTTTACCTATCGCCAATTATTAGTGGTCAGTCCAGAAGTCCGGTTTTACATTTGTTCCCCTGTAAGTACAATCGATACATTCAATTTTGGTTGTGTAGAGCCTGTATCCCATAAAATCTACCTGCCATACACCGGGTCCGGGTCCTGATACTCCCTGGTCTATACAATCCCAGTAGGGATTTGGCCCTTTGAAGTATTCGTCAATATAGATTCTGCTTGAAGTAACGGCTGAAACACAAAAATTCCCGAAAACCAGCTTCTCCGGGTCAGTGGTACTCTTAATATTACCTGTGATATTCACCGGAATAATATCATACAGGCTTCCGGTATCTTCATAAACCCTTTTTAGTTTATCCCAGTAGTAGTACTCTTCCTCACTAATCGAATACTGGTTGACAAGAATACTATATCTTAACATTAACCTGTTATCGTGCTCAGTTCCGATATCATGCAATGAAAATCTTCTAACGCTGCATTCAGTAAGATTAGCGGTATTCTTAATCATTATTTTTCTCGATATCTCTGTTATCCAGCAGTGGGCATTCCATACAACTTCTGAATTCTCCCATGGGAAACGCATTTCCCAGGTTTCAGTATAATCCCACCTGAAATACTTCGTTTCATTTGACGGATCATGAGTATCAAGGTAGATATTGCATCCTTCAATCGAATATCCATGGAAATCATACTTTAATAAAACCTTTTCATAATAAACACTGTCGATAGAAGGTACTGGTTTCATCTCCACAAAGGATGAGGTATAGGTATCCTCGTATGTCCTGATGATAATTGCATATTTTCTGCCAGGAGCACCCCTGAATGTCAATGAATCAGTACAGTAGACACCATCTGATTTCTCAGTAAGTGTCCATTGATTGTCGAGGTCATCTTTGACGGTCACCAATGCGCCTTTAATCGGGACAAAGTGTATTTTATCACCCAGCGGCACTGATTCAGACAGTGTGATTCTGTTGGAAACATTCTGGTCAGTAATCAAGCCATCAACCACCAGCATATTCTGCTGTTCGGTAATCTTGGGGATAAACTCGGACACGCAACTGCTCGCCAGTAACAGTATTAAGTATAATAATTTTTGGACTAAATACTTCACAACTATAAAGTGCAGATTTATTTGCCATTAAAGATGTTGAACCAGAAACAAGATAGGATCAATGAAAGTAATTTTAACAATTTCAGACTTGAACCAGGTTTCTATATCTGGCATACTCTGAAAAGAAGTCAAAAACCTTTTTCTTCTCATCCTTTTCAAATAGATGGAGTTTAATCTTCAGAGGCTTTTTGTCCTTTCTTTTTATCATGACACCGTTTTTTGCCAGTATGATGCTTTCAATCTCTGTGTCCTGGACAGTAACCTTTCTGATCCAGGTATACCAGAGGATTCTCATCCCTCCATCTAAAATTTCAATCTTTGATTTTTGAGAACCAACAACAGGCGTCAAAAACAATGCACCTATCACACAGAACAATGCAGATCTTATCCAATCACTTTTATCCAGCGAATCCCTCCCGATGACTATAGTTATCAATCCGAGTAAAATCCACATTCCTCCGACTGTTTTGTTTGTTACAAGCATATGTTTTGGTCTAATAATCAGGTCTTCCATAATGTCATTATTTAATTATTCCGAATAATTGATTTACTTCTGTCAATCAAAGTTAAACCAGAAAAATTTGTATTCAGGTTAGTTTTAAATATATTCATTTGCTTCATACAAGAATTCTTTAATCGGGCTGAAAAGGCTATAAATACCTGAACCTTTATGCACCCGGGTTTCAATGAACTGCCTGAAATTGGCAGTAGCATCGGCCCGCCTTGAGGGATCCGGATTGGTAATACTCTGCAGGTCCTTGTTACTTTCTTCATTCGGGACAGCCGCTTCAGAGGAATTGTATGCCGGGCTAGCAGCAAGGAACTGAAGCCAGCCTTCATTCCGGGCAGGGCCGGTAGAGCCATACCACACAAAACCAAAGGCACCACCTGATGCATCCACTATAACCTTTTTCCACTGCCATGAAGTGTAGTAATCACCGGCAGCATTGTCATCTGTAAAATTATCAAGATTATCAGTCTCATTGCAGGAGAGGATTCTAAAGAATAATAGTCCCGCAAGTACAATACTCCCGACAATCCTAAAATACCTCATTTGAGAAATCAGTTTCCGCCTTATCAGTTATTATTAAGATATTGCAGATTAACCCACTAAGTTACAAAAATTGTTAATTGAATAAAAGCATTATTTCCCGATGAAAGCATCTTTAACATTTGATTCCACTCTCAATATTTACAATATGCCTATTTTTATATAATAAATTGAAATTCATTAACTTTTCTCATCATTTTTTTGAGACCAAATAATTACATCATATGTATGACGATCAGGATGAAAAATATAAAAAGCGTTATGGTGAGCTGAAAACTATCGATATTGAGAATTATATGCTCATTATTGGTGCGAGGGAAATTGAGGATATTAAGAAGCAGGCAAGTTTGTTGCAGGGCAAAAAATGGTGCCATGTAAATTCCACATTTGAAGGGGGAGGAGTAGCTGAAATGCTGAGAAGCATTGTTCCAATTGCCAGGGGCCTGGGGATCAACTGCAAATGGTATAGTATTGAAGGTAGTAAGAACTTCTATTCAATTACTAAAAGATTTCATAATATATTCCAGGGATTAGACCAGCCTTTCACGATTGAAGATTTACTGGATACCTACCTGGAGACAAATAAGAGAAATTTTGAGAATAAACAGATCGTTTCTGATATGACCGTTGTGCATGACCCGCAACCATGTGCATCAATTGTGCATGGTAACTATGAGGGTAAGATGATCTGGAGGTGCCATATCGATACTTCGGAAGCAAACGAAATGATCTGGAATTTTCTCTTGCCATACATCAATAACTACGATGGCAGTATCTTTTCACAACGAAGTTTTGTGAGGAATGGAATCAAGAAACCTGTATATCAGATAACACCTGCTATCGATCCGTTAACAGTAAAGAACCGGCAACGTTCTGAAAAGGAGGCAAACAATTCACTGTCAGAAATCTGGTCAAAGTATAATATCGATCCTGACCGTCCGATAATACTGGCTGTATCCAGGTACGATGTTCACAAGAACCATGAAATGATAATAAAGTCTTTCCTTAAGCTGAAGAAGGACAAATCAATCCAGGATCGTAAGCCAATATTGATTATGGTTGGTAATTCTGCCACGGATGATCCGGAAGGGATGAAAATGTACAGGAAGATAAAGGAAACTGCCAACAATGATCCCGATATATTTACGTTGCTGAACATTGAAAATAATGATGAATGCATAGGGGCGTTAATGAAGGTTGCCAAAGTTTTTATTCATATCTCAACCAAGGAAGGCTTCGGATTAGTAGTGACAGAAGCTTTATGGCAGGGTACACCTGTCATAGGGAGCGATGTAGGTGGGATCAGGCTCCAGGTCATTAATGGGAAAACAGGATATCTCGTGAATCCCCACCACATAAATAATATTGTCATTTTTATGAAATACCTTCTGACTAATCAAGATGAGAGGGAAAAGCTTGGATACAATGCCATTGAACATGTAAGGGAAAATTTCCTTATCACCACACTGATTAAAAAGTATTTAATTCTTATGCGCTTTCTTCTGGGAATAGACTTTCCTTATTTCAGGATATAGAATTATAAGATTTATAATTTTTTGAACATGAATCACCTAAAAATGGCTTCCGGTAGTTACATCAGTAGTTTAGAAAACCGCTGTTACTTACAAATACTATCTGTTTTCCGTCGGGTGACCAATTAGGAACATTCATCGTTCCCTGTCCGCCAAAAACATATGCAATAATCTTAGGTTCTCCCCCTGTTATCGGCATCAGCCTGATATATACATGTTTATAAAACGGGTGATCACCGGAAGGGACAGTACGTGGGAATGATATGAATACTATCCATTTGCCATCTGGTGATATATGCGGAAACCAGTCGTTCATCTCATCAAAGGTTACCTGTACCGGGTTCTTCCCGTCAGGATCCATGCGGTATATCTGAGTTGTTCCTGTCCTGTTGGAGTTAAAGTAAATGTATTTTCCGTCCGGTGTATATTCAGGGCCATCATTCAGCCCGGGGGTGCTTGTCAGGTTAACTTCCTGGCCTCCTTTAGAGGATATTTTGAATACGTCCCATTCATTATTCCTTACAGCAGCATAGACCATGTATTTCCCGTCGGGAGACCAGCCATGAAAATATGAAGGTCCGTTGGGTGTTACCCGTACGGGAACCCCTCCTTCTCTTGGTATTATGTAAATTATGGACCGGTTTTCTCCTTTTGGTGTGTTACTGATGCCCATTCTCTTTCCGTCGAAAGAGATCACATGATCGTTATTATTGTTTACTGCGAAGTCGGTATTGAGTTTTCCCGGTTTACCGGTCCTGAGGTCGAAGTCGTACAATAATCCGTCGGCAGAATATGTAAAGACATTTGGGTCGATCATCCAGTTAGGTGCTTGTAATGAGTTTGGGGCGCTGTAGACTATCCTGCGGTCGCCGGTTGCGATATCCATTACTTCGATGTGACTGCCAAGGTAATCGCGATATGCAGTAAATCCTGGTTTTGGTGGTACTACGATCCTTACATTTTTGAAGGTTGCCTTTTCAGCCACATCAGCATTGTGTGCGCATACGAACAGGCCGATATATACCTCTTCGCCAAGGTCGATACAGGATACCTGTTCCTCAAAGAATCGTTCTCCCATTTTCGCGGCTGACATTATAAAGGTATTTCCACGCCTTTCAAGCTGGATCACATCAGCTCCCTGTACAGGAAGAGCTTTTTCAGCCATATCAAGCCCCGGAGTAGCCCTGTATTGCAAGGCGATGGTCCCGTCACCATGTACTGCCGCCAGCACAGCAGGCGAATTTCCTTCAAGGCTGTGCCTTATCATCCACCCGGTTTTTCTGTGCTCCTCAGCTCCTTCTCCTTCCAGTTTAACATTAGCCCTGAGTATGAAGTCTCCATTCATCTTACGGTAGACGAACTGGAATTCATCTTGCTGGTTCCATATGTTTTCGCCAGACCCGGTAACTGTAAATGATTGTGAATCCGGGTTATATACTGCAGATCCGGTAATTTTCGTATTTCCGATATCTGTGTGCCCGGTGAATTGTCCCAGTTCCTGTGCCATCAGAGGCACACAAAGCATGGCAAACAGAAAAGCAGTGCAA
The DNA here is from genome assembly GCA_964595725.1 of uncultured Rikenellaceae bacterium. GTDB lineage: Bacteria > Bacteroidota > Bacteroidia > Bacteroidales > VadinHA17 > LD21. Next base: position 34,684 of record CAZQRQ010000026.1, on the reverse strand, counting down.
AAAATCAGTTTTATTTTCATAGGTATGATTATTAGTCTCTGAATGTAAGATAAGAGTAAAAAATGGATTCCCGGCATCAATTTCTGTATTAATCAATTAGTGGCATTCCAACCATCGATCCTTACAGACGGATTTTCACCTGCAAGGTTTTCGCCGAGATAAGTGGCCTTAATATCTCGTGATTCACCGGGAAGCAGGGCGAAATAATTGTCTTCATATAATACCGGGATAAGTTCTTTACCTCCTTCTCCTTTAGTAAGCCTTATATTGACAGCCAGGGCAAGATTTTCAGAAGGATTACTTATAGTTATCAGTACCGTGTTATCATTATTAATATTGCTTTTGACATCCAGATTGACCTCCGGAAGTGTTTGCAGGGCAGTAAAATCTGGGAACGATATCATCGGTGTTGCCCAGAAGTAGGATTTTCCCCAGTCAAAAACTGGTTTGGTGGTTGACAGCCAGTAGAAGTTTGTACTAAGCAATTTCCACTGGTCGTCGTTAAGCTCGAGCTTAACAAAATAAGTTACTGACAGATCCTTAATATCAGGTATTGTCAGTACTTTTTTTACTCCATCAGGCGATATATCGAAGGTTGTTTCGTCTGAATATTTCTCGGAAAGATCAAAATTCAGGACCTTAACAGATGCACGAAGTCCTTTGAATTCCTTAAGGTATGAATTGACCACTGCCACGGAATTGTCATCGTATGAATACTGTATATGCAATGGTTCACATGCTTTTTTTGTGCCATAATATGATCCTCCCGTTCTGAGGAAATAATCGTAAAGGTTCCAGTAAACACCAGGCCATGCATTGTTTAGCATCCATTGGATTACACCGGTGGATGTATATTTATTCCTTCCGTAAGCTTCAAACATAGCCCTTTTACCTTCATAAGCCTGCAACTGTGATTTCTTAACATAATCTTCCAGGCTTTTTGCTTCGCCAAATCTGGCATTTAAAGCCCTGGTGTCCATATCCAGCATTCGAGCCGGACTTCCCCCGCGGCCATGGTAATGCCATACTTCACTGATAGGCCAGAGAGAGTCTTTGGGGAACATCTCAAGGATACTTTCCAGGACAGGAACAGAAGCGCCAGGTCCTATCTCTGCATTAAACCCGAAAGCTCCTCCATTTGCTGTGTCAATAAGCCAGTAAGACGGTTCTGTATAAAAATATGGTCCCTCCATCCTTATTCCCGAATAACCGGTTATCTCTGTTGGATCCAGAGCTGCTGATGATTGGTGCGGATAAGGCCAGTTATTTTCCAGGAATGTTGCAAGATACATCTTTTCTACATCGGGAGGCGGAGGATTATCACTTCCATACAGAAAAGTAAGCACGCTTGCCCTGCTTCTTAGCCTTTTTACCTGGTCTGTCAGCGACTTTTCTGCAACCTCATAATCTTCCTTATCCCATTCTTTCCATTGTTCCCACTGGTCGCAGCAACACCATCCCGGCAGCACCAGGATGCCATTCTGATCGCACAGATCAAAGAAATAATCATTTTCGAGTTTTCCCTCCTGTCGTATGGCATTCAGATTCATGTCTTTAACATATCTTATTTGGGCTTCCAGCCTGGCTGAGTCCGATCTCAGCATCATGTCCGATGCCCAGCCACCTCCCCTGATCAGGATGTTTTTACCGTTAACTTTAAAAAGCAGGTAATTGTTACCGGTAAGTTCAGAGGAGACCTCTTTTATACCAAAATTTATCGACTGCGAATCGGAAACTTTGCCCTCCGTTTCGAATGTCAGGTTTAATTTATACAGGTTTGGATCTCCATAGTGATTGGGCCACCATATACGCGGTTTGCTGAAATTAAGCTGTGCATATCCAGAAGGATCAAAAGTAACTGTTTTTAACTCGTTTGGCTCGAGATCAACCTCCATTGAGAAACTGACATTTTCGATAATCCCTTTAAGTGTCCCATGGACCTGATCACCAGTGGTATTTTTAATATAAGCTCTGACTGTCAGGTGAGCCACATCCAGGGAAGGGAGATCAAACCTAGTTTCTACCTGGGGGTGGCGAATAGTAGCCGCTCCTGAAGCTGTCAGCACTACATCGTGCCAGATCCCCATATCTTTATCGGGAGGTGCTGGGTTCCATTCAACCCATGTGATTGCCAGATCATCCTTCCGCGGAGCAGTTACCTCAACAGCAAGGTAATTATTGCTATCCCGGTTGACATAATCTGTAACATCGAATTCGTAAATTCTGAATGTTCCCGCCACTTCAGTGGAATCAGCTAGTAATTTCCCGTTCAGCCATATATTGGCCCTGTAGTTGATCCCTTTGAAGTGAAGCTGAACATTTTTACCATCAAATTCACCTGGAAGCTGAAATTCAGTGCGATACCACCACGGAACACGAAAGGGGCTTGATTCCGACATTTCCCTGTTGGAAAAATTCCTGTTTAAAGGGTAGTCTGTTCCAGGAATACTCCTGAGATTCATCCCAAAATACGGATTGGGGTATACTTTATTGTCCACCAGGACATTCAGGACAGTGGCAGGTACAGATGTTTCATGCCAGTTCTCAGGCATGAAGATGCCTGTAGATATCACGTCTCCATTACCTTTGATCTCAGCAGAGGATTGAACTTCCCATCCTTCAGTCAGATAGAGCCCGGGTGAACTGTCTGCCTGTTTTTGTTTGCATGATGCAGACACAATAAAGAGCAGGATTATCATTAATCGGGTTGAAAGAAATGTGGTTGCCTGTCTTTTCATGATTAAGGTTTTAGATTATTAATTATATGTTTTTGCAGCCTTGCGTTTAGCGCTGATTGTTTCATTGTTGATCAATGGTCTTGCCCAGAATCCTATACTTAAGATATAACCCAGAGTAACATACAGGAAAAGCATACCAAAACGTAACCCGAGCATATTACCCAGCCATCCTATTATCACAGGCACTATGGCGCCTCCGCAGATGCCTGTAACCAGTATTCCTGAGAAGGCCCCATGATGTTTGCTTACAGAATTTAATCCCAGCGATAATATAATAGACCACATAACTGATGCAAAAAATCCTGTTATAGGGAATGCGTACAGAGCCACTTTCCCTGGTCCAAACAGACCCAGTGTGAGGGATATCAGGGCGGCAACCACGAAGTATATCAATACTTTCCTGCTATCCATTATCTTCAGGAGGAACAATCCCAGCACACAGCCCACCGTCATCAGTCCCCAGAAGTTTGATACCGCTCTTGCTCCAGTTGTGAGGGGATCAAAACCATGATAATTAACAAGGAACTTTGACATCCAGTTTGCAATGCCCTGTTCAGTTCCCACGTATGCAATTATTCCCAGGAAATAGAGAATTACGGTTCTGCTTTTAAACAGGCCCAGTATATCACTCTTGCGTCCCATCTTCTCATCCTCCTTAAGCTCAACTCGAGGGATCCTTGAGACTATAATGATCAGGATCATTACCAGGGTAATAATCACAAAGACCCAGTAAAGTGATATCCATGGAAGATCATCAGGGACAACGTTTCTCAAAGCGCCTATCACAAAATTGTCATTCTCCTGGCTGCCCTGGAGATTCCTGACCAGGTATGTATAAATCCTGGGGCTGATAAAAGAGGCAGATCCGAAGAATAGCTGTCCCAATACGGAAGTGAAGGCAAAGTGCTCTTCACCACCTGCCACTCTTAGCAGAGGATTAATTGCCACCTGCAGCATTGACATACCCATTCCCATTAGAAAAAGCGATATAAGAGCATATGTAAAACCGGTGTTTGTGGCAAACATTAAAGCACCTACAAATCCCATTGTAAAAGCGATAATGAGGACAGTTTTTTCACTGAATTTCTCTATGAGGAAGCCTGCAGGAATAGACATAACCCCATAAGCGATGAAAAACGAGAATGGCAGAAATCCTGCAAGGGTCAGGCTGAGGCCGAAATCATCAATTATTTCAGGTATCAGGGGACCCAGCATATTCTGCATCAGGGAGATAACAAAGAAGATCAGGAGAATTAAACCGACTATACGGTAACTTCTTTTCATTCAAGTATTTCTTAAAATAATTATTGATCGGCTACTACTCATACTCATCTAAATTACCGGCCAGGGGCTGTACATTGACAGGTATTTTCCCTATGCCCTTGACACTTTTTCCTCCGGGTTGAATTTCCCCGGTAAGGTTTTTCACTTTATTACCATATTTTCCAAGTGTGTCTTCAACAACCCAGTAGTCGAAACCCGGTATTACCTGTTCAAATTCCTCGCCCAGCCACCTGCTGCCTCGGCCACGAAGGGCAACATCAAGCATCGTAACTACCTGGTTGTCGAGTGGGGTCTCCGATTCAAGTGTTATGGCTCCGTAAAATTCCTGGCACTCCGTGTAACCCGAATTATGAGTTCCCGTATAAGGTTTCATTCTTGCCAGCCCTTTGGTAATGCCCGGTATATCACTGAAAAGCTGTTCTTTAAGGATCTCAGCTGCACCATGTCCGTATTCTGAGACAACAGTACTTATCATCTCTTCGGTTTTTGAGTTAAAGAACTCAATAAGGGCCTGCTCCTGGTATTTTGCAGGCTTATTGTTTTCGCAGATATCAACATAGGCATTGAACCCGGTAATAAAACCGTTTTCTACAAGTTTTCTGAAGTAATTACGGTATGGTGTCTCCCCCTTTCTATCAGTAAACAGGCTTCTCCTGCAACAGGCAGTAAGGCCGTCTCTTTTAAAGGAGGCACCGAGGTGAATAAAATCACCTTCAGCAATTGACCTGTTCAACGCCGGTCCTATCATGGTTACGCAAGCGACATCCGAACCCACCATCGTCTGAAAACCCTGTCTTTCGCATCCCATCCATTTTGCCAGCATATCCCCGAATGAAGCCACTTCAGTTTCGTCCATTCCCGGCTCAATAACTGCCAGCATGGCTCGCAAAGCAAGAGATGTGATATAAGCAGCATCCTCGATAAGCTTCATTTCATTGTCACTTTTGAGATTCTTTACCTTCTGGAATGGCACCTGGGTGTCTAAAACATTTTCTTTCCCGACTATTTCTTCAAGCCTGGTAACAATCATATCCGGTATGACCTGTCTGGGAGAAAGGAGGCCTATACGTTTAACACTTTTTCCAGCAATCTTGTCGAGTATATTTCTTAAGGTAAATCCTTCAACAGGATAAATTTCATCAGCCAGCTGGAGGCTGTCGGTTGGATAAACCATTATACCGGCGCGACTGGCAAGCTGTCCTGCTATATATACACCTTCAAATCCTGCAATGATACCCGATGTATAAGGATCTGGACCAAGTCCGAAGGCTACCTGCTCGATGGAATAGTTTATGTTACCTCCCAGGTACGGAACATCTCCGCTGTAATGCTCATCTGAAAATGCAAAGGCTACATCAATATTATGTGCTTCTTTAAGAGCTTTCCATGTCTTCCTTCGACGTTCTGTAAATTCTTCTTTAGGGATTATAAAATGCCGGTCAATCTTTGAAGATTTTTCGATTATTGTTTCGAGTTTTTTAAGCTTTTTGGAGAGAGTTTCTTTCATGCTGTTAAGGTTAGGTTGTTTGGTTCTAAAATATAATGAATTATCCTCCAAGTTGAAAGTTTTTCTTTCAATATGTTCAATTATGGAATTTAAAGTGATGGTTCTTAAAACGGAATTAATATCCCCAGTTCTGCTTCAGGTAAGGATTACGATCTATGGCATCCTGTGGTATAGGATTGAAATACATCTTCCTGGTGAAAACGTGGGGGTGATTCAACGAAAGTACAGTATAGGTCCATGTTCCGCTATTATCAGAAGGTTCCGTATTTTCAACCAGTATGCCATGAAGTGGCATATTCATGTTTATTTCTGCAATTTTCCAGCGCCATAAATCAAATAACCTCTTGTGTTCAAAAACCAGCTCAATTCTCCTTTCATGATGTATTGCATCACGCATTTCTTCCTGTGACAATCCTGCTGGCAGTGGTGGAAGATTGGTACCAGGTCTCTGCCTTATTGCATTAACGGCGTCATAAACTGAAGCATCTGGTCCGCTTGCTTCATTCTGCGCTTCGGCATAACCCAGCAAAACTTCGGCATATCGGTAATAAACATGGTTTATACCACACAGGTTGCTTCCTGGCGGGTGCAGATTATCAAGCCTCTTCTTAAAGTAATATCCCGGGTGTTTTATATAAGGACCAAAATGGATCTCTGAAGACCATGGAGGTTCTTCGTTGTCCATAGTGCAAATTATGTCAGGTTCAGACATCCAGTCTTGTTTGTACTCTGCCCCGTTAAATACTATAAAATCGTAGAACCTTTTTTCGCGGCCAACATACGGATCCTGGTCATTATACTCTGAGGCAGGATCATCTATATCGAGCCCGCTGGCCATCTGGTATTCATCAACTATCTCCTGCGTGGGGCAGTAATTACCCCATGTATAATATTCTCCATGTATCCACACAGGTCCTCCATACTTGTCAAAGGTATTTGGCATCAATCCGGGTACCTGTTGCCTGTCCCATATTACCTCGCAGTTATATTCATTTGCTTCATACCAGAATTCTTTCATCGGGCTGAAAAGGTTATAAATACCTGAACCTTTATGCCCCCAGGTTTCAATGAACTGTCTGAATGTGGCAGCAGCATCGGCCCACCTTGAGGGATCCGGATTGGCAAAGCTCTGAAGGTCCTTGTTGCTTTCTTCATTCGGGACAGCCGGTTCAGAGGAATTGTATGCCGGGCTAGCAGCAAAGAGCTGAAGCCAGCCTTTTAGCATCAGGGCTGCACCGAGTGTTGCTCTGCCGGCATCGGGATCACCATGATCGTATTTCACTGCCAGGTAACCATTGTCAACTATGTCAGTCAGTTCACCGACGATGAAATCAAAGGTCTCTTTAAAAGAGCTTCTCGGAACACACATCTCGTCTTCAGTCATATTGTGCCGGGCCTGTGGTCCGGTTAGAATTGATAATCCGCCAAGCAGTACGAACTGTTCGCTATAGAAATAAGCCCTGAGGAATCTTGCCTCATCGAGACGTTTATAAAACCATTCTTCAGAGTAAGATGCCTTGTTTTCAGTAATTTTTTGAATGAGTGTATTCAGCTTCCTGACCTTCTGGTAAAGAGTTGCCCAGCCTTCATTCTGGGCAGGGCCGGTTGTGCCGAACCATACAGATCCATAGGCACCTCCGGATGCTTCGACTATCCCTTTTTTCCAGTTCCAGGAAGTGTAGTAGAAACCAGCATCATTATCATCTGTGAAGTTGTCGAGATTATCAGGTTCGTTTGATTTTTGTGGCAGATCATGATAGCAATCATTAAGGAATAAATCAGCATTTTCCTCGTCTGTCCACATTGTAGCATCGGTTAATCCCGATTTACCTGAAGTTTCAATGAAATCAACCCTTTCACAGGAAATATATGCCGTTATTAATATTCCTGCAGCTACAACATTGCCGATAATTCTGAAATACTTCATACACGGACCCAGATTCTGAACTGTCAGTTATTTCTTCGAAATTGCAGGTCAACCTACTAAGTTACGAAAAAAACTAAAACAAGAAAATGAGAATAATAAGTCATATATATATTTTATATTGCCGGACTTAAGATCACGCAAAAGCGAATGGAATCATGGCTTCTTTCCATACACCCTGACCTGACACCCGGCTACCTGGTGCTCTTCCTGGTAATCGCCCTTGTAACAGGTATGACTAAGGCGGGTTTGAATGGGATCGGTATTGCAATAGTGCCGGCATTAGCCCTGATCTTCGGGGCAAAAGAATCAACAGGAGTTTTGCTCCCAATGCTTATAACTGCAGATATTATGGCGGTTATCTATTACCGCAGCCATGCCGTATGGAAACACATACTGCGGATACTGCCCTGGGTTGCGGGAGGAATACTGATAGCTGTGGTAACAGGCAGCATGATTAACGAGAACCAGTTCAGGAATGTGCTCCTTACGGTGGTATGGATCATGCTCATCCTGATGGTTGTGAATGACCTTCGGCAGAAGAAAGGAGATAAAATACCAGATAATCAAATGTTTGCATCATTCATGGGCCTTGCAGGAGGTTTTGCAACGATGATCGGAAATTCAGCAGGACCTGTTTTTACATTGTATTTTCTTGCAATGAGGCTTCCCAAAAACGGTTTTATAGGAACGGGAGCCTGGCTTTACCTGATAATGAATACCGGCAAGTTACCTTTTCACATTTTTGTATGGAAGACAATATCTGTTAATTCTCTTATGCTAAACCTGATCGCCGTACCCCTTATAGCCCTTGGAATCTTCGCCGGCATATCGATAGTAAAACTCTTTCCTGAGAGATTCTACAGGTATTTTGTGATAATCACCACGATAGTATCGTCAGTATTCCTGTTCCTGTAGCAGGAACCTCTGTGTCAGTAACGTCGTTCCTTACAGCTCCCTGATCTTGATATTTCTGAACCAAACAGGATAGCCATGGTCCTGTAGACCAATATAACCCTCTTTCGGTATTCCTGTCTGCCAGCCAGGGAAATCACGGAATTTGCTTTTTACTACGAGCGAATCCCACTCAGGTGTCCACATTGTATACTCAACTACTTTAACACCGTTCTGAGTATGTGTTACTTTCCCGTTTTCCATCCTTATTACAATTGTATTCCATTCGCCGGCAGGATTAACAGTCCTGGGATCGGCAGGTAATATGTCGTACAGGGAGCCTGCAAGATGGCTGTCAACCCTGTTATCCGTTGCGTCAACATTATCAAGGATCTGTACCTCGGGGGCTGCATAATACATTGGTTGACCGGGAAGTTCCTGTACGTTAAAGAAGATACCAGAATTAGCCATTTTACTGGCTTTCCAGTCTATTGAGAGTTCAAAATTCCTGAATTGCTTATCAAAGTAAATGATATCACCTCCGCCCATTTGACCCGGGTTCAAACCTTCAGCCGTAAATACTTTCATTGCGGTATCTTCTATCTCCCAGTTGGCAGCCATTCCCGTTCCATTGTAATGTCGCCATCCGGCAAAATCCTTACCGTTGAAAAGCAATACCCAACCTTCTTTCTTTTCCTTTGATGTGAGAGTGTTTGGCTTTGGGGAACCGCAGCCAGCGATAAATAATATAGTCCCTAAGGCGAATAACGAAATATTGATCTTGCTTCTCATGATACTAGTTTTTATTGGATTCCTTTTTATAGATGTATATCAGGATGAGTTTCCCGAATAAATTTACACAAAAAATTGATTCATGACCAATTTTCAATTCTCCAGCCATTGTGCAAACCGATTTTACGAAGTTTTTTATCAGGATTGACACAGATACGTGTTCCGGATGCTTCGAAGGCAGATAAATCAGAGACAGAGTCTCCGTAATGCCATGATGTTCCCGAATTAAATCCATTAATCATGCAATATTCTATTAACCTGATACCTTTTTCAGGTCCATAGCAGAAGTTACCTTCGGGTTGTCCTGTGAGAATGCCATCTTTTTCCTCAAGCTTTGAACAGATTACATTTTTAATTCCAAGATACTGCGCAACCGGATCGCACAAAAATGATATAGATGATGAGAGAAGGACAATATCAGCGCCATTTCTTCTGTGATATTCAATTTCATCATATATCTCGGTGTGAACAGATCCTATGAGGTATTCTTCAGCTACATCACTGCACAAATCCTTCAGTCCTGAAGCAGGCTTCCCTTTAACCCATTCTCCCATTTTCCCGATAATAAGGCTTGCGTCCCGGAGGTTAAGTTTATAAAGAATGGAAAGATACAGTGCACCGATATATTGCATGGTATTCATCAGCCCTCTTTTAAAAGCTTCCTTAACAAGGATTTTACCGCTGTTCATGCTTATTATCGTCCTGTCGAGATCGAAAAATACGGCGTATATTTTCTCTGTCTTCATTCTGCCTATGTTCACGGCTTAAAGAAATGACTCCCCTGAGGATTATAAATGATATTCAAAGCTGCAGGCAGCAACTCAATATTAAAAGATTTTGAAAAATTTAACTCCCCGTCGACATGAAAGGGAACCTCTTCCGCGAATTCGAGCCTGAGGTCACTGACCTGATGATATGTTATTCTCCGGTCCCTGATATGTTTACCTTCAGGTACCATGAGCAGAATCCTGAGGCGCTGAAAAAGTGAAAGTTTCTTTATGCTGCAGACATCAAGTAATCCGTCGTTGGCAATAGCTTTTGGGGTGAGGAGAAATCCTCCCGCAAATCTCCTGCCGATTGACACTGTGTTCATAAAGCAGTCAGTTTCATAACTCCCATCGGCGTTAGTAACAATCATCTTTTTCTCCCTGTAGAACAGCAATACTTTAAGAATATGCCAGATATATTTATTTTTCCCTCCCTGTCTGACTGTGCCGGGCTCAACATAGTTCTGTGCGGCAACCTGAGCATCGAAGCCCAGGCCCATGCCATTAAAGAAATATTTGTCATTGCATTTACCGGCATCCATCAGTACTGTTTCTGCCCTGAAAAATGAATCCCAGTCTCTCTCTGCAAGCCTGTCGGGGAAACCGGTGATCTGTATGAAATCATTACCTGTTCCGGCCGGGATCAGCCCTGTTATAACCTGTTTCTTATTTATTAACCGGGATGCTATTTCGTTAAATGTTCCATCGCCACCCACCCCTATGATATGTGTGAAACCGGCCTCATAAAAGCCGGCAGCGAGATCACCTGCATGACCCGGTTTTTCTGTATGAGTTACTTCTCCCGCAATCGAGTATTTGTCTATCATGTTTTTCAGGGTTCCTTCCATTCCTGACGCTGCGCCGTTACCCGCGGCAGGATTTATAATGAATGCCCATTTTTCTTTCGTATTCATATTGGTTCATCTGTTCGTAAATGTCGGCTTGCCATCTGTTATATTACCTGATTAATGCAGATTCCATAATCGATCTGACATATTCAATTATTTCCTGATCTGTTTGTGAAACCAGTACCTCTCTTTCTATTGGCTCATGAATAATAACATTTATTCTGGAGCCAAAGTCTATATAGAACCTGTTCTTTGGTTTAAGGTCGTAGAATCCGTTCAATGTAACAGGCAGGACATTTATTTCGGATGCCCTGAGAAGATGTACGAATCCACGGTAAAAATTGTTTATATCCCCGTTAAGTGTCCTGGTCCCTTCAGGAAATATCGCTATTGTGTGGCCCTTGGATTTATTTATCAGCTGATCAATCATAAGCCTGGTGTTGGCCACGCTAGCCTTTTTCATGGGCACATAATCGGTCATCTTCAGAATCTGGTTGAAAACAGGGATTTTCAGAAGCCTTTCATGCCCGAACCAGGAAACGCCAGGATAGAATGCCATTATAGCCATAATATCAAAGAGACTGGCATGGTTTGCCACAAGTATATATCTCCCGTCTTTTTTTATTTTATCCAGCCCCTCAATATGGAGCTTTTTCCCAATGATACGAAATACATTTCTCGCCCACACTCTTGCCAGGAGCCTGACAGCCTTCCTCCATCTTAAGAAGGCTACCGGCAGTCCGATAAGGACAAAGAACGCGGTGAAAATATAGAGAATGCCGAAGGCTGTAACAGAGAGTATCGTATATAGGCGTTTCTTCCACATAAAAGTCAATACTGCTTCAAACGCTGTCAGCGATTATTCATTTCATTTTCCCGACAGGTATTGATATGGTAAATAAACAATTTTTTTATGGATTATAGATCAAAGTGTATTAGCGCATAGGTATCAATTAGACCCAAAGCCTTTCACGGTGTCCCACTTGCCAAGTCTTTCGGAATAAGATCTTATCTCATCAGGTGTAAGATAATTTGCATTAATTCTCCTGTGATTGACGTCGGCCTGTAAAAGTCTTGATACTTCGTAGAGATATCTGCCATAACCTTTTTCAATAGTAAGCCTGTCAGTAGCTTTTTCCTCATTTGCCTGGACTTTACGTGAGAATAGAAAACCGAATGCAAAGAGGAGGTATTTCCTTATACCCATAGCTAAGTATCTCTCCTGGTGGCTCAGTTCGTGTGCAATAAGTCCAGCCAGAGCTTTATCAGAGAAACCCTTTGTCCTGGTACTTATGAGTATAAATCTTAACCATGGTGGTATCCAGAGTGACAGTGCAAAAAATCTGAACCAGATCACGAAAATGAAAATTCTCTTTCCCCGTAGCAACGGAAAAGAATACTTTATTTGTTCGGCTGCAATATTTCTTGCCCTTTCCCTCATTCAGAATATGAAGCATAGATCTGAATCAAAGTTATAAAAATGAAGATCCCTCGAGATTATTTGTTATGAGAATCCTCTGGGTACCTGCGAATAATTTTACACAGCGTTACAAAAACCTTAAGGGACACAGAATAACCTTAGAATTTTTTCCGCTGATCACACTGATTTACTACTTTCTTTTAAGCTGGAAGTTGACAGGTATTGTGTACCAGACTGCAGCCGGCTCACCATTCTGCCGACCAGGCTTCCATTTTGGCATCAGAGATATTACCCTGACAGCTTCCTGGTCAAGTACAGGGTGAACTGTTTTAAGCACTAATATTCTTGAAATTTCACCGTCATTTCCAACAACGAATTTAAGCACCACTCGTCCTTCTATATTGTTTTCTGATGCTTCGGCAGGGTAATTTATGTTATCATGAATAAATTTCAATAAAGCTGTCTCCCCGCCAGGGAAAGTTGGCATCTCTTCAATTATTATCGGAGGATCCTCAGTCTTTTCAGGTATCAGATCCGGATACTCTTCCGGTATAATAATCGGATCAACAGGTAAATTCTTAACGGTATCAAGTGATGATACTGTAACAAGTGTTATATCACCTGAGTCAATCTTATCGACAATAACCGGTGGAATGTATGCACTTACCCGGATATCCTGCTTTGGCATCACAGGAGCAACTTTACGAAGTTTATTGACCTCGTTAAGTGTAGAATCCATCCTGACGATGATGATTATGCCAGTATCCTCTTTCCCGGTCACGTCCCGTTCAGAAAGAATCGAGAGACCTGTAACGACAGTTGTAAAAGCCGCCACTCCCAATAATAGCGACCAGATACTGTTTCTGCTATATTTTTCCCGGAGATCAAATGCCCCGTATTCCTTGTTGCGGTTCTCGAAGACGATTTCATCAAATCCCGGAACCTTTTTTTCATTCCTCTTCATTTGTCGTAGTTTAGGTGGTTAATAACATTCAGGCTAATCACACCATACCTGCTACTTCAAAGAAGAGGTACCTCTTATTCAGGTAACGACAAATTTGGTGCCAGTATGACTAAAATTCGTTAAATTGCACGTCTGATTTTATATATTCTGATTATGAGAAATTTAGCGTTAATTATTCAGCAGGGATATTGTTCCGTTACTTTCCCGGCGTTAAAAATGATCAGGAAAACGATAATATTCTCCATATTATTTGTTGCAGTGTCATGCTCTGATGATTCATCGACTCCACCTGTATTGAATACACTGGGGGCTTCGGATTCAGATATCACGTCAACGACAGCCATTTTAAAAGGGGAAGTTACATCGCTGGGCAACATGCATATAATTGAGTACGGGATAGAGTTATCAACGAGCCAGCTTTTTACACCCTCTCAGACAAGCAGTATTCAGGGTGCTCCTGCTTTAGGTGAATTCCAGGTACAATTCACGAACCTTGAGCCTAATACCCTGTATTTTTACAAGGCTTATGCCCTTGTTAATACTGCGAATGTATATTCCCAGAGCAGGGAGCAATTTACAACAAAGCAGTAAAAGGATCTTTTATAATATTATTCAGGCCCTTAAAGGCACTATGTCTGAATATTACCTGTAGGTCCTGGTCATGGAATTGGGCACCACCACAACGAAATCAGCGTATCCCTTCTTGCTTTCATCCATCTTCTTCACATCATCCTGGAGGTTAATGGTAATTGTAGTGACCTTTATCCCGGGATTATATTTATAGAGGTACCATATTATTCCCTGGTACCTGTCGGAGTGATAGCTCCCATTAAAGTGGATGGTAAGCTGACCTTTTTCCCGGTATTTCAATATGGAGTGTGCCATAGTGGCATCTTTAATAGCCTGGGCTTTTGGAAGGTTTTCAGAGGCATGCATTCCGGGTCCGCCTGACATCGACATCATGTCCTTGTAACAGGGAAGTTCCGGATCATATTCAACAGGGAGTGGTGCAATAAATTTTTTTGCGTCAGGATCAAGCTTGTCAAGTATTTCAAAACCTCCGGAAGAAACCATTGATGCGTATCTCCTGGGAATATTGGAAGCTATAAATTTAAGGCCGTTATCCTTTGCAAAATTCAGCAACGGCTTATAGTCGGTGGCATAATTATTCCATTTCCGGACTTCTCCTTCGAAAGAGGACTCCCTGATCAATCCAGCAAAATATTCATCAATAAGAAGCTGGTTATCTGTTTCAAACATCTCGGCTGCCAGATTGAGGTCATTGCCTTTTATAGCATACAGGCTCTTTGTTAATTCCAGCTCCAGCCAGTGAGCTATCGGATTATCATGCAATTCTCCGAAGAAAACGACGTCAGCATTTGAGGCGGCTTTAACAATATCCTTGTAATCAGCTTTCTTCCCTTCACCTGTAAAAATTTTATAAGCCTTAGGATCCTGGGCTGTCATCGTGGATGAAATCACCAGAAATAATAATAATGCAGCTGTTCTCATTTCCTTACCTGTTGATAATGTATTTAGAAGCTCTCAAAGAAAGGAAAAATGTAAATAAAAGACAATACAGAAGAAATTCCGGACAATCCATTTAATTGCCCGTGCTTTGGTGTATAAAGATATGAGAGATTTTAATCTATCTGAGCCCGAACCTGTAGCTTAATTTTATCAGGAAAACATTGTATGGCTTGTTTTCACCACTATCGAAAAGATCGCCAAGATCGTTAAACAGATCCATATTTCCTGATGAGTTGAATCCATCGCGGGTCTGACTCCACACAAGGTAAAGTGAAGATCCCGGATTATATTCCCACCTGATAACCAGGTTGGACAGGAACTGTTGAACATTAAAATCATTTTTTCCGAATTCGTAATCGATATTTGAATCAGAATCCTCATCAATATAAATACCATCCGGATCCGAGCTGATCTGGTCGGGAGTGAAAACATGGAACCTGTTGTGATAATCCTCCGCCATCGGGTTTGTAATGTATTTATAATCGCTGTATTTACCTGTGGCTACAAATGGTTGGCCCCAATACTGAAGGGTAAGATCGGGTGACAGGTTAAGGTTGATACGAAGAGATGCGCTTATTGTCTTTCTGTCAATAGATGCAAATACGTACCTGTCTTCGGTGCCAAAATCAGCTTTTGTAACATATTGTAATTCCGAAAATGATTTACTGAAACCGGGGCTAAATGAAAATCTCAGGTAGTTTGTCGGCTTTGCAGATATATCAATTCCGGTGTTGATTGAAATTGAGCTGTTCTGGAAGGATCCCGTCATGTTCCCATACCATTCAAAACCTACATTTTTTCTGCTGTCGGTAGAAAAGCCAAGCCTGCCATTGGCGCTTCCCGGCATTTTCATCATGGGTCCGCCCCTGAGTAAACTTGTGGAAAGGCTTGAAGTATGGATATTTCCTCCCGCCCAGGCATTCCAGAAGTTCTTGAAAGTTATGCTTTCATTGGTTTCAAAGCCTACTGCTTCAAGGTCTCCGCCAAAATTATTGAAAGCGTAAACATCGAAATTTACATTGTATCTCCTGTAAATACCCTTTGGTTCCCACTGGTTATAACCAATCCAGAGAATTGACATCATCTTGTCTGCTTCACGAATATATCCCAGGTCATTTGTCTCGAATCCAGGAGTTTTCCAGAGGAAAGCCCCCACAAAATTAAGGTGGCCATTGCCTTTCATAATTTGCATTCTTCCACCTGATCCTAATAATGATGTGCGGTTTGGATCATAATTAACGTGATCATTGTCTGGTCGCTGGAAATACCTGGCCGAAGACCGCTGCGTCAAGTCAATAGCCTCTTTAGTCCCGTTGACACTGCTGAACGCAGCATTAATATTGAAGGACCAGTTCTTATTGTCCCAATACTGTGTGAAATCTATACCACCTGAATATGCACTTTTATGCATGAATCCTGCCAGATTATCATTCAGATTCCTGTTAGTGCTGGTAAATATTCCGCCAACTATTGTATTTCCTTCATTAATATCTTTCTGAATTCTTCCGATGAAGTAGTTTGTAAGTGGCTCCACCGTATCGTACAGCCGTGTCCCTCCGGCAGTATCAACCTCAGCCTTCTCCTCGGCGGTAACAGCTTCAACAAAACCTATGCTAAGGCCGTCCTGGGTTTTACCGGTAAGCTTGGCTGCTCCGAGTATTGATGTGTTAAATGGAACATCCGCACTCCATCCTTCTTCCAGGTCGGGATAGCCATGCGGTCGCCTTCCTATTCTCCTGGAGTAAAAAAGGTTGTCATTACCAACATCACCATCCCCGAGCCCGATACCAAATGTGGTAATATTATTACCCTCAATGAAGAATGGCCTTTTTTCCTGGTAAAAAGTCTCGTAAGCAGTCAGGTTTACAACCGACGGGTCTGCCTCTACCTGGCCAAAATCAGGATTTATAGTGAGGTCCATGGTGAGATTATTGGTTACGCCTATTTTTGCATCAATACCTGCATTTGCTTTATACAGTTTCCCTTTTTCAAGAAAGGGATTCCCCGGAACCGTCTCGAAAGTCTCAGCTTTTGCAACTCCGTAAGGCGTGATGTCCAGGGTTTTCCTCGGCTTTATACTTTCGAACCCGGTCAGTTCTCCCATCATATGGATCATACCCGGTGCATCTTTTGGGATATGCTGCCAGAATGTGGTTTCGTTATTACGGTAAATGACCCTTGCCACTTCCATTCCCCACACATCTCCTGAGTTTTTTTCGAATCTGACCTGGCTAAATGGGATTTTCATTTCAGCAACCCAACCTTCGGAGTTAAGAGACGTTTTTACCCACCAGTTTGGATCCCAGGAAGAATCCTCATTTTCCCCGTCATTTGAGAAAAGCAGGTCATATTTTACTCCGGCAGAGCTCACTCCAAAAAGGAAGCCTGTCCTTAGATCATGATAACTGTCTAATATTATTCCAACCAGGTCGCCGTCAGCCTGATCTCTCCTGGTCAACCTGTTAACAATACTATCGGGGCTGGTGTCGAAAGCTTTTATCCCGACATAGATATTATTATCATCAAACAGAATGTTAAACTCAGTTCGCTGAGTTCCTTTTCTGCCATTGTAGGGTTCGTTTTGCGTGAAATCGTCAATCCATTCTCCTGCAGACCATATTTCTTCGTCCAGTATCCCGTCAATAGTTGGTGTTGATGTAATTCTTGTTGCTTTGTATTGCTTTTTCTGAATTGCCTGTCCTGAAACACATAAAGTGGTAATTGCTGCCAGCAATGTCAGCGTAAAAATTCTTTTCATATTAGGTTCTGATAAAATGATTACAGCATAATGACGTTCAAAGACAAGTTTTGATGCTAATATTAAATAATATAGAATGGTTCTAAATAGGTTATTGATTTGTTAAATTTGTTAAATAAGCTTTCTTTTTAATTTGAAAGTATAAATTTGTGAAAGGCAGTTATAGTCTATTAAATTTATATTTTTCTTATATTCTTCGACTAAATAAAAATAATCATGATTAACCGACGTTCATTTATTTCGAAAAGTGCTGCACTGGCAGCAGGTGCAGTAGTTACTCCATCTATATTTGGCGAAAGTCTTTTTCAGTCTGGGAAATCTCCTCTTGCGGGGAAGAAGGTCTTGTTTGTCTGGGGAGGATGGATGGGGCATGAACCTGACAAGTGCAGGGATATTTTTGTTCCCTGGATGGAATCAGAAGGTGCCTCGGTGCTGGTTTCTGATACACTGGATGCATATACCGAGCATAACCTTCAGGAGGAGTTTGACCTGATAATACAGGCTTGGACTATGGGAGAAATCTCCGGTAGGCAGGAAAGGGCTCTTTTAAATGCTGTTAAAGCAGGGGTTGGCATTGCCGGCTGGCATGGTGGTCTGGGCGATTCATTCAGGAATAATACAGAATACCAGTTCATGGTAGGAGGCCAATGGGTAGCTCATCCTGGCGGTGTAATTGATTACAGGGTAAATATTGTGGATCACCAGGATCCTGTTACAAAGGGCCTGAGCGACTTTGATATGCACTCAGAACAATACTATGTGCATATTGACCCAAATGTTAAGGTTCTGGCTACCACAACATTTACAAATGAAAATGCAGACTGGATAGGGGGTAATGTTATGCCGGTAGTATGGAAGAAAGCTTATGGTAAAGGCAGAGTTTTTTATTCTTCACTGGGTCATGTTGCTGCTGACTTCAATGTTCCGCAGGCACTCGAAATTATGAAGAGAGGAATTTACTGGGCCAGCCTCAGCAAGTACGAACCGATGGAAGAGTGGCATCAGCCCGCCTACAAGAACTGGAAAGGTTAGGTCAATACTCCTGGCGCAGACTAATCGTATAACTTAATAAATTCATAAGTATTTCCCTGGTAATCAAGGAATTTGATAAAATCAGATTTGCTTATTACCAGGGATGCTGTATTGATATTAGGGTGAAAGGCCAGCCTGTTGAAATCATTCAGGGCTTCATCTATGAACAGATGAACATGGTTTTCTTTGTCATTTATAAGTCCAAACGGTGATACTGATCCGGGTTCAACACCAAGGTATTTTTTTAGCCGGCGGTCGGAAGCAAATGTGAGCTTGCCCTGTTTCAGTTTTTTCTCCAGGTCCCGTATGTTAAGCTGCCTGAGATGTTCAAGGATAACCAGGTAATGCCTGTCACCTTTATGGTTCCTGAAGAAAATATTTTTGCATCTGCCTGATTTATAATCACGCCAGTGTATTTTTGCGTCCTCAATTGTGTAAAGAGGCGGATGTTCGTGGTAATCGAATTCTATTGAAAGGTTTGCAAGTATCTCATATAACTCCTTCTGCCCATTCATCAGACTTCTGATTCTATGGCGATGTAGTTGAAGTCCATTTCGGCAAGGAGTGCAATATCCTCCCCGGCCTCTTTCTGGTCCAGATCCTCTATATCGTAGTACCAGTTTACTTTAACCGGAATGCCTGAGCCTGATAGTCTCTTAAGCTCCATGAAAATATCATATATGAATTTTGCTGATGATGAATTGAAGTAATGAAGATCGGCATCAAACTTCAGTGGATTGCTGTCGTCGAACTTTTTGCCCCCCCCGTCAATTATGTCGTCCACGAACAATTTTATCCAATCAATTACAGGGTAGTACAGAGCTCTTACATCCTCGGGTGCAGAGGTCCCTTTAATTGAAAAAACATTTTGTTCGGGGGCAAATTTAATTTCCGGAGACAGGTTTGTCGGTTCTATATAAATGCCCTTAATTGCCATTTGTAATACAAATGTGCATCATTATTTTGATAAATCAAAACATAATGATGGATGTTGCTCCTGGAAGTCAGAACATAAGTTCACCTTCATTTCCAGTAATATAGCCTGTATCTTCTTTTAATTCAATATTTCGTGAAGCTTCAACAGCCAGCCTGTCGCATCTTTCATTTTCAGGAATATTTGCATGGCCTTTAATCCATTCAAACTTTATATTATGCTTTCTGTAGACCTTTAGGAACCTGATCCATAGATCCTGGTTCTTTTTTTTCCTGAAACCTTTTGATTCCCACTGGAAGAGCCATCCTTTTTCGACAGCTTCAGCTACATACTTCGAATCAGTATATACTCTTACTTTACTACCAGTTATTTTCAGCGCTTCAAGGCCTGCAATAACTGCCATCAGCTCCATCCTGTTATTGGTTGTAAGCTTATATCCTTCAGATTTTTCAAGACGATGCTTCCCGTATTTCATAACCACTCCAAAGCCTCCGGGGCCCGGATTTCCGCTGGCAGCACCGTCAGTATAGATTGTTATCTCACCCTGCATTGTTTAATACTATCCCAGTGTTTGACAAAAAGAGCCGGATGGCTATTGACAGAAGTATGATCCCGAATATCTTCTTGAGTATATGTAGCCCTGCCAGTCCGAGAATCTTCTCAAACCAGCTGGTAAGCCTCAGAACCAGGTAAACTATTATCATATTCAGTATCAGGGCGATAAAAATATTAATTGTCTCATACTCGGCTTTAATTGAAAGTATTGTGGTTATTGATCCGGCGCCTGCTATAAGCGGGAATGCTATCGGGACTATAGATCCGCCTCCGGCTTTGGGATCGTGCTTGAATATCTCAATGCCCACCACCATTTCAATCCCGATTAGAAATATAATAAATGAACCTGCTATTGCGAATGATGAAACATCAATTCCGAATATTCCGAGCAGAGGACTCCCGATAAAAAGAAATGCGAAAAAAATGAGTGATGCCACAATTGAAGCTTTTGCAGGATGTATATTACCCGTCTTTGACTTTATATCAAGAATGACAGGTATTGAGCCCGGGATGTCGATTATTGCAAACAGGACCATGAAGGCCGCAAGGATTTCCACGATATCGAAGTGCATTTCTTTTAATTTGTGGCAAATGTATAGAGAAAAAATGAAATCCCCCTTCAAATGCGATTCTGAAGAGGGATTTCATTATTTGCAGATGTGTTCTTTATTTTCTGATTGTCATTTCATCGACAAGATTTTTTGCACCCGCATAAATATCCATCACCCATAGGACATACCGGATATCCACACATATGCATCTTTGCAGTTCAGGATCAAATGCAATATCACCGCTCATTGCTTCCCAGTTACCGTCAAATGCAAGCCCAATAAGCTCACCGTTACCGTTAATAACAGGGCTTCCCGAGTTGCCGCCTGTTATATCATTATTGGTGAGGAAACAAACCGGCATGTATCCCTTTGAATCTGCATACCTGCCGAATTTTTTCTCCCGGTACAGTGTCATGTAGTCTTCGGGAAGATCAAACTCATAATCATCCTTAACATACTTCTCAAGTACACCGGTCATAGTAGTAAAATACTTGTAAATAACAGCATCTCTGGGCTCGTATGAAAGTACGGAACCATATGTGAGACGCATAGTAGAATTAGCATCAGGATATCTCACAATATCAGGATCCATTTCCTTCAACCCGGCAATGTATAGCCTTCGACCCCTGGCAAGATTTGTGTTATAATCTCCCTCTTCTCCAGCTACCTTCAGGGCGAGTTCCCTGATATCCTGGTAGCAAACCAGTGCAGGATCGCCGGCCAGTCTATCGGCATCAGGATTTTCAGTAAATGACTTCAGTTTTTCCTGGCTTGTGAAGATGGATTTCTGGAACATATTGTCAACAAATTTTTCCACACTGCCATTATATTCTCTGTCTATAGTAACCATGAATGAAGGCCAGTATTCCGGCTGAATGTCCTCCTTATAAATGCTGAACATTGCTATCATAGCCTTCCTGTCTGTTGGAGCACTGTAATCCTTATAAATATCTTCAGTAGCACTGAGAAGTCTTTTGATATTTTCAGCAGTATTATCGCCGCCGGAGCTTATGGCATTTAATATCCTGCTGGTGCTGCCTGCTATTGTTACCAGCTCTGTTCCAGCCCTAAAGCATTCACTTATGTACTGTTCCAGATTTAGATTCTTTGCACGGCCCTCAATTGATGTTCGTATCAGATTAAGGGCATCCCCATACTCCTGCCTTCTTCTATTTCGTGCATTTACCCAATCTGTAAACCGCTTCTCAAGTTCTTCCTTCTCCGCCTTCACATTAAGCTTCTCAAGCGATGCTTTCTGTCCTATTGAAAACTTCCAGTAGTTGGATACTCCCTGATATTTACTGGCGTATTGCATCCTTATCCTGGGATCCGCCATCATGTCCTCCATCCAGGCTTCCTGTAACGCGCCCCTTATTTTTATCCTGTTTGGGTGGGTGATTTCAAGCTGTTCTTCCACTTCATAGGATGTCATGTATCTTGTGGTTCCGCCTGGATAACCCAGTACCATGGCAAAATCATTCTCCTGGATCCCTTTTATTGAGACAGGCAGGTAATGTTTTGGTTTAAGAGGAACATTATCCTGGGAATATTCAGCAGGTTTTCCATCCGGACTCATGTATACCCTGAATACACTGAAATCTGCCGTATGTCTTGGCCATTCCCAGTTGTCGGTATCATCACCATATTTTCCCAGGGCAGATGGCGGAGCTCCAACGAGCCTTACATCATTGTAAGATTCATAAACAAGAAGGTAAAAATTATTGCCACCATAGAATGAGCTGACTGAAGCAGAATAATGAGTACCAGCTGTAGCTTCAGCTGTAATCGTTTGCATTACTTTACTAATTTCTTGATTCCTTTCATTCTCAGCCATATCATCAGTAACATTTTCGAGGACCCGGTCAGTTACATCGTCTATCCTGATAAGGAATCTGACATAAAGCCCCTGGTTTGGTAATTCTTCCTTCAGGGATTTTGCCCAGAAACCGTCCTGGTGGTAATCATGCTGTAAAGTGCTGTGGGATTGAATATAATCCAATCCGCAATGGTAGTTTGTAAGCAGAAGACCCTGGGAAGATACTATTTCACCAGTGCAAAAACCACGTCCCATGCTTACCACGGCGTCTGTAAGACCACCGTTGTTGAGGTTATAAATATCCTTGGCTGATAATTTCAGCCCCATCTCAGTCATTTTCCCCATATTGAGTTTTTCAATAAGTGGAAGCAGCCACATACCCTCGTCTGGCAATGCTTTGACAGCCAGACTGACTAGAAAAACGATCGTTATTGAAAGCAGTTTTTTCATAAAATATAATTTTTCTGGATTTATTTAATCAGTGTGAGTAAAGATAACGTATAACACTTTAAAGGGAAAATTAATTCTTAAAATCTATTATCATCTGAGTATCATAAAGGTTAAAAGTCTTTCTGTGGTAAGGGGAGATCCCGTATTCCCGGATAGCTGAGCGATGTCCTGGCGTTGGATAGCCTTTGTTCTTCAGCCATCCATACTGTGGATATTCCTGGTGAATTTTGGTCATGTACTCATCCCTGAATGTTTTTGCCAGTACTGAAGCGGCAGCTATGGAATAATAAAGACCATCGCCCTTAATAATGGTCTTATGATCGATACCTGCATAAGGAAAAAACCTGTTGCCGTCGACGAGGAGGAATTCAGGCTTTTTCTTAAGTCCATCAATCGCCAGATGCATAGCTTTTACAGAAGCCCGCAGTATATTCATCTGATCAATTTTATTGTTATCCAGATAGGCTACTGCCCAGGATACTGATTTCTCAATAATTTCATCCCTGAGTTCAGAACGTTGTACTGCTGTAAGCTTTTTGGAGTCATTCAGGATTGGATGGCGGAATTTCTTAGGAAGGATAACTGCGGCTGCGAAGACAGGGCCCGCAAGAGATCCTCTTCCTGCTTCATCGCAGCCGGCTTCAACAAGGTTATTATACAGATAAGATTTAAGCATGATTAAATTTCAGCTGCCTTTACAATTGATTCCCAGATATCTGAAGCAGTCTTCTCCCAGGTAAATCTCCCTGATTGGCTCTGTCCTTTTTCAGATAGTGAATGCCTCAGCTTTATATCACGCGAGATTTCCACCATTGCGTTGCAAATTTCATCTGTGTCACCGGGATCAGCATAAAGAGCTGCCTCTCCGCCTATTTCCGGCAGTGAAGTTGTGCTCGAGAGTATTACAGGAGTCCCGCAACTCATCGCTTCTGCTGCCGGAATCCCGAACCCCTCAAACCAGGGTACAAATACGAGGGCCAGTGCTGCGGAATAAAAAAACCTGAGGTTTTCATGACCGACAGGCCCCGGAGTGATAATATCTTCTCTCCAGGAGGATGACCGTATCAGCCTGTCAGTTTCACTGTTCAGGAATAGTCTTCCTCCTGTGAGCACCAGCTTGTAATCAAGTCCGGTTATTTCCCTGAATTTGTTATAAGCATTGATGAGAGCCGGAATGTTCTTCCTGGGGGAAAAGTTGCTGACGAAAAGAAAGTATTCATTACCACCTGTGATCTTATTCCTGAAGCTCTCGACTTCATGTTTCTCAAGAGGCCTGAAGTAACCTGAGACGCCATTATATGCAACATCGATATTACTTTTATCAATTTTCAGGTATGACGAGATATCATCCCTGCAAAACTCTGAGACGGTGCAGATCCTTACTGCCCTGTGTGCAAACTTCCTGAAAAAATACCTGTAATAAACATTTGTTAATAAAGGAGTATCATGCGGGCGATGATAGAAACTTATATCGTGTATCACCGTCAATGCAGGAATCTCAGATCGCAGTGACATAATACCGTCGGGATAGAGAACCAATTCTGCTCCGGACTTCCTTAGGACTGAAGGGAGTTGGCACTCGTGCCATAAGAACCATAAAAAAGGATGTCGTGCAGCAGGTTTTATTATATGGATTTCTGAGTTTTGCTGAAACTGCAGGCCAGGATCAGGCTTTTTATCAAATATGAGGATAAAATGATGGGAAGGGTGATTTTTCAACAGCCTTGTTACTACTTCATACGTGAACCGTGATATGCCATCGTTGGGGAATGCTTTTAGCGTGCGTGCAATAATAGCTATTTTCATTTCATTATCAGTGCATTGCATGAATGTTTATCTCTGCCGGAATAGAGAGAATAATGCAGCAAAATAACAAAATAAAACCCACAACCGGAAACGGCCATATGGCAGATTTCAAATTGCCAGGGGCATTTTAGCAGGCATTTCCACAAAATTTATTACAATTGTTGATAAATTGTGGAAAAAAATTTTATTTTTGATGCTTAATAGGTAGGAGAGGATGTTTAAGAAAAGTACACTGATTGTAGTAATGCTGGCGTTTTGCCTGCTGCGTGCCAATTCTCAGCACCTTTCACATCAGGTTATGGTTCCTGCTGCGGGTGTCATTGCCATAAACGGTGTAAATTATTCCCAGACAATTGGTGAGACAGCTGTGGAAATCATCAGTGCGTATGATCGAACTCTTACCCAGGGATTCCAGCAGCCACGTATGATAAGGGATGATACCCTGATCCCCCCTGAGGGAACAGGCGTTAAGGTTTATCCTAATCCTGTAAGCGAATATGTTAAGATTGAATTGTTTGGAGAATCAGCCAGGGAATTAAGTATAATGATAATCAATATCAATGGTACAATAGTCTACAGCGACCAGATTAATTTCAGCAGCTACTACTGGCATATTGAGGAAGTTCCTGTATCCTCATTTATAAGGGGACTATACTTTGTAAGGGTAACAAGTAGGGATGGCATCATAAACCGGACATTCAAAATTGATAAAATGTAAACAATCATGATGAAGATGCGATCATATTATATAATGGCGACTATCCTGCTCATGATTACAATTGATCAGGCATTTTCCCAGAGTGTGCCTTTGGGAATAAGTTACCAGGCTGTTGCACGGGACAATTATGGAAATGAATTGTCTGATAAGGAAATTGATGTCATGTTCTCAATCCTTTCATCGAGTCCGGTGGGACAACTTGAATACCAGGAGCTTCACACAAATGTCAGGACATCAAAATACGGGGTTTTTTCACTTGTGCTAGGGAATGGTACAGTAACCGGGGGAAGGACGGATAACCTGGCTTACATTGACTGGGGAAGTGCAAATCATTTCCTGAAGGTCCTTGTCAGATATGACAGGAATGGAAGTTTCATGGATATGGGTACGATGCCATTTATGTCAGTTCCTTATGCCCTTTTTGCAGAGAAATCACTTTACCCTGGTCCTCAGGGAGAGAAGGGAGATCCGGGTGACCCTGCTTCAGACGACCAGACATTGTCATTTGATGGTACTAACCTTGCTATTTCCGGAGGTAATGTAGTAAGCCTGTCTACTCTTAGTATTCCACACCAGCTTTCAATATTTGGAGACACTCTCTCAATTTTGGGAGGCAACAAGGTTAAATTGCCGAATCATACCCAGGATCTGATGCTTGACGTGAATAATGTTCTGAAAATTACAGATAACAGTGCAGCAACTCCAATTAACCTTTCAAAATTCCTGGATAATACTGACAGTCAGCAGTTAACACTCAGTAACCCTGAAAACACCTTATCAATATCAGGAGGTAATAGCGTGGACCTGGCAAAGTACCTGCAGTCACTTGCTTTCAACACGGATAACAATATTCTTACTATTTCTAACGGTAACAGCATCGACCTGACATTGCTGAAGAATGATGCCGACGCAGATCCCTCAAACGAACTACAGGACCTGACTCTTGCCGGCAATGAGCTCAGCATCACGGGAACGAGCAATCCTACAAAAATCAACATGGGGGCATATCTCGATAATACAGATAACCAGACACTGACATATAGCCCGACTGATTATACACTCTCAATATCAAACGGCGGATCAGTATCCCTTGGAGGTCTTATTGCCTTCCGGGCAAAAAAGACCGGTAGTGAGACAGGGCTCTCTTTTATGACTGATTATGATTTCAAGACTGATACATTTGACTCTGATTGCTACAACGACGGAAATGGCTATAACCTGACGACAGGAGTATTTACTACACCTATTGCTGGCTTGTACGCGTTCAATGTCAGTTACACTGCAACCGGATCAGGTGATGCCAGGGCCCTTAAAATATATCTTAATGGCGGGTTGTACGAGGTACTCAACAGTGCAATATCATCCAATACCTCTTTAACTAGATCTATTTCTATGAAACTTACTGCCGGTGACAAGGTTAAGGTTATTGTAAATACGGGGACCTCCAGTGAGTCGGGTACAGGCTCATTCTCAGGGTACAGGATCTATTGAAATGTTCCACCCCTCCGGGGTGGCGTGAAATAATTAACAGAATTTTCTAGCACTGATGCAAACCCTCCGGGTTTGGCTGTTTTTGATTACCCGCTGTGTGGGTTTTCTCAGTATTGAGGCCATGACATAACAGCCACTAAAACATCAGTCGCAGAGAGTTTCTCCAAAAATTTGATGAGATCAGAGAAAATGTTTTAACCGCGGAGCGGTTCCCCGAATAATAGCCAGGAATCAAGGAACAGTATATCAACCGCGGAGCGGTTGCACTATAAATAAATAAAAGAATTCTCCTTTCGTGGTTTAATTGTCATAATTCTGAAAACCAATATCATTAATGGCATCCCTGAATTTTTCCATCAGCTCCTGGTTAAGTTCCAGGGGAGGCTCAGCACTGTCGGGAAGAAATGATTTATAGGGATGGTCTTTGGAATATTCATCAAATTCATTCTTTATTTCCGTAAGCAGCCTGGGTTTTGTTAGCAAATCGATAGCTGAGGCAGCCATGACCTTTGCTCCGGCGTTAAGCCCTTTCCATGCTGCCGATCCGTAATATGATGCTACTGCAGACCAGTGATGTGCAATCATTCCGGGAACTCCTCCCGGGAAATTCAATGTGGCACAGGGTGCAATAAGAGTTACCTCTCCGACGTCAGATGATCCTCCGCCAACCTGAACTCCGGATGGGGTTTTTATAGGACTTACTGCCACGGGATAACCTGTCTCATTCTGTCCTAGTTCCTTCTGGAGGCTTTTTGCAAAAATATTTTCCTTATCAGTCCATTCAGGCATGCCTATCAATTCAATATTTCTTTGTATTGTTTCTGCCATGCCTTTGTTGAGGTGCCTCTGATGTATGCCAGTCAGGACCCTTACTGTATCAAGAGTGGTACCTGTAGCAATGGCAGCACCCTTTGCACAGTCGACGATCCTGTTATACATTTCTTCTAGTCGGTCATCCGTATTTCTTACGTAGTACCATACTGAAGCCTTGTCAGGAACAACGTTAGGAGCTTCTCCTCCCTCTGTTATAACATAATGCATCCTGTACGTATAGAAAAGATGCTCGCGGAGGTAATTAGTGGCCACATTCATTATTTCAACAGCATCCAGCGCACTTCTTCCCGTCCATGGTGCACCGGCTGAATGAGCTGTCTTCCCCCTGAATGTAAATATTACCGATATTACGGCATTCCCTTCTACACCGTAAGCGGTGCTGAAACCGGATGACGAATGATTATCTATTACAGCATCAACACCATCGAAGACACCTGCCCTAACCATGTAAGGCCTGCTTATTACCGTTTCTTCAGCAGGTGAACCGAAGAACTTTATAGTACCCGGGATTCTGTTCTGCTCCATACTCTTCTTAACAGCTATCACAGCTGCCGTGGCAGCGGTTCCCATTAGATTATGTCCGCACCCGTGACCCGGCCCGCCACTTATCAACGGTGACTGGTAAGGTGTCAGTGGTTTCTGTGAGATCATGGGTAGAGCATCATATTCGCCAAGGATGCCAATAACCGGCTTTCCATTGCCCCATGTGGCCACAAAGCATGTCGGGATACCGGCAACTCCCTTCTGAACAGTAAATCCTTCAGCTTCAAGATTTCTGATGAGTATGGCCGATGATTTGAATTCCTGCATCCCAAGCTCGGCAAAATGCCAGATAGAATCTCCTATCCTGCCAAACTTTTCGATAACATCACCCTGGCTGAGGTAATCGACAGCTGTCCTTTTCGATCGGTACATGTCAGCCTTTCCAAGGAAGCCATCATCTTTCCTGTTCTGGCCTGCTACTTCATTCAATGAACATATCAGACCGATGTAAACCACAATTATTATAAATCTGAGTGCTTTCATGTTTGAGATATTACATGGTGATTGCTGGTTTATATAATGCTAATCTAAGATTTGTTATCAATTATAATACACATCTGAAAATTATGTGCCCCGGCCTCTTATATTGCCCCTGTTCCCGAATATTTTCCAGCAGAACGCGAGTGCAGCAAAGATACCTGTTACATTACTGATCAGATCGATTAGATTAAATGTCCTTCCAGGTATATATTTCTGGTGAAATTCATCCACAAATGCAAATGACATAAGAGAAAGTGTTATAAGAAGAAGCTTCTTTGTACTGAGGAGCAGGTCCCTGCCAGTAAATGACAGGTAACCAAGAAAAGCCAGAATCACGTATATAGCTACATGTGTAATGTAGTCGAGCCTTATGGAAAACCCTCCAGCGCTTATCCTGAGTGTCGGGATAGATGGTATTGAAGATACTATCATAATTATCACAGCCCATATTACGAGCATATACCTGCTGTATGGTTTTGCAAGGCTGATAAGCTGCTTTAAATTTATTCTACCAGATACCATGATTGACTGTTTGCTCTAGCTACGACAGGCAGGTCGAGAAATAAATAACCTGTTAAAAGTAATAAAATCATTTTACGAGATAATAGTTTGCACAGCAAATAAATAAATGGCTAATCAACTGCCTGTGAAATGATCCTTTAAAAAGTTATCTTTGTCGCCTGGCAATTGGTTGAATATTGCTTAAAATATTTTTGTTAAAAAAATTCATCATGATAACCATTGAGCAAATAAAGGATTTAGCAGGACGCCGGGATGCGTTAAGGAGGTTTCTTTGACATTGATGGCAAAATCAAACAGATAGAAGAAAAGGAGAAGACTACTCATGGTCCTGCTTTCTGGAACAACCCGAAAGCAGCTGAAGAGCTACTGAAGGAGATATCGGGATTGAAGGCATGGACTAATGAGTTTATGAGAGTAAACAGTGCTCTGGACGATCTTACTGTTCTCATTGATTTTTTCAGGGAAGGGGAAGCCGGTGAATCTGATGTGGATAACCAGTATGAACTGTGCCTTGAAATAATAGAGGATCTCGAACTGAAGAACATGCTCAGGAATGAGGAGGACCTTATGGGGGCAATACTTAAGATAAATGCAGGAGCAGGGGGCACAGAGAGCAACGACTGGGCTTCAATGTTGCTGAGGATGTATATAAGGTGGGCAGAGAGAAACAACTACAAGGTAAAAGAACATGATCTCCAGCCCGGAGACGAGGTTGGGGTAAAATCAGTCACCATAGAAATAGATGGAGAGAGAGCCTACGGTTACCTGAAAAGCGAAAACGGAGTTCACCGGCTGGTAAGAATCTCACCATTTAATGCCCAGGGCAAGCGTCAGACGACTTTCGCCTCGGTATTTGTTTCTCCCCTGGTCGACGAAAATATTGAGATTGAGGTGAACGCTGCTGATATAACATGGGAGACCTACCGGTCGAGCGGAGCCGGAGGCCAGAATGTTAATAAGGTTGAGACAGCTGTACGACTCAGGCACCATCCCACCGGCCTCGTAATAGAAAATCAGGAAACACGCTCACAGCTGAATAACAAAGAGAATGCCATGAGGATTCTTAAGTCTCACTTGTACGAACTCGAACTTAGGAAGAGGAGGGAAGAACAGGAAAAGATAGAAGGGGCAAAGAAGAAAATTGAATGGGGTTCACAGATACGATCCTATGTGATTCATCCATACAAAATGGTAAAGGATCTTAGAACCGGTTATGAGACCTCAAATGTGCAGGCTGTTCTCGATGGAGATATAAATGCCTTCATTAAATCATATCTGATGGAATTTGCAGGGAGTTAATTATCCCATTAAATTTCCACAGATGACAAATTTCATATTATTTAAGGTATAATATTCCTCATTTTGAATCCTGAATTTATTTAACCCAAAATGATTCGGGATAAAATACTGTTCGAGGAATTTCCGCCGGTTGAGACTGGTGAGTGGATGAGTAAACTGGTTGCTGATCTGAAGGGAGCCGATTTTAACAGTAAGCTGGTCTGGAAAACGGGAGAAGGTTTTGATGTTATGCCTTTTTACAGGAAAGAAGATTTAAATGGCATTCTCCACCTGAAAACAGAAGCAGGAGAATATCCGTACATCAGGGGTAGCAAAAAAGAGGGTAACGACTGGTATATCCGGCAGGATATACCAGTTGGCAATTACCGTGAAGCGAATAAGAGAGCCTTGAGCCTTTTTAAATGCGGTGTAGGTTCTTTGGGATTCAGGATTAATAAGCCTGGCACAATAAATCGCAATAATTTTGAACTGTTACTGGGCGGTATGGAATTTCAGGATAAAGAGGTGAATTTCCGTTCTGAAGGAGGAGCCAGAGAGATTGTGGAAATTCTCCAGAGTCTATTGAATGCTTATGAAGTTGATCCTGCAAGGTTGAAAGGAGCCATAGAAGCTGATCCTCTCGGAAGGATTATGCTGAATGGAAGGCTTTGCGTGCCATTAAATGAGGGACTTGATTATCTGGTTTCCCTGGTAAATGATGCCTCCAGTTTACCTGATTTTACAGTCATCCAGGTTAATGCTTGTGATTTTGTGAATGCCGGGGTCGGTATCGTGGAAGAACTTGCCTACGGGCTTTTATGTGGCAGTGAGTATCTTGCGCAGCTCACTGACAGGGGTGTTGATGCCGGCCTGGCAACAGGATCCATCCGGTTCAGCTTTGGAATAAGCTCAAATTATTTCTTTGAGATTGCAAAATTAAGGGCGGCAAGACTCTTATGGTCTGTAGTTACAAATGGTTTTATGCCATCGGAGGAAGATGCTGCATGTATGAAAATACATTCAATCACAGGCAGATGGAATAAAACAAAATATGATCCGTTTACAAACCTGCTTAGAACGCAGACAGAAGCAATGTCAGCCATACTCGGCGGAACTGATTCACTTACTGTTGAACCTTTTGATGCAGTTTTAAGAGATCCGGATGAGTTTTCAGAGAGGCTGGCCCGGAATCAGCAATTAATTCTTAAGGAGGAATCGCATTTTGCAAAAGTTGCTGACCCATCTGCGGGATCTTACTATATTGAAAAGCTTACGGCAATGATCGCTGAGAGCAGCTGGAATCTTTTTTTGGAAATAGAAAGAAATGGTGGATTTCTTGAGATGCTGAGAACCGGTATTCTTCAAAAAAGAATAAAGGAATCATCTTCGCAGCGAAAATCAAATGTTGCCTCCAGGAAAACCATTCTGGTGGGAACAAACCTCTTCCCGGATAACGATGAGGTTTATATTGCTGATGATGAACAGGTTGTGAAATCCACCACAGACCGACCTGAAAAGGACATTATAATTGAACCAGTTATCCTGTCAAGGGGAGCATTTGACATTGAGCGTTTACGAATGGCTGCAGACAGGGCATCTGAAAGGCCTTCGGTTTTTATCCTGCCCATAGGTAACCCTGTTATGAGGGCTGCCAGGGCACGGTTCTCAACAGGTTTCTTTGCAAGCGGAGGATATAAAGTATTAGAAAGTTCCGGATTCTGTTCAGTTGATGAGGGAGTTGATTCGGCAATAAAATCAGGAGCCGCTTTCGTAGTAGTATGCAGCTCGGATGAAGAGTATCCAGATATTGTACCTCGGGTATATGACAGGATAAATGGCAGGGCTCAGCTGGTGGTGGCAGGTTATCCGGCATCGGCAGAGGCCCTTATGGCTAAAGGTATCCGGTATTTCATAAGCGTTCAGTCAGATCTTGTTGAGACGATAGAACAATTTCACAAATTAGCCGGTCTGGTATAGAATATTAATAAAAGGAAATTATTTACGATGAGGCCCGGTTTTAAATACAGTGATCTGGAAATAGTACTTGCTTCTGCCGGAAAATACTTCGATGAGACTGATCATCCAGGTGATGTGAATCTCTGGCAAACACCGGAGAACGTAAAAGTAAAAAGTATTTACCGGGCTGAAGATCTGGAAGGGATGGAGCACCTGGATTATGCTGCAGGGATACCTCCCTTTCTAAGGGGTCCGTATCCGGGAATGTACGCAATGATTCCATGGACAATAAGACAATATGCAGGGTTTTCTACAGCAGAAGATTCGAACGCCTTTTATCGCGGGAATCTCGCATCAGGGCAGAAAGGATTATCTGTAGCCTTTGATCTCGCAACGCACAGAGGATATGACTCAGACCATGAAAGAGTTGTCGGGGATGTCGGGAAGGCTGGAGTTGCTATTGATTCTGTATTGGATATGAAAATACTCTTTGATAAGATTCCCCTCAACAGGATCTCCGTCTCCATGACAATGAACGGGGCTGTACTCCCGGTAATGGCTTTCTACATTGTGACTGCCCTGGACCAGGGAGCCAGGCTTGATGAACTCAGCGGCACTATCCAGAATGATATACTTAAGGAGTTCATGGTCAGGAACACATATATCTATCCTCCTGATTTTTCTATGCGCATAATTGCAGATATCTTCAGATATACGGCTGAGAAGATGCCGAAATTCAATTCTATCAGCATATCAGGTTATCACATGCAGGAGGCAGGAGCAACCTGTGATATTGAACTTGCTTATACGCTTGCGAACGGAATGGAGTACCTGAGAAGCGGCGGGAAAGCAGGTCTTGATATTGATGACTTTGCTCCCAGACTTTCTTTTTTCTGGGCTGTTGGAATGAACCATTTCATGGAGATCGCAAAAATGAGAGCTGCAAGAATGCTATGGGCAAAGATTGTCAGGAAGTTCAATCCTCTTAATCCAAAGTCCCTTGCGTTGAGGACACACTGTCAGACCAGCGGATGGAGCCTGACAGAGCAGGATCCTTACAATAACATAGGCCGGACATGTATCGAAGCAATGGCCGCAGCCATGGGTCACACACAGAGCCTGCACACCAATGCACTTGATGAAGCCCTCGCGTTACCTACCGGCTTTTCTGCACGTATCGCCAGGAATACCCAGATATATATCCAGGAAGAGACTGGAATATGTAAAAATGTTGATACATGGGCTGGTTCTTATTATGTGGAAAGTCTGACTCACGAAATTGCTCACAGGGCATGGGAGCATATCATGGAAATAGAAAACCTGGGAGGTATGGCAAAAGCAATAGAGTCGGGTTTGCCGAAAATGAGAATCGAAGAAGCAGCAGCCAGAGTCCAGGCCAGGATCGATTCGGGAATACAGACTATTGTAGGCACAAATAAATACAGGCCTTCGAAGGAGAAGCCTGTCGATATTCTCGAGGTGGACAACACCTCAGTACGCGATGCTCAAATAAAAAAACTTGCAAGACTCAGGTCAGAAAGAAATGAGCAGGCATGCCAGGCATCTCTCGAAAAACTTACCAGGTGCGTCCAGACAGGTGAAGGTAACCTTCTTCAGTTTGCTGTTGAAGCCGCATCAAACCTGGCAACACTGGGAGAGATTTCGTATGCCTGTGAAAAAATTGCAGGGAGATATAAAGCAGTGATTAAATCAGTTTCCGGAGTATATTCTTCAGAGTACCGATCGGATGAGTACTTTGAATCAGCAAGAGCACTGGTTGCAGAATTTGCTGAAAAGGAGGGCCGCCAGCCTAGAATAATGGTAGCAAAGATGGGGCAGGACGGTCACGACCGTGGAGCCAAAGTAGTTTCAACAGGATATGCCGATATCGGGTTCGATGTTGATATAGGACCATTATTTCAGACTCCTGCAGAGGCAGCTAAACAGGCAGTGGAAAACGATGTGCATATCCTGGGTGTTTCGAGCCTGGCAGCGGGGCACAAAACCCTCATCCCACAGGTAATAGACGAACTTAAAAAACTGGGAAGGGAGGATATCCTTGTCATTGCCGGCGGTGTGATCCCTCCTCAGGATTATAAGGAACTTTATGGCAAAGGAGTTGTTGCTATTTTTGGTCCCGGAACGTCAGTCTCAAAGGCTGCAAAACAGATAATGGAAATCCTTTTGCATTCAGTTGAGCAATAATGGAAGCCAGGCATATATCGTAAGCAGGTAATTCTGAATGAGAATTTGTAGTTATTCAAATATTCATTTTCTTTGCTTCAATCAAAA
>CAZQRQ010000025.1:21865-44832 GCA_964595725.1 uncultured Rikenellaceae bacterium | reverse complement strand
ACCTACCAGGTTCTTCCCTCTTCTACAGTCATGTTTGAAACCCACTTAATTGATGACGGTTCGCAAATATCAAAGGGGATTATGGAAGACCGAGACGACACTGAAAATCTGCTCGGCATGTTATTACCATATTTTGGTGGTGAGGTGACCGAAGCCTTGATCGATATAAAGGGAAACACTACAGAAGATAACTTCATTGTCGTTTATGAGCTGAAAAACAGGGAGATAGCTGAGCGAATTCTGGCTGATGCCATGGAAAAGTATAACTCACCACTTAGAGCTGATGATCAAAGAAATATACAATTCTTTCAACCTGACGATATTACAAGTATTCCTGTTTATTCAACACCATTTAAGGGTTTGTTTTCCTGCCTGTTTGATGACTGGAATCTTAATAAAGCAGATTCACTTTTTACCTTCTTTGACAATTATATGATTACCGGAAGTTCCTTTCTTACACTTTCACGTTTTCTTCACGACAATATCCTGAATAACACTTTTGCAAACGATGTGGCTTATCGCGATTTTGAGAGCAGATTGCCAAGCAGGGCAGGATATTATTTCTACTGTGTTCCTTCCCAGATAATTAACGTTCTTGAAAATTATTTTAACAAGCAGATTACGGATGTGTTACTTAGAAGTGTGACACCTTTAAAGAAAATTCAGGCAGTGGGATATCAGTATGCCGCCAGCAATGACATGGTATATAATACATTAACTTTAAAATATCAGGAGGTAGCCAGAGAAGAATCGGCTACTGAATGGGCAACATTACTTGATTCATCGGCATGTATAAAGCCCTTCTTTTTCACAAATCATAATACGGGTGCACGGGAAATATTCATCCAGGACTATAAGAACAATGTATACCTTATAAATGCAGCGGGCAGAGTGCTCTGGAAGGTCCTGCTTAATGAACGTATTATGAGCAATATTTATATGATTGACTTTTACAGGAATGGTAAGTTTCAGATACTTTTTGCAGGTAATAACTATTTGCATTTACTTGACAGGAATGGAAATTATGTAGAAAGGTATCCTGTAAGATTAAGATCTCCGGCTTCAGGACCAATGACACTGTTTGACTATGAAAATAACGGTGATTACAGGATTGTCGTTCCCGGGGAAGATAAGATTATTTATGTCTATGATAAATCGGGCAGTGTGGTAAAGGGATGGAAACAGTTCAGGACAAACGGGTTGGTAACAAGCGAAATACATTTTTTCAGGGTGTCAGGGAAAGACTATATCATAGCATCGGATGAAAATACCGTATATTTTCTCGACCGGACAGGAAATGTAAGGGTGAGGCTTAAGGAACCGGTTACCCGGGCAGCTCACTCTGAAATGAGACTTAATTCAGGTACTGAGTCTTACCTGGTATTTACATCTCCTGATGGAATAATACAGAACGTCTCATTCGATGGTAGTGTCAGAAAAATGGAGGTCAGGAAGTTTTCTGTTGACCATTCTTTTGATTTTTTTAATATAGATGGCGATGCGTTTGGTGAATATATTTTTATTGACAGTGGTAAGTTGTATCTTTATGATCACGACAGATCTGAGATATTTGTCCGTGATTTTGGCACTGATGATCTTGGAGGCCCGATAATTTTTACATTTTCTGCCTTTGACAAAAAGATCGGAGTATTTAATAATAAGGAAAAACTTATATACCTTATCGACAGAAACGGAGATACCGTGAACGGATTCCCCTTGCAGGGAGCTTCAATGTTCTCTATAGGAAAACTGTCGGACAAAGGCGGATTTCAGCTGATTGTGGGTAGCAGCGACAATTTTCTTTATAATTACAAGTTAAATATAGACAACATATAGTATTACATCATGTTCAAGAAACCACTTTTACCTATCATCATCCTGTTTCTTTTTACAGCTACATTCTGTATAAAGGAGACATACGACATGAATAAATTATCGGTGAAGATGAAATATTCACCTACACTTGCCATGTCGGCAGCAAGTGGAGAGATGACCTTGCAGAATATCGTGGAACCTAATGATACTATCATTTTCGAAAATGACAATTTCATCAAGCTAATATTTAAGAAGGACTCTATAATCGACTTTACACTGGAAGATTACTACGACCTGAATGATATGGTTTCATTTAACAGGAGTTATGACGTTGGTTCTGTTGAAATAGAGGATTTCAGTGGTACGATCCCCATCAGCCTGGAAGATATCAGCCTGGGGGTCTCATCTGCATTTCATTTAAGTCTCCTCATGCTTGATGATGGTTCTCCGCATGATTTTCCTTCATTCGGTCTTGCTGATGTGGGTGAATTTTCATTCAATGGCTTCCCAAATTTCCAGGATGCTGTATTCTCTTCAGGAACTATAGAAATATCTGTAAAGAATAATCTGACTGTTCCTCTGTATGACATCAAGATCAATATTTTTAACAATGCGGGGCACACTCAGGTTGGATCTGAACTAACGATTAATGCAATGAATCCGGGAGAGACTTCCACGGCCCTGCTTGACGTTGCAGGTGAATATGTGACAGATGATCTTATTGCCAGTGTTGTTATACTTGGAAGCGATGGCGCTTCTAATGTGATTATTGATC
Organism: uncultured Rikenellaceae bacterium; assembly: GCA_964595725.1. Lineage (GTDB taxonomy): Bacteria > Bacteroidota > Bacteroidia > Bacteroidales > VadinHA17 > LD21. The sequence continues at coordinate 42,242 of CAZQRQ010000025.1, read as the reverse complement.
TGGACGACAACATTGAAGTGGGAATCCATGGATTTGATCTCAGGGTAGAATCAGGTAACATTATTATCCCGGAGCAAACCCTCAGCTCTCTTGATAATAATGACACGATAGATTTTGATCCGGGCGAGGATATTGAAATTGAGAAACTGAGGATTAATAGTGGAAGTATCGGTTATAATATAGTTAACAACAGCAGCCTTTCAGCCTCTGTAAGTCTTTCATTACCAACATCGCTCAAGCTGTCTTCGCCTGTCTCTGAGATATTTGACATATCTGCCAATTCCTCTTTAAATGGTGATATCAATGTTGATAATACCGAAGTGGATCTGAGTACTGACCCTGACCAGAATTATAACAGGGTGCCTGTTCAGTACTCTATAAAGGTCAGTTCCAATGGAATGTTTGTTTCATTCAACAGTTCTGATTTTGTGAATATTGAACTTAACATGCTTAATCCGGAGATGGATTATGTCAAAGGTTATTTCGGACAGCTCGAGGAAGTAATGGATCCTGATACACTTGATACGGGACTTGATGAAATACTCGACCACATAACCGGGCAATTCCACATTTCGAGTCCGTCAATCAGCGTTAATTATACCAATTCGTTTGGAATACCTATAGGTATAACACTTAACGCTGAAGGGAAAAGGGGAGATAAGACGGAGACCCTGGGCCTTGCCCCATTTGTTATCGAACACCCGGTTTCTCTTGATGTGCGCGAAGTGAGCTCAACTTTTTCTATTACAAAAGACAACTCGGATCTGCCTGATCTTATATCGCTTCCACCTGAAGAGATCACATTCTCAGGTTTAGGCAAGATGAATCCGGATGGTTTCTCCGGGACAAGAGATAACTATATTTTTGGTGACAGCAGGTTTGTTGCCTCTCTCGAAGTCGAAGTACCAATGGAGTTCTGGATCAATAACCTTCAGCTTACGGATACGGTCGATAATTTCCTCGATATGGAAGATGAAGATGGGCCGTTCAACCCTGAGGATATGGATCTTTTCAGGCTTGATATTACGGTGAATAACGGATTCCCTCTGGGTGCATCACTTAGTTTAATGCTATATGATTCAGCGAGCAGTACTGTAATGAAAACAGTCGAAGCTTCAGGCCGAATTAAAGAAGCATTTGTCGATGCAAACGGAAAGGTCACAGAACCTGTTGAATCCACAATATCTCTTGAATTTGACAGGGAATTCTTCGAGGCTTCAAAAGAGTCGGACAAGATTATTTTTATATTTACCCTGAATACTACTGGCAACGGATCGCAGGATGTGAAGATCTATGCAGACTATTCTATATCCTTCAAAGCAGCCCTGGTTATTAAACCAAATTTAGAATTTTAATATATCCAATATCTTGAAGTTATGTTCAGAAAATCAATATATGCTTTCATAATACTGTTTGGAGCTTTAATCTCAGTTAATGCCCAGAACAGCCAGGTATTATATTATATGAACCTGCCCCAGAACCACCTGCTTAATCCTGCCCTTCGTCCTTCAAACTCATTTTACCTGGGATTACCTGCACTGTCGGGTTTGAATATTAATCTAAACAACAATTTTGTTAACCTCTCTGATATACTGATAACAGGCCAGTCTGACTCTATACTGACGTTTTTGCATCCCGATTACAATATAGAAGATTTCGTCAGTAAGCTGAAGGATAATAATTTTCTTGCGGCAGATATTGGGATACAGATACTGGGACTTGGCTTCAGTGCAGGTAATGACCTCTATTTCTTTCTTGATATTATTGACCGGGCAGAAGGGAACCTGATTATACCCGGGGATTTACTTAAGCTGGGATTGAAGGGAAATGAAGATTATATAGGCACTACAATAGATCTTAATTCTCTGAATGCCAATCTTAAGTATTACAGAGAGTATGGTCTTGGTTTTTCAAAAAATTTTGGCACTAAGCTCAGGATTGGGATTAAAGCCAAGCTTCTTACTGGTATCGCTGCGCTGAATATTCAGAATAATTCACTTGGGCTTACTGTAAATGATGATTTTACTCATTCCATTGATGCCGATCTTTCTGCCAATATCAGCTTCCCTGCAAAATTCTATTTTGATGAAGATAATCTGATTGATGATGTTGAGCTGGATGAAAACACCCTTTCCTCTGTTGGCTTTTTTACCAATACGTCAAATATGGGACTGGGCCTTGACCTGGGGGCTGTCTATAACATTTCGGAAAAGCTGAGCGTTTCAGCTTCTGTCACCGACCTGGGATACATAAAATGGAAAGATAATATTACAAACTTCCAGGCAAAAAGCAACTTTCTCTTCAGCGGATTTGATATCACTGATGTCATAGATGGGACCGTTACATTCGATTCCCTTCTGACCAATATGCAGGATTCGCTACTTAACTCATTTACCTTTTCCGACAATAAGACTCCATTCACAACCTTCCTGCCGACAGGGATAACTGTTGGAGCAAGTTATAATCTTACCAGGAGTTTTGGTGTTGGACTTCTTTCACGGAGTATAATTTCATCGGGTCACTTCAGGCAGGCAGTAACGCTGTCGGCCAATCTGAATCTTGGAAATTCACTCTCTACCAGCCTGAGTTATACTGCAATGAACACACGATATGATAATTTCGGTGCAGGCCTGGCTTTCAGGGCTGGATTTTTCCAGCTATACCTCGTTGCAGACCGTATCCCGGTAACCTGGAACAGGATCCTGCCGGAGGAAGGATCAGAAATAACCGTTCCTGCCAACTGGAACACTGCTACGTTCAGATTCGGTATTAACTTCTGTTTTGGGAACAAGGTCAAGACTAAAAATGATAAACCAATGCTTATAGAGCGAAATCAGTGATCTCTATGGTTTACTTTATCAGAATACTGCTCATTTTCCTTATCATATTCCTGGTAATCAGGAGTTTTATAAAGGCGGGTTCAGGTGGCTCGAATATCAGAGATCCGGGTGAAGATGATAAAATAAATAACGGGAAAAGAAAAGGTGTTCCGAAGAGTATTGGGGAATACGTGGATTTTGAGGAAGTAAAAAAGAACGACTGATAATTTATGCTTTTGATCTAAGTTGTTTGGCAAGTGAGTTGGCAAATACAAAATCATTCAGTTTTACACAATCTGAATTCAGGATTTCACTTTTATTGCCTTCCCAGCATTTAAATCCTTCACTAATAAAAAGTATCTTTTCACCTATTTCCATTACTGAATTCATGTCGTGAGTATTGATTATGGTTGTCATTGAAAATTCTTCAGTAAGTTCTTTAATCAGTGCATCAATAAGGATCGATGTGATAGGATCGAGACCTGAGTTAGGCTCATCACAGAAAAGATACTTGGGATTAAGGGAAATTGCCCTGGCAATGGCAACCCTCTTCTTCATTCCACCTGATATCTCAGCCGGGTAAAGGTTGTTTGCATTGATTATATTTACCCTGTTAAGGCAAAAGTTGACCCTTTCCATTTTTTCCTCCATTGTCATATCGGTGAACATATCCAGAGGAAACCTGACATTTTGTTCAACTGTGAGTGAATCGAAAAGGGCCGCCCCCTGGAAAAGCATGCCAATCTCTTTGCGTATCTCCTTCTTCTCCCTGAAATCAAGCTTGTTGAAAAGAATGTCCTCAAACCAGACTTCACCACTATCTATTTCCAGCAGTCCGACAATAGATTTTAGGAGTACGGTTTTGCCGGACCCGCTTTGTCCGATTATCAGATTTGTCTGGCCGGGCTCAAAGGTAATCGAGATATCCGACAGGACTGTTCTGCCGCTAAATGACTTGTTGAGGTTCTTGATAGTTATCATGATAAAAGGAGCTGGGTAAGTATTACATTGAAAAGCAGGATCAGCATACTGCTGTGCACCACAGCTTTGGTGCTTGCCCTGCCAACCTCGAGTGAACCACCCGAAACGTAATAACCCTGAAATGCAGAGACACTCGTTATTATGAATGCAAAGACTACGGTTTTAATAAGGGAATAAACAATGTAATACGGGATAAATGCATATTGTATACCATAAACGAACTCTTCGGTAGTGATAACTCCAAGCTGTGTTCCGGCAAGCCATCCTCCAAGAATTCCTATTATAATGCTTATCAGTGTCAGGAAAGGATTGAAGAGTATTGTGGCAATCATTTTAGGGAGAATAAGGTAGGACGCAGAATTAACTCCCATTATCTCGAGAGCTTCAATCTGTTCCGTAACCCTCATCGTGCCTATTTCAGAAGCAATATTGGAACCCACTTTCCCGGCAAGTATGAGAGCTGATATGGTGGAAGAGAACTCCAATATTATTGAATCACGGCATCCAAGACCTATAAGGTACGTAGGGTAAATAGGATTTTCAGTGTTATAGGCTGTCTGAAGTGTGATTGCTGCTCCCATGAAGAAGGATATAATTGCAATAATACCAATTGAGTTAAGCCCGAGGTAGACAAATTCGCGCATTGTCTGCCTGTAGTAAACAGAACTCTTCTCGGGTATTGAAAACACTTTTCCAAGCAGTATGAAATATTTCCCCAGTTGGGTAAGAAATTTAAACATAATGATAAAGATAGTAAGGGAATAAAATTAGTAATATTTAACTTAATAACGGCAACTGGCTTTTTAAAACCCGAATGGATAAATGATTATATTTGCATAAAATCTCGAAAATCACTTTTAATGGATAACAGATATGTCCTGATAATGGCCGGAGGTGTTGGAAGCAGATTCTGGCCGTTAAGCCGGCATGAGAAACCAAAGCAATTCCTCGACATCCTTGGCAAGGGAGAAACGCTGTTACAGCAGACCTTCAGAAGATTTAAAAATGTATGCCCCGAAGAAAACATTTTTGTAGTTACAAACGCAGAACACAGGGCTCTTGTCACTGAACAACTTGGAATTAAATCCGACAGGATACTGAGTGAACCGCTCCGGAGAAACACAGCACCGTGCATTGCATACGGCGTTTTCCGCATTAGGAATGAAAATCCTGATGCAGTGATAGTTGTATCACCGGCTGATCACCTTATTGAGAAAGAAGATGATTTTTGTGAAGTTATCAAGACCGGGATCAGGTTTACGGAGGAAAATGATGCCCTGCTCACACTGGGGATAAAGCCGGACAAACCAGAAACGGGGTATGGGTATATCCAGGCTTATGCGAATAAACCGGTGGAAGGTTATGACCGTCTCCTGAAGGTAAAGACTTTTACTGAGAAACCTGATATTGAGCTGGCAAAGATATTTATTGAGAGTGGCGATTTCTATTGGAATTCCGGAATTTTTATCTGGAATATAAAATCAATTTTAGAGTCATTTGAGAAGTATCTTCCCGATATCTACTCTGCATTTGATGACAGGAAGGATATTTTTGGCACAAATGAGGAAGTAGCTGCAATTTCCCAGATCTATGCTTCGTTAAGCAGCATTTCCATTGATTATGGAATAATGGAGAAGGCCGAAAATGTATTTGTATTATGCACAGAGATAGGTTGGTCAGACCTTGGTACCTGGAGCTCACTATATGAAAATTCAGCATCAGGTAATGATGAAAATGTAATTGTGGAAGGCGATGCCTTTACTTACAATACCGGAGGTAATATTATAAGTATACCGCCAGGCAAAATAGCGGTTCTGCAGGGCTTGACAGATTATATAGTTGTCAATTCAGACGATGTGCTTCTTATCGTAAGGAAGGACGATGAGCAGAATATCAAAGCGTATCTTGAAGATGTAAAGAAAAAGACGGATGATAAATACCTGTAAAAAGAAAGGGTGCTTAAACAGGCACCCTCTTTTTTTATATTTTATTCATCTTATGCTAGTATTCCCAGAGGTCGTGCTCGAAATCGAATAGCTCGGTCTTGATCCTTTCAGCCTCGAACATAGCATCCTTACCAACAGTATAGTCAGTAATAAATCTGTCATTATATACATTTGATTCCGCAGAAATAAAGCCGCTGAATCGTCTTTGCATGAAAAGATCATCAAATGAGATCCTCTGGGCATCATTATAAGGATTGAAAGCTTCTCTTGTAGAAAGTATGTCTCTGGCCTCGTCATATCTTATCCAGAATGTCTGTACACGACGCTGAGTGTTCGTAGCATCGTCTACATATATGCGGATAGGACAAATGCCAATTATCCGAACATCAAGTTTCGAATGTTTCTTATCAAAGAACCATTCTTCATAAACTAAGAGCTGCTTTATCTCATCCGGCCTGGGTTCCCGATATATAGTCGTATCCCTCATTATTCCGGTGTTAAGATCCTGAACCTGTGTTTTGGACTCTCCACCTCCTAACCTTGCATCCACATCGGTATAAGTCAGGCTGACCGGAAGAGTATCGACAGCAATAGTAGGATCATATACATTCAGTCGTCCGGCTTTTACTTCATCAAGAATTATATTAATGAAGTTCTTTCTTCCGTCTGCAACGTTTACAGTAGGATAATAAAGAGGCTGATTAATCTTTTCACGCAGATCAATTACCCTGTAGTATCTTTTTGATCTTATAACATCTGCTTCCCTGAGGAACGGGTAGGCGATTTTCTGATTATCAACTATCTCTTTCTGATAGATATCCTTAAACGTCTGGGCATTTATAATCCCTGAAAGCAAGAGGGACAACATTCCCAGTATTATTTTTCTGTTCATTTTAATATCAATATTAAACTAAATTACAGTTATAATTATAGGAGCCAAGTCCCTTGTCCTCTTGTCCGGACCGACAGCTTTCACGCCTTCTATTATCAGTTTCTTACCCCTGGTAAGTCTATCAAGAAGACCTCTCTGTTCTGCTGTCAGCCGGTTACTTGTACTGGTTGCGGAAAAATCAAATCCCTTGTCATTTATTGATACTGTGAATCCAGTAACAGTATATCTCAGGTCAAAATCAAAATCTTCCATATTTGCCAGAACACCCGATTGTGCGAGGATTATATCTCTTGATACTCTTGCTTCGCCAGAGACATTCGCAAATGCTGCCACAGGATCCGGTACTTGTTTAACCCTGAATTCCAAAGGCTGGAAAGTTTGCTGCTTACCGTTTATTTCGGCACTTACTATTACCTGGGCAACCTGGCCTACATTCTGGGGTAATGCCTTCCAATCTCCAGGGAAGGGTGAGCCTGCAGAGTTGTTTACTTTTCCTCTTGTTATTGTTCCGTTTGTCATCGTAGCCCTTACCTTATCGGAACCTATTCCGGGTACTGATATATCCAGCGGGTTATCGATACCGGCATAAAGTACGTTCATAGCTGTCGGGGAAACGACAACGCTTTGAGCTCCAACACTGTATTCCTCTTTGAATGGATACGAAACAAGGCTGCCATCCGGTGCTTTCATGGTAATGAGGCCTCCCCAGCTTGCCTGACCAAGGCGGGTAGTTCTTACCTTGTAAATACCTTTTCCTGTTTCATCCAGGGGCAGAGTTGTATAATCGCCTACCATTTCATATGTTTTGGTTCCGTCGGCATTAGATGTTGTTGTATATTGACCTACCTTTATTTCCGGAGCCTGGGTTGTATCTGTTGCAGTGATGAAAACAGATGCCTGGTATTCATTTCCCTGCATCACATATGTAGAGGGTGCTTTTACAGTAGCAACGATCTTATTGAATTTAAACGACCTGGCATCGATCTGCTCATATAAAAGATTCAGTACGTCGGTCTCAGCGTTCCTAACATCAACCTGCATCTTTGAAAGTATGGTAATTACCGCGACCAGGGGAAGAGCCTGGAAGGTAAAATTCTCCCATCTTTCTTTTTCATTATCCTTATTTATTTGATCATCAGTATTAAAAATACTTCTGAGCGATTCCTCTATTGAGATATTTTTCCCGTCACAAATATCGATCATATCATCTCTGTATGAATCAATAAGGGCACTCAAATTATAAGCTTTACCATTTTCATTGGCGCCTATTAAAATTTCGGAGGGAACGTTATTCTCATCAATCTTCTTAACTTCTTCAATAATTACTTCTCTGCCGTTAATTGCCGGCGTATCATCACCTTCCGCAGTCTTAATAATTTCAATTTTAAGATCCTGGATGTAGTCGAATAACTCATCTGAACGTTGTTTCACATCGTAGGCCTGGTCTTTTGCAGGGCCTGCTTTTGTTGGATTCTGGGCAGCAGCACGGTCGAATGCATCATAAATCAAGCTGTTTTTGGCTGCATAGTTCTCGATTGTCTTTGTAAGGCCCTCATCCACTTTCTTAAATGCTTCCACGGCCTCTTTTGATACGTTAAGGGCTAGCATGGCAGTAAGAACCAGGTACATCATACCGATCATCTTTTGCCGTGGTGATAGCTTTTCGTGAGCCATTTTTCAGATAGTTTAGTTAGTTAAAAAGAAAATGATTTCACGTTATTTTACGTTCATAGCAGCAAGCATATTCCCATAAACACTGTTCAATGCTGTAAGGTTATCATTAAGCTTTGAAATTTGTTCGCGATACTTTTTGGTGTCGTCTGCAGAATCAGTAAGGTCTTTCATAAGTGTCTGGAGTCCTTTGAAAAGTTCGTCTGATTCTTTGGTGTGTTCGTCTGCTCCCTTAAGTTGTAATTCGTAGGCAGTATTAAGAGCAGAAAGATTTTTGTTCAAGGATTCCAGCTGCTCCTGATATGATTTTCCGCCCATTTCGATAACTGAAAGTGAATCAGCAATGTTTTTATAATTGAAACCTGTCTCATTAATTATCTTGGTAGTACTCTGGTATGATTCAGCCAGCTTTTCGAGCGATTCATCTGCTCCTTTGATAGTATCCATATACTTGGCAGATGCAGCTGAGACATCACCCATGGCTGCCATATTTGAGGTGGCATCGCCGAGTTTCTTCATTCCAACGCCCAGTTTTTGAAACAGTTCTGGTGTTATCTCGGCATTCTCAAGCATTTCGTCGAATTTTGCAAGTGCTGCAGACCCGGCACCGCCACCGCCGCCAACAAAACCGCCACCGCCACCGCTAAAAGCGCGGTCACGATGTTTCCCATGAGCCGGCAGTTCGCCTTCATCTTCAGGAATTCCTGCAAGTTCAGGATAGACGAGTGTCCAGTCGATTTCTTCATGCAAGGGTTCGAATGCTGAAAAGAAGAAGATTATTGCTTCTGTGCAGAGACCGATAGTAAGCATCGTTCCTGCAAAAGGCCAGTGCTGTATCTTGAAAAGTGCACCAACAATAACTACGGAAGCACCCAAGCCATATAGTTTTGCTATGAAGTTCTTCCAACCACTGCTTTGAACTAATTCTGCTAGGCTCATTATACCTGATTTTTAAGGGTTATTTTTGATTTAATTTACTCCAATATAAGATCTTACATTCCTGAAGCCTACATATGGCTTTGTTGTATCCTGGTATTCGTAATCCCTGGAACCAGTCTGAAGAAAATAGGCAATATCCTTCCATGAGCCGCCCCTTATTACTTTTTTCTTAAGGATGGGCGGATCTTGTGGTTTTGCATTATATTCATAATTGGGATTGAGGTCGTGAGTGAAAATATAAGATGAAGGATGATACGCGCATGATGTCCACTCGGCAACATTACCCGACATGTCATAAATACCGTATTCATTGGGCTCGTATGAAGCGACCTTTGCAGCATAAACGGCACCATCATCCACGTAATTTCCGCGCAGGGGTTTGAAATTTGCGAGGAAACAGCCTTTGTAATTTCGTGTATAGGGGCCTCCCCACGGATACATTGAAAGGTCAAGTCCTCCCCTTGCAGCGTATTCCCACTCTGTTTCAAGAGGCAGCCTGTACGATTGAACGTCGGGAATTCCCTGTTTTCTAAGGGCGGTGTTCATGTAGTCGGTTCTCCAGATGCTGAAAGCCCTGGCCTGTACCCATGAAACTCCCACAACCGGATAATCATCAAAAGAGGGATGCCAGAAATAGATTGAAGCCTGTGGATCGTTAAAAGAATATGTGAAGTCCCTGATCCAGCATAATGTGTCGGGATAACAATTTACAATATCATTCTGAATAAAGGCTGACCTGTTTGTTACCTGTGTGGTGATTCCTTCCAGGTTAGTGGCTTCTCCTTCATATCTTCCCGTTCCGGCTTTGTAATCCTGCCTGTAGGGCACTGATGCAGCCTGCTTATAATCGACCCAGAAATATGAATAATTCAGTTTTCTTGTGTCATATTGTTTTCTGCCGTTAAATCTCTCTTCCGGCGGATAGAACATTTCTTCAATAATAGCTTTGGTATTCTCTTCTTCCGGATCAATTTCCTCGTCCCAGTTAATAACGTTGGGCTCAACAATATTTCCATCATCGTCAACCATAAAATAGTCACGGCCGTCTATTCCTGCGTTGCCTAATTTAGTTCTCAGGATTGAATCGCGTACATAATATACAAACTGGCGGTATTTATTATTGGTGATTTCGGTCTGATCCATCCAGAACGCCTCAACGGTAACTTGCTTGGAGATAGTATTCATTGCAAACAATGCATCCTCGTCGCTGGGTCCCATCACAAAACTCCCGGCCGGGATGAAAGCCATCTCAAAAGGTTCAGGCTCAAAGTACTTTTTCCTTCCCAAAACGCCTGTCAGCTCGCCATTATTCTTCGAACCGCATCCGCTTGAAAGGATCAGTAATATCAGACCAACAAGAATAACCTTTTTCATAATACGTTAGGATTTTATATTGCAAGTAAGTTATTTTTTTTTAAATAATCATAAAAATCTAATACTTTTATATTTCATAGGACTTCTGCCCATACTGAGGTCAAAACAATAGTTAACTATAAATTCATGCGACCCGCTTGTGCTCTTTTTTACATCGGTAAGAGGGAAGTCGTATGAGTAGCCAATACGGATACCGTTATATAGTTCAAAACCTACAATACCAATAATGGCATCGCCTGTTCTGTAAGAAACGCCACCCCACACTTTTTTATTGTATCTTATCAGCGAGTTAATGGTAAGCTGTGCTATTTTCCCATCGCTGAAAGCGAATACAGATGGCATAAGCTCAAATGCAGGATTTGGTAACTGTATTGTATAGCCGGCTGTCAGATAGTAATGACGGCTCAGGTATGGTAATCCCTTAGTATACCTGATCCTGGGTTCGTTAATATGTGTAACGGATACACCGGCGTAATATTTGTCACTGTAATAAAAAGCTCCTATACCTGCATCAAATGCCACATAGCTTTCCTTATTTTCAGGAATCAGTGGATCCCCTGATGCAGGTGTGTGAGAGTCACCTGAAGGTATCTGCCAGTTCGGTTCCAGGGCTTTATTGACCATCCCCAGGTTCACGCCTAGGCCCAGCTTTCCCTGTCCGATATTGAGAATATATGAATATTTTCCTGAAAGTCCAATATCCTTATCGAAGCCTGTATTGTCACTTGTAACAGTAAGACCCAGGCCACTGGTCGAACCAAAGAGTCTTACCGGCGCACTCACACTGAATAATGTTGTGGTGGGAGCACCCTTGAATCCCACCCATTGTTGCCTGTTAAGGGCGGTAGCACATATCAAGCCTGATATACCTGAGGATGCAGGATTAAACGAAAGTGTATTAAACATGTACTGGCTTGAAAGCGGATCCTGCTGGCCTGGTAAATTAGCCATCAGTATAATTAAAAAAAGAAATGTAATTTTTAGTTTTTTCATTTCTTCATTATATGAGCTTCCAAAGCCTAAAAATGGATTAGTAAAATAAATAAAAATCTAAAAAGCAAACAAATTTGCATCTATTTATTTAAGTATTATGATTATCACTTATAATAACCGTAGGTGTTTAACGTAAAAAATTCTAAAATGTTGGGATTAGAGCGAAAAAAGTTTCAGCTTTTAAGACGGGCAGTCGCTTTGACCCACCTGTCTGGAACCTCGTTCCTGTTTGCCTGAAGGTAATCTTCGTAAGAGCATGCATAGCAGTGTTGCACATCATCCCCGGAAGTCAGCTCCAGCCACCATCTTTCAGTAAATGTGCTTTTAATAAATACAAGATCATCAGCCAGGTCGGTTACCTTTACATGATACCTGATGAACCTGCCGGTATCTATTTCGCCGGCAATCGGCGTCTCATATTGTTTCTGGGAAAATCCTTCAAGAAAAAACCATATAATCTGAGCTGCGAGACCGGATGTTTGCTCCCTGATGTCGTAATCTGGATTTACTTCAAAAAGTCCGAATATCTTTAGCCTGTCTGAAATGCCTGCATATCTGGAGATAAGACATATTTCCTCTGCATAGAAACCATTGGGGACGGGTGTTATAGTCCCGGGAGCATCCGATTGCCGGACCGCAGATATGTCAATAACGGTTACCTCTGAATCCCTTAGTAAAGGTTCTGTAAGATGAAGGGAATGTCTTACGTCACCGATCCTGACAAGCTCATAATTTCTCTTAAGAATACGATTTATTGTCTGGGGATCATTGAGATATGTCTGGTACCCGATACCATTAAAGTGTTCAAGTTTGCTTTTCTGATTGTATATTAGATGGTTAAGGTAACTGGATGAATCGTGGTCACGTTTCTCCGGCTGGAAGTCAATCCGGGAATCAAGAGATGAAAGCGTATAGGGCAGATCAATATTCGTAAACGCATTATCTATTGCAGCTATCAGGGAACTGCTCCCGCCTATGATCAATGGCAAGACACTTTCCTGTACCAGGTATGTCAATACATCGGTAAGCCCTGCCAGTGTGTCCCTGAAAGTTACGCCATTCTTCATGTTGCCCAGGTCTATTATCTTTGTTTTACCGGGTATCCTGGCAAGCTGATAAAGTGATTCCCTGATTTTCTCCGGACCTTTGGCCGATCCGGCATTCGGTGAATTGCGCCCGTCAGGTACTCCCATTATAGCAACCCTGTACTTTTTAATATCTTTTATGGGATTGTTTTCAGTGTGGATTGTAATATTATGAGAAAAACTTGATGCACCACTGATATGCTCAAAATCAGGTTTTTCAATGCTTACCGGGCTGAAATAGTTATTAAGGTCAATCATTGCTTCAGTGTTTATTGTTCTTTTCAATGATTTTAATGCATTCTTCTTTTGAAAGGGTAGAAGCGTCAAGCCCTTTGGGTATCCTGTAATTTTTCTTTTTAAAGCTGATATACGGGCCGTAACGGCCGTTCAGGATTTTTATCTCTCCGTAATCATTAAGCACTTTCTGCTTGTCGCTTAGTTCCTTTTCCTCTATTATTTCAAGAGCACGTTCAACAGTTATGGAATGTGGATCATCCGTACCTTTTTTTAGTGAATAGAATTTATTTCTGTACCTTATGTAAGGTCCGAATTTTCCTATTCCAACAATCACTTCATCTCCTTCATGATTTCCGAGAGATCGTGGTAGTGAAAATAGCTTTAATGCCTCTGCGAGTGTTATAGTTTCGATAAGCTGGTTTTTAAGAAGGCTTGCAAACCTTGGTTTTTCTCCATTATTCGAATCACCAATCTGGACAACAGGACCAAACCTGCCCATCTTGACTGATACAGGTTGTCCTGTTTCCGGATGGTTTCCCAGGATTCTTGCTCCGGTTTTTTTATTACTTATTTCAAGTGTATTCTGAACATTTTTGTGGAACTTGGAATAGAAGGTTTTAAGCATCCCTGTCCACTTAAGTCTTCCTTCTGCTATTTCATCAAACTGTTCCTCAACATCAGCTGTGAAATTGTAATCAATAATGTCGGAAAAGTTTTCGGTAAGGAAATCGTTAACAATCATTCCGATATCCCTTGGGAAGAGCTTTGATTTTTCCTTACCTGTTAATTCTGTTTTTGAAGAGGGTGTTATTTTTCCATCTGACAGGGTCAGCAAAGCTATCTTTCGTTTATCCCCGGGCCTGTCTCCTCTCTCAACATATCCCCGGTTCTGGATTGTAGATATAGTCGGGGCATAGGTTGAAGGTCTCCCGATTCCCAGTTCCTCAAGCTTTTTAACAAGACTGGCCTCCGTATATCTGGGAGGGGGAGTTGTATACTTTTGAGAAGCCGTTATCTTGTCGTAATGAATTGCCATGCCTGGTTTGACAGGTGGGATCACCGGCTTTTCTTCTTCGTTACTATCCGAATCTACTGATTCTGAGTATACCCTGAGGAAACCGTCAAATTTAACAACCTCACCTATGGCGGTGTATCCTACCTCTGAGTTGCTCATCTCTATGGATATAGTCGTACGTTCAATCTCAGCATCTGCCATCTGGGAAGCAATAGTCCTCTTCCAGATAAGTTCATAAAGCTGTTTTTCCTGGGTGTTTCCGTCGGTGGTGGGTTTGTCGGGATATGCCGGTCTGATTGCCTCATGGGCCTCCTGTGCGCCTTTTGACCTGGTTTTAAACTGTCTTGTCTTTGAGTATTTTTCGCCGAATTCAGAGACAATAATATCTCTCGATTTTGCCAGCGCCAGCCTGGACAGGTTAGTAGAGTCGGTTCTCATGTATGTTATCTTTCCTGCCTCATACAGCTTTTGCGCTACCGACATTGTCCTGGCAACAGAGAATCCAAGCTTGCGATACGCTTCCTGCTGCAGGGTTGAAGTTGTAAAAGGCGGGGCCGGTGATCTTGTGCCGGGCTTCACTGTGACGGCGGCAATCTTATATTCAGCCCTGCCACATATTTCCAGGAAGTCATATGCCTCTTTTTCTGTTGAGAATTTCCTGGTAGCTTCAGCCCTGAGCGTTACATGAGCATTATTACCGTTTTCAATCAGAAAGATTGCAGATACCCTGAAAGATGATTCTGTCCTGAAGGCTATTATCTCCCTTTCTCTCTCGACGATGAGTCTTACTGCCACTGACTGAACCCTTCCCGCTGAAAGTGCAGGTTGAACCTTTTTCCATAAAACAGGCGAGATCTCGAAACCCACAAGCCTGTCGAGAATTCTTCTTGCCTGCTGTGAGTTTACCAGGTTCATGTCGACAAATCGCGGCATTTTAATCGCTTCAGATATGGCCGTTTTTGTTATTTCATGAAAGACAATCCTGTTTGTTCTTTCTGGATCAAGTTTGAGGACACTTATAAGATGCCATGCAATAGCCTCTCCTTCCCGGTCTTCATCTGATGCTATCCATACAGTTTTAGATTCTTTGGCTGCCTTTTTTAAATCATTTACAACTTTTAATTTTTCTTTAGGAATCTCATAATCCGGTGTAAATTCATTCTCGATATCTATCCCGAGATTTTTTTTGGCAAGGTCCCTGATATGCCCGAAGCTGGACACTACCCTGAAATCCTTTCCAAGGAATTTTTCTATAGTTTTAGCTTTGGCTGGTGATTCTACAATAACAAGATTCTCGATCATTTCGGCAACGGTTTTTCTGTGAAAAAACTTGACAAAGTAAATCAATTAGGTACCAAACTTCAAAATAAACCGTTAAGATTCTTTATTAATTGTTATTTTTGGGGCAAACTATCACCCTGAAATGAAAGGCATTACAAAACAGACAAAATATCTTATCTGGTTCTGGGGAATATTCTCATTCCCGTTTGTGATTTTTATAGTACTCTTTATTCTTATTTCCCGGGAAAAATTGGGACCAATGCCCTCTTTTCAGGAACTTGAGAATCCCAGGAACGACCTCGCTGCAGAAGTGTATTCTGAGGACGGGATTCTTCTGGGCAAGTATTATATCCAGAACAGGACATGGACCAATTATAATGAGATTTCACCCTATGTTGTAGATGCCCTTATTGCTACTGAAGATATCAGGTTTTACAGGCATTCGGGGATTGACCTGAAAGGACTGGCACGTGCCATAATTATGACGGAGATACTGGGGAGAAACACTGGTGGCGGCAGTACAATTACACAGCAGCTGGCAAAGAACCTTTTCCAGACAAGAGAAGGAGACACCTTGGCATATGGTAAACTAAGAAGGAAACTGAACCTGGGAGTTTCAAAATTAAAAGAGTGGTACGTCGCCGTGAAACTTGAAAAGAATTATACAAAGCAGGAGATCATGACAATGTACCTTAATGTATATGACTTTGGCAACCAGGCTGTTGGTATAAGATCGGCTGCACAGATATACTTCAATACAACCCCGGATTCACTCACCATAGAGCAATCGGCAATGTTTGTGGGGATGTTAAAAAATTCTTCATTCTTCAACCCCCTGAGAAGACCTGAACAGACCATTGACAGGCGTAATATTGTTCTTTCCCAGATGACAAAATACGGATATCTGTCTCCTGAAATCGCAGACTCTGTAAAACAATTACCGCTTGATATTGATTTCCAGCAGGAGGATCATAACACCGGTCTGGCCACCTACCTGAGGGAATATATCCGTACCACGATGATAAAGTACGAGCCGGAGAGGGATATGTTTGTTTTTGATGAGCAATACGAGGATGCGCTATGGAGATGGGAAAATGATCAACTTTACGGGTGGTGCCGTAAGAACAGGAAGCCCGACGGTTCAAACTACAATCTTTACAGGGATGGGCTAAAGATCTATACAACTATAAACTCGAAGATGCAAACATATGCTGAAGAAGCCATGAAGGAGCATCTTTCAAAAGAAATTCAGCCTGATTTTTACGCAGAATCAAAGCGCCTTAGAAATCCGCCCTATTCAAACGATCTTAACAGAAAGGAAATTGAGGAGATATTGTGGAATACTGCCAAAAGGACCGACAGGTACAGGTCGATGGCCAGCCGCAGAGTACCTGAAGATTCAATCATCCTTGCTTTCAACACACCTGCGGAGATGACCGTATTCTCGTGGAAGGGAGACAGGGATACTGTTATGACTCCAATGGATTCCATAAAATATTATAAGTATATCATGCGTTCGGGTTTCCTTGTTATGGAACCCGGCACAGGACATGTTAAGGCATATGTTGGCGGACCTGACTTCAAGTATTTCAAATACGATGCAGTAACTGCCCAGAAGAGACAGGTTGGAAGTACTATTAAACCATTTTTATATACAATTGCAATTCAGAACGGTTATTCGCCCTGTTATGAAGTTGAGAATATTCCCATAACATTTCCCATGAAGATCAATGGCCGTGATTCCATTTACAGGCCAAGAAGCTCAGGGCCAAAAGAGTACCATGGGAAAATGGTAACCCTTAAGTGGGGCCTTGCAAAATCAGAAAACTATATATCTGCCTGGGTGATGAGCAAATTTACACCGGCAGCAGTTGTTGATCTTATGCACAGGATGGGGATAAGGAGCTTTATCGATCCTGTCATTTCAATTTTCCTTGGTACATCTGACATATCCCTGGAGGAGATGGTTGGCGCTTATGGCACTTTTGCAAACAAAGGGGTGTACACTTCACCAATGTACGTATCAAGGATTGAAGATAAGAATGGAAACATCATTTCACAGTTTAAACCAAATATTGAAGAAGTCATAACAGAGGAACAGGCGTATATAATGCTTGATATGCTTCAGGGAGTGGTAAAACAGGGCTCCGGTATAGGATTGATCATAACATATGGACTTACAAACCAGATAGGGGGGAAAACAGGGACAACCCAGAACCATGGTAATGGATGGTTCATGGGCGTAACTCCTAACCTTGTGGCTGGCGTTTGGAGTGGATGGGAGGACCAGAGCATCCATTTTGAGACGCTTGGTGAGGGACAGGGAGCCAGTATTGCTCTCCCTATACTTGGTATATTCCTCAAAAAGATTTATGAGGATCCGCAGTTTGAATCAATGGAATCAGAAGTTTTTGAAAAACCTGCAGGATTCAATATGGAACTTGACTGTGACAAGGTTAATAAGGTCGATACCAGAAGAACGAATTATTTCCAGCGATACTAATATTATCCGAAAAGAAGCCTTACAAGGTTTTCAACCTTACCGACCTGTACTATTTCAATTTCTTTTTTTGATGTGGAAATATTCTTCTGAAATCTGGATAAACAGATTCTTGAAAATCCCATTTTAGACGCTTCCCTGATCCTCTGCTCAATTCTTGAGACTGGCCTAATCTCCCCTGAAAGTCCTGCTTCTCCTGCAAAACATGTTTCCTTTGGTACAGGTATATCAAGATTGGATGAAAGGACAGAGCTCATAATTGCCAAATCAAGTGCAGGATCACTTACTTTAATACCCCCTGCAATATTCAGGAAAACATCCTTCACACCTAACCTGAATCCGGCTCTCTTTTCAAGTATGGCAAGCAACATATTTAAGCGCCTGATATCGAACCCGGTAGAACTCCTCTGGGGAGTTCCGTATACCGCGGAGCTGACAAGAGCCTGGGTCTCAATGAGGAAGGGACGGAGCCCGTCAACAGTTGCCGCGATTGTAACACCGCTCATGGCTTCATCGTGCTGGTTTATAAACATTTCAGACGGATTGTCCACCTGGCGAAGCCCTGATTCCATCATCTCGAAGATTCCTAATTCTGATGTGGAGCCAAACCTGTTTTTGACCGGTCTCAGTATCCTGTAGACATAATTGTTATCGCCTTCAAAGTAGAGCACGACATCGACAATATGTTCAAGTACCTTGGGCCCGGCAATAGTGCCGTCCTTCGTTATATGTCCTATAAGAAATACGGGTATTCCTGTTATCTTTGAATACTTAAGCAGCCGGGCAGCACATTCCCTTACCTGTGATACGGACCCGGCAGATGATTCAAGGAGAGCGGTGTGAATAGTCTGTATGGAGTCGATTATGATAAGACCGGGTTTCATATTCTCTGCATGAGAAAGAATTACCTCAAGTTCAGTCTCGCTTAAGATATAGCATCCCGGATTGGATTTTTGGATTCTCTTTGCCCTGAGGCTTATTTGCTCCTCGCTTTCTTCTCCTGATATGTAAAGTACGTTTACCTTATTCATAGCCAGGGCAAGCTGAAGGGCAAGAGTGGATTTTCCAATACCGGGTTCACCCCCTAGAAGAATAAGTGATCCGCCCACAATGCCACCACCAAGTATACGGTCCAGTTCCTCCAACCCCGATTTCTGTCTCGATTTTTCATCCGATATGATACTGTCCAGCAGCTGGGGTTTTCTTTTTTCCCTACCCTGTGTGAAAGAATTACCAGATGGTCGTGAAGGCGCTAAAATCTCCTCGTGGTAAGTGTTCCATTCTCCGCATGATGGGCAACGGCCGATCCACTTTGCAGACTCCGCACCACAATTCTGGCAGACATATACTGTTTTTGATTTAGCCATTATTAAATGTTCCTAGGGTGAATGCCTGGATTTTTTAAATATCGCATAGAACGAATAAATACCTAATAAAGCTCCGAATATTAATTGCGATTCGTGTGCAAGAAGTGCATATACCATACTATCCTCCAGGCTGATGCCATATATAAGCATCAGGCCCCTGGAGATGATAAAATGAAAGGCACCAAGTCCGCTCTGGACAGGTGCGCTCATAGCCAGGCCTCCGATTACCAGCAGGAATATGCCGTCCGACAGCCCCAGTTGAGAAGTACTCTCCACTGCGAACACTACCACCCAGGTCATCAGAGTGTAATTAATCCAGATGAAAAAAGTATGAAAAATGAACTCCCACTTTCTCCGGATCCTGGTAACAGTTTTTATTCCATGGATAATTCCGTGAGCTGCATCGAAGAGTTTCCCAAAAAACCTTATCTTCCTGAGGCTATTCCTAAAATAATAAATAGTGTAAAGTAACAGTATCCCGGAGAGTAGCAGTAAGAGCCAGAAAATCCAAGCAAAACCGAAGACTGAGGTTATTTTTTCATGAATCGGGGTGTAAACATTGTTCATGAGGAAAGGCCCAAGAGTACTTCCATCAACGAACAGCATTATGATAGTAATGACCAGCAGGGATATTATATCGATTGTCCTTTCAACAACCACTGTGCCAATTAACTGATCGACAGGAATATTCTCTTTTTTGCCGAGTGCCACACATTTTGTAATCTCACCTATTCTTGGCAGAGCAAGGTTGGCAAGATAACCTGTCATCATAGCATTGAAAGAATTGAGAAGTGAGGGATTATGGCCCAGTGGATTTATAAGTAAAATCCATCTTCTTGCGCGGCTTATATATGCTAGTGTGGCAAATGCAATTGAAAGGATCAGCCAGCCATACCTTGCTTTTTTTAGTCCCTCCCAGAGATTCTTGAAATCGATATTCCTGAATGCCAGCCAAAGCAAAGCCATACTGGCTGCCAGGAAGGCAATAAATTTCAGCGTCTGGATAATGCTTTTCTTCAAGCTCAGATCAATTTGTTGGTGGCTGTGTCGGGAAACAGAATCCTTGGTTTGAATTTTTTTGCTTCATCAACCTCCATTGCTGCATAAGAGATTATTATCACAACATCACCTATCACAACCTTCCGTGCAGCAGGACCATTCAGACATACGCTACCTGAGCCTCTTCTACCCTTGATCACATAGGTTTCCAGCCTCTCCCCGTTATTGATGTTAAGTACCTGGACTTTTTCGAATTCAATAATGCTGGCAGCATCCGC
>CAZQRQ010000025.1:0-21855 GCA_964595725.1 uncultured Rikenellaceae bacterium | reverse complement strand
CCGGCGCGACTTCGAGCCCGCGAGTCCTTTCCAGGTCCTCATCGATCTCAATGCTGCCTATATATTTGATGTTGGCCCCAGTGACCGTAACATTGTGGATTTTTGACTTGACAATTTCAATTAACATCCGGATAAGTATTTCACCTTCACTAAGTATATTACGCTACAAAGGTAATCAACCTTTTTTTACCGGGAATGAAAATTCATAATTATCTATCAACCTTATATTCCCTGCTCTGACTGCAATGCATCCATAATATCTTGCTCCCTTCCTGATTTCATTTGCAGAGTTGACCGGTTTCAGGTTTGTGTCATCTACTATTTCAAAATAATCGATACTGAATCCTTCAGTCTTATTTATTGAATCACTGGCAAATTCTTTTATTTCAGCTATGCTTTTTTCATCTGTCAGCGCTGATGCTGCCCTCAGCGTTTTGAAAATGATTCCTGCTCTCTCCCTTATTGCGGGTTCAAGCAACGTATTTCTGCTGCTCATAGCCAGTCCGTCATTTTCTCTTACTATCGGGCAACCTGTAATTTTTACAGATCTGCCTGTCTTCCTTACAAGGTTTTTAATTATAGTGAGCTGCTGAAAGTCTTTCTGTCCGAAAAAAGCAATGTCCGGCTCCACAATATCAAAAAGTCTGGTTACAATCTGGGCAACTCCGTTAAAATGGCCGGGGCGATGTAATCCTTCCATGACCTTGTCGAGCCCGCCGAAATCAAAAATCCTTTTATCCTCTTCAGGGTAAATATCCCTGACACCTGGGGTGAACACAATATCGTTTTCCCTAAGCGATTTTAGGAGCAGATCAAGATCCTTAGCGGGTGTCCTGGGATAATTTACCAGATCTGCCTTATCATTGAACTGAGTTGGATTGACAAATATACTGACCACTATAACCGGGCATTCCTTAATAGCTTCTTTAATAAGTGACAAATGTCCCGGGTGAAGAGCACCCATTGTCGGGACCAATCCTCTTGGTCTGCCAATGGTCTTTTCGAGGTGAGAATTTATTTCTGATACTGAAACAGCCTGGATCATACTCAAAAATTTCTGCAAACCTAAGTGATTTTTATTCAACAAGAAAATGGCAGCCAGTGAATTGTTATCATATTTTTTTACTACCTTTGCAACCTAATCGGATTGAAATATCCAGGCAGGTTAAATGGAAAGCAAAAAGGTATTATTCATTTCCCAGGAAATCACTCCATATTTGCCGGAAACAAAGCTATCAAAAATAGGGAGATTTTTACCTCAGGGCATACAGGAGAGAGGTAAGGAGATACGCACTTTCATGCCACGATATGGCTGCATTAACGAAAGGCGTAATCAATTGCACGAAGTAATCCGGCTGTCGGGGATGAACTTAATCATTGACGATACGGATCATCCTCTCATTATAAAGGTTGCATCGATTCAATCTGCAAGGATGCAGGTCTATTTCATTGACAATGATGATTATTTTCAGCGCAAGCATATTATTACAGATTCCAATGGCCGCGAATTTGAAGATAATGATGAAAGGGCACTCTTTTTTGCACGGGGAGTTATTGAGACGGTCAAGAAGCTGAGGTGGGCCCCGGATATTGTGCATTGTCATGGATGGATGACAGCCTTTGTGCCGGTTTATCTAAGGAACATCTATAATGACGATCCTCTCTTTCACAACTATAAAATAGTATATTCGATATACAATAATGACTTTAAAACGCCGTTTAGATCAACGTTTGCAGATAAACTCAGGTTCGATGGGATAGACGGCGAAAATCTTAAAATTATCAGCAATCCCGATTTTGTCAATGTTTCGAGGCTGGCAATCAAGAATTCGGACGGTGTTATAATCGGCAGCAAGGAGATAAACAATGAGTTAGAAAAAAATCTGAAGACCATCGGCAAACCTGTTCTTCAGTACCAGGATGAGTCGAAATATATTGATGCCTATAATGAGTTCTATGACAAACTACTATCATAAAATAAAAAGCTATAACGGAACAAACTCTGTTCTTAACTCTTTTTCTTCTTTTTTCCTCTCTTTTATCTTTTTAATAATTACTTTGCTCACAGGCTCATGTGAACAGAAGGCCACAGACATTGGTGCCGGGCTTTTACCGGGTGGGGACTTCACATCTGTGAGCGGTACTGATACAATCAGGGTAGAAGCTTATACAGTCTATAGTGACAGTATAGCAACAAGCGATAAATCTTATTCTTACCTGGGAGGATTATACGATCCTTATCTGGGTAATGTAACAACCGACTTTGTTGCTCAATTAAGGTTAACTGAAAAATGGGCCGGAAAAGGAGCATTCGTAATCGACTCTGTAAGACTCAATTTTAGCATTGAGGGTGCAAAAGGAGATCTGTCAGGTGCACAGGAATTACAGCTGTACGAGATAGATGAAGAATTATCATCAGATTCGGTTTACTATTCAAACAGAAACCCTAAAGCTTCAACACTGCTTGCCACAGTGGAGCTCCCACTGATTGAAAAGGACACAGTTACATCATTTTCACTTGATTTACCGGTTTCTTTTGGGGAATACCTTACAAGGGATACTGTCCGGTTGAACCAGGATGACCCTGAAACAGACTTCCGCTCATTCTTCAAAGGAATATATGTTACTCTCGGTGAGGTAATTAATAAATCATACCAGCCACATCTGCTTATGGCGATGCAATTCGAGACAGGTAACTTCGTGATAACACTGTATTATCATTATCTGAGTGACGGTTCAACAGACTCTTATTTATTCTACATTAACTCCAAAAGTGCAAGGTATAACAGGTATCTCCATGATTATTCAACTGCAGTGCCGGAAAAGAAAATAATTCATATCGGAGAAGAATACAGGGATACTATTACCGGCCTGCAACCATTTAATGGAGTTCGTACCAGGATTAAACTGCCGGGACTGGAATATTTCAAAACAATTAGCTCGATTTCGGTAAATAAAGCCAGACTTAATATTCCTGTCTTTCTGGATGATGATACCTATACCGACGATAACATTCCAGCAAATATCTATATGAGCTATAAAGACCTTGATGGCGTGAAATACATTTTACCGGATTACCTTATCAGTCCGGCTTTCTTTGACGGATCTTTCAACTCCGGTACAGGGAAATATTCATTTAACATATCATCTTTCGTACAGGAGTACATCGAAGGCAGAATTCCGAGTACCGAGATTGAAATGAATTTTCCTGACGGTGAATACAGGAATGTTATTCTGAAAGCCAATGGTGCATCGGATCCCTCAACGTTTGAATTCGTTTTTATGAGGTTCTAGTATTTGTAAACCGGATTAATTATCTTTATCAAATCATTAAGTTATAATCTGCTTCAAAATGTGTGGAATTGTAGGATATATCGGCGGCAAATCGGCAAGAGAAATAATAATAAATGGTCTGAAAAGACTCGAATACAGGGGTTACGATTCAGCAGGAATAGCACTTAAAAATGGAGAGACAAAGATCTTCAAGTGCAAGGGGAGAGTAAAAGAACTCGAAGACCTCGTCTCCAAATCGGACTTCAACGGTAATATTGGCATTGGCCATACTCGGTGGGCTACCCATGGAGAGCCAAATGAAACAAATGCACATCCACAGGTTTCTTTCAAAGGTAATTTTATTGTAGTTCATAACGGTATAATAGAGAATTATTCCAGTCTCAAGCGGCACCTGGAACAAAGGGGTATTATTTTTGCTAGCCAGACAGATACAGAAGTGATTGCAAACTTAATTGAACACCTGTATATAGAAGGCAGTCTTTCTGCAGAACAGGCAATCATTGCAGCTCTGAGTGGTCTGGAAGGGGCCTTCGGACTTGCAATTATCTGTAAAAATGAGGATGATAAACTCTTTGCTGCCAGAAGGGGCAGCCCGCTTGTCATCGGTGTTGGTGATGGTGAAAACTTCATTGCTTCTGATGCCACACCCATCGTTGAGTATACACAAAGGGTTATTTACCTGAAAGATGATGATATAGCTATAATCAAAAAGGATGAACTTAGCCTGAGGACTCTCAGAAATACCATTGTCCAGCCTGATATTCAGGAACTCGACCTTAAG
The DNA here is from genome assembly GCA_964595725.1 of uncultured Rikenellaceae bacterium. GTDB lineage: Bacteria > Bacteroidota > Bacteroidia > Bacteroidales > VadinHA17 > LD21. Next base: position 17,780 of record CAZQRQ010000025.1, on the reverse strand, counting down.
ATCGGCGAAGTTGATAAGGAAGGATACCCTCATTTTATGCTGAAAGAGATATTTGAGCAACCAAGAGCTATCCATGATACTTTCAGGGGCAGAGTGCTTCCTGATCATACAGGACTAAAGCTTGGAGGATTGCACGAGGTTATGGACTCGCTGGTTAAAGCCCAGAAAATTATCATTGCAGCATGCGGAACATCGTGGCATGCAGGGCTGCTTGGCGAATATATATTTGAGGAATATACCCGCCTTCCGGTTGAAGTTGAATACGCTTCAGAATTCAGGTACAGGAATCCAGTAATCAAAAAGGGAGATATCGTTATTGCAATAAGCCAGAGCGGTGAGACAGCTGATACCCTTGCGGCAGTTAAGCTGGCAAAGGAGACAGGCGCTTTGGTAATAGGTATCTGCAATGTTGTCGGATCCAATATTCCGCGTGAAACGGATGCTGGCGTCTATACTCATGCCGGCCCGGAAATAGGTGTTGCCTCAACAAAGGCATTCACCTCCCAGGTAACGGTTCTGGCAATGATGGCATTCGAGATTGGATTCAGGAAAGGAGTTATATCTGAAGATAAATACAAGTCACTTATTGATGAGCTGGTAGCTATACCGGGTAAAATAGAAAAAGTGCTGGCAGTCAACGATCAGATCCTGGAACTGGCAAAGAAATTCAGTGAGTCAAGGAATGCACTCTACCTGGGCAGGGGTTATCTGTTCCCTGTTGCCCTCGAAGGAGCTCTTAAGCTTAAGGAAATATCTTATATACATGCAGAAGGTTATCCTGCTGCTGAAATGAAACACGGACCAATCGCGCTCATTGACGAAAACATGCCGGTTGTTGTTGTCGGTACAAAGGATAGTACTTACGACAAGATTATAAGCAACATTGAAGAAATAAAAGCCAGGAAAGGCAACGTGATTGCTATTGTCTCAGAGGGGGATAAGGTAATAAGCAAGATCGCTGATCACGTGATTGAAGTACCAGGGACACTACCTGTTTTTTCTGGATTGATAACAGTGATCCCCTTGCAACTGTTATCTTATCATATAGCTGTATTAAGAGGCTGTGATGTTGATCAACCACGGAATCTTGCCAAATCAGTCACTGTAGAATAAAAAATTCGGTATTGAACCCTGATAGCCAATACAGGTCACTTACAGACGACGAGATCACAAGACTTACAGGAAACGGCTGTGTATCTGATGACTGGAAACAGGTCAGGGCAAAAAACGGATTTGACACTTCAAGATGCAGAAACACTGCCTTTTCAGGCAGTGTGTTGCTTGGCATATTTGAGAAGGATTCTGTAGACAAATCAGGGGTAAGTCTAATTTCAGGAATATATAATTCACACCTGCACAATTGTATCGTAGGTGATAATTGCTCGATTCATAACATCGGGGATTATATTGCCAACTACGTTCTGGAGAATAATGTTGTGATAAAAGACTGTGGCAGGATCCATACTGAAGGTACCTCCTCTTTCGGCAATGGTACAACGGTGGAGGTAATCAATGAAGCCGGGTCCAGGGCAGTTAAAATCTGGGACCGACTTTCTTCTCACCAGGCATATATTTCAGCACTTTACCGTCACAGGACAGGGGCAATTACCAAAATTGACAGATTAACAGATGATTATGTGTCGGGAATAACTTCAACAACGGGGTTGATCGGCTCAGGATCAGTTATAAAATCGTGCGGCATTATCAGAAATGTCAGATTTGGCCAGGGTAGTCTTATCGAAGGAGTCCTTAGACTTAACGACGGAACTATTAACAGTTGTATTGAGGATCCTGTTCATATAGGTACCGGAGTCATAATGGATCATTTTATAGTGTGCTCTGGCTCCATAGTTTCCGACTCAGTTATTATTGACAGGTGTTTTATCGGGCAGGGTTGTGTTATGGGAAAACACTTTTCTGCTGAAAATTCTCTTTTCTTCGCAAATTGCAGTGCATTTAACGGTGAGGTTTGCTCAGTATTTGCAGGACCCTACACTGTTACTCATCATAAATCGACACTGTTGATTGCAGGATTGTTTTCTTTTATGAATGCCGGTAGCGGAACTAACCAGAGTAACCACATGTATAAGATTGGTCCTGTACATCAGGGAATAATTGAAAGGGGTTCAAAGACCGGCAGCAATTCATATCTTATGTGGCCTTCCAGGATAGGGCCTTTTACAATCATTATTGGCAGTCATTATAAGAATCTTGATACCTCCTGTTTTCCTTTTTCCTATCTGATCGAACAGAAAAACGAGAGTATCCTGGTCCCGGCAATTAATTTGAGAAACGCAGGAACCATCAGAGATACACAGAAATGGCCGGAAAGAGACAGAAGAAAGAATCCGGCGAAAACAGACCTGATAAATTTCAGCCTGCTTAATCCCTATATTGTCGGAAGGATGATTTCAGGCAGAAACCTCCTTGAAAAGCTTATGAACGAGAACAGCAGCAAGGATAGTTGCATAATAAATGGGATTAAGATCCGGTCAGATTCTCTCAAGCGAAGTAGAATGATTTATCAGGCGGGTATAGATAAATATCTGGGGGATGCCTTCGTAAAAATGCTGGAACCGTCAGAATTCAGAGGCACAGGCCAGTTAAAGGAATTACTTAAGCCTAAAAGCGAAAAAGGGAAAGGTGAATGGACAGATCTGTCGGGTCTGATAGTCCCAAAAAGTGAGATATTAAGCTTACTGGGTAATATTGAAAATGAAGAAACACGAACACTTGATGCAGTTCAGCAGGCATTTGAAAATATGAATAAGTCATATTATGATTGGGAATGGAGCTGGGTAATAGAGAAATTAGAGGAAGAAACAGGAAAGGACCTTGATGATTTTTGTGTTGATGATATTATTTCAATTATTGAAAGGTGGGATAAAAGTGTAAGTGAGATCGACAATTTGCTTTACGATGATATTAAGAAAGAATTTGCCCTTTCATCTATGATTGGTTATGGAATAGACGAAGATGAAGCTCTGAAAATCCTGGATTTTGAACAGGTGAGGGGCACAATTGAGTCAAATGCTATGGCACTGAGCATTAAGGATCATCTCCTGTCAAAGAATAAGATTGCGGAAAAAATAATTATCAGGCTGAAAGCAACTAAATAGACTACTACCTCTTCAGATACTGTTCCTCGTAATATTTCTCATAATCTCCTGAAATTACTCTTTCAAGCCATTGCTGGTTATCAAGATACCAGTCGACAGTTTTCTCAAGTCCACGTCTGAAGTTGACAGAAGGCAGCCAGCCAAGTTCACCGGAGATCTTTGCTGAATCAATAGCATAACGGAGATCATGTCCGGCCCGGTCTTTTACGAAGGTTATGAGTTTTTCAGATTCTCCTTTAGCCCTGCCCGTTTTCTCATCCATAATACTGCAAAGGAGCCTGATCAGGTCGATGTTCTTCCATTCGTTTTTTCCACCGATATTATAGGTTTCACCTGGTTTACCTTTGTGAAAGATAAGGTCAATGGCCGAAGCATGATCTTCAACGTAAAGCCAGTCCCTTATATTTTCACCTTTGCCGTAAACCGGGATGGATTTGTTATTCTTAATATTATTAATAGCAAGCGGTATCAGTTTTTCGGGAAATTGGTTAGGCCCGTAATTATTTGAGCAATTCGAAATTACAACAGGAAGTTTATAAGTATTATTATATGCTCTGACCATATGGTCTGAACTGGCTTTGGATGCAGAATATGGACTTTTCGGGTCATAGGGTGTCTCTTCCGTGAACAGTCCGGTATCATCAAGTGATCCATATACCTCATCAGTCGAAATATGGTAAAACAGCCTGTTCTCAGTCTCATTCTTCCAATCAGCAAGAGATGCATTAAGCAGGTTTACTGTCCCGACAATATTGGTAAAGACGAATTCATCAGGGTCTGAAATGGACCTGTCTACATGTGATTCTGCTGCAAGATGTATTATACCCTCAAAACTATATTTTTTAAAAAGTGATTTAACCTGCAGTTTATCTACAATGTCAGTTTTTTCAAACCTGTAGTTTTCACATTTATCAATATCCGACAGGTTTTCAAGGTTGCCGGCATAGGTTAGTTTATCAGCATTTACTGTAAGGTAATCCGGGTACCGTGTAACAAATCTCCTTACAACATGAGAACCAATGAAACCGGCTCCTCCGGTTATCAGGATTGTCTTTCTAAATCTCATTATTTTATTTTTCTCAGATTTTTTTCCCATTCCCAGGCTGATCTCATGGCATCGCTGAGAGAATAAACCGTATGCCATCCAAGTTCTTTGTTTGCCCTGGAAGGATCTGCCCAGATTTTCTCAATATCCCCAGGTCTTCTGGCGGTGATACTATATTTGAGCTTTAGCCCGGAGACCTTTTCAAAAGAGTCTATTGCCTCGAAAACAGAAACTCCGTTACCCGTTCCCAGGTTGAATACTTCATATTTCTGCTTGTTTTTTCCCTCCAGCAGTCGTTTAACTGCGGCCACGTGTGCCCTGGCCAGATCAGACACATGAAGGTAATCGCGGATGCACGAGCCATCGGGGGTATTGTAATCGTTACCGAACACTTTAAGCTCATCCCTTAAGCCTATGGCAGTCTGGGTGATATAAGGCACCAGGTTTTCAGGTACTCCCCGTGGAAGTTCTCCTATTAGAGCTGTGGGGTGTGCCCCTATAGGGTTAAAATATCGAAGTGAAATCGCATCTATGTCTTTTTCGGAAGCAGTGATATCGCTCAGGATTTCCTCTCCGATCTGTTTTGTATTACCGTATGGTGAGATAGCGGGCTGGGACGGGGCGTCTTCTGTAACGGGAAGCTTTTCAGGCTGTCCGTAAACAGTGCATGATGATGAAAATACAAAATGGGACAAACCGGATTTCCTCATCAAAGCAAGCAGGTTTATCAGCGATACAATATTGTTATGATAATATTCAAGTGGTTTTTTTACTGATTCCCCGACAGCTTTATAAGCTGCGAAGTGGATTATTGCAGAAATATCGTTATACCTGGTAAAAAAGTCCTCCAGCTTTCCCGCATCGCAAAGATCAAATACTTCGAGGACAGGCGTAACACCTGTGATACTGGTAATCCCGTCTATGACATCAGCCTCTGAGTTATGAAGATTGTCGATAATAATAACATCAAATCCTTCTTCTATAAGCTCAACTGTTGTATGAGAACCGATGTACCCGGTTCCTCCGGTTACAAGGATCTTCTTTTTCATCAAAGGCTCCAGTAAGAGTGTTTTTTAATTTTCCCTCTCAATATACCTTTTACATCGATAACAACGCCATTGTCATCAAGGAGAGAGCTTAAATAGTCTTCATCAAGTTCAAGATATTCTTTATGGCTTACTGCAATGATTATTGCATCATATTTACCCTCGGGATTTTTTATAAGATCAAGCCCATATTCTTCTTTCACTTCGTGTGCTGTTACACCGGGATCTGTTATTTCAACTTTTACAAAGAATTCTTTTAGTTCAGCGACAATATCAACAACTTTAGAATTCCTGATGTCAGTAACATTTTCCTTGAAGGTTATCCCCATTACCAGCACCCGGGAGCCCTGTGGGTTTTTCCCTGCTGCAGAAATCTTCTTGACAGTTTGTTTGCCGATATACCTGCCCATGCTGTCATTTATGAAGCGGCCGGAGTCTATCATCTGTGGATGATATCCAAGAGCTTTAGCCTTGTAAGACAGGTAATACGGATCAACACCTATGCAATGTCCTCCAACGAGTCCAGGGTAAAATTTCAGAAAATTCCATTTTGTGCCGGCAGCTTCGAGTACCTCATATGTGTTAATACCGATCCTGTTAAAGATAATCGACAGTTCATTCATAAAAGCTATATTGATATCCCGCTGGGTGTTTTCAATAATCTTGGCCGCTTCGGCTACTTTTATAGAACTGGCTCTGTGGACGCCTGCTTCAATTATTAGTTCATAGGTTAAGGCTATCTCCTCTGCTGATTCCGGATCACATCCGCTGGTTACCTTGACTATTTTTGTAAGCGTATGGTTCCTGTCGCCGGGATTAATCCTCTCAGGAGAGAAGCCTACCTTGAAATCAGTGATATACTTTAATCCTGATGCTTTTTCAAGCACAGGCACGCAATCTTCTTCAGTACAACCAGGATATACAGTTGATTCATATACAACATAATCTCCTTTTTTTAGTATAGAGCCCACAGTTTCTGAAGCTTTAAGAACCGGTGTCAGGTCGGGAAGATTGTGCTTATCGGTAGGTGTGGGAACGGCTATAATATGGAACGAAGCTTCTTTCAGATCTTCCAGGTCCGACGTAAGGTGAATATTTGTATTTTTAAAAGCACTGGCAGAAAGTTCGTTACTTGGATCAATACCTTTTTTCATCAGTTCGACACGATCAGGTTTTATATCAAAACCGATAACGTTGATTTTTCTCGCAAACTCGAGGGCAATCGGGAGACCCACATAACCAAGGCCGATCACTGATAATTTGGTTTCTTTTTTTAATAGTCTTTTGAGGATCATAAGTTTATTGAGTTTAATATCGGATGGTATTCTCCTTTTAGACCAGCCGGTTTAGCATTACGTATATTATATACAGTGAGGACAGATTGGCGGGCATCCTGAAGCCCGAAACCGTGTCCCGATAATATGTCCTGGTACGTGACGGTATGAAGGTCAGTAAATCCTTCACTGAACTCAATTTCTTCCCCCTCAAGAGTAATTGACCTGAAGGTTCTCTTGCCGTTTTCCCTGAGGGTTTTTGGTATGTCATTAATATCAAGGCTCAGGAACCATCTTACCCTGGCCCTTTCAAGTTCAAGATAACCGGCAGTCTTGTTATATTCTGAGATCTGAACAGTGCTATTACGTGTTTCACCGAATATCCAGCTCAGCATGTCAAAGAAATGGACACCAATATTTGTTGCGACACCACCCGATTTTTGTACATCTCCTTTCCAGGAGATGTTATACCAGTTACCCCGGCTGGTGATGTAGCTAAGATCGATATTATAAATTTTGTTCTTCGGACCTTTCAGAATACGTTCACGTAATTCGATAATTTTAGGATGCAGGCGGAGCTGAAGGACTGTAAAGACCTTTCTGCCGGTCTCCTTTTCTATCTCCTGTAATGCATCTATATTCCAGGGATTAAGCACAACAGGCTTTTCGCATATCGCATCAGCATTATTCCTCAGGGCAAATCTTATATGTGAATCGTGAAGATAATTAGGAGAACAGATGCTGAAGTATTCAATTTTAGTTCCGGTCCTTCTCAGCTTATCAATATGCCTGTCGAACCTTTCAAATTCCACAAAGAAGTCACTGTTTGGGAAATAACTGTCGAGTATCCCCACGCAGTCAAATTTATCAAGACTGGCAAGCAGGTTATTGCCAGTGTCTTTAATAGCCTTTAGATGTCTTGCGGCTATATATCCAGCTACGCCAATTAAGCCAAAATTCTTCAGGTCAGTTTTCATCACAGCTATTAATACTAGTATTTACGGGCCATAAAACTAGTAAATAATTTTAGAAACGGAGCCATCCTTTAACATGTATCTCTCACCGCTTTCCGGGCAAATTGCCTCCCCGTTCTTTTCGAAGGAGAGCTTATGGCCAAACTCACTCATCCATCCTGTCTGCCGTGCAGGATTGCCTACCACGAGGGCATATGGTCTGACGTCTTTTGTGACAACGGCACCGGCACCTATGAAGCAATATTTCCCAAGACGGATGCCACAGACTATAGTTGAATTGGCTCCGATTGTTGTTCCCTTCTCAACAAAGGTTTCAACGTACTGGTCTTTCCTAACAACTGCACTCCGGGGGTTAACAATGTTAGTGAAAACCATAGAAGGTCCAAGGAAAACATCATCTTCGCAAATAACCCCGGTATAGATAGAGACATTGTTCTGAACCTTCACATTCCTTCCTAATCTTACGCCTGGTGATACAACAACATTCTGTCCAATATTACAGTTTTCTCCAATCTCGCAGTCCTGCATGATATGACTGAAATGCCAGATCCTTGTTCCCTCACCAATTGCACATCCGTCATCAATTACAGCGGTTTCGTGAGCAAAATATCCTTTCTTATTTGTCATGGCTGTTGAAAAAATTTAAGATACATGAAGTAATAAATTTAAGCTGTTGATCGTCGAGTTCCGGGCAGACCGGCAGTGAAAGGACCTCTTTAGCAAGAGATTCAGTAACCGGGAAATCCCCTTCTTTGAATCCCAGGTAAGAGTATGCTTTCTGCAAATGCATTGGCACAGGATAATAGATCATTGAAGGGATTTTATTCGTTGCAAGATATTCTTTCAGCTCATCCCTTTTCCCGTTTTTCACCCTGATAGTATACTGGTGAAAAATATGGGAAGAAAATGGGGATCTAACGGGAATTTCTATAAAAGGGCACGAATGAAGTGCTTCATCATAGGAGCTGGCGACCTTATTACGTGCACTGTTAAATCTGTCGAGATACCTGAGCTTGACACTCAGGATAGCGGCCTGGATAGTATCCAGCCTGGAGTTTATCCCGATGTCATCATGATAATATTTAACTTTCATTCCATGATTGGCAATGGACCGCATTTTATTTGCCAAATAATGGTCGTTAGTTATAATGGCTCCACCGTCTCCGTAACAGCCCAGGTTTTTAGAGGGGAAAAAAGATGTTGTGCCAATATGGCCTATTGTTCCGGCTTTACTGATTGACCCGTTTGAGAACTTGTATTCAGCTCCCGAAGCCTGGGCGGCATCCTCGATCACGTAAAGGTCATATTCATTTGCTATATTGATAATTTCTTCCATGTTGGCGCACTGTCCAAAGAGATGAACCGGCACAATTGCTTTAGTTTTTGGAGTTATGCAATTTCTTATAGCTTCAACTGAAATATTGTATGTTCCATCATACGGATCAACAAGTACAAGCTTCAGACCCATAAATGCCACCACTTCAACCGTTGATATAAAAGTGAAATTGGTTGTTATAACTTCATCTCCGGGTTTAAAATCAAGAGCCATCATTGCTATCTGCAGAGCATCGGTCCCATTGGCACATGATATAACATGCTGAGCTCCCAGATATGCTTTCAGTTCATCTTCGAATTGCCGTACTTGCGGTCCTCTAATGAAAGATGCTGAATTAATTACTGTGCTGACAGCCTCATCGATCTCAGGTCTTAATTTTTCGTACTGAGCCCTTAAATCAACCATCTGAATCTGCCTCATCTCCAAAATTTTTATTGAAATACGAAGTTAATATATTTTACTTTTGTTTCCCGGTTAGCAACACTTAACAAAATTTCTTATTTTTGTATGATTAGAAACTATTTCTGGAATTGGATATAACATCTTACATAAGGGAACTGTTATTCGGACATGATTGCGTTATTGTCCCCGGATTCGGGGGATTTGTATGCAATTATATGCCCGCCAGGATAGACAGGGCAACAAATATGTTTTATCCTCCGGTAAAGCAAATTTCTTTCAACAGGAATCTTAATCATAATGATGGTTTGCTAGTCGGCAGGATTTCTGAATCATCAAAAATAAGCTATGGCGACGCAAGGAATCATGTAACTGATTTTGTTGAAGGAATTAAAAAGAAACTCTCAAAAGGGGAAAAGGTCAATTTTGAGAATATCGGCACATTTGCCAATAATCATGAGGGAAATGTACAATTTGAGCCCGACAGGGATGTTAACTACAATCTTGATTCATTTGGACTTACTGCTTTTACCGCAGAACCCCTTGAGGGATATGATGTAAGGCAAAAAATTATCAGGCCAGGTAAGAAAGAAACATCAAGGCAGATACCTCTGAGGAAGATTCTTTGGCGTGCAGCTGTAATTGTACCACTGCTTGGTATCCTTGTAACTGTGCCCCTGACAACAGATATACTGAAGAATAAAACCCAGACAACCAATCTGAATCCACTTGCATCGGTCGAATTTGAGGCCAGTAAAGCTGAATCAGGGAAGCTTGCAGAAGAAAAAATAACAGTGCCGCTGTCGGACGTTGTCCCCGATGAGACTGTAGTCAATGAAATAGTTACTCCAGAGCCTCCTGCAGAATTATATTATCTGATAACAGGCAGTTTCAAGTCTGAGGCAAATGCTGAATCACTTCTGGAAATGCTTGAGCAGGATGGATACAAGCCTGAGCTTATCAGTGGCCCGAATGGGTTTATAAGGGTAAGTGCGATGAAATTCACGGCTCTTGAAGATGCGGTTCAGAAAAAGGACAGTGTTGGCAAGAAGTATCCGGATGCATGGATAGCCAAAGGTAATTAACCACCAGGGTCGTTCTGATTACACAACCTCCCCCTGACGCTTCAGTCAGGCAACCCCCCACCGTGAATGGCTGTCTATTCTAAAAAAGGGATGAGAAGTCTTTTGTAGTGCATATTTACAACTACTTAATCATACTTCCATTGCCTATCTCATCCAGCGGCGATACAAGGACCAGCTTTCCGTCATTATCTTCAGCTGCCAGGATCATCCCCCTGGATTCTATGCCTTTAATAGTACGTGGTGCCAGGTTTGCGATAATAGATATTTGCTTCCCGACCAGTGAACCAGGTTCAAAAAACTCTGCAATTCCTGATACTATAGTCCTGGTATCAATACCACAGTCTATTTTCAGCCTGAGAAGTTTTGTAGTATCTGGCACCTTCTCAGCTTCAAGAACAGTGGCTGTTCGTATGTCCATTTTTGAGAAATCCTCGAATGAAATTATATCTTTCTGTGGTGTGATCTTTATGCCAGGTGCCTCGCTATTCTTTTTTGTATTCATCAGTTTTTCAATCTGTCTTTTAATGGTTTCATCTTCAATTTTCTCGAAAAGAAGACCGGGATTGCTTATTTTATGTCCTGGTGTCAACAGGTCAGCCTTCCCTGCATCATCCCATTTAAGGTGAGTTGCATTCAGCCAGTCTCTCAGTTTCAGCATAGAGAATGGTATGAATGGTTCAAGAAGCACCGAAAGGTTGGCTGTTATATGGTTGGAAATATTCATTATGGTCTTAACTCTTTCGGGATCACTTTTTATCACCTTCCATGGCTCAGTGTCAGCAAGGTATTTATTTCCTAGCCTTGCAAGGTTCATGGCTTCCTTAAGTGCTTCCCTGAACCTGTATGTTTCCAGGTTGTTTTCAATGCTTTCCTTGATCCTGCCGATCTCAGCTAATGTTTCTTTGTCGAAATCATCCAGGTCACCTCGCCCCGGCACCTGGCCGGAATAATACTTATTGGTAAGTACAAGTGTCCTGTTTACGAAGTTACCAAGTATAGCAACCAGTTCGCTGTTGTTTCTTGCCTGGAAATCTTTCCAGGTAAAATCATTATCCTTAGCCTCGGGGGCGTTTGCACATAAAACATACCTGAGCACATCCTGCTTGCCTTCAAAATCCTGAAGGTACTCATGTAGCCACACGGCCCAGTTGCGTGATGTTGAGATCTTATCGTTCTCAAGATTAAGGAATTCGTTTGCAGGCACATTGTCAGGAAGTATAAAAGAGCCCTCTGCTTTGAGCATGGCAGGAAATATTATACAATGAAATACAATATTATCCTTTCCGATAAAATGTACCATTTTGGTGTCAGGATCCTTCCAGTATTTTTCCCACTCAGGAGTAAGTTCCTTGGTTGCGGAAATATAACCTATGGGAGCATCGAACCATACATACAGTACTTTTCCCACTGCGCCTTCCACCGGCACCGGGACTCCCCAGTCCAGATCACGGCTCACGGCTCTCGGTTGCAGACCCTGGTCCAGCCATGATTTACACTGACCGTATACATTTGTTTTCCACTCTTTGTGTTCATCCAGTATCCATTTTCTGAGCCATGGTTCATATTTATCAAGAGGAAGGTACCAGTGACGAGTTTCCCTGAGCGAGGGCTGACATCCGCTAATTGTAGAATGAGGATTTATGAGGTCTGAAGGGCTGAGTGATGTTCCACATTTCTCACATTGATCCCCATAGGCGCTATCGTTACTGCAATGCGGGCAGGTACCCATAATATACCTGTCGGCAAGGAAGCAGTTTGCCTCTTCATCATAATACTGGCTACTCGTTTTTTCAATGAATTCACCTTTTTCATAGAGTTTCAGAAACAGGTCTGAAGCTGTTTCATAGTGAATTTTATTAGACGTACGGGAATAAATATCAAATGATATGCCGAAATCTTCAAATGCTTTCTTATTGAGGTAGTGATACCTGTCCACCACTTCTTGAGGAGAAACACCTTCCTTTCTTGCCTTTAAAGTAATCGGCACACCATGCTCATCCGATCCGCAAACCGAAATAACATCCTCCCCTCTCAGCCTGAGGTACCTGGTATAAATATCGGAAGGAACATATACTCCGGCGAGGTGCCCAATATGGATCGGCCCATTCGCATAAGGAAGTGCTGATGTGACAAGATATCTTTTAAATTTCTTCATGATACTGATAATGAACTGCTAACGGTTTTTTAGGCTGCACAAATATAATAAAATATACCTCTTTATCAGTAGTGATCGATTTGCAAAACGTAACTTAGTGGATTAATTTTGTGAATAATAAAATATTTATGCTTCCAAGCAAAATTATCCCCCCGTATCTGAAGCCCGGCGATAAAGTAGCGGTTATCTCACCTTCTTTTTATGTTGAGGAAGAGAGTATTAATAAGGCCATCGGGATTCTGACCGGGTGGGGACTAAAGGTAAAACCCGGGCGGAATATGCTTAACCGTGAGGGTCCTTTCGCTGGCTCAGATGAGGATAGACTATATGATCTGCAGGAATCTGCAGATGATTCCAGTATACGGGCTGTATTTTGTTCCAGAGGAGGATATGGTCTCTCGAGAATTATTGACAAGGTTGATTTTTCTTCAGTTAGGAAAAATCCGAAATGGTATGCTGGCTACAGCGATGTTACAGTGCTGCATTTATGGCTGAGCGAAAGACTCAATATCGTTTCGCTGCACTGTGAGATGCCGGCATTTTTTAAGGAAAAAAGAAAAAGCCAGGAGACATTGAGTTCATTAAAGGATTCATTATTCGGAGATTATCATTCCACAGAGTGGGCTGGTAGTGTATGGAGGGGAGAATCAGTTTCAGGTGAAATAACCGGAGGTAATGTTTCTCTTATATACAGCATGGCTGCAGCAGGGTTGCGATTATCAACCAGGGATAAGATACTATTCCTTGAGGATACCGGTGAGTATCTATATCATTTCGACAGGATGCTGGTTTCATTAAGGAAATCAGGATTGCTTGAAGGGCTGGCCGCCCTTGTAATTGGTGGTATGAGTGATATGAATGATGGGAAAACCCCATGGGGAAGGAGCATCGAAGAGACCATCCTCGACATCGTATCGTGTTATGATTATCCGGTATTCTTCAATTTCCCTGCCGGCCATATTCGGGATAACAGGGCTTTTTATATAGGACGCAAGGCCAGGCTGGAAGGTACTGCCGGGGGAAACCACCTTATATACCTTTGATATTAAAATGCTGAGAGCAGGAGGTCAAGATCTTTTGATAATATTCCGAACTTATGTCCAAGGGCTTCATTGGTCAGTATCCCGTTATAAAGGTATGCCCCTTTCCTCAGGCCCGGATCATTTTTAAGGAAATGGGTGATTCCACCAGCATCGGCAATATTTTGCATCAGCGGAGTAAAAATATTACTCAAAGCGATGGAAGCGGTTCTTGCAACCCGGGATGGAAGGTTCCATGCTGAGAAATGAATGACGCCGTGTTTCTCATATACCGGATCATGCAAAGCCCTGCATTCGGTTGTTTCTATGCATCCTCCCCTGTCTATACTCAAATCGATGATTACAGCTCCCTTCTTCATCATCTTGATCATATCTTCAGTAATATAATACCAGGGTTTGAGTTCTTCCATTTCTATGGTACCAATGAGGACATCAGCAGATTTAAGAGCTTTCTTCAGTACCTGGGGATGGAATGTTGAGGTCTGGAGCCTTTGTCCGAGCAAAGCCTGGAACCTTCTGAGCCGGTGTAATGAACTGTCGAAGATTTTCACTTCCGATCCCAGGCCTATTGCGGCACGGGCAGCATATTCCCCGGCAGTGTTGGCTCCAACAATTATAACTTCGGTAGGAGTAACCCCTGTTATTCCACCAAGCATAACACCTTTCCCGCCGTGGTGATTACTGAGGTAATCGGAAGCAATTAACACAGATGTAACGCCACAAATTTCACTCATGGATTCGACAACCGGCATCTCATCTTTGCTGTCTTTAATCTTTTCGAAAGCCAGGGCTGTAACTTTCTTTCTTATAAGCCTGGCAAGTGTCTCCTCGCTTAGTTTAAGTACATTGAGATATGACAGGATCACCTGACTGCCTTTGAGGTATTCTGTTTCATGCTCAATAAAAGGTGCTACTTTAATAACTACGTCTGCACTGAATACTCTTGCGGGTGAATCAGTTATTATAGCCCCGTTTTCACTGTAATCCTTATCAGTATAATTTGCACCAAGGCCTGCACCTTTCTGGACAATAACCTCATTACCGTTCTCGACAAGAAGGTTAACTGCTTCAGGAGTTATCGCAACTCTTTTTTCGTCATCATTATTATCGCGGGGCATTCCAATGGAGATTCTCCGGTATCTTACAGCAGTCTCAAGTTGTTCTTCTTTTGGCATAAATGCGCCGTTGCCAAAATTCTTTTGTCTCAGGTTGGCTTTATCCTCCATCTTGCAGGGGTGAAATATTTATATCAAAGTTAAAAAAAATGAAAGAGCACATCAAGGTATGAATTTTTCTTCAATGGCTACTATTCTTTGTTCTTCCTGTGCTACGGTTATCCTCACTTTTACAGTTTCTTCAGGCAATATTGCCTCAGCAAGTTCTGGCCATTCGATAAAGCAAAATAATCCGCTTGCAAAGTATTCTTCAATACCGAAATCAAAAACTTCCCCGGGGGTCTTAATCCTGTAAAGGTCGATATGATACAATTCCTGGCCTGAAATGGTCCTGTATTCATTAACAAGTGTAAACGTTGGGCTTGTAACGACATCGACAGCCCCAAGTTCAGTGCATATTGCTTTTATTATTGTTGTCTTGCCTGCTCCCATCGGACCGTAGAATGCAAAAATCCTGTTGTCTCCCGTTATTTCCAGGAATTTTGAAGCCGCTGATCGCAGGCTTCTCTTATTCTTGATAATAATTTCCATGTCTTAATCAGGTAAGTGGTTCGAGAACGGCAACAGGCAGTATCATTTCCTGCATCGAGATACCACCGTGCTGGAAGGTGTCCTTGTAATAGCTGGCAAAGTAGTTGAAATTATTCTGGTAAATAAGATAGTCATTCCTCGTGGCAAAAATATATCTGGAGCTTATATTAGTCTTAGGCAGCATTGCTTTTTCAGGAGTCTTGATCTCGAATACTTTAGACGGGTCATAGTCAAGGTTTCGGCCCATCTTATACCTCAGGTTAGGTGATGTCTGCCTGTCTCCTATGACTTTGACAGGATTCTGAACCCTTACAGTACCATGATCGGTTGAGAACACAATCTTTACTTTGTGGCCTGCAAGTTGCTTAAGCAAATCGAACATTGATGAGTGGATAAACCAGGAAAGCGTAAGGCTACGATAGGCTTTTTCATCATACGCCAGGTCCTTGATAAGCTCCATTTCGGTTCTGGCATGCGAAATGATATCAACGAAATTGAAAACAAATACGTTAAGATCATTTTGAATTAATTGTTTCAGCTTTTCAGCAGTCTTTTTACCATCCTGGTTAGAGTTTATTTTGTTGTAGGATAGCCGGATCTTTAACCCTTTCCTGGTAAATTGTTGTCTGAGAAGTTCCTCCTCATAATTGTTTTTACCTTCCTCATCATCGTCAACCACCCAGTACTGTGGCATCAGCCTGGCAATTTCCTGTGGCATTAGTCCTGCGAAAATAGAATTCCTGCTGTACTGCGTTGCTGTTGGTAAAATGCTGTAATAAAGTTCATCGGAAGTAATCCTGTAATAGGGTAAAAGCTGGCTGGAAATGGCCCTCCACTGGTCGAGCCTCAAATTATCTATGAGAAAGAGGAATAACGGGCGATCGGGCTTAAGCTGCGGGATTATTTTCGCAGTAAAAAGTGAAGGAGAAAGCAGGGGCTTATCTTCAAAATCTCTCTCCATCCATCTTAAATAGTTGCTGGAAATGAACTTGGAAAATGCAACATTAGCATCATTCTCCTGCATTTTAAGTATTTCTGCCATTTCCTGGTCTGCCGACTTTTCAAGTTCACATTGCCAGTACACAAGTTTCCTGTATACCTCAGCCCATTGAGCAGCATTACCTGCATTATCAATGAGCAGAGAAATATTCCTGAATTCCTGCCGGTAATCAACAGTGGTTTTTTCAGTTACCAGCCTTTTCTGGTCAAGTGTCTTTTTCAGGGCAAGGAGTATCTGGTTCGGCTTAACAGGTTTGATAAGATAGTCTGCGATCTGCGATCCAATAGCTGCTTCCATTAAGTCTTCTTCCTCACTCTTGGTGATCATGATGACTGGTAGCTCCGGGCGTATTTCCTTTATTAGCCTGAGTGTTTCGATACCACTCAGCCCGGGCATATGTTCATCGAGAAGGACAACATCATAAATATTTTGTCTTACAAGATCAGCAGTGTCATTACCATTGGAACACGTATCAACTTCATATCCTTTCTCATTGAGAAAAATAATATGCGGTTTCAATACCTCTATCTCATCGTCGGTCCATAAAATCCTAGTCTTTCGCATGAAAAGTGCCTGTTATTTTGGCAAAGATAGTGCTCTTTTTCTTACACTCTTTCTTATTCATTCAGGTAGTTGTCCATGAAGTAGATCCTGTATCTCTCAGGATTCTTATCAGTATTGAGTGTCCGGAGGTTGGAAGCACCTATTACGAATGTCATCATTGGAGCACCTGTTGTGTTCCTTACTATCTTTTCTGTACGGAAAGATTTATAGTAATCCATTGCACCCTGGAGATCGGGGAAACCTCCGACAGTGATCATGATGTATTTGTCATCAACCAGAGAACCCTGCGTGCGGTAGTTGTTGTTTGTGTAATTGTCTATATTATAGCTTATTACGTCGAAAGTTGCCTGGTTGATATTGAAGACAGGACTCTGTATAATGAGAACGAAGATCTGGGGTGATTCCTTATCGTTGACATAAATTTCTTCGGCAATCTGCTTTTCCTCTTCTATTTTCAGTTCAGGGTTTTCCTGGTTCAGGAATGCAATAAGTTCTGTTGCCCGTGCAGATTCTGGTGTTCCCGGCCACTCCCTGATCAGCCTGGAGAGTTCATCTTTAAATGTTCTTTCATCAGTTGTCCTGGCTATGCAATAACTTCTGAGAAGCATAAACTTGGGTGCAAGCTCATGCTTTTCATATTTTGACAAACCTTCATCGCATAATGCAATGGCTTTCTGGAAATTTTCTGCCAGATACTCATCGTAAGCGTCCTGGTAGAGATTCTCCGCCTGGCGGAGCTCTTCTGTTTTTCGTCTGTAGTAATTGGGATCGGAAAGGATCTTTGAAAATTCACTGTCGGGATATTTTGAGAGAAGCCTTTGCCTGTATGTTTCAGCCCTTGCGTCTTTTTCAATCTGGTATACACTGTAAATATTATACAGGGCTTCAGGTTCAAGCACACTGTTAGGATATCGTTGCAACAGTTTTTCAAATGACTCAATGGCTTTACTGTAGTCTGTGAATTGTTCACTGTATAACTTTCCGGCTTCCAGCATGGCATCGGCTATTTTTCCGTTTGAGACCTGCAGGAGCGAGTC
>CAZQRQ010000024.1:0-45830 GCA_964595725.1 uncultured Rikenellaceae bacterium | reverse complement strand
CATCTGGGCATTATAGCTCAGGGCTCAGGGCTCAGAGCTAAGGGCTCAGAGCTAATAACTCTGTGCACTGCGCACTGCGCTCTGCGCATGTCGGGCCTCCGGGCTACAGATTATAAAGAACATGCTGTCCTCAGATGAACAGCGGGTGCAAAAATAAAAAAAATTTCTGTATTAAATAATTGTATTATTAAAAAGTATAATTTTGCACACTGATTTATAATTGCTATGAACAATTCTGTCAGGCTCAATAAGTTCGTTAAACAGCTCATGCATTAGGGTCTGTTACTGCTTTGCCTGATAAATAAATTTAGAGTACATGCAGACCTGCAACAAAATGCAGGTTTTTTTTTAACAGGATACAAAATGAAAATATTAAAATTTGGCGGTACATCTGTCGGGAGCCCGGGAAGGATGCGTGCTCTTATCCCTTTGATAGCGAACGGAGAACAAAAAATCGTTGTACTTTCTGCAATGTCCGGTACAACCAACAGTCTTGTCGAAATATCAGGCCTTTTCTATGCCGGTGACACAACCGCTGCACTTGAAAGGGTCGAAACCCTCAGGAGCAAGTATCAAAATCATGTAAAAGAGTTATATGCATATGAAGGCACGTGCCACATTGGGCTGGATATTGTCAATTCACATTTTGATTTTATTGCCGGATATGCTCACCAGCCTTTCTCCAAGATACAGGAAAAGGCAATCCTGGCTCAGGGCGAGTTAATCTCCTCGGCAATGGTACACCTGCTTCTCCAGGAAAATGATATTAACTCGGTCTTGCTGCCTGCACTTGGCTTCATGAGAATAGATAAATACGGAGAGCCCGACCTTCTTTACATTGAGGAGAATCTTAAAAGGGAATTAAGTGGTCATAAAAATGATGATATCATTATAACCCAGGGATTCATTTGCAGGAACGCATACGGCGAAATCGATAACCTGAAGCGTGGCGGAAGCGATTATACGGCATCTCTTATAGGTGTGGCACTGAAGACTGAAGAAATACAAATCTGGACCGACATAAACGGCTTCCATAACAACGATCCCCGATACGTCGACGAAACAAGGGTCATTCGTGAGCTGTCTTTCGATGAAGCAGCAGAACTCGCCTATTTCGGAGCTAAAATACTTCATCCGTCTACTATTACACCTGCCAGGGAAAAAAATATACCTGTGAGGTTAAAGAATACAATGGATCCTAACGATCCCGGAACACTTATTACAGGTAATGTTGTATTTGAAGATTATAAAGCTGTAGCCGCAAAAGACGGAATATCAGTAATCCGTATCAGATCCGACAGGATGCTTATGGCATACGGATTTTTAAGAAAAGTATTTGAAATCTTTGAAGCCTACAGGACCCCTATCGATATGATTACCACCTCGGAAGTATCTGTTTCCCTTACCATAGACAATCCGGAGAGCCTTGAGCATATAATAAAAGCACTGAAAGAACTCGGAACGGTAGAGGTGGAGAACAATCAGTCTATAGTATGCATAGTCGGGGATTTCAGAACTGAAAGAACAGGTTCAGCGCCTGAGATTTTTGAAGCACTAAACACTATTCCACTTAAGATGATTTCATATGGAGGAAGTCCCTACAGCCTCTCCCTGCTGATTGATTCATCTGACAAGATAAAAGCTTTAAGATTCCTGAGTAACCATCTATTCAACCAAAACAATGACTAATAATTTCCCACTCGATAAGCTAAAGGAAATCCCCACTCCCTTTTATTATTATGATCTCGACATACTAAGGGCTACTCTTGAACTGATTAAAAGAGAATCGGAAAGATATAATTACCGGATCCACTATGCAGTTAAATCAAATGCAAACCCAAGGATACTTGAAGTAATATCATCCTATGGTTTCGGTGCTGATTGCGTAAGCTGGAATGAAATTGAAAGGGCTCTGAATACAGGATTCAGGGCAGAGGATATTGTCTTTGCGGGTGTGGGCAAGACCGACAGGGAGATAGAGGCTGCCTTGAAAGCCGAAATATTCTGCTTCAACTGCGAATCGATCGCAGAAATAGAAGTAATAGATAATATTGCCGGAATACTCGGGAAAAAAGCTTCAATAGCATTACGTATTAATCCATACATTGAAGCCCGTACGCATAAATACATCACAACAGGTATAGAGGAAAGCAAGTTCGGAATCACTACTCCTGAGCTGGATGACGTTGTGAGCAGACTGGAAGAAATGCAGAATATAATGATGAAAGGGATTCACTTTCACATTGGTTCCCAGATTACCAATATGCCTGTTTTCGAAAGTCTGTGTTCAAGGATCAATGAGATACGGGACTGGTTCGTATCACGAAATATCGTGATCGATCATATTAATGTAGGTGGCGGTTTGGGTATTGACTATGACGATCCTGATAATATTCCGGCTTTCAAAGAGTATTTCAGGGTATTCAACGACCTTATCAAGCTGAGGTATAACCAGGAGCTTCATTTCGAACCAGGAAGGGCTATCACCGGTCAGTGCGGAACACTTATATCCAGGGTTTTGTATATTAAAAACGGTGGTAATACCCGCTTCGTAATTATAGATGCGGGCATGACTGATCTTATTCGTCCTGCCCTGTACCAGGCATATCACAAAATCGAGAACCTGACGTCGGATGGCAGTAAGTTTCCCTATGATATTGTTGGACCGGTCTGCGAATCATCAGATACATTCGGCAAGTTCATTGAACTACCGGAAACGAAAAGAGGCGATATTATTGCTATCAGATCAGCAGGAGCATACGGTGAGGTTATGGCCTCTAGATATAATCTCAGGGATCTGCCAGGAGCTATATTCTCAGACGAATTATAATCACAGGCTCTCTTTGGTTTTAATCACTTATTGTTAATAAATGATTTATCCGGATATACAGGAATATCAGGCACGTTTCTGGGATCTTTGGCAATCAGTTTCAGTAAATAGTCTATTCCGGCATCCAGCTGGGCATCTTCACCCAAAAATGTCTGGTGCGGTAGGTTATCAACAATAATATCTGGTTCAAAACCATGCCCTTCTATTAACCAATCACCTTCAGGTCCATATACACCAGTCATAGGAGCTCTTGCAAGCCCATTGTCACTCAGAGTATTCACACTGCTTAACCAGATCTCACCACCCCAGGTACGGGTACCAATGGCAGTGCCCAGCCCCAGTCTTTTGAAACCTTCTGCAAATGCTTCGCCATCTGATGCTGTATTTTCGTTAACAAGTATCACGATATGACCACGGAAGGCATATTGCATGTTCCAGGTCTGCTTTCCTGATCTTGACTTCCAGTACATCCAGGCTTTCCTGAGTAATTTCTCAAGAATAAAACTATCTATGTTTCCTCCCCTGTTATTCCTGACATCAATTATTAAACCCGGCCGGTCAAATACCGGGTAAAATTCCCTGTACCATTGGTTTATATCATTTGGACCCATCGCCTGAAGGTGCACATAACCTATCTTTCCATCTGATTTCTTTTCAACTTCTAGTCTCCTTGAATACTCCCAGTCGCGATACCGCAGTCCGGATATGTTCCCTTTGAGAACAACAATAATCTTTCTTTCAACCGAATTCCGCTTCACTGTAAGAAGCACCTGTTTGCCCTCCTTATTCCTTAAAAGCTCACCTATGTCATTGGAGGATAAAACCGGTTTCCCATCCACAGATGTTATAATATCTCCGTCTTCAACGTCAAGATATGGATCATCCAGCGGCGATCTCTCATCAGGATAATCCGGATCGGCTTTATAGATATGATCAATGCGATATCCTCCCTGTTTATTGTCCCTGATGAGTTTTGCCCCTAGACTTGCAACCGGTACATTTTTCTCATCGTCCCTCAGATCTCCACCCCTGACACTGGTATGCAGTGCTGACAATTCACCTACAAACTGCCCGATAAGATCTGACAACTCATTCCTTGTAGTCACACGTTCTGTCAGTGGGAAGTACTTATCATACATTAACTTCCAGTTTACTCCATGCATATTCTTGTCATAAAAATAGTCTCTTTCCATCCGCCAGGCATCAGTAAAGATTTCTTGCCAGTCCTTGCGTGGTGTTAACGGGAACCTCCATCCGCCAAGATCTATCTTCTTTTCACTAAGCCTGCTTACCTTGCTTGTATCAGCATTTATCATATAGAAATCATTCTGCTTTCTGACCAGTATTTTTTTACCGTCTTCCGTAAGTTTGAAATCCCTGACATCTTCGAGGATAACCTTTGATCTTGCTTTTTCATTTGTTATTCTTACAACAGATAAGTGAGTCTTTGCATTGGCACCAGCTTCAGATGCCAGCATAAATAGTGCTTTATCATTAACCGCCAGCCCCCTGAAGTTCCCTGCAGATACAGGTACTTCGGCTATCCGGTTTGTGATATTGACCTTGTCGATCACGACTTTTACCGGATCATTTGTCTTTGAAATAACTTTGCCAGGATCAGCTGTGGCATGGAGCTCATCATCAGGACGAAATGGTGACCTGCTACCTTTTTCAAGGGAGATATAGAATATTTTTTCACTGGCATCGAAAAACGGTTCTGGCTGCCGCGAGCCCCAGGGCGAACCTACCAGAGTGTTAAAATTCCTGTCGGATAGAAAATAGATATACTTCCCGTCCGGACTCCACTGTGGATACCTGCTGTTTGCCCTGTCGGTTGTAATTGGGAATATCTCGCCAGTATCTATATTATATACAAATATCTGGTTCATGGTATTATCTGCTACCTGATCAAAAGCTATCCATTTACTGTCGGGAGACCAGGTATAAGTACCTATTCCTTCCTCATTTGTTGATATCTTTATACTTATACCATCTGAAAGATCCAGTAAAAACAGATTTTGCTCCAGGTCATCATAAAGCAGCCTTTTCCCGTCAGGAGATACCTTTCCTGCGAATCGCAGGACTTTCCCGTCATGCGTGACCTGCTTCTGAGAGCCAGTTCCGTCCGCTGTTGTTGTTACAAATTCAAACTCACCGCTTTCGTCTGAAAGCATTATAAGATTTTTACCATCATGGGAAAATAATGCATCACGATACCTGACATCTTTTTTATCAGTAAACTCAATGAAGCGCCCTGATTTTAACGGTGCAATAAATACACGTCCACGGGCAGTAATGGCAATTCTGTCCCCTTCTCTGTCGGGATTCACCGACGTGATATAAGAATAAGGATCCTCAACCCATATTTCCCTTAACTGATCAAGGTCAGAAACAAGTGATATATTTATTTTGACAGTATTGTTTCCTTCTATGTTGTATCGCCACAGATCGGCACCCATCTGATAGACAATATTTCCGTTGGACTGATCGGCATATCGAACGTCAAAGTCTTTATGGAATGTATGTTGTTTCAAATCACCGCCATTCACATCTATTGACCAAATATTCATAATTCCATCACGATCAGAAATAAAGTAAATACGCTGGTTATAATACATCGGATTATAACTTTCTCCGGTATGCTCAGTTGTCAGTTTTACCGCTTCAGGCTCACCATCTGAATATTTCCATATCTGCCTTGCTGTTCCCCCTTTGTAACGCTTTGTTACATTTCCATGATATGATGGCCGGACAAAAAACACACTGTTCCCGTCGCTGCTGAAAGTAGCTTCGCTTGCCTGGCTAAGAGGAATAACCTCCTTTTTTAACGTCTTCGTATCTATCTTGACAAGCTGTCGTTCCGGCAAGGTCGAATATGCTCTGGTATCATATACAATTTTTCCATCTGGGGTCCAGGCATTTGCATAAGAAATATCGCTCTCATAGGTCCACCTGGCAGGCACTCCGCCTGTAACCGGCATGGTGTATATCTCGGTGGGGCCTTCATAACTTGCTGAAAAAGCAATTATTTTTCCATCAGGGGATATTCTCGGATAAAGCTCTTCCTCTGCATGCGTGGTAAGTCTTATAGCCTGACCTCCCGACAACGGAACTGTCCACAGATCTCCTTCCGCAACAAATACAATGGTACTTTGCCAGACAGCCGGGAACCTGTAATAACCCTCAAATCCCTGGGCGGCCAGCCGGAGATTCAAGATCGATATCACAAATAATGACTCTATGCCGATTATACATATCAGCTTCTTAAATCTATTCATAATCATTTGATTTTCATAAAGATTTATCTTTCAGGTAACAATGTAAATCAAATTTACTAAACTGTAAGTAATTTAAGATAATTCAATACATATTTTAAATCATGATAAATGCTCCATAAAAGGCAACTTGTCGGCAATATAAGTTCTTATGACCATAGCACCTGACAGGTTAAGACTTATCGAATGATCTTTCAGATTTCTAAAAAGAGATGGCAGATACCTTGGTTACTCCCAGTTTACGAATCTTTATGATCCGTTCTCTTAAGTATCTCCCTCCTCTTATATCTCTTCAGAACCTTGTCATCCGGATATTTTGCTGAAAGATTAATCCAGTAGTCAGCAACGGTGTTCTTTATCTCCTTCCTCAGTATCCACAGGCCTATCAGGTTTGGAACTGTCATAAATGCAATTGTAATGTAAGACAACGACCAGATTATTGTAGTATCTGTGAAAGAGGCTATAAAGAATGCTATTACGAAGACGATCCTGTAATAAATCACTGATTTTGGCCCTATAAGGTAAGTTAACGCCCTGTCGCCATAATATGACCAGGAGACTGCTGTTGAAAAAGCAAAAAGCAGGAGCCCTATCGAAACAATATATTTTCCCCATTCGCCCATGATGCTTTTTGTAAAAGCAACTGTAGTAAGAGGAGCACTGTGAATAAGTGATCTGCCGGTAATTGACACTGATGGCGCAGGTGGCTGCCATTTTCCTTCAACAACCGGAATTGTACCCGTGAAAAGGTCCTTATTATCGTAAAATGTAAAATCTTCAGCTATAGACCGGGATGTTACGAGAGTGATCTGGTTTGTCATTTTACCGTTTTCAATCTCAAGGTCACCACTGAAAAGAGGAAGTGTATTCCCTTTTCTTATGAAATCAGCTACCTGTTGCTTCTGTGATGGAATATTTTCATCATAGACATTATTCAGGAATGTCATATCTGCACTCTGAAACTGGTTTTCAATCTTCTCAGTCCATACTCCTGAAGAGAGAATAACAAGACCCGTGAGGGTACATATTATTATTGTGTCTATGAAAGGTTCAAGCAAAGCCACGAGTCCCTCTGATACAGGTTCAGGAGCACGTGCAGATGAGTGCGCTATCGGTGCTGAACCCTGACCGGATTCATTTGAAAAAAGGCCCCTGTTAACACCCCTGTTAATCGCAAAAGCTATGGATGCACCCATGAATCCACCAACTGCCGCTGTACCGGTAAATACCGTTGAAATGATCGAAATCAGGGAAGGAATAATATTCCGGTAATTAGTAAATATCACAAGTAATGCACCAATAAAATAAAATATAGCCATGGAAGGTACCAGTTTCTCTGTCACCTTGGCTATCCTTTTAATACCACCGATGATGATCAAAGCCAGGATCACGGCAAGAACGCCGCCTGTGATTATCTGGTTTATACCGAAAGTAGTAAATATTGAGTTCGAGATACTGTTTATCTGGGGCAGGCTACCTGTTCCGAATGAAGAAAGCACCGTAGCTGCAGCAAAAAAACCGCCGAGTGCAACACCGGTCTTGATCACCTTACCGCTCTTTGTTTTAATATTAAGCCTTTTTTTCATGTAATACATCGGTCCACCAGATACTGTGCCGTCGGGAAGGATATCTCGGTACTTATGGGAAATTGTCACTTCTACCATTTTGGTGCACATTCCGATTGCAGCAGTAACCAGCATCCAGAAAAGGGCAGCTGGCCCTCCAAGATGTATGGCAAGCGCCACTCCCGCAATATTCCCTGTACCGACAGTACCTGAAAGTGCAGTCGAGAGTGCCTGGAAGTGAGATGTGTCACCAACATCCAGGTGATGATCGTATTTTCCTTTCACTATATCAATTGCATGCCTGAAGTATCTTATCTGAGGAAATTTCAGATAAATCGTAAAGAATATTCCGGTACCCAGGAGAAGAATAACAAACCATGGATGCCCGCCGATATAACCGTCAAGCATTACAAGAAAATCATTGATCTTTTGCATATAGAGGATTTTGTATGTAACAGGAAAAATACAATCTGACTAATTATAGTTCTTTTATATCTTGAATACACCAAGGCTGTACAGGAATACCGCAGCTATTGCCACTGGGGCAAGAAACCTGACAATAAACATGAAAATTGGAATATATCTTGCCCTGAGAGTTCCTTCATTGGTTAATTCCTTTCTTGTCAATTCAGACTTATAGAACCACCCTATGAAGAGAACAATAAACAACCCTCCTATCGGCAACATAATGTTGGCTGTAAGGTATTCCAGGATTCCAAAGACATTCTTGCCTGAGATTGTGAATCTGCTCAAATGTCCCATTGATGCTACAGTAATCAAACCCAGTACCGATACTGAAAGAGTAGCGATAATAGTTGCCCTGCGTCTTTTCATTTTGAATTCTTCCACGAGGAAAGCAACAATAACTTCAAGGACTGATATTGTTGATGTCAGTGCAGCAACTGCAAGCAGCAGGAAGAACATAAGTGCAAAAATACTGCCGAGCGGCATCTTCTGGAAAATCCCTGGGAGAACTATGAATACGAGGCCTCTGTCGGATGCGGGTGATCCTCCCAGTGCAAATACAGCCGGGAAGATTGCAATGCCGGCAACAATTGCAATGAGTGTGTCTGCCAGTCCTACTGAAAAAGCAGACGAGCCGAGGTCCTCATTTTTCCTGATATATGAACCATATGTTATCAGCGTTCCCATACCTATGCTGAGTGAGAAGAAGGCCTGTCCCAGTGCTTCCAGGATAACCTTTGGAGTTAACTTGGAGAAATCGGGATGAAAAAGGAAGCGAAGACCAGCACCCGATCCTTCAAGAGTCAACGATCTTATACATAATAATAAAAGTATCACAAAAAAAAGCCGCATAATAATATTTGTATATCTTTCAATTCCCTTATGTACTCCTGAAATAATAATCAGGGCAGTTAATCCCATAAAAATCAAAAACCAAAGGTAAGGTCTGAATGAACCATCCAGGAAATTGTCAAACATTTCAGTAAGGGCAGCGTCGCTTTTTCCCATGAGGTTGCCCGTGAGAGCCTGGTAAAAATACTCGAGAGTCCAGCCGGCAACAGTGGTGTAAAAAGCAAGTATCATAAATGCTGCAACGACTCCCATTATGCCTATCAGGTACCATGGCTTTCCCGGTGCCAGTGACCGGAAAGCCCCGTAGGGATTCTTTTGAGCTGACCGGCCTATAATGAACTCCGATGTCATAACCGGTATCCCTATTGCTAAAACAAATATCAGGTAAACGAATAAAAAGGCTCCGCCACCGTTTTCTCCGGTAACGTAAGGGAATCTCCAGATATTTCCAAGTCCTATTGCAGAGCCGGCAGCGGCGGCTATAACACCAAATTTACTGGTAAAACTGTCGCGTTCACCACTTAAGGGTTCACTCATACCGTAGATTTTTCTGATCGGGCGCTAATATAGAAATAATTAACCAAATCAACCCCAAACCAGAATACCATGAAATGTTAAAATCTATTATTTTTCCCCGGCCTTCCTGTCCATCTTAATTATGCTGACGCTTCGGTCTCTTTTCCCATCACCTTTGTTACCAACATAATCCACGAATGCAACAAACCTGTTGATTTCATTTGGCATTATCTGGTCGGTTCTGATAAAGCCTACATCTTCGTCCCTGAGGGTATAGTTATTATGGTTTTCCTCCCATACATCTACATAATATACGAAGCTGCCCAGGCCGGAGAAGACTGTTTTCCCATTTGCACCGGTTATGCCCTCGGTGATAATATTGCTCTCGTCATCCCAGTCTGTAAGGGTCGGATATAGTCTTACGCTTGCCCCTTCAACAGGATACTCGTTATAATACTCGAGGACCTCTATTTCAAGAAGGGTGGGAATAAGAACATTAACCTCGAGGTATGCCTTATCGCTGATACCGGCTCTGGAAAATGCGGTGAGAGTTACCATATACGTCCCCGAACCGTTATATTCATGGACAGGATTCGGTTCTTCAGAAAATGTATTATCGCCAAAATCCCATTCAAACCGGTCCGCATTTATTGATTCATTGGTGAAGTATACAGCCTCTCCCACCACCGGAGTATCGGTGTCGGCATAGAATGATGCCTCGGGTATCATCTCACAGGAGAAAAGAAGCAGTGGAATAAGTATCAGAAGATATAACGTGTTTTTCATCGCTTCAAGTATTAGTTCTTATAAAAGACGAAGGTCAAATAATGTGCCAATTATTATGAACAAAACAATCCCTTCCCGGTTGCACGACAGTAAGAATTTTGTTTTAAGAACTGAACAAAAATATAACTATCTTTGCAAACCGAAAAAATTGTTTTACACAATGATAAGACTAAAGTTTCCTGACGGAACGATTAAAGAATACAATGAGGGTATCACAAGCCTTGAGGTTGCTGAGGAGATAAGCCCGGGGCTTGCCAGGGAGGTTCTTGCTGCATCGGTGAACGGGGAAGTATGGGATCTTACCAGGCCTATAATGGAGGATGCCACGATACGCCTTCACAAGTGGGAAGATGACGAGGGTAAGCATGCCTTCTGGCATTCATCAGCCCACCTCATGGCTGAATCGATAGAAGCTCTCTGGCCCGGCACAAAATTTGGAATCGGTCCGGCCATTGAGAATGGATTCTATTATGATATCGATCCCGGAGAAGGACGTGTAATCACTGATGCTGACCTCGTACTTATTGAGAACAAGATGAAGGAGCTGGCAGCAAAAAACCTGGTTTACAGGAGAAAAAATGTCAGTAGAAAAGAGGCTCTCGATATTTTCAGAAAAAAGGGTGACGAATACAAAACTGAATTGATCGCTGATCTTGAGGACGGAACCATATCTCTGTATACTCAGGGTAATTTTACTGATCTCTGTCGAGGGCCTCACCTGCCTTCGACAGAACCTATCAAAGCAATAAAGATACTAAGCCTTGCAGGTGCATACTGGCGGGGCAATGAAAACCGGAAAATGCTGACGCGTATTTACGGGATAACATATCCGAAGCAGAAAATGCTGGATGAGTTCATGGTCTTCCTTGAAGAAGCAAAAAAACGTGATCACAGAAGAATAGGGAAAGAGCTTGAACTTTTTGCTTTTTCTCCAAAAGTTGGTATGGGCCTGCCCCTGTGGCTCCCGAAAGGATCAGATGTAAGATCCACACTTATTGATTTTCTTACTAAAATTCTCAGGAAAAGAGGCTACAAGATTGTCACCACACCACATATCGGTAATGTGAATCTATATAAAACCTCAGGCCATTTTGAAAAATACGGCGCTGATTCATTCAGGCCTATCTCCACTCCCCAGGAAGGTGAGCAGTTCATGTTGAAACCAATGAATTGCCCTCATCATTGCGAGATATACAACGCAACACAGCATTCCTATAAGGACCTTCCACTCAGGATGGCAGAATTCGGGACTGTATACAGGTATGAACAAAGTGGCGAACTTCACGGACTTACACGCGTGAGAAGCTTCACCCAGGATGATGCTCATCATTTCTGCCGTGAGGATCAGCTCAGGGATGAGTTCAAGAGTATAATAGACCTCATACTCTATGTTTTCAAAATCCTTAATTTCAATGAATTCACAGCACAGATCTCGTTAAGAGATACTGAGAACAAAGATAAGTACATAGGTTCCGATGAAAACTGGGAGAAAGCTGAGCAGGATATTATCGAAGCTGCCGCTGAGAAGAAACTAAAAACAGTTGTCGTACCAGGAGAAGCTGCATTTTATGGCCCTAAGCTCGATTTCATGGTAAAAGACGCCATTGGAAGAAAATGGCAGCTAGGGACCATACAGGTTGATTATAACCTGCCGGAGCGGTTTGACCTTACCTACAACGGGAGCGATAACCAGAAACATCGCCCGGTGATGATACACAGAACCATTTTCGGTTCGATGGAAAGGTTTGTGGCAGTTCTTATTGAAAACAGTGCAGGGAAGTTCCCATTATGGCTGGCACCCGACAAAGCCGTCATTCTCCCCATAAGTGAAAAATATAATGAATATGCCAGAAATATTTTGCAATTATTAAATAATTCCGATATTTGCACACTGATTGACGACAGGAGCGAGAAAATAGGTAAAAAGATAAGGGATAATGAATTAAAGAGGATTCCCTACCTTCTGATCGTCGGTGAAAAAGAGGTTGAAAACAGGACAATTTCTGTCCGTAAGCAGGGTGAGGGAGATAAAGGAACTATGACGCCTGAGGAATTTATTAATTTCATAGGAAAAGAAATAGAAAAGGAGATTGCCTGGTAAATAAAATACTGGTATTAACTAAAAATAGGAGGATAAAGCTATAGCCTTTAACACAAGGAATATGCCGGGACGGATGATGCAACCCGCGCATAGAATTAATAACAGAATCACAGCCCGCGTTGTAAGAGTAGTGGGTGATGGTATCGAAACACAGGTGCTAAGCATCCAGGAAGCACTCAGACTGGCAGACCAGATGGAGCTTGATCTTGTGGAAATTTCCCCAAATGCGGATCCTCCTGTTTGCAAAATAATTGATTACCAGAAGTTTCTTTACCAGCAAAAAAAGAAACAGAAGGAGATCAAGGCCAAGGCCGCAAAAATAGTTGTAAAAGAGATCAGGTTTGGTCCAAATACCGACGATCACGATTACAACTTTAAGCTGAAGCATGCCATTAAGTTCCTTGAAGACGGGGCCAAAGTAAGGGCATACGTGTTCTTTAAGGGCAGATCGATCCTTTTCAAGGAGCAGGGTGAAGTACTTCTTCTTAGGTTCGTAAACGATCTTGAGGAATATGGCAAAGTCGATCAGATGCCAAAACTTGAAGGTAAGAGGATGATTATATCTCTCTCGCCTAAAAAGAAGAAATAGAGTACTAAATATTATTATATAAAAAATGCCAAAAGTGAAAACGAATCCGGGAGCCAAGAAGAGATTCTCAGTAACCGGAACAGGGAAGATCAAACGTAAACACGCTTTTAAAAGTCATATTCTTACAAAGAAGTCGACTAAGCGCAAAAGAAACCTTACCTATTTCGGTCAGGTGGACAAGGCTGACGAGAAGAACATTAAACTTCTTCTTGGAACAAAATAAGTTGTTTATTAATTGATTACAGAAAGAATAAGTATTAACAGGGTGATCAGCATTTAAGATTTTGTAGAAGCAAAACGCTGACATTCAAAAACAAAAAAGTATGCCACGATCAGTAAACTCAGTTGCCTCAAGGGCAAGGAAGAAAAAGGTTTTAAAACAGACAAAAGGTTATTTTGGTTCAAGGAAAAATGTAATCACGGTAGCTAAAAATACTCTCGACAAAGGATTAGGTTATGCTTACCGCGACAGGAGAGCTAAAAAAGGCCAGTTCAGGTCACTATGGATACAGAGGATCAATGCCGGAGTTCGTCAGTATGATATGAGCTATTCAGAATTTATCGGAAAACTCAGCAAAAAAGGTATTGCTCTTAACAGGAAGACCCTTGCCGACCTTGCAATGAATCATCCTGAGACTTTCAAAGCTATTGTTGACAAAGTCAAATAGAAAAAATCTTAAGTATTATAATAAGAAAGCCGGTTGTTATTGACCGGCTTTTCTGTTATTTTCTCCTGTCCGCTTTCATGAAAAACCTGTTCCATCTGATCTTCTTCAATCCCTTTGCTTCCTTGTCGATGGAAAGCCAGATAAACTTGGGTTTACCCACAACATGATCTTCCGGCACGAATCCCCAGTATCTTGAATCGGCAGAATTATGCCGGTTGTCACCCATCATCCAGTAATAATCCATTTTGAAAGTATAGGTTGTGGCGATTTGCCCGTTTATGTAAATATCCGGTCCATCCACATTGAAGTCGTTATCCTCGTAAACGTCAATTATTCTTTCATACAATCCTATGTTGGAGGTATCTATATCTACTGTTGCACCTTTATAGGGGATCCAGAGAGGTCCGAAATTGTCTTCGTTCCATTTCAGGCGCGGATCATACGGAAAAATGTATGGCGCATACTCTCCCTTCCTGGCAATTACAGGCTGTACATCAGTAACATTGGAAAAACCTGCAATTTTTTCAGCATTTTCCTTAGTAAGAGGTAGCAGGTAAGCTGATCCAATATACTGCTGATCCATTTTTGAGATATTTAGTCTCTCAAACGCTTTCGGATTGATTGATGTACCGTTAGTCTGCACCACATAGGTTGATTGCCGTGTCTTAATATCCGGTTCCTTAACTCCGTTTATATATACATCCCCGTCTATTATCAGGATAGTATCGCCTGGTATCCCTATACATCTTTTCACATAATTATCACGTCTGTCTACCGGCCTGTATACGATATTGTAAATACGCCATGCCTCCTTCCGGGCTTCTGCCATATAATCATCATCAGGCTGTCGCCTGCCCGTGGTTGTATAATCCCTGTCACTCAAATCCATTGCAGCCCTTCGTAAAATTTCGTAGTAGCTGGTTGCAGTATTCTCAAGTACAACAGTGTCTCCTGCCGGAAAGTTAAATACAATCGGGTCATAATTTCTTACTTTGCCCACACCCTTCAGTCTCTTGTAAGGCCAGTGCACAAGATCAGACCACGACTTTCCTTTTGTAAGCGGCATCGTGTTCTGTGTAAAAGGAAATGCAATCGGGGTGTTAGGCATCCTCGGACCATAAGCTATTTTACTCACAAAAAGATGATCCCCTATAAGCAGGGATTTTTCCATAGAACCTGTTGGTATCCTGTAGTTCTGAAAAAGGAAAATATTTATAAGTGTAACCGCAATAACAGCAAATATCAGTGCATCCAGCCATTCTATAATACTGCTGTTATTTCCATCCCTTTTCTTCCAGAATGCCCAGTTGACTTTTTTAGAAATATAAACGTCAAAGACTATCGCCAGACCCAGTAAAAGCCAGTAATTACCTATCCATATTACAACAACCAGGTAGATAAGTGCAGCGATAGAAAATCTGAAGTATTTACTCGAAATTATATTTAACATCTTTCTTAATTTAAAGAGCACAAAAGTAAGAATTATTCTCAGAAACCAAGCACGTCACTCATCGTGAAAACTCCGGTTCGTGTACGTATGAATTCAGCTGCGATAACTGCTCCCAGGGCCAGTCCTTTCCTGTTCATGGCATTATGGACAAGACTTATTGTATCATTATCGGATTCCCAGCTTACGGTATGTTTCCCCGGTACTGTACCTTCCCTGACCGAACGTATAGGTATTGACTTCTTATCAGATGCAATTTCTCTCTCCCACTTTTCATAGCGGTCATTATGATCAATGATGCCTCCTGCCAGATTTATGGCTGTTCCGCTAGGGGCATCGATTTTTTGGATATGATGGATCTCCTCAATCACAGGAGTGTATCCCCTGTATCTTTCCATCATTGAGGCCAGATCGTTGTTCAGCTTAAACAGTATGTTTACGCCAAGGCTGAAATTGGAGCTATGAATAAAAGACGTTTTCTTCTGCCTGCAAAGCCCTGCAGCCTCATCGTATCTGTTGAGCCAGCCGGTAGTGCCCGACACAACAGGTTTTCCCATTAACAGGCATTTAGTTATATTTTCAAATGCAGAATCCGGCGATGAGAATTCGATGGCAACATCAATGCCTTTGAATTTATCAGGAATAATGTCATGGGTGTTGTTGATATCAATTCTTAATGATACTGAATGACCTCTTTTCAATAAGGTCTCTTCTATCTCCCTACCCATCTTACCATAGCCGATCAGAGCAACCTTCATGATTTTGAATTTTTGCTAAATTACCTGTTTTTTCATATTCACTGTCTTAATAAAAACCATTTATTTCCTTAACAATAAGTTAAAACGGTACAAATCAATAGAAACCTGGCAAATCTTCTTACATGTGTGTCAGGAATGATTTACAGCATTATTAGCCCTGTGGATGGTGTAAATTTATTGATTTTCAAGCAACAACAGATTATAGGTGAACATTTACCGTTAGTCATATTTTTTTAATATATTCCCACCCAAAATGAACCGGAATATGAAAAAGACAATTTTATTATTATTTCTACTACCAATGATAATATCTCAATCTTGCAGTAAAAATGAACAGGCCGACCTTATCATTGTGAATGGTAAAGTGCTGACCAATGATCCGGAAAGACCTTATGTAGAAGCTGTTGCTATCAAGGGTGAATATATTATTGCTGTCGGAAATGTCAGTGAAATAATGGATTATGCTGTTAAGGAAAAAACCGGGATTATTGATGCTGCTAAAAGGCTTGTGATTCCCGGTTTCAATGATGCCCACGTGCATTTCGGGCCGCTCGATCCGGATTATATCGAGTTAAGATACACCACTGATCCAAATACTATTACGGAGAAGGTAAGAGCACAGGTTGCAAAGTCAAATCCAGGCGAAACAATAAGAGGAGGCCACTGGGAACATGAAATGTTTAACGATAAAAAATGGCCTACAAAAGAGCTCATTGACAGGGTGTCACCGGTTAACCCGGTAATATTAAGCAGGGCCGACGGACATTCAGTCCTTGTTAACAGCTTCGTTCTCAAAGCATCGGGAATAACAAAGGATACTCCCAATCCTTTCGGAGGAGAAATAGTAAAGGATCCTGTTACAGGTGAACCTACTGGAATTTTAAAAGAGCGGGCACAAAGCCTTGCCAGGACAGGAGATGTCAAAATCACCCTTACAGACGGGGAACGGGAAGCAAAGACGTGGGAAGGATACCTCCTGGCGCTCAGGGAAGCACGCGAATACGGAGTAACAAGTATCCAGATACCCGGAAACGCTGATTTTGAAGCTTATGAAAAATTGAAAAAGGAAGGGCTTCTGACAAGCCGGATTGATATCGGGCAGTCGCTTACAGATGACACTGTAAAACTGGAGGAATACATTGAACTAAGCAGAAATTACCCGCGGGATTCGAACTGGATAAGGTTCGGATACCTTAAAGGATTCATCGACGGGACAATTGGCTCGGGCACGGCATTAATGTTCGAACCATTCGCTGACAACCCGGGTTCGTCAGGACTGGCGATGATGCCATACGAAAAATTTGAGAATATGGTCGTTACTTCCGATAAGTATGGTTTCCAGATCGGAGTTCATTCAATAGGTGACAAAGGCAATAACTGGACGCTGAATGCGTATGAAAAGGCTATTACCACGAATGGACGGCGGGACAGCCGCCACCGCGATGAGCATGCCCAGACTTTGAGGTTAACAGATATTCCAAGATTTGCAGAGCTGGGTGTGATTCCATCCATGCAGCCGACACATTGCATAACAGATAAAAGGTTTTATGAAAAAAGAGTCGGTATTGAAAGGTGCAAGGGAGCCTATGCCTGGAGAAGCCTTCTCGATGCCGGTGCTGTACTGGCTTTTGGCACAGACTACCAGGTTGAACCCCTGAACCCTATGGAAGGACTTTATGCAGCGGTTACAAGGAAAGACAGGCTGGGAGAAGAAGGTGATGGCTGGTTCCCGGAACAGAAGCTCACAATGGAAGAAGCCATCAGGGACTATACCTGGGGCTCAGCTTATGCACAGTTCATGGAAGACAGGAAAGGCATGATAAAGAAGGGATACCTTGCAGACATAGTGATAACGGACAGGGACCTGTTAACTATCCCTGAAGATGAGATCATGAAAACCAGGGTGGATTACACGATCACCGGGGGGAGGATTGTCTTTGTCAGGGAAGAGTAACAGTTTTTAAATCAAGATACTGGGTGCTGGGCTTCAAAATACCATTAACCAGGCTTCTCCGTGAACGCCGTGGTCTCAGTGGTAAAAAATAGTAATAAAAACCTCATGTCATTCCGATAGTGAGTAAAGTATCTTCAGGGCTTCTTCGCGGGATGACCCGCAGAATTCAGGTTCCGGTTTAAAATCGGCACAGGCTTTCGGACGTGCAGGATCGCTATAAATAGCACATTTATAATCCTCAGTCAGATGAGGACACCTCACTCCTGTCGGCTTACCTTTCGGTAATCCGGGCATTAGCGAGGATATAGATAATGCTATGCAACAGGCTCCACAGCTTTCACGGCAATCCATTGTAGTGTATTATGTATTATTTACGATGTATTATGTGTGTTACAGGGGAAGAATGAAGGTTAATATGAAGTAAAGATACAAAATGGGGTTTGATTGATTTATCTTTAATATATTTTTGTAGAAATATGAGGAAAATGAGAATAGATATCATTTCAGTATTACCCGACCTGATAAGAAGCCCTCTTGAGCATTCAATTGTAAAAAGGGCCACAGATAAGGGAATCGTTGATATACACCTTGTTAATCTCCGGGATTATGCAACAGACAGATACAAGAGTGTGGATGACTATGCTTTTGGAGGCGGTGCAGGAATGGTCATGATGATAGAACCTGTATTCAGGGTAATAGAGGAACTTAAAAAGGAAAGGGAATACGATGAAGTCATATATACTTCTCCCGATGGTGAAAAATTCAGTCAGAAGCTGGCTAACCGGTTATCGCTAAAAAAAAATATCATAATACTCGCAGGTCATTATAAAGGTGTCGACCAGAGGATCAGAGACAATCTTATATCAATGGAGATATCTGTTGGTGACTATGTCCTGTCTGGAGGTGAATTACCTGCCGCGGTAATAACTGATGCAATAGTAAGGCTGATACCCGGGGTTATTTCTGATGAGCAGTCAGCTCTGACCGATTCTTACCAGGACGATCTCCTGGCCCCACCCGTATATACCAGGCCTTCATCATTCATGGGCTGGGACGTTCCTGAAATATTGCTCTCAGGAAACACCGCAGAAATAGAAAAATGGAAACATGAAAAATCTGTTGAACGGACAAAAAATCTCAGACCAGACCTTTACAAAAATGAATAGAGTTTTCTTTTCCTGCCTATATATTATCTCCGTATCATTATTCATATCTGCTCTGGGATGCAGTCATATAACCAGGCCTGATTACCTTAAGAAGGGGTTTGTAAATCCCCCGGATTCATCCCGGCCAGGTGTATACTGGTACTTCATGGACGGCAATCTCGACCGGGAAGGAATAACCGCCGATCTCGAATCGATGAAAAAAGTAGGTATTTCTTATGCGTTGTTTCTTGAAGTCAATGTCGGGGTTCCGCGAGGCGATGTGAATTTCCTGGGCGAGGAATGGCAGGATCTTTTCAGGCATGCAGTCAGAGAAGCCGAAAGGCTTGGTATCCGTATCATCGTGGGATCCGGCCCCGGATGGGCGGGAAGCGGAGGACCATGGATAAAACCGGAAGAGTCGATGATGCACCTGGTTGCAAGTGATACAACTTTAACAGGCCCGCAAATATTTAATTCAAAGCTTGAAGTTCCTGAGCCCCGCAAACCATTCTTCGGTGAAAATACTCTTACGACTGAATTGAAAGAGAAGAGGCAGAATTGGTATGAGGATTACAGGATTCTTGCTTTCCCGGCTCCTGATAATCCTGCAAAGCTAACAGATGTGGACGAAAAAGCGCTTTATTACCGCGCACCATATACTTCCCAGGCCGGGGTAGTCCCATTCCTGCTGACTAATAGCAATTATGCTGATCTCCCCGGAGAATATATCAGGAAAAGCCAGATAGTCGACCTTACTAACAGGATGCTTGACGACGGCACACTAGCATGGAATGTGCCCCCTGGCAGATGGACAGTACTGAGATTTGGCATCAGGAACAACGGGGCCGTTACCAGACCGGCACCGGTTGGAGGTCTGGGCTTCGAATCAGGTAAATTTGATACCGCTTCTTTCAATAAACATTACAATGAATATATAGGAAAGCTAATCAGGCTGGTCAATCCCCGGAAAAAATCAAGCGAAGGCGGCTGGACCATGGTACATATAGACAGCTGGGAAATGGGATCCCAGAACTGGAGTCACAATTTCGTTGATGAGTTTATTAAACGAAGAGGTTATGATCCACTTCTTTATCTCCCTACCTTCATGGGCTATGTTGTAAACAATCCTGAGGTCAGCGAAAGATTCCTATGGGATATAAGACAGACTTCAAATGAGCTTATTGCTGAGTATCATGCCGGATGGTTCAGGGAGATGGCCGCGATTAACGGATTTACACTTTCAATTGAACCCTATGATATGAATCCTGGTTCTGACCTTGACCTCGGGGAAAAAGCTGATGTCCCGATGGGTGAGTTCTGGAGTGATGGTTACGGTTTCAATTCTGCATACAGCTGCATTGAAGCCGTATCTGTCGGACATGTAACAGGGAAACCGGTTATTGCAGCGGAAGCATTCACGTCTGACAGTAACGAAGCATGGAAGCTTTATCCCGGTTTGATGAAAAACCAGACAGACTGGGCACTGGCAATGGGAATAAACAGGTTCGTTTTTCACACTTTTGCCCATAAACCTTTTAATGATCAGCTTGTCCCCGGTATGACTATGGGCCCATATGGAGTACACTGGGACCGCAAGCAGACATGGTGGAGTATGGTAAAAGAATATCACGACTACCTTGCCCGATGCCAGTATATACTTTCGCAGGGAATCCCTGTAGCCGACATCCTGTATCTTAATCCTGAAGGTGCTCCTGTTGTATTCAGACCGCCCGCAAGCGCACTGACAGGAACTGATTTTCTTCCTGATAAAAGGGAATACTCTTTTGATGGTTGTTCGCCTTCATACCTGATTGATAACGCATCTGTCAGTGAAGGTAAAATTGTATTTCCCGGAGGAGCCTCCTACAGCATCCTCGTACTGCCATTAATTGAGACAATAACACCTGGGCTCGCATCAAAGATCGAACAACTTTTAAAGGACGGTGCTATTGTAGCCGGTATCCAGCCAAAACAATCGCCCTCCCTGTCAGACTACCCGGAATGCGATGCTGCTGTAAAGAAACTAACAGACGGAATATGGCAGGGAGATACAACAC
The DNA here is from genome assembly GCA_964595725.1 of uncultured Rikenellaceae bacterium. Taxonomy (GTDB): domain Bacteria; phylum Bacteroidota; class Bacteroidia; order Bacteroidales; family VadinHA17; genus LD21. The sequence goes on along the minus strand of CAZQRQ010000024.1, from coordinate 24,822 downwards.
CAGATATGGTGCCCACTAAATACTTTAAAGGGAGTATGTTTATTACAGCGAAAAAACAGGGACTGGGAAAAATGGCGGTTGACACTGGTTATACTGTCTTCCCTTCATATTCCAGAATAGAAAATATCCTAAGAAGCAGCAACATATCTCCTGATTTCTCCTCCAATTCGGGTAATATCAGGTACAATCACAGGACACTTCCCGACAGGGAAATATATTTTATCTCGAACAAAACGGGAGTGTCCATTACCGACACATGTTACTTCCGTAATGGTTCAGATAATATTGAACTCTGGGATCCTGTCAGTGGGGAGATAAGTAAATTATACGGGGCAAGTATTGAGAATACGGGTATCAGTATTGAACTGAGTTTTGATCCGTGGCAAAGCCACATCATTGTATTTTATAAAAGCAGCATCCTGAACAAGAATAACACAGCCGGATCGAATGTCTTATTTCCCGAATTCAGAAAGGTGATGGAATTGAAAGGTCCATGGACTATAACATTTAATGAGCAATACGGAGGCCCCGTCCAGGTAATATCCGACACTCTTGCCGACTGGACAACCAGTGATGATGACAGTGTGAAGTACTACTCCGGGACAGCCGCCTATACTATACTTTTTGACCTTCCTGCTAAGGATGGAATCACTGACAGAAAGACCTTATACCTGGACCTTGGAACAGTAAAAAATATTGCCCGCGTCATCCTGAACGGGAAAAACCTTGGAGTGGTGTGGACAGCACCCTGGAGAATATACATAGGCAGGGATGTAAGGCAAAAAAATAACCGGCTGGAAATACAGGTTGCTAATTTATGGGTAAACAGGCTGATCGGCGACGAGCAAAAACCCTGGGATGGCATTGAAAATGGCAATTGGCCGCAATGGCTGACTGGCAAAACTCCCAGGACAAGCGGAAGGTACACCTTCACAACACACAGGTACTATTCAAAGGACGACCCGCTTTTGCCCTCCGGACTATTAGGCCCTGTTGTTATTCAAACCGACCGGTAAATCCTTAATTTCTGATTATTTGTTATTTATCACGTTTCACTTTGAAAAGTTGAAACTCTTTTGTAAAATTGTATGCCAGTTTTTTAATATGCTAAACTATTAATAATCAACTAAATGAACACACAGGATTATATTCATCGGGAAGAAAAATATGGTGCTCATAATTATCACCCTCTTCCGGTTGTGCTCGAACGAGGAGAAGGACCATTTGTATGGGATGTAGAAGGTAAACGTTATTTTGATTTCCTTTCGGCGTATTCTGCTGTTAACCAGGGTCATTGTCACCCAAAGATCATTGATGCTCTTACAACACAGGCAAGGCAGTTGACGCTTACTTCAAGGGCATTCTTCAGTTCAGCACTCGGAGAGTATGAAGAATATGTGACCAAATATTTCGGATATGAAAAAGTCCTTCCCATGAATACGGGAGCAGAGGCTGATGAAACAGCTTTAAAGCTCTGCCGTAAGTGGGCCTACCTGAAGAAAGGTATCAGGGAGAATATGGCCAAAATCATAGTCTGCGAGGGTAATTTTCACGGCAGGACTATCACAATAGTGTCAATGTCCACTGATCCTGATGCAAAAAAAGACTTCGGACCATATACACCTGGTTTTATTACCATCCCTTATAATGATCTTGATGCGCTTGCTGAAGCTCTTAAGGATCCTGATGTGGCAGGATTTCTGGTTGAGCCGATACAGGGTGAAGCTGGCGTTTATGTGCCGGATGAAGGATACGTGAAGAAGTCCTATGATATGTGCAGGGAAAAGAACGTACTATTCATTGCTGACGAAGTACAGACAGGGATTGGCAGAACAGGAAAATTACTTGCCTGTGCCCATGAAGGAGTAAGACCTGACATTCTTATCCTGGGTAAGGCATTGTCGGGAGGAGTATTCCCTGTTTCAGCCGTTTTAGCTGATGACGAAATTATGCTAACCATTAAACCAGGCGAACATGGTTCAACGTTCGGAGGAAATCCGCTTGCATCAAAGGTGGCAATTGCAGCACTCGAAGTCATTAAGAATGAAAAGCTGGCCGAGAATGCAGAAAGACTTGGAAAGATTTTCAGGAAAGAATTTATGAGTATTAAATCTGACATGATAGAAAAAGTAAGGGGCAAAGGACTGCTTAATGCCGTAGTGATCAGGCCAAAGGGAGGAAAGACAGCATGGGATGTATGTCTGGCAATGAAGGATATGGGACTGATTGCAAAACCAACCCATGGCCATATAATCCGTTTTGCCCCTCCCCTGACCATTAATGAAGAACAGCTAAGGGAAGCAATGGAACTTATAAAAAAAGCATTTAAATTATTTGAATAACAGCACTTTAAACTATTATTCTTCTCTTAAAACCTTTGTGCTATATGGTTGTGATTTAATACATAAGAAAAAAAGACAGATCAATCTCACAGAGATCCACGGAGGAGGCACAGAGAGTCACTGAGAAGAAATTCTAAACTGGAAAAATAAACAGTATTCATTATGAAACATTTGACCCTGGTATTTTCACTTCTAGTTATAATTATATCATATTCATGTTCAGGGCCTAAGAGGGTTACAGACGTCACTGCAGAAGAGCTGTCCAGGCATGTTAAGTACATGGCTTCCGATGAACTTCAGGGGAGGCTCACCGGAACAGATGGGGACAGCCTGGCTGCTGAATATATCAGGAAAGAGCTGGCATCCTATGGATTACAGCCTCTTACAGGCGACGGGCTACAGAGATTCAAAGTGGTTGACCGGATTGTTGCTGGCGAATATAATACTCTCGCAGTAAATGGAACAAAATACAACATGGAATCTGATTTTATCCCTTACAGTTTCAGTGAGAACGGAAGTCTTTCATCGGAAGTGGTGTTTGCTGGATACGGTTTCAATATCGATAATGACAGCCTGAAATGGAACGATTACAGTGGCATTGATGTAAACGGCAAGTGGGTTCTCGTTCTGAGGGCAGATCCTGAACCTGATAATGCAGTAAGTGTCTTCAGCCAGTATAGTGCTGACAGGTATAAGGCGGCAGTCGCCAAGGACATGGGAGCCTCAGGAATACTGCTGGTATCAGGATCCGGCTTTGACAGTGACGATGTGTTCGATCCTATTTCAAGAGAAGCTTTTTCAGTAGGAATACCCTCGTTCAGGATAAGCAGGTATGTGGCCAATTCAATCCTGGCACAGAAAGGCATGGAAATAAACGATCTAGAAGCTAAGCTAAACAAGAGCAGGAAACCTTCATCCTTTGCTACAGGAGCGGTTGCAGATGGTACCTCAGAGCTTGAGTCATACAAAGCGAATACCAGGAATGTTGTTATGTACCTTCCCGGCGAAGACTCTCTTTTAAAATCGGAATATATCGTCTTCGGAGCACATTTTGATCATCTTGGACTGGGAGGAGAGGGTTCATCAAGCCGTGCGCCCGACACCGTGGGAGTCCATCATGGGGCCGACGATAATGCCTCCGGTGTTGCAATGATGATTGAACTGGCAGGTAAATTTGCGGGAACAAAAGGATCACATGCCCGGACCCTGGTCTTTATGGCCTTTTCCGGTGAAGAAGAAGGACTTCTTGGTTCAAAATACTTCACCGAAAATCCGCTGGTTGACCTCTCAATGGTTGATATAATGATGAATTTCGATATGGTTGGAAGGCTGAATGAAGATAAGAACCTGCAGGTTGGCGGTGTCGGAACGGCTTCAGGCTTAAGTTCACTGGTAAATTCATTCAATGATACCACCATACTCAGCCTGGCACTCACCCAGGAAGGTTCAGGACCATCAGATCATTCTGCATTTTATGCAAAAAATATACCTGTGCTTTTTATTACCACGGGTGCTCATACCGATTACCATACACCTTCAGATACCTGGGAAAAAATCAATTTTGAAGGTATGGTGTCAATCTCAGACTATATCTATAGTATGGCATCAGACCTGGCTAATGACACATCAAAGCTCCTTTTTACGGAAGCAGGGCCATCAGGTGATTCCGGCGGAAGGCCTAGAAGAAGAGGCGTTACACTGGGTATTATGCCGGACTTCGCGGGAGTCGTCAAAAATGGACTGCGGGCCGACCTGGTAACGCCAGGAAAACCGGCAGCACTTGGTGGAATGAAAAAAGGCGATATAATTGTTTCAATTAATGGCAAACCTGTAAACAACATTGAAGATTATATGTTCAGGATGAGCCAGTTAAAGAAAGGCGAGACTATCTCGGTTGAAGTATTACGTAATGATAAAAAGGAAGTGCTGATAATACTTCTATAAGTAATATATATGATAGTAGTATAAACTAAAAACAAATCGATAGAATGAGTAAATTTCTGTACTGGCTGCTTGCAATAATAATAACATTATCTGCTGCGATATATCAGAGAAGAACCGGGCCTACCTATCCAAAGAGAATTAAAGTTGAGATCAATGATTCAATTTATAAACTCAGGCTTACCAGAAGCATAGGGCTGGATGAGCGGTCGCAGGTTAAGCTTGCCATATCTGACACCTCGGTAAAGGCAAGGCTGTATTATCGCAGATACCCTACCAATGAAAGTTATACACCCGTTGATTTTTCTTTCAGGGTATACCCTGTCGATTCTCCTGTCATGAATAAAATATTCAAGATGTACGAGGAGAAAGGAATGTTTGCTGATATCCCTTCCCAGCCGGCAGCAGGAAAAATCCAGTACTATATTGAAATTACTGACTCTAAAGGAACCATGACCCTCCTTAAAGATGAACCCAATGTAATCAGGTACAAGGGAAGTGTTCCGGGTTATATCCTCCTGCCACATGTTTTACTCATGTTCTTTGCCATGCTTCTTTCAACACTGGCCGGACTGCTGGCATTAGGCAGGAACCAGGCTTTCAGAAAATACGCCGCCTGGACACTCGGCCTTTTTGTTGTTGGAGGTATGATACTGGGCCCCATCGTACAGCTCATAGCATTTGGCGATCTCTGGACAGGTATACCATTCGGTTGGGACCTTACCGACAATAAAACACTTATCGCCCTGATATTCTGGATACTGGCTGTTTACATGAACAGAAAAAAGGAAAAGCCGCTGTATGTGGTTATTGCTGCTGTTGTACTGCTGCTTGTCTACTCTATTCCACACAGCATGTTCGGTTCTGAACTCAATTATGAAAGCGGCGAAGTTGTTCAGGGTATAGTGCTTAAATTAGTTATATAATTTATTTTTAAAATTTCTTAACTTCAATGCAGCATTAAATATAAACCCACGTCTATTTGATAGAAATTTGATAGAGTGGGTGCAGCATTACATATAAGAACTAGTCTTTATAGAGAAATGGCGAATGTAACAGCGGCATTCCGGAATATACACCAGGACCTTATAGACGGGTGTTTAAGTGGCGATCAGAAAGCACAATTTCAGATATATAAATTATATTATAAAGCAATGTTTAATACCAGCCTGAGAATAGTGAATGACACAATGGAAGCCGAAGATATAATGCAGGAATCATTTCTCTCAGCTTTTGAAAAAATAGACACTTACTCAGGTACTGTAAGTTTTGGAGCATGGCTCAAGAAAATAGTGATCAACAGGTCACTTGATACGCTGAATAAGAGAAAAGCGATCTTTGAAGATATTGACACTCACATCGGATTAAGGGATAGCAGCAGTGAGGAAACATCTCATAAGGAAGAACTGGATGTGAGAATTGAGGCGGTGAAGGATGCAATCAACAGACTTCCCGACGGCTACAGGGTAATTCTTTCACTTTACCTTCTTGAGGGATATGATCATGATGAAATTGGTGAAATTCTTAACATCAACAGCAGCACTTCAAGATCTCAGTTGTCAAGAGCCAAGCAGAAGCTTATAAGTGAGTTAGGTGATAACAGGACAAATTATCAGAGATGAAAAATATAGAGGAAATAATCAGAAAGAACAAGGATTCATTCGAGGATTTAGAACCTATGGATGGCCACTTCGACAGGTTTAACTGGAAACTTGAAAAAAGACTGCATTCACAAATAAAGAGGAGGAGTATAATTCCATATCTCCTCAGGGCAGCAGTCGTGACGATACTTGTTACCTTTTCATCACTATGGGTATGGGATAACTTTATCAGGAGTGAGAAGAACCTTATGGCACTGGGAGATGTATCACCGGAATACAGGGAAGTGGAAAACTATTATGTTCACCAGGTGAACCTGATGGAAGGTGAGCTCAATAACATCGACTTCAGTGCAAACCCTGAACAGAAACTCATTCTGGAAAACGAATTGAATAATATGGACTCAGTCTATGTTCAGTTACAGAAAGAACTTAAGATAAATCCCAATGATGAAAGGATAATTAATGCAATGATCGAGCACTACCAGACAAAGGTCGATATTATGAACTATATAGTCGGACAGCTGAAAGCAATAAGGAATGAAAATCAAAATAATCAGGACAATGAAAAAGCAGTTATATAAACAGGTACCGCTGTTTCTACTCGCGGTAATCCTTCTTACATCGCAGGTAAATGCGCAGGAAGTAAGCAAGGAGTATCATAAGGAATACAATACAGATGCGTCAACCACACTTGAAATTAGTAATAAATATGGTGACGTAGTGATAGAAAGCTGGAACAATAACCAGATAGTGATAGATGTAAAGGTGACAGTCGAAGTCCCGGGAAGAGACAGGGCTGAAAGACTCCTGGGAATGATCAACGTGGAATTTTCTGAGGGGCAGGATGTTATCGAGGCAAAAACTGTAATTGATAACAGCTTTAATTTCTCGGGATGGGGAGGTAATAAACGCTTCAGGATAGATTACAATGTCAAAATGCCGGAAAATACTGACCTCGCCCTCTCAAACAGGTATGGTAATACCGATATCGATAACCTCAGCGGACTGGTTACACTTGATATAAAATACGGTGACCTGGCTGTTGAAAGACTGACAAGGGGAAATGAGAAACCTCTTAATGCAATTACCCTGGCATACGGCAAGGGAATCATTGAGGAGGCTGGCTGGCTGGAAATAAACGCGAGGTACAGTGGTTCGCTGGAAATACCAGTAAGCCAGGCACTTCTAATCGACAGCAGGTACTCGAAGCTCAGGATAGGAGAAACAAGCTCTGTAGTAAGCGAATCCAAATATGACAATTACAAGATTGAGGAAATCAATAATCTTGTAATGGTTTCAGGCTATACGACAGCTGACATCGGGACTCTTACCAAGAAACTTGACTTTGAAGGCAGCTATGCCTCCTTCAACGTTGATAATATTCCATCAGGGTTTGAGTCGTTAGATGTAAACACCAAGTATATGGGTGTGAAACTCGGTATAGCTGAATCAGCCAGCTATGAGCTGGATGGCCAGGCTTCTTATGGCAACATAAAAATCGACAAGGATAAATTCAAATACCAGAGGAATATAGTCCAGAATAACTCTACGGAATTGTCAGGCGTGGTTGGCAGTGATGAGTCTCCTACATCACGCGTAAAGATTAAATCATCATACGGATCTGTGACTCTCCTTTGAGAATAAGTTTTAAAAATCCTTAAAAGTCTGTAAAACGGACACCAACCTGGTGCCCGTTTTTTTTGCAGCATGCTACTAATTTTTCCGTCTTTATAACAGAGGACACACCAGAATCCTGGCAAAACATCATAAAAATATCAGGAAATGAAATATATCAGGAAAACATCGGGATTACTTTTCCTATGCTTTTATGCAATTACTGCTGCGGCACAGACAGACCATTGTATAACCAGGAAATCGTTTGCTGCTAAAAGTGGTGACTGGTTGACAGTAACAGGCAAGTACGGGGAGATAAAGATAAACTCAACAGCAAAAGACTCAATAATAGTCTGCTCTACAATTAACATCAGGCAAAAAGATCCGGCATTACTTGAAAAAAGCATGTCGATGATAAAAACCCTGGTCGAAAAGAGGATCGACACTTTGTCAGTAAAAACCTTTTTTGATGAAACATTCTTCACCCCACCATACAACACCGGCAGAACCAGCTTCCATCTTGACTATGCAATCACCGTACCCAAAGGAATAAACCTTAAGATCAATAATTCATTCGGCGACGTTTATGTAGACAATTGCGATGGCTCCGCCGACATTTCGGTATCCCATGGGAACCTGTATGCCGGGATTCTGAGCCGCGGCAATATCAAGCCTGTGAATTCCATTAATGCCGACTTCGGGTCTATAACCATCGATAAGGCAAACTGGGTAACAATAACAGCAATTAATTGTCCCACTGTCAGCCTGGGAAAGGTGCAGGCAGCTGTCATCACATCGCGGTTCTCCAGAATTTCCTTCGGGACTGCAAACTCCATAGTCGTCGATTCAAAATCAGACATTTTCAATATTGAATCCGTTAATAATGTGGTTATGCAAAGTACATACACTGTATTTGTGGCTGGTGATCTTAAAAGACAGATGGTAGCAGAAACAAATTACGGATCCATCGTTATCAGTGAGTTATCAAGAGACTTTTCACTGGTGGATCTTAAGAATACGCAGACACCTGTTACTATTAATGTTCAGAATGATGCATCTTTTATCGCTGATATATCACTGTCAGGATCAGCAATTGACATACCATTTGAATCCAATCCTTCACTACACAGGCAGGATGTGAACGGAATAACTAAAATTTCCGGCTACTGGGGCAAAAAAATGACAAATAATTCTGTTGTCAGGATAAACGCCCACAGAGGAATCATCCAGATTAAAGACCTGTAATCCCTGCTATTTTTTTCCTGCTAAACAGCAATTTACATTAAACTTCATTGAATTATCTTATTCAATTTCCTAAATTTGATAATTCATTTTACCATTTCACAATTGTAAGCCATGAAAATGATATCAAGATTAGCCATTCTGTCACTTGCTTTTATTATCTATTCCTGCCAACCGGACAGGTATAAAACTACAGAAAAAACAGACAGTAATGGCTTCAGGTACACTACAGTAAGTAATGATCCTTTTAAAGCCAGAATCTATACCCTTGATAATGGTCTGACAATTTATTTATCCCGTAATACCGACCAGCCGAGAATCTCTGCACTCATAGGCGTTAAGGCAGGTTCAGCCTATGAGGATCCAAACGCGACGGGCCTCGCTCATTACCTTGAACATATGATGTTCAAGGGTACTAGTAAAATCGGGGCCGTTAACTGGGAGGCAGAAAAAGTCGAGCTCGGAGTTATTTCAGACCTGTTTGAACAGTACCGGAACACGGATAACCCGTTACGTAAAAAGGTTATTTATGCCAGGATAGACAGTGTTTCTCAGATTGCAGCAGGTTACGTGGCCACCAACGAGATCGATAAACTTTACAGCGCTATCGGTGATAATATGCTGAATGCCGGTACCAGTTATGAATCGACTGTATACATGTGTGAAGTTCCCAAAAACGAAATAGAAAAATGGGCAAAGATTGAAAAGGAGAGATTTACTGATGTAGTTCTGAGACTGTTTCATACTGAGCTGGAAACTGTGTATGAAGAATTTAACATGTACCAGGATATGGATAATGCCAGGGCCGAGGCAGAACTTTTCAAAGAGCTCTTTCCAGTGCATCCCTATGGCAGGGACGTTATAGGATTGCCTGAACATCTGAAGAATCCATCTATGGTGCAAATAAGGAAATTTATCAATAACTACTATGTGCCAAACAATATGGCAATTGCACTTGCAGGTGATTTTGAGTTTGAACCTGTAATCACCATGATTGACAAATACTTTGGAAGTATGAAGTCACAAACAATCCTGAAGCCAGAAAGAGAAAAGGAAAAACCCATCACTTCAATAAGGAAGAAGGAGATTTCCGGTCCCCAGCAGGAATTTGTTACAGTTGCTTTCAGATTTGATGGTGCAAATTCTGAAGATGAACTCTATGTAACTCTGATAAGCGACCTGTTATCAAATGGCCAGGCCGGCCTTTTCGATCTCGACCTTAACCAGAGTCAGAAAGTACAAAATGCAGATTCCTATGCTGATTTTCTGAAAGATTATGGCGTTCATGAGCTTACGGGAAGACCCAGGCAGGGGCAGACACTTGAGGAAGTTGAGTCTCTGATGCTGGAAGAAATCGAAAAGATTAAGAAAGGGGAATTTGATGACTGGCTACTCCAGGCAATTATCAACGATGAAAAGCTATCCTTCATGAGAGCCCTTGAAAGGTCGTTCATAAGGGCTTATTATATGTTAAACGGGTTTATTAATGAAACACCTCACAGTGATGTAGTTAGTTTCATAGACAGGCTGAGTAAAATTGATAAGGATATGCTTGTCGCTTTTGCAAATGAACACTACAATGATAATTATGCAGTCGTCTACAAGAGAAACGGACCAAACGACGGACTTGTTAAAGTAGAAAAACCCCAGATAACACCGGTCAGGATAAACCGCGACCTCGAATCTGAATTCGCCAAAGAGCTTTTAGCCGAAGACGTCCCCCCTATTGAACCTGTTTTTGTCGACTTTAATACTGCGCTCAGGAGAGAGGAACTGGATCCGGGTATCGGGCTTTTCTACTCTCCCAACGATATTAACGGCATCTTCAACCTTTCATATGTGGCTGAATTGGGCAAAATGCATAATGTAGAACTGCCGGTAGCCTTCGATTACTTGTCCCTGCTCGGTACAGATGAATTCACTCCTGATGATCTTAAAAAAGAACTTTACAGGTATGGGCTGACCCTGAACATGTCGGTTAGTGACAGAAACTGCCAGATCAGGATAAGTGGTCTTGACGAATACCTGGATAAAGGAGTTGAACTTCTTAAACATGTAATGAACAATGCGAAAGCTGACAGAGATATTTATGACAAATATGTTGAGAGTGTGATCAAAGCCAGGGATGATGCCAGGAAGAACCTTTCACAGATACGTTATGCAATGGAAGATTACGGGATTTTTGGGGAAGATTCACCATCGAAGTATATAATTCCTGAAGCAAAGCTGAGATCAATAGACCCTTCAGATCTGACAAGTCTGGCCGCCAGTGTAATGAGATACCCTCATATGATCAGTTACTACGGTACAACATCATTTGACAAGGTGAAGGAGATAATTAAGAAGCACCATATTGTGCCGGAGCCCCTTCTTCCAGTACCTGAAATTAAATTGTTCAGCTATGTAATAAATAACAAGCCTGTTGTATATGTTTTGGATTACGATATCAGCCAGGCGAACATATCCATTCTTTTCAATGATATACAGTTCAGAAAGGATATTGTTCCTTTCAGCCAGATTTTCAATAATTTCTTCGGCCAGATCGTTTTTCAGGAAATAAGGGAAGCCAAGGGCCTGGCATATACTGCAACGGGCTCTTACAGGATACCTGCCTTTGCGGACCAGATGACCCGTTTCAGTTCCTTCATGTCGACACAGGCAGACAAACTTAAAACGGCTACTGAAAGTATGCGTGAATTGATAACCGATATGCCTGGAGACGAAACTTATTTCAGGCTTTCCAACGAAGGTCTTATCAGCAGCATCAGTACAAGAAGGATTACAAACAGTAATCTTTTCAGCAGCTGGCTCGACAATAAGAACCTTGGTATAGAATATGATATAAGAAAAGACACATATGAGAAGGCCCGGACCATTACCCTTGATGAGATGAGAAATTTCTTCAACTCACATATCAGTGGAAAGAATCCGGCTTTCATAGTACTTGGTAATACCAAAATGCTTGACATGAATGCCCTGAATAAAATAGGAGAAGTCAGGCTGCTTAAGCTGGAAGATGTTTTCGGCTATTAAATTGAATTAATGTTCAAAAGGAATGTCATGATACATGTGGAAAAACCTACAGTGGACAAACTACTACGACTCGAAGTAGATACCTGGCCGACCTGGGAAAAGGAAGCTTCCGATTTCCCGTGGGAGTATGACCAGCAGGAAACCTGTTACATACTGGAAGGAGACGTAACCGTTACTCCTGAAAACGGAGAGCCGGTAAGCTTTGGAAAAGGTGACCTTGTAGTATTTGAGAAGGGTCTTAAATGCCGCTGGGACGTTAAAAATGCTGTAAAGAAGCATTATAGATTTGGATAAGGGATAACAGGTGTGAAGGACAGCTACAATTATGTAATAAAGTAGTATTATATTATTTAAATAATACATTATTACTATATTACTTTGTTGTATACAAATATTTTATTCCCCACCCTCCTAAAAATCCATCTCCACTATGGTAATACCTGATCCTCCCATGTCAACATGCTCATCATGGAATGATCCTACCACATCGACAGAGGCGAGATACTCCCTGACAAGCTGTCGTAGTATTCCGTTTCCTTTACCATGAAGGATCCTCAGGTTCCTGTGTTGCACCATAACTGCAGTATCGATAAGATCGCGTACCTGATTAATAGCTTCCTCACCCCTGGCTCCACGAATGTCTATCTCCGGTTTGAAATTAAGCTTTCTCAAATTCAGGTCGGAATCGATACTATTAAATTCTGGAGTTGATCGCTGACTCTTTTTCATCTCCGACCTGCTTATGCGTTCTACCCTGTCGATAGATACTGAAAACCTGAGCGATCCGGTTTCCACCATAATTGTCTTGCCCTTAATCTCAATAATTTCTCCGGCAGCCTGTGTATCTGTCATCCGGACTGCATCACCAACCTTTAACGGCCCCTCCTCCCTGGCTGCGTCTGAAGGTTTCAGCGTTTCAGTCCTCTTTCTGTATACCTTCTCAGCCTTTTTGTCCAGTGTATTCTTTCTCATTTCAGCCTCAGATTTCGTTGTCGCATCATTTTCCTTCACAGATACCTTGAAATCGTCAAGTTGCTTCCTTATTTCCCTTGTCTTCTCTTTTTCAGCCTGTGATTCCCTGATCTGGCGGATAGTATTTTCAATCATCCTGTTTGATTCGTTTAAAAGCATCTCGGCTTCAGACTTTGCCTTGCTGACAATTTCTTTACTCAGAGCCTTGGCACCAGATAATTCGTTTTCATATTCATTGATGAGTTCTTCAAGCCGTTTCTCATGATGCCTTATATTCTGTCTCTTGGTTTCCCAGTAACGTTTATCGCGTGCGATATCCTTCAGGTGTTTGTCGTAAGTTATATTTTTGACCCCGGCTTTTCTGGAAGCATCTTCGAGGATGTTATCGGGAAGACCAATCTTCCTTGCAATTTCGAAGGCGAATGAGCTACCCGGTTTCCCGATGTGAAGCTGGAACAGGGGCTGCATCAGGTGATTATCAAAAGCCATGGCTCCATTTACAATACCATCGGTTACCGAGGCGAAATGCTTCAGATTTGTATAGTGTGTTGTCAGAACGGCAAAAATACCAATACTATTAAGCCCGCCAAGTATTGATTCTGCTATTGATCCTCCCAGCATTGGCTCGGTACCTGTTCCAAATTCATCGATAAGGACAAGCGTTTCAGGAGTGGAGTTCTTCAGGAAGAACTTCATGTTTATAAGGTGCGACGAATATGTACTCAGGTCGTTCTCAATACTCTGTTCATCGCCTATATCAATAAAGATATTCCGGAAAATACCTGCCTCGGAACCCTCCTCGACCGGGATTGTCAATCCGCATTGTAACATGTACTGAAGCAGGCCTACCGTCTTAAGACATACTGATTTGCCTCCTGCATTCGGGCCTGAAATGACAAGTATCCTGTTTGCCTGGTCAAGGGTTATATCAAGCGGAACGACTTTCCTTCCGGAGATCTTCTTAAAGGACATATAAAGAAGCGGATGAACTGCTTTCCTCCACGAAATATACGGGTGATCCCTGAGGACAGGCATTATCGAGCCAAGCTGGTTGCCAAGAAGAGCTTTCGCCCTTATGAAATCGATCTCACCAAGGAAAGTATTTGAATAAAGAAGATCATCCAGGTATGGCCTGATATCATCAGCAAAAGCAGTCAGTATCCTTACAATCTCGCGCTTCTCTTCGTACTCCAGTTCAATGATCTCATTATTTATTTCCACAACCTCTTCAGGTTCTATAAAAACAGTCTTTCCCGATGCCGACTGGTCATGTATCAGTCCACGGACTTTTCTTTTATCCCACACGTTGACAGGAATAACTCCTCTCCCATTCCTTAATGATACATTTATATCCTGCTCCACTATTCCTTCTGCCTGAACCTTTTTAAGAATGGCATTCAGCTTTTTTGAAGCCATGTTGTTCTTTGCCTGCAGTTCAGATCTTATTTCCCTGAGCCTGCTGCTGGCAGTATCTTTAATATTCCCAAACCTGTCGAGTATCCTGTCAATTGAATCTGAAACATAGGGATATACCTTCACTTCCGTGCATAAGGCCTTCAAATGCGGGTAACTTAACTCCTTCCTTGACTTCAGGTAATTGATTATCAACCTGATAGTTTCAAGAGTTCTTTTCAGGTTAAAAATTTCATGAACATCCGGGAAGGTCCCTTCCACCCTGAGCATCTCAAGTGTCTCCCTTAAATCAAAATAATTATCAGACGGAAAAGGATCTTCATATAAGAGTATTTTCTGAAACTCATAGGTTTTTGACAATTCCGAATGTATTGCTTCCTGTTCGGTGTAAAAGCCGGCAGATACTGTCATCTCCCTACCAACCGGGCTTAAACACCTATCCGACAACAAACTGCGAATCCTGTCAAATCCTGTTTTCGTCTCAAAGTACTCCGGGTATATCATTCCTCTGTCAATGCCTTATATTAATGATACCAGCAAAAGTAACGTTAATAATTGTTAAATTACCGGAGTCATAAACAGTCAAATTAACTTTTTTCTACATTTGATCATTCTGATCGTAACTAATCATTTTTTAACATTATGAGAATCAAACAAATCTACACAAGCTTATTCCTTCTGTTACTTGTACCGCTTTTACTTTCGGCTCAGAAGGAAAATATTGACCTGTCGATGGTCTACAAAATCAAGCAGGCAGCTGCAAGGGGCAATAACCTTGAAGAAATGGCTTTTGGGCTTACTGATTTTGTAGGTCCCAGGCTTACCGGTTCAACCGGATTTACCAGGGCAAGTGATTGGGCAAAGAAGACAATGGAAGATATGGGTCTTCAGAATGTGAGGGTTGAAGAAGCCGGTGATTTTACGCGTGGAGGTTGGGATAACTTAAAGACATACGCAGCCATGACCGATCCGTATTATGTGAACTTTGCATGCAATCCTGTAGCGTGGACAGGAAGTACAAAAGGATTGGTTAAGAGCGAGGTTGTCCTTCTTAATGTTCAGTCTGAAGCAGATCTGAACAATTACAAAGGTAAGCTTGCCGGGAAAATAGTCCTTTTACCATCTGCTGCAACATATGAAGTAAGCTTTGAACCGCTGGCTACAAGGTATTCTGAAGAAGATCTTAATCAACTGAAGATGGCTTCAGGTGGAGGAAGAAGCGGAAGGCCTCAGAGAGATATGGCAGCAATTTTAGCTCAGAGAACGTTGAGAAGCAAGATTACAGAACTGCTGAAGAGTGAAGGAGTAGTTCTGATCATAAATAATTCAGGTGTTTTCAATGTACCCAGGTCGAATGGGGCAAGCTACCGTTCAGGTGATCCGGAACCAATAGCCGAGGTCAACCTCCCTGTTGAAGATGCTGGCAGGATGCAGAGGCTTCTGGAGCATAATATACCTGTCAAAATGGAAGTTGAAATACAGAATAAGTTTTTCCCGGGTCCAAAGGTTTTCAATGTTATCGGCGAGATTCCCGGCACTGATAAGGTCCTGAAGAATGAGGTAGTATTGCTCGGAGCACATATTGACTCGTGGCATGGAGGGACCGGAGCTGCTGATAATGCATCAGGCTGCCTGGTGATGCTCGAAGCTATGCGCATTCTTAAAAGCCTTGATGCTGCTCCCAGAAGAACAATAAGAATAGCCCTCTGGGGTGGAGAGGAGCAAGGACTCTATGGTTCGAGCGGGTATGTAGAGAAATATCTTCAGGATCCCCAAACCGGGGCCCACAAATCCGACTGGGATAAATTTGCAGGATATTTCAACATGGACAATGGTACAGGAAAATACAGGGGCATTTACCTGCAGTCGAATGAACTTCTCAGGCCAGTATTTGAGGAATGGCTAAAACCGTTTGAAGACATGGGATGTTCTACCGTGACTATCAGGAATACCAGCGGAACCGATCATCTTTCTTTTGACAGGGCCGGATTGCCAGGGTTTCAGTTTATCCAGGATGAGATTGAGTATGGTCGTGGCTATCATACAGTTATGGACACATGGGAAAGGCTGCTTATAGGTGACCTCAGGCATAATGCCATAATCTCAGCCTCTTTTGCGTGGTTTGCAGCCCAGAGGGACGCGAAACTGCAGGGAAAACCCGCAATTCCACAGATGCAGGGACAGGGAGGATACTAGCCTCACCCCCTAATCCCCCTCTCCTTTACGAGAGGGGGACTTTATATCTAAAAGGTAAATACTATTTAGTAATCCTGAATGTATCCCTTCCCGAAACATACCTGCCGTCTTTTGTTATGCCCTTAACAACAATATCATAATCGGATAGAAAATCAGAAGTTGTCATATCCAGCAGTATTTCCTCGCCCAAACCTGGTACTGTGAGAGTATTCCAGTAAAGAGTATTCCTGAAGTCGGGAATGTGAGAATTCCTGTTTTCAGCTTTAGAATAATCAGGATATGAAAATATTGCCGGATCTTCGAATGCCCGGTATCTGAACCTGGAAACATCCTCCGGCAGGTTTATATTGCCAATATCTCCTTTTATAGTTTGTATGTTTATAATTCCCGGGAAAAGGTAATCCCCAAAAACATACATAGACCTTATTATGTGTATTCTTTCAGCAAGCTGGGGATCTAGACCAGCAATAACTCCAGGATCGCGTATCAATACTCCATCGATCATCAACAAGGGATCTTCATACAACCTTCCATCAGACATATCCCTGATTGTAATCCTGTGATCTCTCTTTTCGGATCTGATTGTTACACCGGGTATGAGTTCAAAGAACACTTCCTGCATTGTTGGCAATGAAATATAATCTGACATCAAAATTTCAACATCCGGTTTTCCATAAAAGGACTTAGAGAATACCGAGAGTAATTCCTGCTCCCTGGCAGCAGGAGGTTCGAAAGATTTGTAGACCTTCCTAACACGGTGATTCAAAATAAGTTTCCTTATCAGTGATGAAAGCACCGAATCACTATGATTATGAATTATCAGATCCGGGTATCTGTCAGAAAATGATGAATTTACAATAATCTTGTTGTTCACCAGCGGTACATCTGACTGAATAACCAGATCACGTAATTTGTTATCAGCGGGCAGACAGAATTCAGAAGTTCCATCCGGTTTTATCCTGGAATACTGGAGAACAGCATTTCTTCCTGGAAAGCAAAGAAAAAGATGACGCTCCACAGCACTGTCATTCACAATGCCAGAAAATGTACTTACAGACAGGTAATGATAACGATCCTCTTCATGATATTTTTTTTCCGACGTCTTATCAGCCAGGATCAGGTTCCAGTCGATCCAGTTGCTTCTTGCACCTGAAAGGAAGTTATCAATTATACTGTCAGGGATATTGTCAAGGCTTTTTTCCATAAATATGTCGGGCAGTATCCCAAATTCGGAACAAAATACCATATAGTCTGAAATGCCGGCCATTGATTTTGATCCTGCCGGAACAACTGAGACACTCAGGTAGGCTGTATCAACGGCTGAGTTGTTTCCGGCATCAAGTATTAATGACACGGTTTCTCTTGATCTGCAGGAGTCAGGTGCCATGGTCAGAATACGGGTTATTTCACTTTGTCTACGTGGTGTAAATGAATACTTCACACAAGAAGGATTTCCTTTAGCATCAAAAAGGGTGAACTGATTTATACCGGATGTCAAACCTCCGGGAGGCAATTCAATCCTGGTAGTATCTCCTGTAAGGTTAATAGTATTCTTATAATTAATTATGCCGTGTGTCTGAACGAAAAGATGACATGAATTACCATTTGATGTCCGGAAATCATCACCTGAAGTTATTTCGACCAGAACGACATCATTGATCTCCCTCGAAATCCTGATATTTACCCTTTCACTTGAAGGCTTATGCTCTTGGACCACACTATGAGTTAGATCTGTTGCCAGAAAATTCTGATTTTCGGAACCATTATATACTTTCAGCTTCCTGGTGAAGCAGTTTTCAGGCATGAAATTTTTCATCCAGCTTGTGTACGCGCGCAATAAATAAACACCCGGTCTCAATGTGTCCGGCAGGGTTACGCGACCTGAGCCGGTACCTGAAGCCAAACCTATTCTTTTCTGTACAACTGGCCGGTTATTGGGGCTTAGTATCTCAACATAGACAATTTTACTATTATCTGATAATGTTTCCTTTTGCCTGTCGAAAAGCCATATATTGAACCACACGTCTTCACCTGAAATATATATGTCCCTGTCAGTTTCAACAAAGGTTTCTTCTCTTGGTGTTGCATCGCAAAATTTCTGGAACTTCCATGCAATTTTTCCAAGTATGTTATTTTCAGACTGACAGTTAATTACATGATTAAAAATGATGAATACTGTTATAGTAAGCAGATATCTCATTTTATGTAATGATTTTCGTTTCCGGAGCCCATGCTTTTTGACCTTGATATTTATTCTTCATGTTACAGGTTCATTATTTATCCTCCCAATAGTCTGGTTTTACTGTAGAGCCATTCACAGTGCAATCTGCACAAGCCCTGTTCTTGGTAACAATCATGTATAACGGATATGTTTCAAGTTCAGCTTCAAGAATCCAGTAATATTTCCCATCGGCCTCAAATATTCCAGGAGGAGGAAACGGACCTTCAGGATCTTTGAAAATTGTATCTCTTGCACATTGTGAATAAGGATCCACCAGTCCGTCGAAAGTATCATCAATATATATCACCTTCGATCTCTTTGATGATGCACTGAAATATCCCAGTATCTGAAGTCCCGGATCATCTGAACAGTACATATTCCCCGAAATGGAGGCTGGCACCCTGTCATAGAGACCTCCTGTCTGCTCCATTATCTTTTCAAGATTGCTCCAGTAAATGAATTCATCTTCACCGATAGAATACTGGTTTACCTGAATCCTGTACCTTTCAAGCAGCCTGTCAGATTCGTTTGAAATGAACTTTACTGGTAATCGCTCAATCCTGTTCTCATTCAGCCTGCTTACAGCTTTAACGATGATATCTTCAGATTCCCTTGTGGCCCAGCATAACCGGTTAATTGACCGAGGAAAACTGGGTGCCAGTATCTTCCATGTTTCAATGTAATCCCATCTGTAGTACTCACAAGAGGTTTCAGGATCCGAAGTATTAATAAGCACCTGGCAGCCTTCACCTGGAAACCGGAAGCCGTCTTCTGCCTTCAGATCTACCTTTTCATAATATAAGCTGTCGATATCCGGTACAGGATACATTTCAACGGGATTTGATTTCAGTGTGTAAATTACTTCCCTCCGGTATGGCGGAAAACTTCTTAACCGGGTAATCTCAACATACAATGTATACCTGTGACCTGGCTCGCCCCTGAAGTCCACTGACGCGCTGTACATTCCAGCTGTAGCTTCTTCCATCTGGTATTTGGTATTATTATCATCGCTTATCCATACATTACAGTTTGATATAGGTTCATAGATGGCTTCACCGCCAAGTGGTATCGAACGAGAGACTTTTACAGGATGCCGTCCAGGCTGATCAGTTAACAATCCTTCAACAACATAAAATTCGGGATCGACACCGATATCCGGGATAAACTCAGTTACACAGCCGGAGATAACTTCAACTACAATAAGGATTACCAGATAACTAATATACTTTCTCATCAAAAATCAAAATTGAAACTAACAGAGGGTATAGCCCTCGCAAATATTGAAAACCTGTAACCGTAAATGACATCATTATCATTCCTGAAAAAGACCGAATAGACGTTATCCTTGCCCAGAAGATTATATATTGAGAATATAAAATGGGGATTTGCAATCTTGTTTGATCTTAGATTACCATTAATTGTGCAGGAAACATCCAGGCGGGCATAATCAGGTATCCTGAATTGATTTCTTTCAGAATACTGGACCACCAATTTGCTTCCGAGGTAATAAGAAGTAAGCGGGTAGGTAACAGGGCGACCCGTACTCCATGTAAAATTGGATGAGAAGCTAACACGTCTTGAATAAAGAAAAGTATATGTAAGAACAAGATTATGGGGTTTATCGTAATTAGCAGGAAACCACTTCCCATTGTTTATAGTCTCATCCCAGAATTTGCCTGTAGATTTTATCAGTGTTCTTGACCAGGTGTAACCCACATCCCATCTCGACCTGCCTGCCATCTTCTTTAACAGCAGTTCAATGCCATAGGCTTTTCCTCTTACAGCAGCCAGATCCATCTCAATATGCTCATTCATAACAAGTTCAGACATACCCTTATAATCGACCATGTTGTTAACATACTTGTAGTATACCTCTGCTGATACTTCAATCCTTCCGCCTGCCAGAAGCCTGTAATAACCGGCTGCAAACTGGTCACCAACCTGTGGTCTGAGGTAATAATCGCTAAGTTTCCATGTATCAGTCGGAGAAATTGCAACAGTATTGGATAACAAATGAAGATATTGCCTCATGTGATTGTAATTTACCTTCACTGAGCTGTTCTCCGACGTTCTTAGATTCAAGGAGAACCTGAATTCAGGACCTGCATAGCTGCTTATCATATCACCGTTTCCATAATAAATTGTGTCGGTTACAGAAGATTTCTGTTTTGAGAGTTCCGGATTATATTTGAAAACTTCGCCAGGTCCAAATGACAGGAATGTTGAAAACCTTATACCGGCATTTACAGTTACAGCATCTGAAAAAGAGAATCTTTCATCAAAATAGATTGCACCTTCAAGAGCTCTTTCAATAGGTATTCTTTTTGGCGTAACCAGTGATGAATCATTAAGTGGCAGATAGGAGCCAGGAAGGACTGAGTGATGTGAAATGCCCGCCCCGTAGCGGATCTCATGCCTTCCCTGGAAAAAACTAAAATCAGCCTTAAGCTCAGTACTGTTGATATGGTGTGACATGCTGAAAGCCTCGTTATATGATCCGTTGCTCGTCAGGTTATAGCTAAAATAACTATTGTCGAGTGTAAAAATTGCATAGTGTCTTTCTGAAAACAAATGGCGCAACCTGGCTGATA
Organism: uncultured Rikenellaceae bacterium; assembly: GCA_964595725.1. Classification (GTDB taxonomy): domain Bacteria; phylum Bacteroidota; class Bacteroidia; order Bacteroidales; family VadinHA17; genus LD21. Next base: position 3,656 of record CAZQRQ010000024.1, on the reverse strand, counting down.
CAATACTGTTTTGATATTTATATAAAGTATCTGAATTTAGTTTGAACGCATCATAACTTAAGTATGACGAAATATATAGTTTATTATTCTTATTAAGATCCCATGAGATACTGGAGTTGATATCGTAGAAAGAAGCCTGACTGTTCCTTATTGCAGGATCATCGAAAAAGCCCAGAATCCAGTTTGAATAGGTGGTCCTCCCTGCAAGGACGAATGATGCTTTATCCTTCTTAACCGGACCCTCGATCAGGAGATGAGTTGTAACAGGACTTATACCGGCATTCCCGGTAACTTCCCTCCTGTTTCCTTCTTTTGTATTTATATCTATCACCGATGATATCCTTCCACCGTATCTCGACGGTATACCTCCCTTGTAAATAGTGAAATCCTTTATGATATCGCCATTTACCGAGGTAAAGAAGCCGAAAAAGTGTGAAGGATAGTAAACCGGGGCTCCGTAAAGGAGCATCAAGTTCTGATCGGCAGAGCCTCCCCTGACGTTAAAGCCAATAGAGCCCTCTCCTACTGACTGAACACCGGGAATCAGTAAAATGCTTTTTGTGATATCGGGTTCACCCATGGATGTCGGATGAAACTTCACTGCTTCCATGTCAATCTTAACCGCCCCTGACTCCTGACGCTGCAGGATGGCATTCCGCTGGGCATAAACAACTGCTTCCCTCAATGGTATAAGCGCACTATTCATTTCAACATTTAGAGTCCCGGGTCCATAAACATTAACGAAAATTCTTTTTTGCTTCATCCCTACAAAAGTGAATTGCATCATGTGAGCGCCACGGGGAAGACTTATATTGTAAAAACCATATTGATTCGAGACTGTTCCGGTAGTAAGGTCTTCTACCATTATCGTAGTCCCGGAAAGAGCCTCCCGCGTATCACTTTCAATTATATACCCCGACACGTCCACATTTCCAGGTATATTCCTGTCGGCTGGATTTCCGATCTCGATGTAAAGATTCTCGATAATCTTCTGCTTCTCTTCTTCGATCGAATATTCATCAAGCGTAAAAAACTTCTTTTCCGGAGCTAAAAGGTCAATATGTCCCAGCTCGTAATCCCTGGTTATAATCACATCTCCATCGTCATTCGTGTAGAAATAAAGAGATCTGCCTTGAAACATCTCGCTGAAGAGCTCAAATAGTGATTTCTTTCCCGGATAATCGCCCGGACGGAGATATTCCACCCAGTCGTCCCTGAAGAAAAACCTGATACCGGTCTGTTTTTCTGCAACAGAAATAAATTGTCTGAAGGTAAGATTATTATAGTCCCAGGTAATTCTTACATCTTCCTGTGCCAGGGACAGGTTCGACAAAAGCACTGATAATGAGACTGCTAGTAAAAATACTCTCATTGTTGTGAAGCTATCTTTTCATAGTATTCGACCACTCGTTTGAAGCTTGAAGGATCCTTTTTAGTGATCTTAAAATAATTTGTTCTGATGAATTTCTTAATCATCTTTTGTTGTTCTTCATTGCCTATATGGTTCAGAAGATCACGCTTATTATCCACTTTTGAATACACGCCATTTTCATACAAGATGATAGTATTTAACTGGTTAAATCTAGGCAATCCGTTTGTAATCGTTGCTGAGAGAATCTCTTTGAAGTATCTGATATAGATTTTAATCCCGGAATTATAATAAACATGATAGTATCCTTTTAACGATCCTGTTTGAGAACCATCGAAGTTTACAAAATGAAGACGTTCATCATTAAAAAGAATATCGAATGAACTTATCAGATCCCCGTTTGTACGAATAACTATATTAGCATCTCTTTGTATTAGGAGTACGTCATTGTGGATGTCATACCGGAGCCATACGTCCTCAAATATTTGATTATCAATAACAACCACTCCAAGAAGAAAGTTCGGTGACATAATAAACTGATGCCCTTCCACATTTAGGAATTCATTCTTCCAGAGCCGTCCGTTATACAGGATCTGGCGTTCAACAGAATCTTTACTATGGTTTCCGTGAGAAAAAGAAATATCTCCAGCTTTAGATGGCAGACTGAAGCCATTTGCAGCCAACAGAAGAAGTATAAATAAAATTATTGGTCTTATTACCATTATAACGTTTCAAACTGACTTCCAGAAACCAGAAGTAATAAAGTTAAAAAAGTATACTGGAAAAGATGTGCCTTATTAAGTTAAATAATGTTACTTTAATAACAGTATAGCTATTCCGTAATCCCGGCAAGGTCACAGATGAAAGCATATTGAAGCGCAGTTACACGCAGTCTTTCAAACCTGCCCGAAGCACCTCCGTGCCCGGCCGACATGTTGCACTCAAAAACCAGCAGGTTGTGATCTTTCTTCATGTCCCTGAGCCTGGCAACCCACTTGGCTGGTTCCCAGTACTGCACCTGAGAATCCCAGAAACCGGCTGTTACAATTATGTTTGGATACTTCCGGGCCTGTACCTGGTCGTAAGGTGAATATGACAGCATATAGTCGTAATATTCTTTTTTCCTCGGATCCCCCCATTCATCCCATTCAAAAGTTGTGAGAGGTATAGACGGATCAAGCATGGTTGTCACCACATCAACGAAAGGTACCGCAGCTATGACACCTTTATAAAGCTCAGGTTTCATGTTAAGAATAGCACCCATTAAAAGACCTCCGGCACTTCCACCCTGTGCAAACAGTCTCCTGGTACTTGTATAATGCTCATCTATAAGATATTGGGCACAATCATTGAAGTCAGTAAAGGTGTTCTTCTTCTTGAAAAGCTTGCCGTCTTCATACCAGAAACGCCCCATCTCGCCGCCTCCACGCACATGAGCTATGGCAAATGCAAAGCCCCTGTCGAGCAGGCTTATTATATTGGACCTGAATCCGGCATCCGTAGAGTACCCGTAAGATCCGTACGCATAAAGCAGCAGGGGCGACTTACCGTCCTTCCTGAAGCCTTTCCTGTAAACGAGTGAAATCGGGATCTCCGTACCATCAAACGCTTTTGCCCACAACCTCTCAGATTCATAATCTGAGCTTTTAAAACCACCCAGTACTTCATCCTGCTTCATAAGCTTCTTTTCATGGGTCGTCATATTGTAATCAATAACAGAATTCGGGGTTGTAAGTGAAGAGAACCTGTATCTCAGAATACTTGTCTCAGAAGAAGGATTGACATTTATGCCGGCTTCATAGGTCTCCTCCCCAAAATCGATATAGTGTTCACTGTTTTCCTTTGTGTTTATGATCCTGATATTAGTAAGTCCCCTGATCCTTTCATCGACAACCAGGAAATCATTAAAAAGCTCGAACCCTTCAAACAATACATCCTGCCTGTGTGGAATCAGGTCCGCCCAGTTTCTTTCTGACGGGTCCTTATCTGAAACCCTCACCAGCTTAAAATTAAATGAACTGTCTGCATTGGTGCGTATATAAAACTCATTCCCCAGATGATCGACATGATACTCGTGATTGATTCTTCTGGGCTCTATCAGCCTGAAATCACCCTGAGGATTCATAGCATCGAGGTATCTGGTTTCTGTGGCAAGAGTCTGTTCTGCATTAATAAATATATATTTCCGGCTCTTCGATTCAGTTAAATAGACACTGTATGTTTCATCTGGTTCAAAGTAGACCTCGCTGTCATTTTCGGCAGGCGTACCAATAGTGTGCCTTTTAAT